>CAZZHG010000074.1:0-27899 GCA_964653655.1 uncultured Pseudobdellovibrionaceae bacterium
GAAATCGGCGGGTGTGAGCGGGTTGATGAAGGCGTTGCGGTCCTGCCATTGGAAGAGAACGCCCCGGGGAGGAACGATTAGATCCTCGTTTCCGTGCCCGACTTCCACGGGAGAGTCTCCCACCCACGTGCTCAATACTTTGAAGACGCCGCACGAGCGCGGAATGCCGCGGAAGAGATCGTGCCACGCCGGCTGCCAGACCGCGGAGGACGCATAGATCGCGGCGCCTTCGCCCCGGCTCTTGTACTCGACTTGCAGGCGGAAGTGTCCGTCGACCTGTCGGCATCTCGCCCGGATTTCCCAATGGGCGAGGGTCGAACCTCCCGCGCCTTGAAGCACGTTTCCTTGCTCGTCTTTGGGCAGAACGAATCCGCCCGAGCTGCACGCGGGCATCTGACCGCTGATGGTGTTGGTGCAGCTCAAAGAGTTGCGAACGTAATTGCGCAAGTCTTCGACCTTACCTTCGACCGACAAGTGAACGCTCTGAACTTTGCGGGAGACTACCATCCGGCTCGCGAGCACCCCGGAGAGTCCGATGAGGGCGACTCCCATCATTAGACCCGGGAGCGACTGACCAGTTTCCTTCAGAGAATGGCGCATGTGAGCACCCCCGCGTTTTTCCAATTGGAACCGTCTTGCGAAATTTCGACGTCCGCCGAGTGTCCGGCGGGACCGTTGACCGAACAGGTGGCGCGGACGAAGAAAGGGCCAATTCGGGTCGCGCCTTGGCTGGAGTCTTCGACTATGGGAGTGCCTCCGGCGAGCGTGGGTCTGAGCACGACGGGGGCACCGGCAATGCACGAGACGGGGAAGCTGCGGTGGCAATCTGAGGCGTACTTCAGAAAGTCGAAGAGGTCGAGACGGGCTCCTCTTTCCGAGTAGGCGAAGTTCGCTCGTTTGGCGACGATGAACTGAGAACTGAAGGCGACGGACAGCCCCCCAAAAAGGGCGAGGAAAATCATGCCCCAGAGGACGAAAGATCCTTTTTCACAGGCGAGGCGGCGGCGGACGGACATTTTTCACCTCCTTCATGAACGATTCTTCCAGGAACTGGTGGGGGCCTGAGGTAAGAAAAATGACTAGATCGCCGGGGGGCGCCCAAGGGATTCTCTATCCGGTCAGTTTTCTTGAAACCGCCCGTAGGCCCGCCGCCGTATGCTGGACTCATAAAGGAGAACCCCATGCGAATTTTTCTGACTCTTGGTTTTCTCTATCTCGGATACCTCGGCGGCACGCCGGCTTTGGCCGACGGAGCCGGAAACGGCGCGGGCAACGTCTATTTCACTTTCTCGTCTTGCACGTGCGCCTGCATTGCCGTCGGAGGAGAGATGGATGGACGCGAGATCGTCTCGGTTCCGAGGCGGGGGCCGGTGACCATGAACGAGCGGCAGTGCCGGGACTGGGAGGCGAGCCTAAACGCTCGGGGCAACGATTCGGCAAGACTCAGTCTCCTGAAGGGGGTCCAGCAAACGGAACCCGCTTTTTCTTGCAGCGGTTTCACCGCTTCGGATCAGGTGAGGAAGGGCGGCGGCGTTCGTCGTCAGGGCGAGTGGCGTTGCACACGTCCCGAGCCGGGACCGTTCACCATTGGCGGGGCGGGTTGATTTAATCAGGCGGCTTTTTTGACGGGGACTTCGAACGAGAAGCGGGTCTCGGGCCCCCCGCCGGAGCGGACGAGTCGTTTTTCCTCGACCGCTTCCCGGAGCAACCGGGAAACCGTCGCTCGGGAGCAGCCCAGAAGCTCACTGGCCTGTTGAGCATTGAATTGGCTGGAAGGGAATTTTTCTTGAAGCCGGCTCAGGGGGTCGAGCTCCTTCCATCGGCTGGTTCGCGGAACGACCACGAGGGCAGGTTCGTCGGAGGCCAGCTGATAGCCTCCGCTGGTGATGCGGGTCTCGATTGGTAACTTCGCGGCGGTCAGAAACCGGCGGAACTCCGCGAGCGCCTGATAGACGCGCCGGGGAGAGCTGTCGGGATTGAAATATTCTTTGGGGTAGAGCCCGGCGTGGAGCATGCCCACTCGCAGCGGGCGATAGAAGTCCGAAGTCAGAAGAGCGAGAAGCTTCGAGTGATTGGACCAAGGTTTTAGCCCCGAATCGGAAGCGAGCTTCAAACAATCCACCTTCACGGGCGTTCCGCCCATTTTTCCGAGACGCCACCCGTACGACTCCGGAATCGAAAGCGGGGTGGTTCCTTGAAAAAGGCGGACGCGAAATGACTCGAAAGGGGTTCCGAAGTAGAGATGCAGGAGGACCTTCTTGTCTTCCAGAAGGGTGCCCTTCAAATGATCGAGATCCCGCAGACTCTCCCAGTGTTTCAACCCTTCGGCTTCCTGCCGGAGTTTGTTCCAGCGCGCTTTGAACGGTTCGAAATCTCCCTGCCGCCTGGCTTCCATGACTAGAGTCCACTTGCGCAGGAAGAAGGCCTGAAGGCTTGCGCGGTTTCCCACCAAGGCTTCGCCTTGCTTTAGAAAGTTTTCGGCCGAGCTCCAGTCTTTGCGGCGGATCGAAAGCTGAGCGGCGAGCTCCATCACGATGGCGCGGTAAAAGTGAAACGCCGGCGCCGCGCTTTGCGTGTCCAGCCATTCCAGAAGTTTTACCGCTTCCGGAAACCGGGCTTCGACGATGAGGCTCGCGAGAAGATTGAGCTTCGTGACGAGCTGACGTTCGGGGGGCAGATCATGCCCGGCGAGCAATGTTTCCAGAACGGGAATGGCTTTCGCGTAATCCCATTGCGCAATATACGCGTGGGCTTTGAAGAGAAGGCTTTCCGGATCGTCCTTCGCTTCAATCTCCTCGAGTAGTCCGAGAGCTTCCTCGGTCGCTCCGATTTTCACGAGCGACGCTGCGTAGACGCTGACTTCCCTGGGGGTCGCGCTTGGAGCGCGGCCGCGGGTAGGGCGAACCGTAGGGCTCAGCCAACGGAGCGACAGCTGAGGAGCTCCGGCCTGGCGGGCGACGTCGGCGAACTCCGCGCGCAGCCGTTGCGGCAGCTGCGCGGAGGATCGCTTTCGCAGCTGAAGCAGAACGCGGCCGGATTCCCCGGTGCGCAGCCACTGCTTCAACCTCTCTAACGTGTCCTGATCCCAGCTCACTACCGATCCATCGGTAGGGGACGGCCGGGAGGTGAAGAGCCCTTTCGACGCCCCGCTAAGCGCTTGAACTCGGAAGGGTTTGCTCCGTCGAGGTTTCAGTCGATCTAATCAACTTTCTTAGTCTGGATTCGATGCATCGCAGCGTATGCTGTATTCATACCCACCCCGTTCGTTTCGAGGTAACCCCTTGAACTTCCTTGGCAAAAATCTGAGCCTGCTCGTCGCCATTCTGGCTTGGCTCCCCCTGCTTTCGGGCTGCCTCTCGCCCGGGTCTTCCGAGACTCGTTCCGGCGTGGTCGCCGCGCGTCCCTCCTTAGAGAGTGGTGGAAACGGTTCGGGTTACGGAATCACGCGCGAGCTTCGCGTGGTCAGCAACGAGTCCGTGGAGTTTCCGGCTTCCGAGGACAAGCAGGTCAGCGATCTTTCTCTTCTCACCGCCCCCGAGCAAGGCTCGGTCACGATTCTTGGCGACGATCGCCTTCGGTACGAGCCGAAGAAGGACTTCGAAGGCCTCGACGAGTTTGCTTACAAATACAAATCGGGAACCGCGGAGTACGACGTGAAAATTCTCGTCGACGTCGGCCCGTGCCACCGGGTTCCGGCGCGCTTTCCGCAGGCGAAGAACATGCACGTTCTGGCGAGCTCGGTCGGCTACAAGTACGGCGGTAACTCGAGGGCGCGAGAGGTTCTCGTGGTGGTGAAGCCTTCCGACGAGCCGGTCACTTTGGTTCTTCTCTCCGGGCAGGTCGATCGCTGGAGGATCCAGCTGCAATCCGGAGCGGTGTTGGGAAAAGTTTTTCTGATGAATCTCGTTCCCGGACTCAACGTTCCCGTCGAAGCCCAGATATCGGGCGTTCCGGCGGGCGTTCCGGTGGAGAGAAGCCAATTGCAGGCTTGGGCCTCGGGCTGGGAGTCCATCCACTCCACTCTCGGAGGAAATTTCCCGCGGATGATTCACGACGTCCGGCGGACGGCTGAGCATACGGAAGCTTCTTTCCAGGGATGCGCGGTCGGTAAGAGGTTCGAGATCCCTTACTCCGTCGCGTCGATTCGAGGTTCCTGCGTGGTTGCTCCCGCCGGGTCTCCCAACGCCGGGCCGGATGCGCCCGAGACCCCCGCCTCGCACTACAATTTTCTGACTCAAAACTGTAACGAGAAGTGCGGCATCGGCGAGTCTCGCTTGGGCCAGTCGAAGCTCGTTCTGGCGAGAGCTCCGGCTGTTCCCGAGGATCTCAAAATCCTCGCGGACGAGCTTGGCGTCGGCTTCTTGCACGGGGGCGGAGCGGTTCGATCGAGCTTGGGACGCAGCTGCGGGAAGTATTACTACGAGGTCCGTACTCGTCAGGGCACGGCGCAGATTGAGCGGGTCGGCGTGGCTCCGCTCGGTTCCACGCAGAATCCGCTCGGTACCGCGGCGGGAGGCGCTTGGGCGACCAAGCTCAATAGCAACGAGGTCATCGGCTTTGCCCTCGATCTCGACGAAGGCCTCATCTACATCAGCCGCAACGGCCGTTTCGCCGAAGGAGTGGATCCCGAGGCGGGAATCGGTGGAGTCGAGCTTGGGGTGGAGGCCTTCGAGCCCATGTACCCCTTCATCTTCACTAGAGGCGGGAAAACCGATTACAACGTCAACTTCGGCGGAAACCTCGCCAAGACGCCTTTCGTCTACCAGCCGCCCGAAGGATTTCTCCCCGGTTACTAGTCCTTATCGTAGAGGCCCCGCCGGCATGGCGTCGAGCTTACGGACCAACGCCGTCATAAGGCGGACCTCGTGAGCCATTCGAGTGCCGTCGAATTTGTCGATTTGTCCGTGGCTCGCCCAGGAAGCCAGATAGGTCGGCATGGGGATGTAGCCGATGGTAGGAACGCCCGCCTTCTGCAGGTCGATTCCCTCGCCTATGAAAAGCAGGCTTCCGTTCAGCACTTTCACCGAGGAGAACTTCTGTTCCTGAATCGCCGATAACAGCACGGCCACCGTCTTCGCGTTGGAAGCGAATACTTCCGCGGCGTAGGGATATCCAGTGGGTCTGTAGGCCGTTCCGTCATCCGCCCACCCAGTCGCCCCCAGATGCTCGACCGTGACCGCGGCCGTGGTGCGTGCGATCACATCGGGAAACCGCTTCATGAATCTATCCACGGACTCGACCTCCATGTCCATGTGGCCGGTCGCGAAAACGAAATGGATTTCCTTTCTACGGCAAGCCAAAGGCAACCGAGACAGGTACTCGGCCATGGCGATCATTCCGATGCCTCCGTTGTCCTCGAAAGCGTTGGGGCCGTCGGTGTGGGTGTTCACGATGAGCGCTTCGTCCGAATGGGCTCCGGGCAGAGTGGCGACCACCATGTCCGTCGAGGTATCCGCAATATCGGCGCCGCTCACTTGAAGAGTCACTTTCGGGGCTTTTGAGCGAGGAGCCGAGAGATAAGCTCCAACTACCCGATCGACCATGACGGCGGGCACTTTGGAGGGCGGGCCTCCCCAGCCCCAATAGTGTCCGGCGGCGTTCGCCGGCGATCCACTCAGTACGACTACGACGCCCACGGCGCCCTTACTCGCGGCTTGCTCCACGAGGTGGGCGATGCCGATGGCGGACTGCGGGAAGTGGAATTTTTTATCCTTCGGCGGTTTGGGGGCTGGATCGTTTTGGTAGAGGAGAATTAGATTGTAGAGGGCCTGCGGATCGTTTCTCAGATCCAAATCGAGCACGACGATCTTTCCTTTTACGTCCGTTCGCAAGTAATCGAGCCAGCTTCCTGCGTGAACGTAAGCGATCTCCGCTCTCACGGTGCCGAGTCCCGAGCCCGCGACGTAAGAAGCCACCGGAAGCGGAATCGTGAACGGTCCTTCGGAAACGGACAGGGTCCAATTTCGAATATCCCGTCGCGTGTAGTACTGGGTGTCCCGGGTGACGGACAATCCAAGCCGGCTCATTTCGTCCGCCACGAAATTCGTGAAAGCCCGATGGGCCGCGTTTCCGCTGTAGCGGGGACCCAGGGAGTTCATCCAAGCGACTTGCCTGGTGAGGCTCGAGGCGCTGGGAAAGCGGGTGGCATCCAAGGCCGTTGGGCAGGAAACCCGTTCGGCCAAGGCGGGGGCGACGGCCAGTAGGGCACACAAGATCCAATAGATGCGCATACGCTCTCCGTGAAGTGAAGGGCTCAAGTTGGATAAGTAGAGCGTAGCCGGGAAAGGTTACAACTTGGCTACGGCGGGCTGGGGGCTAGCGCGGAAGCTTATAGAGGATGTGGTCTTGAAGGCGGAACATGAGATGTTCGGCGCGGGCCGAGCGTTCGTGGTCGTATCCGAAGAGGTGCAAAACCCCGTGCACCGTAAGTCTCGCTAGCTCGTCCAAGTAAGTATTTCCCCAGTCGCCGGCCTGTTCCCGCGCTCGGGCCGCGCAAAGAATCACGTCGCCTACCTCGGGGTGCGGGGTCTCCGCCCCCTCCAGCCTGGAAAAGGAAAGAACATCGGTAACCTTGTTCTTACCGCGGTAGTGGTGATTGAGCCGTTTCATCTCGTTTTGAGTCACGAGAGAAACGTGAAGGGCGTAAGTCCTTCCGCGTTTCAATTTTTTGCGGCGGACGGGCGCCGGAATGCCGGCAAGCGCGCCCTTGGCCGCGCGCAGAATTACCGCCCGCGCTCCCGCGGGTAACCGGGTTTTCGAAGTCAGGGTGATTTGGAAGCGGTAGGGACCGACCTGCACGAAGCTCATCCACTCTTTTTGAGGGGCGTAACGGGTACGCCGGTCGCAACCGGACCGGCGGGTTTCTGCCCCGGATACTCGATACGGTGGTGATAGAGCGAAACCAGCGTGCGTGTAAAGTGCTGCTCGATAACCTTGAGGTCGCTGAAGGTGAGGTCGCACTCATTGAACTGCTCCTCGAGGAAGCGCCGGTTGATGATGGAGTGAACCATCGTCTCGATCTTCGAGGGAGTGGGCTCGGCGATGCTCCTCGTGGCGGCCTCGCAAGCATCCGCAAGCATGACGATCGCGGCTTCCCGGCTTTGCGGGCGCGGGCCGGGATAGCGGAAGTCGGCCTCGGAAACCTGGTCCATCTCCGCGTTTTCCGCCTTCTTCGCCTTGTTATAGAAGTAGGCGATGAGCGTCGTGCCGTGGTGCTGCTCGATGATGTCGGTGATTTTCTTCCCCAAGTTGTGCTCGCGGGCGAGTTTCACTCCCGCCTTCACGTGCGAGAAGAGAATTTTCGCCGACATCGTGGGCGCGAGATGGTCGTGGGGGTTGTCGTTCGGCGACTGGTTCTCGATGAAATAGAGCGGCTTATTCATCTTGCCGATGTCGTGGTAGTAGGCCGCGACGCGGGCGAGAAGCCCGTTGCCGCGGATGGCGTCGGCGGCGATTTCGGCGAGGCTGCCCACGATGACCGAGTGATGGTACGTGCCGGGCGCCTTCATCATCAAAGAGTGCAGGAGCGGATGATTGAAGTTGGAAAGTTCCAGCAGTTTCAAGCTCGTGGTGTAGCCGAACAAAGCTTCGAGGGGCGGAATCAGCGCGGAGGTGAGAATCGCCGCGATGAGGCCCGACAGAAACGACATGCCCACCGAGATGGCGAGCGCCGTGAAATCAATGCCTTGATGCCCGAGAGATAGGGTCAGGCAGTGAGCTAGAACCAGCAACGCTCCGACGAAACCGCTCCACAGGCCGCAGCGGTAAAGGTCCGTGCGCTGCTTGCAGGAACGGATGCTGCGGATGGCGGCCACCGTCACGCCGATCGTCCAGATGGAATAGAAGAATCCGGTATCCACGAGCTGGCCCAGGATAAGGCCCATGCAGACGGCGAACGTGTAGGCGGCCTCGCGGCCCATCATCAAGTGAATGATGATGCCGCCCATGGAAACGGGCAGCACGTACTCGATGCCGTACTTGAGATTGAGCGACCTAACCTCCAGCATGCTCTTCAGGAAAGGCAGCGGGTACTTCACGAGAAGGATGGAGAGGCAGGCCATGCACATGAAAAACACGCAGTCCCGAAGGGACAGGTGGTAGAGCGCCTTGCGCGTGACCGATAGCCGGAACAGCACGCCGAAGAAAACGAACGCAAGCAGCAGCTGGTAGAAGAACTGTTGCCAGCGGCTCTTCGGGGACATGAGCTCCGCGATTTTCTTCAACAACTCCGCTTGGTCCTCGGAAATTCTCTCGCCCCGCTGCACGAGCACTTCTCCCGCTTTCACGGACACCATCGCGGGCTGCACGGTGCCCAGCGCGGAGGCGATGCGCTTCTGGGTGAGGGAGGCGTTGAATTTCAGATTGGGCACGACCACTTTGTTCACCATCTCGACCACCCGTTGAACGGGCTCGCGCTCTCCGGCGGCGGCGATGGTGGGTACGTGATTCAGGAACTCGCGCGCATGATCGAGGCTCCAGATGCGGGAGACGTCGTGGATGAGCGTTTCGTGCAACGAGCGGTTCACTTCCCGCACGATGATGCCGGTGCTGTAGTAGGACGGGAAAAGATCGGTCGCCGCCATCAGGCGGCCCTGCAGGCGTTTGGCTACTTTCACGAAAGCGAGCTCGATGGACGGCGCGAACGCTTGCTGATGCAGGTACTGCAAATCTTTCGCGGGAAGGGCCTGTCCGGTGAGCTCGCCCACGCGGGTGCCGAGCTTTTCCAGGAAGGCGGCTTCAGCATTTTTCGGGGCCGTGCCCGACTCGTAGAACTCCTTGCGGATGGCCTTGAACGTCTGCTCCCAGTTGGAGAGCCACACGTTCAAGATCGTGTCATCGTAGTCGAAAATCGGCGCGACTCGCTTGGCGAGCTCCTCGCGGCGGATTTTGGAGCGCGCATCGGGCTCGACTTCCGCCGTGACGGGCGAGAGCACGTCGCTCGCCGAGATGTCTCCGGGCGTGAGAGCGGGCACAGGATCCACGTTCGGCGGCGGAATCGTGAGCAGAGCGGAGACGACGGCCGCGCAAACCAGATTGAAAACCGTGCGCGAGAGAATTTTCCGCCGGCGTACCGCGCCCTCGGGAACGTAGCCTTCCGGCGGACGTCCCTCGAACGTGCGCGCAACCTGGTCGTAGGTTTTTCCTACCCAGTTTTTGAGCGCTCGGTATGTGGAGGAAAAGCGAAACAAAACAAACTCCTTCCTAGTCCGTATCGGCCAAAATCCGCGAGGCTAGTAGGGCATGCTCTAATGTGGCGAGTCAGGTTTCGGTCGAAAGGATAGAATAGATATTAATATTAAGTATTTAGATTTGGTTAAGAAGGCTGTTCCAGGCTGGAACAAGGATGCCTATCACTTCCGAGGCAGGGGGGCGGGAGGAACTTCGACCGAAGGGTCGGGCTTCTTCACTTTCTTCCAGCTTTTGTCCTTCGGGATCTTTTTGGTGGCCGCGGGTTTCGCTTTTTTCTTCTCCGCCACCGGCGCCGGGGAGGCGGCCGGCGTTTCTGACTCCTCCGCGCGCGAGTATTCGGGCGCGAAAGCTACAACCGTGAAGAGAAGCGCGATGAAAACTCTCATGAGATCCCCCGTAAACCACTCATCATGCGCGTACACGGCGTGAATGCGCAAGCGGGCCGTGTGTACACCGACTCGACATTGGTTAGGCGTTCGACGTTTTCGGTAAGTGCAGGGAAATATGCGGTTGAGGGGGGTGTAGCCAAGCGTAAAACGGCACACCCCCTTTCGCGGCCCGAAAATCCGTGCGGAGACTGGTTGTTTTTCCGTTGGCGCACCCCTTGCATTTTGGATCTCTCCGGATGCCTCTCCGTGTGTGGAGAGGCTTACCCCAACCTCCTACCAGAGGGTTGGGACTGCTGTGCGAACGGCAGCGTTACCGTTTAGTTGAGTGTTGTAGTGGTGTTGTTTTTGCGGAGTGGAACGATGAAGACGTCGAAAACGGTCGGAATCAAGCGCGTAGTGATTGCGGTTGCCGGATTGGTCGCCCTGACCAGCTACGGAAGAACGGCCTACGACCCCCAACAAATTTCTACGGACATCGGCAAGGTTGAAAACCTGCTGAACCCGGCGTCGAAGGCGCTCTCGTCGGCTGCGAAGCCCGGTGAAGCATCCACGGATGCCGAGACGCTGAAGGCGAATATCGCCAAGGCGGCCGAGAAGATCGCCACCAGCGGAAAAGTTTTGAAGTGGCGCAAGGACAACGAAGCGCTCAATACGCAGCGGGACGGTCTCAAGACCGCCAACTCGCTGCCCGCGATTCTCAAGCTGAACATCGCCAAGCGCCGGGAAGAGCAGAACACCGCTCTCAAGAATATCTTCTCGCAGCTCAGTCAGCAGCCCCAGAGCTCCATGAATCCGGCGGATTTCGACATGGGCAACCTGCACCCCCAGTGTCAGGACGGCGTCGATTTCACGGGTTTCAAGTCTCTCGCGGACCAGATGAACACGAAGCCCTTCCAGGATCTCCAGGAGCAGGGCCGTCAGCTGATTTCCGAGAAGGACAAGAAGGCGAAGGAAGACAAGCTCGCCAATCTCGCTCTCGCGGCGAAGGAATTCGACAAGCTCGCGGATAAGGACGACGAAGAAAAAGCTCAGAAGAGCGTTCTCGATGCCCAGCTTTCCGAAGAAGCCCAGCTCGACGGTCTCAAGCAGGACAACACGCTTCTCAAGAAGGACATCAAGAGCCTGCGCAAGTCGCTCGTGAAGTCGATGTTCACGGACCTCATCCCCGAGCTCTCCAAGATTGAAGAGAACGACGAGCGGATCTCCCAGATTGCGGTTCGTTTCGCCGACAGCCTCGAAGGTTTCCGTAAGGCTTCGTACGAATCGGCCATCGCGAACGTGCAGCGCCTCAAAGGCAACTGCGAACAGATCAGCCAGGAAGTCGGCCGCGATTCCCCCTTCGCCCCGGGCACGCTGCTCGGTCAGGCGTACCAGAAGGTGGTCGAGTTCCACCAGGGCGACGCGAACTTCTACGCCAACACGACGTTCGCCGCCGGCGTCCGTCAGATGGTGAACAACATGCGCTGCCCGAGCGCGACCTCGCAGGTCGACTCGCTCTTCGGCGGACAGCTCCAGCAGGCGATTGCCTCCATGCGGACGGCGAAAGACCCGCAGACGCTGCTGAGCGGCGCGATGACGACCTTGCAATCGATTGCCTCCGCTCAGGCCAACGTCGGCCCCGCGGTGAAGCGTCTCGCTCAGAAGTGCGATAACGCCGGCAAGAACAAAGACAAGGTTCAGAAGTTTGTTCAGAGCACGGAACAGGCGATTCAGCAGGATCAGCAGCAGCTCGCTCAGGCCGGACAGGGAACTCCCCGTCTCCAGAGCGGCCGCGGTGCCCGGACCGGTGGCCAGCAAGGCCCCGCGACCCACAGAGCCGGCGCGGTTCAGTAAGCTTAAGCAGTTTCCAGAAGGTAAGTTAGCACTCAACCTTAAACTGGTAGCTCGAAGCCCTCGGTTCCGTAAGGAACCGGGGGCTTCTTATTTTTCAACGGTTGTCATTGCGAGCGAAGCGAAGCAACCCTCGCCGTACCGCAAGGGCGGAGAGTCCTCGAAGCGGTTAGGGTTGCTTCGTCGGTCAGGCCCCGATCCTCTTTGATTCCCGCCTCCTCGCAATGACGGGCAAGCCCGTCATTTGACGATCCCTCCCTCCAGGCGCTACCTTCTCCCCATCACCAAGAGGGCAGGATCGCATGGCAAAAGTCGCAAAAATCGGCGTTATCGGGTCGGGCAGCATGGGTAACGGCATCGCTCAGGTGAGCGCCCAGGCTGGTTATGACACGGTGGTTTACGATGTGGCCGCCCCCCAGCTCGAGCGGGCGAAGGCGAGCATCACCCAGAGCCTCGCCAAACTCGAAGAGAAGGGGAAGCTGAAGGGCTCCGCCGCCGACGTTCAGAAGCGTCTGAAGATGACGACTCAAATGAACGACCTTCGCGACTGCGATTTCGTCATCGAAGCGGCCTCCGAGAACCGGGACATCAAGTTCAAAATCTTCAAGGACCTCGACGCGCTTCTTCCCAAGCACGCCATTCTCGCGACGAACACCTCCTCGATCTCCATCACGGAGATCGCCGGCAAAACCCAGCGCGCCGACAAGGTCGCGGGCATGCATTTCATGAATCCCGTCCCCCTCATGAAGCTCGTGGAGGGAATCCGCGGCCTTCAGACGAGCGACGAGACGTTCCGCCTCGTGCGCGAAGTTTCGGAAGCGATGGGCAAAACTTTCATCGAGGCGAAGGACTCTCCCGGATTCGCCGTAAACCGCATCTTGATGCCGATGATCAACGAAGCGTTCTTCGCGCTCCAGGAGGGACTCGCCACCGCGAAAGATATCGACGAAGCGATGAAGCTCGGCTGCGCGTTCCCCATGGGACCGCTCGCTCTTGCCGACTACGTCGGCATCGATATTTGTCTCGCGGTCTGCGAAGTTCTGCACCGGGATCTCGGCGACTCCAAGTACAGGCCTTGCCCCCTGATGCGAAAATACGTCGAAGCCGGCTGGCTCGGTAAGAAAACCGGGCGGGGGGTCTATGGCTATTGAGCCATCACCCAGGCTCGATCTGGATCAGTTCGTGGGAGAGGAAGCGATCCTCGCCCAGGTAAGAGGCTACGAGGGCAAATCGATTCCCCTCGTGACGTTAAGCGCGTCCGTCGAAAGTCTCGTTCGCGCGCGTACTATTTTGCTGGAGCTGCGCTCGCTCAATATCTCGGCGCTGCTTCAGCTTACTCCCGCTTCCATTCCGCTCACCGACGACGAGCTCGACGTCGTGTTCGCGTTTCTCAGGGATTGGGATCAGCTCATTCTTCAGAATTTTCTCGAGCTCTGCCGGGACCGGGTTCCGCCGGAGTATCAGGGGCTTCTTCAGAACGAGGCGAAGATCGAGGCGAAGTGGTTTCAGGAGTGGCAGATGGCCGCCTCCGATTCCCGCATTCACAAGTACCCGACGCTTCCTTGGAGAAGCTTCATCCGGAAAATCGTCCGGGAGAATTACAAGTTCGTTTCCACATTCCTTCCCCTCGTTAAACCCGAGGTGCTGGAGGAGAACGCCGTCGACACGCAAAGGGTCGTGCGGGAGTTTCTTGAGGCGAAAAAGAAAGTGGTCTGCATTTTTCCGAAACGGTGGGGCAAGCAATGACGACGGCGAAGAATCCCATCCGCGTTCTCGTCGCCAAACCGGGCCTGGACGGCCACGATCGGGGCGCGAAGGTTCTCGCCCACAGTCTTCGGGACGCCGGCATGGAAGTGATTTACACGGGGTTGCACCAAACGCCCGAGATGATCGTGAACTCCGCGATTCAGGAAGACGTGGACGTGGTTTGCGTGAGCATTCTTTCCGGAGCGCACCAGCGGGTGTTTCCGGAGATATTGAAATTGCTGGCTGAGAAGGGAGCCTCCGACATTCCGGTTCTCGGCGGAGGCATCATTCCGGACAAGGACATCCCGGCGCTGAAGGCGGCCGGGGTGAAAGAGATTTTCACTCCCGGCTCCTCCTTGAACGCCATAGTCGAATTCATTCAGAAGCTGATCACGTCTCGGTGAACGTGCAGGAGTAAGGCGTTTCGAGCTCCGCCATTTCCTGCAACTGCTTCAACGCTTTCAGAAACTGGTTGTACCGGACGGTAAGCGCGCTGACCCACGTCGGCGAGCCGGTGACTTTCACGCGGCACAGTTGACGGGCGGTCTTCTGGGAGAGAGCACCGAGGTCCTTACCCACTTCATCGCCGGGAAGGAACGTGTCGTAATACTCGTCCAGGAAAACGCGGATCTGAGCGATTTGATCGCGCCACATGACCTCGCACGCGGTGCCTTCACAGTCCGTCAAAGAGCCGGCGAACCGGTTGATCTTGCCGCAGAACCGCCGTCCAGGCTGATCGGCGCAGGTGATGGGAGCCGCGGACGCCAGGGACGCGGAAACCAATAGAAATCCAACAAGCCACTTCTTCATTAGAGAACCCCCAATAAAAGTTACCAGGGGAAACTAACTAGTCGGGCCCGCCGTGTCAGCCGTGCGGGTCCAACGCCGTTGACAGATGATTCGCCCGTTGCAGGAAATGAAAAAGCCCGGCGGAACCGAGGGGTTGGTTCCGCCGGGCCTCGATTTTCTTGGGTCCTTATTACTGCTGATAGAACCAATAATCCATCAGCAGCTTGTCCACTACTCCGACTCCCGGCTTGTTCATCTTGAACACGCCCATCTGGAAGATGGAGTTTCCTTTGGCATCGCTCAAGGCGACCGGAGCGTATTGGAGGGGGATCTCAACCACTCCCTTGTCGGCCATCGTGCGAATCTCGTAAGCGCCGTCGACCAAGCCGTTGGCGTTCTCGTCGAACCAGAGGCGAAGCTTGGGCCACACCGCATCGGCGGGCGAAATCTTCAAGTCGCCGTTCGAATCGTAGAGCGCGAGCGCGACGAATCCGTTGGCGTGATCGGCCGCCGGGAGCTGACCGTTCGGCAGCTGCGTGCGGTTTCCGAACAGGTGCTGCACCTTCACGGTTTTGCCGTCGGCCGGGTTCAGGATCAGAAATCCCGCTTGTCCCGCGTTCGGGGCGATCCAGCTCGTCTTCTTCTTCACGCCGTTGCCGACGAGATCGAAGAGCGGGCCTTCCGCCGCGGAAAGCGTTTCCGGGTATTGATCCCCGAAGTTCATGACGAGGGGGCTCTGGCGGACTTTGCATTTCGGATCGTTGTCCGGAGTGGCGTTCTTTTTCCACCACAAGCCCATCGTGAAGTTGACCGGGATTTCACCCGCGTTGTACTCGGTTGCCATCTCGTTCCACTTGGTCGTGCCGATCTTGTGGGAAAGGCCGAGCTTGGGACCGTGATTATCCGTCGAGTCCTTGTCGGAGCATTTGTACGTCGCCATTCTGCCGAGAGGAGAGTCCATCTCGACGTTATCGCAGATGGCGAAGCGCACCTTCTGCGTCCGCCACGCGTCTCCGTAAATCTGCTTCAGCGGCGACATGTCGATCGCGACGTTCAAGGCGCGGTTCGGGTCGTCCTGCATGAACTTCAAATCGTAAGTCGCCAGCTGCATGCCGTTCGAGGCCGCGTAGATGCTCAAGATAGGAGCCGACGCGGTGGCGAGCCACTTGTACTCGGGATTGATCTGACCGCTGCGCCAAATGGAGCAGTAGCCGCGGGTTTCCACCGTGGTGCGCACGATGTCCTCGTCGCGGTATTGCAGCGTCGGTCCCATGCCGGAGGGCATCGGGTTGATCGTTCCAAAGCAAGCGGGGTTGCTGGCCGCGCCGGGGCCGACGCAGGCCGGGAAAAGGTTCGGCAGCACGATGTTGACGGTCATCGAGCAGATGCTGCGGCCGCCGGGGCCTTCCACGACCGCGACGAAGTCCGTGCGGACGAAAGGGTTCACCGTGAACATGGTGGTCGCCGGCATCGGAAGGGTCACGAGGGCTTCGTTGCCGCCGGAGACTCCGATGGAGACGCGGGTCGCGACTCCGCTCACGCGGAGAATAGCGCTGACCATCACGCCGGGATTCTGAAAGGCGTTGGGGTTCGAAAGAAAAGGCATCATCGTGCAGGTCGGCGCCGCGTACTGCGGATAAGGATTGTAGGAGTTGGCGCCGGCTCCGCTTCCCGAGGAAGAGGAAGAGCCGCCCGAAGTTCCCGACTCCGAAGTATTGGAGTTGGATCCGGTTGCGCCGCCCGAGCCGCGTCCGCTTCCGGAAGCGAGGCTGCCGTTGACCAGCAGCTTCTTATTACAGCCGGAAAGGCAAAGCAGGATCAGGAAACCGAATAAACCGATGCGCAGTGTCCGTCCAAACATGATGGCACTCCCGTGGCGTTCAAGGCGTAGCAAGCCAAGTTGAAACAAAATGAGTTTTGGCTGTGGTAACGAGATGAACGTTGTCGAGGTGCCGTACGAGGTGAACGTTTAATCAAGGCGTCTGTACTTGCCTATAGAGCAAGCAGCGTGCCGACCGGTTTCCCGCACGAATGGGGTAAGGCGTACCGTAGAACCTGTAGACAGCCAGTCTACGGATTAGTCGCTGAATTTGAATTTTAATCTGATATTTCAAGTAGTTGAGTAAATGTCCCGGATCGCGAGGGGGGTGTATTCCAAGTGACTACTTCTTCTTGCGCCGCAGGCGGCGAAGCGCGAAGGCGAGAAATCCGATGGTGCTGCCCCACGCGGAGTAGAGCGCGCCCTGGTAGAGTCGGTGAGCGGTGCCGATGTCCACGCCGGTCGCTTCCGCGACCGAGGCCACGACCCGGGAGCGGCCCTTCGAGCGGCCATCCATCAATCCACCGAGACTTAGAAAACTTTCACCGCCTAATTCGGCGGTTCCCAGCTTTTTGGTAGCGAACTCGTCTTCCTCGCCGTTCCAAAGCATATCCTTCGGGTCCTGCAGGCCAAGCGCGGCCCGCACCCACTGCTCAGCGGTTCCGAGCCAAGTCTGCGCGCCGGTCGCGACGATGTCGGTGCCTGAACCCACGCCGGCGACGCCGTAGTTTTCCGCGCCCGAAGCTCCAGTCTTGCCGACCTTCGTGCCCACCTGGCGTTTCTTGTCTTTTTCGACTTCAAGCTTTTCCGCTTTCACCATCGCCGGAAATTCCGAGGGGGCGAGGGGAGTGGCCGATTGCGTTTCCTTGGGCGGAAGCTGCGAGACGAGGGCCGAAAGAATCTTGTCCGCGTCGAGAGGCTTTACTTCGGATTTGAAAACCGAGGAGTTGTTGTTGTTCGTGGTGGTCTTTTCGACCGAACTATTCTCCGACGGAATCACCGACGGATTGCCTGACGATTCAGAGGGGAAATTGGGGAAGGTGGTCGGTTCCTGGGAAAGCACCGGAATCATCGGCTGTGGGGCGGAGGCGGCCGTTGCCGGGCTGGACGAAAAAACGTTGATGCCGCGGGGTCCGTCGTTCTTATTGCCGCCGCCCGCGGAATCTTTCGAGCCCTCGGGCTTCGTGGCCGTGGAGCCTCCCATTAACCCGGTGAAAGGAGACCACGCCGGCTGCTGGGGCGGGAGAAATCCGGAAAACTTTCCGATGTTGTTGTCGAGCTCCTTGTCCAGAGCTTCGCGTGCTTCGGGGTTGAGCCGCTCCTTCGGACTAGCGGCATCCGCCTGGGTCGCGCCGTCTTCGGGCTTCACGGCGTCGTTCTGAGCGAGCTTGTCCTGGTTTTTGTCCGATGCCTGACGCTGCATGATCCGGAACGCGATGATGTTCTCCATCACGGAGGCGGGAATCACGCCGGTAAAACGGTTCAAAATCTTTCCCAGCTCCTGCCAGGAGCCCGGGTTCTTCGTGGCGATTTCGCCCGCAAGCTGCTCCACGGCGTTGCCGACGCGCTCTTGATTGAACTTGGGGAGCTTTCCGGGGACCGTCGCGTTCACCATCACGGAACCGGCGGCCGCTTGCAGCTCGATCCAGTTATTGGGTTTCGACGACTTGAATTTGAAAAGAAGTTCCTTAGTCACTCTCTGCACGCGCTCGGCATCAAAGGAAGGAAGAGGGACCGAGGAGGAACCGGGGCCGGCGCCGAAACCGGCGGCGCCGCTCGAGATCGGCGGAGTCGTTTGAGGAGAGGCGTGGTTCACGTTTCTCGCGGCGAACGCGGGGCAGGCGAGTACCGCCATCCCCACTATCCACGATATTCCAGCCTTCCGAGACATCCGCGACCTCTAAACGTACAACAGTCAGTTATCGGGATTTACTTGCAGAAAACCGGCCATGACATTTTCCGGCTTGGCCCTGTGAATTCGGCGGGAGTGCGGGTGTCAAAACAAGAGGGGAGCGTCTGCCAAAAATACGTCGTATTCCCCGAGTGCGCCAAAAGGTGCGGCCTCACTTCTGGCGATACGAAGTGTTTGGGGCAGCCAGAAGTGAGGCCGCACCTTTTGGCTATTCGACGAGCCAGAAGTGAGGCCGCACCTTTTGGCTATTCGACGGGGGGCTTTCCGTTGATCTCCTCGATGAGCTCGCGGCAGGACTGGAGCTCTTCGGCGTCGACGTCTTCCGGATCGTTCGGGATCCGCGCGTAGCGGTTCTTGTCGACGATGGACCACTGGGTACAATTCTTCTGGTAGAGCCGCTTCCAGATCGCGGTGAGGTCTTCGGCCACGGGTCAGTTTCCCTTATTGAAGTTGAGACGAAGGGCCCGGCGCCGTTCGGCGTCCGAGAACTTGCGTTTCTCTTCCGGCGTCTTCGGATTGAAGGGCGGTACCGGCTTGGGATTTCTGTCCGAGTCGAGAGCGACGAACGTGAGAAACGCTTGCGTCGCCTGGTGGGACTCGCCCGTCGTGCTGTTCTCGGCGACGACGGTCGCTTCGATCTCCATCGAGGTGCGGCCGGCCCAGGTGACCTCCGCGCGGATGTGGACGGTATGGCCGAGACGGATGGGCGCTTTGAAGTGAAGGTAGTCGATGGAAACCGTCACGCACGGCGAGCGCGAGTACCGCTGTGCCGCGATGGCGCAAGCGATGTCGACCCAGCCCACGACGGCGCCGCCGAAGATGGTACCGAGGGCGTTCGTATGGGAAGGGAGCACCAGCTCCGTCATGATCACGGGGGATCTATCGGACGGGGCGGGGCTTTTCGTTTCTTTTTTCATTTCTTGGTGGGCACGCGGTTGGGCTGCCGGCGCTTCTGGTACTGCACGACGTACTCGTTATGCTGCTTGTACGTCTTCGAGAAAAGGTGAGTGCCGGCGCCGTTGGCGACGAAATAGAGCGAATCGTCCTGAGCCGGATCGAGGGCGGCGAGGATCGCTTCCCAGCCCGGATTGGCAATCGGGCCGATGGGGAGCGCCTTGATCTTGTAGGTATTGTACGGAGTCGTCTCGAGCAGGTGGGCGCGCGTGAGGTTCCCGTTGAAATCCTTTACTCCGTATATCGTCGTCGGATCGCTTTGGAGGCGCATCTTTTTCTTCAGGCGGTTGTGAAAGACCGCCGAGATGATCCGCCGCTCCGTGGGAACGCCGGTTTCCTTTTCGATGATGGAGGCGAGAGTGACCAGCTCCACCGTGGTGAAGCCCATCGCCTCGGCCTTCTTTCGGTACTCTTCCGTGAATTTCGCCTGAAAGCGGCGGACCATCGCGTCCAGAATCTTGTCCTCGCCGTCGATCTTCGAAAACGAGTAGGTGTCGGGAAAGAGAAACCCCTCGAGGGAGACGGAGTCGATCTTGTACTTCGCGGCCATCTCTTTCGAGAGCCCGAGCTCCGCGAACTTCTTGCCGTCGCCGAGGCCCGCCTTCTCGATGATTTCCGAAATCTGCCGTACGTTCCAGCCTTCCGGCACGGTAACCGGATGCACGATGGGCTCGCCTTCGTAGAGGGCGTAGAGCGCATCGATCGGGCGCATGGATTCGCGGAAGCGGAACTCGCCGGCCCGCACACGGTGCTCGCCGTTAGTCGCCCGCAGAAGCAGGCGGAACATGCCGGGGCGCTTGATGACGCCTTCCTTGGCGAGTTTTTCCGAGATGCGGCCGATGGTGGAGCCGCGCGGGATCAAAATGTCTTTCGCCGCTCCGGTCGAAGAGCCTTCCATGACGAAGTAGCCGACCGTCGCGAGCGCGATGGCCCCGACGACGCCGAGAAGGATAAGGGAGGAGCCGAAGAATCCGCTTCGCTTTTCGGTTTGTGGCATTTAGTGCGAGTCCGGAAGCGGTCCGTGGGACCCGTGCTCCAGGTAGCTCTGTAAGATGATCGCCGCGGCGATTTTGTCGATGACCTGCTTGCGCCGCTTGCGGGAAACGTCGGCTTGGAGCAGCACGCGCTCGGCTTCGACCGTCGTGTAACGTTCGTCCCATTCTATCACGGGGATTTGAACGCTCTCCCGCAGCAGCGCGATATACCTACGGATATTGGCCGCGTCCCGTCCTTCTTCGCCTTCGCCATTGAGCGGCAAGCCGATGACGATTCGGGCCGGATCTTCTTCTTTGATTACGGCGAGGATCTTTTCCTTCCAGACCTTTAGATCGGTGGCTTCCATGACCGAGAGAGGAGAAGCGATGAGGTTGTACTCATCGGAAATCGCGAGTCCGGTGCGCTTGGATCCCACGTCTATGGAAAGGGTTCTGCCTCGGAGGTCGGTCATCGCGGGCAAAGTACCGAAATCGCGGGCCGATGAGAAGGTTTTTCCCCGGGGGAGGAGCTAAGTTCTTGATTTACTTGAGGCGTGGGAGGCACGGGGGCATGACCACGGGGTTCGCTCCGGGCGCGGCTTCGGCGACCCCCACCGGATAGGTGCATTGGGTGTAAGCGAGGCTGCCCATGGGACGGCCGTTGCCGCTCCTGCGAAGGCCGCCCATCGGAAGTTTCTCGCACGGGTGAGTGGTCGGGAGATTCCAGTGGAGCTGACCGACCTGGATTTCCTCAAGGCACCGCGAGAGCACCGTCTTCGATTGCGTATAGAGCGCGGCGGCGAGGCCGTACTCAGCCTGATTGATCCACTCCACGGCTTCGTCGAGATCTTTCACCTTATAGAAAGCCGCGTTCGGCCCGAAGATCTCGCTCTGCTCGTAAACGCTCTTCGGCTTCGGCTCCTCCACGACGTGGATGGAAGGCGAAACGTAGTAGCCTCGCTCTTTGCGCTCGAGCGTCTTGCCGCGCATGATTTCCTCCGCGCCTTCGCGCACCGCGATTCCCTGGATGCTCAAATAATTCTCCACGGATTTTTCGGAGAGCAGCGGACCGAGAAACGGGTTTTCGTCCTCGTTTATGCCGTAGCCTATCTTGCATTTCTTCGCGAGCGCGTGGAAATCGGCGACGAACTTGTCGAAAATTTTTTCGTGAACGAGCAGCCGGTGGGCGTTGAGGCTGCGCTGGCCGCTCGTGAGAAACGCCGAGAGAAAGGCGTGGCTCAAAGCGGTTTCGTAATGGGCATCTTCCCATACGAGCAGGCTGTTTTTCCCGCCCGTGTCGGTGACGAGGATTTTCGAGAAATCGCCGAGAATCTGCTTTTGAATCTTTTGCGCTTTCTCGAAGGAGCCCGTGAAAAAAATGACGTCCACGCCCGCGTGGGCGGCAAGCCGCCGGCCCATTTCGAAGCCGCCGTGGATGACGTTGAAGACGCCGGCCGGAATGCCCGCTTCGTGGCTCAGGTGAGCGAAGAATTGCCCGACGGTAGGCGCATACTTGCTCGATTTGAACACGACCGTGTTTCCGTAGACGAGCGCCGGGAGAAACGAGCGGTGCGCGCCGAGGGACGGGATGTCCGTCGCTCCGGTCACGGCGGTCACGCCGTGGGGGAAGAGTTTCACGGCGCCCGTCATGCCGGGGCCCGCGTCCGAAAGGGAAGTCTCGAGGGGGCGATCGGCCGCCTCCTTCAAAGTGAGATCGAAGAACGCGAGCGTCTCGCTTACTTCCTGCTTGGATTCCCACAGCGGCTTTCCGACTTCGAGAGTGATGAGCTGGACGAGCTTGTCCTGCTCCTTCGACAAAACTTCGCGGTAGCGGGAGAGGGCGGCCAGCCGGTCGGAAAGCGGGATGCGGCGCCAGTTATTGAAGCCCCGTTTCGCCGCGGTCACCGCTTCATTCACATGTTCGAACCGGTAGGGGAAGACGACGGCTGGGGTTTCGAGGCTTCCTGGGTTCTGGTTCGCGACCTCACCGTTGGAGTCGGTGACCTTCACGAACTTCCCTTGGATGTAGTCGCCTCGGTAGCTGTAGCTGAGTTTCATCGGCGGGACCCCGCTTCCAAATTGGTCCCTAGAGTTTATCGAGGGGCCCGGGAGGGGTCAATCCGCCTCGGGACGAGGGGAATCGGAGGGAGAGCAGTAATGAACTTTCTCCCCCGGCTCGACACCGAGCACGTCCATGCCGGTCTTCGGCAGCTGGATGCGTCCGCGGTTCGCATGGCAGGACGTGAGGATGCAGCGGAACTCGTCCTCCCGCATCAGGGCGACGAGGCCTTCTTCATCCCCTTTACGCTTGAGGAGCTCGCGGCGGACGCTGAACTTCTTGGTGTCTTTGACGAGGGAAATCTTGTCGGTTTCCGCCCAGAAATGAGGGCCGCCGTCGAAGGGATCGATGTGCTGGCGCCAGTTGAAGCCGATCTTTTCCAGCATGTGCTTTACCGGCTGCGCGCCCGGGCCTACTTGCCCGATGGCGTCGCGGACCTCTCCGGAAAGCAGACACGTGTAGATGTCGCCCTTCGGGAAGAGAGAGGTGACGAACTCCTTATTCTTGCGCGAGAGAACGTCGGCTTCCTGGTAGGACAGGTTCGTGAACTTGCGGCCGAGCGCTTCCCAAAGGATGCTCTCGCCCGTCTCGGTGAGCGGAGGCATCAGCTCCGACAGGATGTAATTCTTGAACCAGCGGCGCTTCATCTTGATGAACAAGAAGCGCGAGAAAGAAAGCTGGCGGCCTAGCTTGCCCGGATGGCTCCGGAAATTCGGGTGTACGACGAGGCCTCCGATTTCCGTCGGGCCGTCGAAATCGAATTTCAGACGCAACACCCGGTGAATGATTCCGGAATGAATCGTCTCGCTGTACTTCTTCTTCTCTTTCAGGTCGAAGTACATGTGCGGTTCCGAGGGGCTGCCGTGGCGCGCGATCACCATCGATGTTCCGACGACGGTGTTGTCCTCGAGGTTTTCCATTACGAGGATGTATTCGCGATCGAACTTTTCCTCGATGGCTCCCGAAAACGAGTCCCGGGATTTCTTGATCTTCGCCTTAAGCACCTTGCGGTCCGCCGGCAAGTTGATGAAGTAAACCATCTTGCTCAGATTGAAGAGCGAGTCCAGATCGGATTCCCGCACGCTTCGGATGAGAAACGGGATATCCACTAGAAATCCCCCGCCGGCGTCTGAATCATGTTGTGATAAAAGCGCGTGGCGATCTGCATCTGCCGGAGCGAGTTGTGCTCGTTGGGCCGATGGACGTTGCCCGTGGAAATGCCGGGGCCGAAAACTATGGCTTCCGCGCCCGCCAGATTGTAGAGGGAGGCTTCGGTGGAAGTGGCTTTGGTTTTCTTCACCGGCGAAGCTCCCGCCGCTTTGAGCGCCTTCTCGGCGGCCTGGATGAACTTGCCGTTACGGTTTCCCTTGAGCGGGGGATCCTGAACCACGCTCAGGATTCGCCCTTTTTCCGATTCCACCGCGCGCGTGAGCCTTCCGACGAGCTTGTTCATGTCCACGTCGGGAAGGGTGCGTACATCCATCGTGAAATGGACTTCGTTTCCCTGGGTGGAAGCTAGATTCAAACTTTGCGTGGTGACGGGCGGATTGAAGCGGGTATCGCGCCGTTTGCGAAGCTCGCGGCCGATGTCTTCCAGCTTTTCGAGGCAACGAAACAATCTCACCGTGCCGTCCGAGGGGCCGGGCGTGAGCTTCGCTTCGCAACGATCCGGAACTTTATTGGAGCCGCTGCCGCCGTCGATATCGACGATGGCGTAGCCGCGCTTGCGTATATCGGTGAGCGCTTTCAAGATCGCGTTGTCGCCGAGATCGGGGGTCGCGCTGTGGGCGCTCTTTCCGCGCCACTTCTTCGCCGAAACCTCTCCGGCGGTCGTGCCGAGGGAAAGCGCGAAAGACAGGATGATGTGGCCCTTGTGCGCGTAGATGAGCTCCAGATTCGAGGGCTCGCCGACCAAAGCGTAGCGGGGAGAAACCTGTTTGCCACCGAGCAGCGCCTGCGCGCCGTTGAGCGCCCGCTCCTCGCCGAAGGTTCCCACGATGGCGAAGGGACGGCTCCAGGGCTTGGCGTGGCGGGCCGCCCAAATCTTGCAAAGGATGTCGAGCTTCACGTCCGCGGTGCCGAGCCCGTAAACCCGGTCGCGCACGCGGGTGAACTTGAAAGGATCGCCGCCGGTTTTCGTCCAATCCTCCCGGCTTCCGTAGCTGACGGTATCCAAGTGGGTGTTGAGGACCAAAAGGTTCGGGGAGTCGGGCGCTTGGTTGAAGGCGATGAGGTTTTTGAACTCGGTTCCGTTTTCCATCACCCGTTGTTCGGTGATCTGGAGGCCCGTCTCTTTCAGCAGAGGATAAAGGAAGCGGACCAGCTCCTCGTTACTCAAATGAGTGATGGAGTTGATCCGAATTATCTTTTCCATCCATTCGAGGGGGGGAAGCTTCATGGGGACTCTCACCGTAACCTTCGAACCCCGCCCCGTCAATGGAGCCTGGGCTCGGAAAATTGTGGCTCATTGCGCTAAGTGTTAGATATCCATCCATTTTCCATGACTCGCCTTGCGCGGCTCCCCGCCGTTGTGGTAGAACCGCGGGCACTTCGTCCCTTGAATTATCAAGCGTTCGCGCCGGTTTACGGGCCGCGGACGGGATAATCCAGGGGTCGGGAACTCGCTTTCTGGGGGTACTCGGCTCATGTCCCAATTGGAAACCGGTGGCTCGGAATATCCGGCCGTCGAAGCGCTACTCGGGCATCATTTCAAGCAGGCGGAACTGCTCCGGGAAGCCCTCACTCACTCCTCCTATTCCAACGAAAAGTGCGGCCCCAACGCGGACCTCAGCGGCGACAACGAGCGCCTGGAGTTCCTTGGTGACGCGGTGATCGGGCTCGTGGTCGGACAGATTTTGATGGAGCGCTATCCGGAGGCGAACGAAGGGTGGCTGTCGAAGTGGCGAAGCTCGCTGGTCAGCCGAAAGACCTTGGCCGACCTCGCGCAACAGCTGCGCCTGGGTGACCATCTGCTACTGGGCCGCGGTGAACGCCGCTCCGGCGGAGCGGAGAAAACCTCGATTTTGGCCTCCGGCTACGAAGCCCTGGTCGGCGCCATGTACCTCGATGCCGGCCTAGACCCTTGCGCCAAGTTTCTTGCCCAATGCTACGAGCCCCTCATCTGCAGCCTGACCGTCGGCGGGCGCGACGGCATGGACAAGAAAACGCTGCTTCAGGAAAAGACCCAGTCGCTGTACAAGTGCATCCCCGAGTACCGGGTGATCGACTCCTGGGGCCGGGAGCACGAGAAGACTTTCCGGGTAGAGATTTGGATTTTGGGCAAATCGGTGTGTATCGCCGAAGGCCGCAGCAAGAAAGAAGCGGAACAGGCGGCCGCGCACATCGCCATAGAGATTTTGGAGTTTTGATGGAACAGGAATTCAAAAGCGGATTTATCGCCCTCGTCGGCCCGACCAACTCGGGTAAGTCGACTCTGCTGAACGCACTCGTGGGCAACAAGGTGAGCATCGTTTCCCCGAAGGTGCAGACCACCTACCACAAAGTTTGCGGCATCGTGCATGGCCAGAACGATCAGCTCGTGTTCGTTGATACTCCCGGCTTCCAGCGCTACGAGGAAGCCATGGCGCGCCTTCTGAACAAGGTCGCCGACCGGGGTGCCACGGACTGCGACATTCACTGCTGGGTATTCGACTGCTCCAGCGGCCGGGTACTCGAGCAGATCGAAAAGCTTCGCGACAAAATCACGACTTTGGGAAAAGCCGGCAACCGGCTTCTCGTTCTGAACAAGGTGGACAAGGTGAGGGACAAGCGCGAGTTGCTCCCGCTCATGTCCCAGCTCATGGACCTGAAACTTTTCGACGAGATTATCCCGGTCTCCGCTCAGAAAAAGAACGGCATCGAGCGCATTCTGGGCGCCGTCCGCGAGCGGATCGGAACGGGACCCAAGTTTTTCCCGGAAGAAAGCTACACGGATCGCTCGGAACAATTTCTCGTCGCGGAGCTGATCCGCGAAAGGATTTACAAGGAAACCGGGCAGGAGCTGCCTTACTCCGTGTGGATCGAGATTGAGGAGTGGGAAACGCCGGAGACGAAGACCAGCAAAGTCCCGACCATTCGCGCGGTCATCCACATCGACACGAATTCCCGTAAACGCATTCTCGTCGGCAAGGCCGGCGGTCTCATCAAGGAGATCGGAATCGGCGCCCGTAAGGAAATCGAGCAGCTGCTCGGCCATCAAATCTGTCTGAAGCTCTTCGTCGACGTCCAGGATGCCTGGAAGAACGACAAGCGCATCATGAGCCAATATCTGGAGCTGACGTGAAGGGCGAAACTTACACGCTTTGCATCGTAGGACGGCCGAACGTAGGCAAGTCCTGTTTGTTCAACGTGCTACTCAAGCGGAACCGCGCCATCGTGCTCGACATGCCGGGCACGACTATCGACGAGCTCGCGGAGAAAGTGCGCTGGGAGGATCGGGACCTGGTCATCGTCGACACGCAAGGCGTGTTCGAGGAAGGGGACTACCCGGTCGTGGATCGCGCGATGAAGCGCGCGGACGCCATTCTTTTCGTCGTCGATGCCATCGCGGGGCTCACGCCTTTCGATCGCTGGCTTGCGACCGAGCTGAAATCCGCCCGCATTCCCACTTTGCTGGTCATCAACAAGGTGGAAAAGCAGGAAGGCATGCCGACCGCCGAGTTCTCGGAGCTCGGCTTCGACAACGTGACCGAAGTTTCGGCCGCCCATAAGCGCAACCTCGCTTCCATCCGCGAATGGGCCGTGAAGACGGTGCCCAAATCCAAGGAGCCCGAGAACAAGACGGAGCCGGTGAACGTCGCGATCGTCGGCAAGCCGAACTCCGGCAAGTCCACGCTCATGAACCGTTTTTGCAAGGCGAGCGTCTCGCGCGTGAGCCCCATCGCTCACACGACGCGCGATCCGATCGTGTACGACGTCGAGACCCGTTCGGGCCTCATCCGCTTCGTGGATACGGCCGGCGTGCGCCGTCCGAACGCGAAAAAGGAAAAGGTCGAAATTTTGTCCATCAAGGCGAGCGAGCGGGCCATCGAGGATTCCGACGTGGTTCTGCTTTGCATCGCAAGCCACGAGGACGTGACCGACCAGGACATGCGCCTGCTGTCGACCCTCGACCGGCTCGGTAGACCCGCGGTCATCCTGCTCAACTTCTGGGACAAGCTCGAGCGGGAAGATCAGGCGAAGTTCCTGCGCAACTCGGAGTTTTTCCGCGTCCTCAAGAAATTCCCGCTGGTCAAGATCAGCGGCAAGACGGGCTTCAATCTCTCGAAGATTCTGCCGCTCGCCGTGAAACTCTATCGCCAGAGCAATCAGCGTGTTCCGACCGCGAAACTCAACAAGGCCGTCGAGAACATGGTCCGGCGCAATCCGCCGCCCGCCATCGGAAAAGGCAACTTCAACATTCTCTACGCAAGCCAGGTGGCCGTGTCGCCGCCCACTTTCGTGTTCTTCATGAACCGCAAGGAGTCGCTGCCGACGAGTTATCGTCGGTACGTGGAGAATTCCCTGAAATCGGCCTTCAATCTGGATGGCCAGCCCATGCGCCTTCTGTTCCGCAGCCGCACCGACCGCTAGAACCTACTCTTTTTCCCGCGTCAGAAGGTGGGCGGCGAGGATAGGGATTAGGGTAATCATCATCACCCCCACGGCCACGACGTTCGTCACGGGCCTTTGGCGGGGACGAACCAGTTCATTCAACATCCAAATCGGAAGCGTCGTCTGCTGACCCGCGGTGAAAGTGGTGACGATCACCTCATCGAAGGACAGCGCGAACGCAAGCATCGAGCCCGCGAGCAGTGCCGTGCCGAGGCTCGGAAGGATCACGTAGCGGAACGTCTGCAAACTGTTGGCGCCCAGATCGTAGGACGCCTCCACCAGGGAGGAGGACGTGCGCCTCAGGCGCGCGATCGCGTTGTTGTAGACGACGACGATACAAAAAGTAGCGTGTCCCACAACGATGGTGAAAAAGCTGAACGGAATTTCAAGGTAGCTGAGCGATGCCCGGATGGCCATTCCGGTAACGATGCCGGGGAGCGCGATGGGAAGGATGAGCAATAGGGGAAAGATCTCTTTGCCCAAGCCCCTGGTTTTGTGAACGGCCGCCGCCGCCAGCGTGCCGAGCACGACGGCCGAAAGGGTGGCGAGGGCCGCGACCCGCAAGGATAAGGAGAGAGCGTCCCAGATGTCTTGTCTCTCCCACGCGGCGGAAAACCATTGAAGGGTCAGTCCCGGCAGCGGAAAC
>CAZZHG010000075.1:0-27647 GCA_964653655.1 uncultured Pseudobdellovibrionaceae bacterium
GCGCGTATAGCAAATCGAGAAAGGATGAGCTACGAGATAGCGGGACGGGCGGCTGAATCCGAACGCGATGGCGTCGGCTTTCCTATCGTCCTCGGTCCACTGAAACGTAGGAAACTTCACGTCGTCCGGGCCGTAGCTTTCGCCCGTGATGTAGGCCGCAATCTGCAGCATCTGCAAAGTCTGGTGCGCGCGCTTCTCGCCCCACTGGTGAACCGGCGCGCCCGCGATGGATTTCGACTTCAGGCGCGGGTCCACCGGATGAACCTGATAGCGCGCCGGGATTTTCAAAAACTGTTTGAAGTACGCTGGGTAGGTGCGCAAAAAAACCGAAACGTCGAACTGCTTTTCCGGCAATTTCGCGAGCGCATCTTTCACGGAAAAGGATCGGAACCTGAGCGCCCAGGATTTCACTTCGACGGGAACGACGCTATCGAACCACCCCGTCCGCTCGAACACCGTTCGCGTCGCCTTCTGGCAAAGCACCGTGAGCCGCGCCTCGGGGTATCTCGCCCGGATGCGGCCGATGGCGGGCAACGCCATCAGGGTGTCGCCCATGTCGTCCGGCTTGAAAATGAGGATGGACTTAACCTCAGACGGGCCGGGCACCGGACGGAAAACCGTCTCTCCGTAGAGGCTTTGGCCGTCCGCGCCGAGCGCCTGCCCGCGAAAGCGCAAGTCTTCGTAATCGGAAAGGTAATAACGGCGCTCCATGGCCTTCATCCAGGCCAGGCCCCGCTCCAACCACCGGTTGAAATCCATAAGCGGGTTCTACCATGAAACCCCGGGGCCGGTTAACAGGCGTTAGAGATTGGACCCGCTGCGGCTTCCCACGTCCAGCCACCCTGCTAACCTTAATAGAGGAGGAATTCCCCATGAAACTCGCGTCCTGCCTTTTGGCTTTGGGCCTGGCTTTTCCGGCTTTCGCCGCTCTCAACATCGGCGATTCCGCTCCAAACGTTTGCTACCTCGACATAAGCGACAACCAGGTCTGCGTGGATCAGATGAAGGGCGCTGTCGTGGTTCTCATTTACAGCACGGGCTGGTGCCCGGCCTGTAATGACGAGATGAGAGAGCTCGTTCCGCGCGTGAAGGAGTTCAAAGGAAAGCCGGTCGTATTCGTGAGTCTCTCCTCCCAGGGAGACACCCACGGAAGCGATCCGGACAAGGCGTTTCTGGAAGCGTGGAGAAAGAAGCACAACATCCCGTTCACGGTCGCCGCTTCTCCGAAAGACGCCGGAAAGAACTTCTTCGACCCGCCCTACTACATCCCGGCGACGGTAATCCTCGACAAGCAAGGCAAGCTCGTAAGCAAAGAGCAGGGCCAGGCGGTCGACGATATCTTCGCCATCATCAACAAGAATTTGTAAGAGCTCTGAAACGAGAAAGGGCTCCCCTCGCGGGGAGCCCTTTTTCATTTCCAATTAGAATGAGTGTCGGGCCAAGCTGCCTTTTCACTCATTCACGATCTCAGACTCATTCCCGCTCTTCCCTTTAGCGAGACGACGCCTGCTTTACGAGCGCGTAGGCGTCGAGCATGCCGTAGCCGTACGCATTGTCGACCTTCTTCTCGCACGACTTGAGAAGGAGAGCCTTCGCTTCGGCGAGCTTCATCTTCGGGTTCGCTTGCAGCGCGAGAGCGAGCGCTCCCGTCACGTGGGGAGTCGCCATCGAGGTACCCGCCCAGCTCGCGTACTTGTTGCCCGGAAAGGCGGAGGGAATGGCCACGCCGGGAGCCGAGATGTCGGGCTTCATGACCGTAAGAAGCAAATCGGCCATGCGCCAAACGTTCGGGCCGCGGCTCGAAAATTCCGCGACCGCCGATGCCGAATCGATGGCGCCGACCGCGATGACTTCCGGAAATCCGCCCGGGAAACCATTCGGAGTCGCGCCGGAGTTGCCGGCGGCGAAAACCGGAATGATGCCGCCGCGGATCCAGCCGAGAATCGCTTCGTGAAAGGGTGCAATCTCCGCGATATCCGCCAAGTCGGCGCCCGTCATGTCCGCGCCCCAGGAGTTGCTCACGATGTGAGGATAATCGTCGGTGGCCGGGTTGCCGTCCGGATCGAACGCCCATTGCATGGCCGCGAGAATTTCCGCGTCGCTGCCGCCGCCGCCCGCGCCGAAAATCTTACCGGCGGAGATGGAAACCCCGGGAGCGATGCCGACGTTCTTGCCCGCGATGGTGCCCGCGACATGAGTACCGTGGCCGTGATCGTCGTAAGCGCCGGTGAGATGGCTTACGAAATCCCGGAACGCCACCTTCACGCCCTGAAGCTCGGGGTGACGGGACTGAATGCCGGTGTCGAGGATGGCCACACGCACGCCGGCGCCGTTGATCGTCGGAAACTCGGCGCGAATCTTATCGAGGCCGATTTTTTGGAGGCCCCAAAGCGGACCGGGCTCGCTCGTCACCTCGTCGAGCGTGTTGCCGACGACGAGCTTTCCCTGGGGCGAGATGAACTTGCGGAACCGACTCAGGTGAACTCCCTGAACCCAGGCCTCGCGGGCGAGCTTCTTCGCGTCCGCGTCTTCCAGCTTCGCGACCGCCGCTTTCGCCAGCCACAGATCGCGGACCGGAGCCGCGCCGTAACCACCGCGCGACGCCATCCATTCTTCGAGCTGAGTCACCGACTTCTGGTTGGTGCTCTGAAGGTGGTTGGTAAACGCCTGGTGATCCATCGAGGACACGAGCGCGTCGGCGCGCTTGAACACGACGATGTACTCGTTGGTGGCCGCGAAGGCGGAAATCGACATCAAAGCCAGGATGAACAACGTGATGTATTTCATTGCTGACCCCCGGCGAGCATTTCGCTCAGCTCTTGTCTGGTTTTGGAGATGACCTTGAGTCCCGAGGCCTGGGCCGTCTTGATCGTGTGAACTCCCATGCGGAACTTCAACGGGGCGGAAGCGCCCTTCACGGCGAGCGAAACTTCACCCTTGTAACCCTTCGGGAACTTCGCTTCCACGAAGTCCGCGAGCTCCTTGCGGTGATCCGCGGTGAGATCCGTGCGAACCGCGTTCAGCATGAAAGTCGTTTCGATGTTGATGGCGTTCGCGGGCTTCCAAGTTTCCTTGCCGAAGGAGGCTTGGGTGACGGAGTAAGCGAGGCTGCCGTTGCGGGTGATGTTCGCGGCTTTGAGCATCTGCACCTTGCGGGAGATATTTTCCTTCGCCCGGGTGCTGAGCGCGGCGAAAGCCGAGAACGCGCCGTCGAAAATCCCCTTCTCCGCGACGTTTTGATCGTCCACTTCGTCGATGGAATTTTCGTAGTCGATGAGGAATTGAATCTCCGAGTCCGGGGCGAGGTAGATCTGGCCCAGCTTCGGCATGGAAATCATCTGCACTTCGGCGCCGTCGTACTGCCCCTTCGCGCGGAAGAGAGCTCCGTCCGCGTTCGTGCGCACGTTCGACGTATAAGTGCGCGCGCCCGGGTAGAGCTTCGTCACGATGGCCCCGACTCCCGCTCCGCCCACCCGGTTGTCGTAAGAAACTTCGTAGATGAAGAGACCCGCCGCATCCAAGTATTCCATGTCTATCTTGGCGTAATTGTTGGAAGCGAATCCCGGCTGCCCGGGATAGGTCGCTACGCCGCAGCGGCTCAACGAAACGAGCAGCAACACGGCGGCAAAGCCTTTAAGAAGGACGGCCTTCGGTGTCATGAAAGAGTCTCCGGATTGTGAGGGAAATCTAAGAAAAGCGGGGGTTGGATCTAGTATGAACCTGGATCGGATAAGGATCAAATCTGCATTTCGATTCCGAGGGAATGCGCCGTGTACACGCGGAAGAGAAATTGCCCGCGAGGATCGGCTCCCGTGAAATAGGCGTAGAAGAATCGAAAGCTACGGTACGCCTGCGGGGGATTATTGATCGCGAGCCCCAGCTGAAAATTGAACGAAGGGTTGGTCGGCGCTTCCGCCTTCCACTGCAAATCCGTCGCAACGAAGGGCACGAGTTTGTTGAGGCCCCAGGGAATGAACCAGCTTCCGCCGAGCTGTGCGCCGAAGCGGGGAAGCACGGGGATCGTGTGAGCGAGGTAGTGAATCCCGCCGTACACCTGCATGTGGCCCGAAGGCGCGTAAGCAACCCGCAGAAACGCGGTCTCGCGGCTATAGGGAATCGCGGCTCCACCGGCGCCGTCCGAGAGATGGGCGGAGACGTGAGTGAAACGAAACTGCGCCTGCCAGGGCCCGGAGTCCCCTTCGAAGTAGAGGCCGATGAGACCGTCGGTGGTTTCCAGGGGAAAGCGGCTGCCCTCGCTTCGCATGGTGAAGTAGCCCGCGCCCTCCAGACCAAAGTGCATGCGCCAGCTGGGTTCCGTCGTCGCCGGCTGAAAACCGACGAGGGAAAAGTAATTTCCCACGGAGGCGTGCATGTGGGAGTCGCCCTCGAATCCGAGCGCCAGTTTAATCTCGCGGGGATCGGCGAAGGTCGGACGGAAGGGACGGCCCGACGGAAGCAGTTCAATGCCGAGCTCGCCGCCGTAAGCGAACGTACACACCACCACGGAGAGTAGTAAGAGAGCTTTCATTTGTAGGGGGAGGAACTAGAGCTGAACGGTGGTTCCGATCAGATGCTCGGCCTTCTTGCCGGCGGCCGTCGGAAATTCCACGGAGTAATGAACCGAAAGCCTCGGGGCGATGAAGCTCACGCCGCCCGACCAAAACTGCTGGTTACGATCGGGTTGGGTGCGGAATCCGCCCTTCACCGAAAAATAGTATTGGGAGATGTACTCGATGCCGAAGCCGTACTGATACGGCTTCACACCCTTCGTTTCTCCGAGCGTCGCGGCTGAGAGAATGAGCATGTTCTGAACGTTGAACGAAGCACCGAACGCCCACTCGGGCTTCTGATCCATCGCTTCGTTGCCTCCGAAGAGGTTTCGCATCGTAAGCCCAAGCTGCACGGGCGTGAGATCGAGCAACAAGCCGCCGTCGATGTCCTTGAAATTGGTCTTCGAGCCGTTCAGCGCCGGTCCCCACAACGCCTTTCCGGCGAAGCCCACGCCGATGTGATCCGTCATGCGGCCCATGACCGCAAGTTTCGCTCCCTGAACCGGATCGGTTTGGCCTTCGTCGATGCGGCGGAAGTAGCCGAAGGCGGCTCCGACACCCCCGCTCTTCGTGTCGAGAATGGAGGCCGCGAAATTCTTGGGTAGGCCGTAGGCCCCGTCCACGACATAGACCTGGGTGAACGCGCTGGCGGCGGGGTTCGTATAAAGACTGTCGTTAAGCTGGGAGGTGCCGGCGAGGGACTGCCCGTGAGCGCGCTCCTGAATGGGAACGAACTCGTGCGCCCCGTATACGGGCAGAATGCCGATGAGGGCGGCGAAAAGGATAACCACACGCTTCATAGGAGCGCTCTCCTTACCACAGTCTTGGTTGTTCCAGATAGCTTAGACGCGCGCACAATTGCGGCCGTGACCTGTTCTTACACTGTACAAGCTATCTACCCAAAAATAAAGGCGCCCCGGGTTTCCTCAAAGTGCTCCCCGGAAGCATACAGACACTGCGTACCCACCTTGTGACACCATCCGTGTCCACGGCGCCGTGGCATACCGCTTGCTTTGTACCCGCGTAGGGGTTTCTGCCCCGCGTGTTTCTTGTGGCTGTAGTTGCGGTTGAAGCGGAGTTGACGTGGATATGTGGAAGCGGATTTTAGCGAGACTCGGATTTGTAGCGGCGGTCGCGATGAGCGCGACTTCTTTCGCCGAAGGTTACTACGGGGGCGACCCGTACGCCGGTATGTACAACACCGGTGGATACAACCTTTCCAGCTTCGGACAGAACATGTACGACACCTCGAGCTACCTCTACGGTAACTACGGTTACGATTCTTCTTCGTACGGCGGAGGCTGCGGCTCCTTCTATACCGGCTGCTCCGGCGGTTACGATACGGCCGGCCTCTACGGCAGCAACTACGGTACCTCTCCTTATCTGATGGGCGGGAACTACGGTTCCACCGGCGGCATCTCGATCGACATCAACATCAACATTCTTTCGAGCCTCATCTCGTCGATGACGGGCGGATACGGCTCCAGCTACGGCGGCGGCTACGGCAACTCTTGGCTCGGCGACTGCGGCTGTCTGATCGGTTACTGCTCGCAGGGCGGCTCTCAGATGCCGTACCTCAACTCGGGCTACCCGTACTACGGCAACAGCAGCTACTACGGAAACAATTATTACGGCGGCGGAAGCAACTACTACAACTACGGGCTGCCCGGTTACTCCAGCACCATCGACGTGAACATCTCGAACCCGTGGACGAATTATCAGCCGCCCGTGTACACGCCTCCGTACGGCGGATGCGGAATCGGCAGCTACACCTGCCCGACGGGTCCCGTGACCCGCATCGATCCGCCGGTGTATTACCCGCCGACGTACACGCCTCCGACGACTTATCCTCCGACGTATCCGGTGCCGCCGCGGACTCAGCCGCCCACCCATACGCCTGGTGGGCCGGTGCCGCCGGTGTACGTGCCTCCGACGTACGTTCCGCCGACGCAGCCCCCGTCGAACCCGTCGGTTCCGTCGGATAACTTTTTGCCCACGCCCCCGAACCGGTACCGCGTACCGAGAGGGTGATTGGGTAACGTAGAGCTTCGATGAGGGAACGGCCGAGAGGCCGCTCCCAGGACAACTGGTGGAAAAAAGAGGGGACAGCCTCTAAACGACTCGCCTCCTCCCCCTTATATGTGGCCCCGAAACACACATATCTTGTCGGGTAGAGGCTGTCCCATCTTCCTCCCAGCGGGGAACGGTAATCCTCAAACATCTCAAGCTCTTCCAGCGATATTGACATTGCACGGGGATTTTGACAGATTAGGCCGTCTTAATTCCCATAAAACAGGGTGGGTAATATGAAGAAGTCGGATGTTGAAAAGTTGAAGGGGATGTTGGAGCAGCAGCTGAAGATGTTGCAGCACGACGCTGGTAATCTCAATGCGGTCACCAATTCCGCCGCTCTCGCGGACGTGAATGACCAGGCCACCCTCGAGTCCGAACGCTCGTTCGAACTCAGAATCAAAGACCGGGAACGCAAGCTCATCGGCAAGGTTCAGGATGCTCTCCGCAAGATGGCGGATGGCTCCTACGGAATCTGCGAAAGCTGCGGCGAACCCATTTCCGTGAAGCGCCTCCAGGCCCGTCCGGTTACCACCTATTGCATCAACTGCAAGGCGGAACAGGAAGCCGAAGAGAAGCGCGAGGAAGTTCTCGCTCAGTCGTCCAATTCCGAACGTGCCCTGTAACGGCACCTCCGACTGAAACTAATCCTATTGTCGAACGCTGAACAGTGTAGTGCCGTCGCGCGCCTCCGGGCCCGCGCACTGCACGCATACGTGCGCGTAACTCCTCGAAATTCCTAGAGCCGCCCCAAATCTCCGTGGCATGACCCGTGCTTTGTAAAGGCGTGGAAGAAGTTGTGCTCATGCGGATACGTAAGCTCATAGCTCGAGTTGGAATGATGGCGGCGGGGATATCCCTGACCGCTTGCTCGTCGGATTTTCTCTCCGGCCCCGTGAACGTCGAGGTCATTCACCCCGTCGCCGGCAGAAAGTGCGAATACGTCGTCTCCGCAATGCCGATCGTCACCCTCTCCTCCATACGGACGATGAGCGGAGCCCTCGGTGCGGTCGTCCACTCTTCGGAAAACCTGGGCAACCGCCCCGAAATTCTCAAGGAACAGGCCGGCCTCAACTCCGTCGATACGTCTTTCTCCAAGTCGGGCAACACCTATTCGGCTTTGGATCTCGATTCCCTGTATGCGGCGAGCCTCTATTACGCCGTGGAAACCACGAACCTGACGTTCGCGCGCCTGGACCCGGCGGCGGACATGACGAAGCTTCCGGACTTCGGCAACCGGACCCGCATCGTGCACGAAGCGAAGCGGACTTTCGGCGACATCGGCGTGGATCCGGAAGTCACCGACAATGCGGAATACTTTTCTCAGCGCATCGGCAGCGGCGGCGGAAGCTACGTGCTGAACTATCTTTTCTCCTATCCGACCCAGGACGTGAAGGACATCCCCCTCGGTCTGAACCTCGGCATCATGGCTCACGAGTTCACTCATCTGGTGATGCGCCACCGGTTCTACGAGCCCGGCATCGCCCGGGACGTGGGGGTGGCCACGGGCAAGCCGACGATGAACACGCTGGCCGCCCTCGACGAGGGACTTGCGGATTACTTCGGATTCCTGGCCTCCGGCGACCCGTCCTTCTTCCTTTGCAGTTATCCGACGGAAGCCCGGGACCTTCTAGTGCCGAAGACTTTTACCGACGAGATCATCACGAGCATCCAGAGCGGATCGCGGTTCGACTCCCACGAGGGCGGAGCGGTTTTCGCGTCCATCAACTACGAAATCGGGCTCAAGATCGGTTTCGAGGAGAACGGCCGGGCGCTCATCAAGCTGATGAGCGCGCTGCTCGACTGTTCCGAGACGAAGACCGGAACCAACTCCATCAGCTTCAATTTTCACGACGTCGCCAGCTGCCACGCCAATCAGGCGCCGGCCCAGTACCAGTCGACGATCCGGCAAATCTACAGCTCCCGACTGGGCAGCTATGGAGGCATCTGACGTGAATTCGCGTTTACTGGTAATTCTCTTTCTCGCTTTCACGGTGGTGGCGGAAGCCCGCTCGCCGAGACTCCCCCTCATGCCCGACCGGGAAGCGGAAATCCTCCTTATGACCGACGAAGAAGCCGCGAGCCTCGAGGGACCGCGTGAGTCTCTGCCGACGAATCACCATGCTTTCGTTCAGGAGCCGAAGCGCCCCTCCCGTTCGCCGGACTACTCGCGCGTCTCGGAAACCTCCAAGCGCGCGCGCAGCGGCTCCACCTTACTCGGCTTCGAGCTCGGAACCATCGGACGCAGTACTACGACGAGCCCCGACGCTTTAGGATTGAAACTGATGTGGGGCGGCCGCGCGTTCGCCGTGTTGCCCATGGGACGCAAGATTTATCTGAAACCCTCCCTCGGCTTTTTTTATCGTAAGGAAAGCTCGGGCAAAGTGAGCATCTCCGAGCACTCCGCCGAAGGCGGCATCAACCTTCAGTACGCGTTTTCACAATCGAGCGGCTTCACCTGGTACGTCGGCGCGAGCAACCGCGTGGACGTCGCCTTCAGCCGTACCTCGATTTCGGCTTTGGAAGCCAACCCGGCGAGCACCGGGTCCTCGGATTCGAGCGCGCCGCTCATCCGTTATCGCGTGGGGCCGTCCCTGGGCTTCACTTACCGCCTCTCCCCAGAAGTGGGCCTCCTTTTCGACGCCGAGGTCACCTTGACCTTCACCAAGCCGATTAAGCCGTTCGGCGGATTCGTCGGCGGCGCGATCTTCCGCCTGTAATACCCCCCGTATTCCGTCGGTGTTCACCTGGGACGACACTGTCTAACTTTTGGACAACTTCGCGTGCCTGCCCGTGCCTAAAAAAACGGCCTCTAGGTTGCAATCTCTTAACTGCATGCGTGAGAGTCAGCATTGGCAAGCCATCGTAGGAATCAGTCTGTTGCTCGGTGTTTTCTGGTACGGCCTCCAGCCGTCCCATAAGGAAGAGCCCGCGCCGGCTCCGGTTCCCCACGAAGTTTCAAAAGCGGAGCATTCGCCCGCCGTGAAAGAGCTGATAGCTCAAGCGAGCGTCGGAATGCCCGAGCCTCGCCTTCGCGAAGTGGCCGCCAACGTGAGCGGTTGGTTCGACTCCGCTCCGCCGCCCGCGGCTCCCGAAACCCAGGCCGAGGACGTGAAGTCCTCCGCCGTGACGGCCGGCCTGACCGCGCTTGCCCACAACGATTTCGATCTCGCCCGGGACTCGTTCCTGAGCATTCTCTATTCCGATCCCAACGACCTAAGAGCGTTGAAAGGCCTGGAGGCCGCGAGCCGGGGCTTGAGCTCCGTCGATTCCGGCGAAGTATCCGATGCCGCGGGTCTGCGAGGCGATATCGCCCGAGGATTTGAGCAACGCGCGACCTCGTCTTTTCAAGATGGGGATCTGGAAGCCGCGCTTAAATCGGCTCAGGTGGTGGTTTCGCTCACGCCCGAGGGAGGAAGCTCCCATCAGGCGGCTCAGCAACTGATCCAGGAAGCCCTCGCCGCGAAAAGCCGGCAGGAGTTCCAGGCAACCCGTTAATTCTCGTAACCGCTTTCGGGTCTATCCACGCTGCTGGAATCCATCAGCTCGTGGATCTTCGCGCCGACCTTCGAGTCGGACTTCACACCGAACAAACGAAGCACCACTCGGCGATTGCGCCGCTGATCGAGAGGCCCCGTCTTCACGAGAGGCCGGTTGAAGCCGTAGCCGTGGGTGTGCATGCGCTCGCGGGGGAAGCCTTGCGAGATGAGAATCTTGCCGACCGCGTCCGCCCGTTTCTGAGACAACTCCTGGTTGTACTCCGCCGTGCCCACCTTGTCCGTGTGGCCTTCGATCTCGACCCGGACGAATTCCTGACGATGGATGAGAAGAATGCGAGCGAGATCCATGAGCACCAGCTCGGACTTTTCAGAGAGCTGCCACGAGTCCGTTTTGAAAAACGCACGGACGAGACTGATATCGAGGGACTTGCTGATCGTCGGCTCGACGGGAGTCGGGCTGATCGAAAAGCCCACTTGCAGCGAGAAATCGATTCCGAGCAGCTGCCGGTTGGAAACGTTGATGTCGGTAAGCAAACGCCCGCCGATTCGGAACGGCAGCCGCGGATGGGGCGTTTCGTAGAACAACTGAAGACCGCTCAACAGGATGAAGCTCTTCGAAGGCTCTCCGGCGAGAATCGGGGAAATGGTCGGCCGATGGCTGAGGTCCCCGCCGACGTGCCCCTGAAGGAACGGACCGAACTGCCAGCTGCTTCCCATCCGGTAGCGCGCGCCCAGCTCCAGAAACGCGGACGTCATGCTGAGAGTTCCTTCGAAACCCGTGGGCCTGGTTCCGGAAACCCGCTTGTACGCGAGACCGAGACCGGCCTCCCAAATCCAGGTCGGTTGATAAAACGAAATCAACCCTTTTACGTCGACTCCGAGGCCACCCTTGTTCTCTTCACCGGCGATGGACGTGAAAACCGAGCTGAAGCCGATGTCGCCGCCGCCGAAAAACCAAATGCGGTTCAAGCGGGGCGCGGGTTGAGGTTCCCCGTCGGCGGCCGGTAGCGGCGTTCCGACGGAAAGCGCCGCGAAAACGAAAGCCGCGAAAGTTGCTCGTGTAGACAATTTGAATACGGGAAGCATTGTGTCACACCATTGGACGGGAATTTTGAACCCAAGTTTACACGCGACGGATCTCGCCGACTACTCAACAACTTAACTTCGGGGCGGTGCCCAGATCAGTAACATTGTGCGATTCAACGCTCCGCGCTAAACTTTTTATTAACCAATCCTTCTTGGGATGACGATCCGAAGGTGAGCGAAAGGGGTTTGCTCACCGAATCAACGTCCGCCCACTCCACATAAGCTTATGCGTAGATATCTGCTCGGCCTTCTTTTGTGCTGTCTTGCGATCCAGACTTCCTGCCGGCTCGGCTCCTCCTATGAGATGAGCTCTCCGACGGTGGTCGAGAACGGGGACGGGACGAACTCCTTACAGATAGCGACCGAAGTCACCGCCCTTGTGCTGCAGGGTCCCTCCTTTATAAAGGTGGACGGATGCCGCGGGCCCTTCAGCGTGGAAGGCCGGGACAACCAGGGACGCTCGGGAGCGGTACTCCCCAGCGGCGCGCAGATTCGAATCGGCGGATTGCCCCCGGGCACCGTGATGTTCTCCGACGCCCTTTGCGCGACTTCGATTACGGACGGTCCCGTCGTTCCGAACGGCGGCGCGACCCGCGTCGAGTTCTATCTCAATCCCGTCACTCTCGGGGAAGCTCAGCTCGTGGCCTCGAAGAGCGGGCTTAGCGATGGACGCTTCAAGACGACCGTCGTCGCGGGCTCGCCCCACGACGCCGTCCTCTCGGCTCCCCGCAACTTCTCCGCTTTCCGTTGCGTCGCCGTTTCCATTTTTCTCCGCGATAGCCACTCGAACCGCACGAACGCGGAACAAAACATCGACTTCGACGTGAGCATTTCGGCCTTCCCGCAGGCGAAGCTCTACTCGAGCTCCAGCTGCTCGTCCGAGATCCGTTCCGTGCGCATCAACGCCGGGACCTCGCAGTCCGATAACTTCTACATTTTCGCGAGCGCGACCGGCGACGGCCAGATCAACGCGAGCCCGAATCTCGCGGGCCTGCTTTCGCCGAGCAAGGACTTCACCGTTCTGAACACCGATGCTCCGAAACTCGTTTTCTCCGCTCCGGGCGGCAATCATGTCGTGCACTCCTGTCTGCCGATCACGGTTTTGAGCCAGGAGAGTGGCGGCACCGCTCTAAACGCCCGCGCGCTTCTGACCGTGGCCTTGGGATCGAACGCGGCGAACTTCCGGTATTTCTCCAGCTTGGATTGCACGGGCTCCGCCATCACGTCGGTGGATATCCCCGTTGGACAAAACCGCGTTTCGCTTTCCGCTTCGACCGACGTCGGACCTCAAACGGTCGCGATGACGGCGACGGCCCCGGCCTACAACTCGGCGAACCTCGATTCCAGATGGATCGCCGGAGCTCCGAAGCGCATCGAGTTCTTCGGGCTGAGCCCGTCCGCGCTCGTCGGCGATTTCATGCCGGGCGTGGCGCGCCTGAAGGATCAGTACGGAAACTTCGCCGCGGTCGATCAGCGAACCTCCTTGATGATGAACCGGGGCAATGCCTCGGTAGGCAACGCGCGCATCCTCGCCGGCTCCTGTGCCGGTCCCGAGGTGACGCAAATCCACATCGAGGTTAATTCCGACAGCTCGTCCTTCTGTCTGCTTTTCACGCGCTCGGGGCTTTACTCGCTGGAAGGCGCGGGAACGGGGCTCACTTCGGCGTTCGCCGACGTGAACATCGGGCCCCAGGCGGGTCCCGCGAACAACATGGCGATCGATACGGCCGCGAACACCACCGCGGGCGTGTGCACTCCATTTACTTTGAAGACCCTCGACGCCTTCGGAAACCTGCACCCGGTCAGCGTCGCAAGCCCCTTCCGGATCGAATCGCCCTCGTCGACGGTGCGGTTCTTCTCCGGCACGGGAGCTCCCTGCTCGGACGAGCGCTCGATTTTGAATATCCCCTCGGGCGGCTCCAGCGTTTCCGGTTACTACCTCGAAACCAAGTCCGGCGCCTTCGTGATGTCGGCCCGGCGGGATCCGCCGATACCGGTTCCGCTTTCCGCCAATGCCAGCTCGATGGTCAATGCGGCCGGGCCCGCGAAGGTCGTTTGGCAAGGCGTCCCCGCCTTCGCCTATCCCGGCCAGGCGGTCGGTCCGCTCACCCTTCTCGCGAAGGACGAGTTCGATAACCCCGCCAGCCTCAGCGCCGCGCTGGTCTCCGGACTCGCGCTCAATACGGCGGCCAATACGGTTTTCAGCCTCAATGACCCGACTTTCACGACGACGATCACGCAAGCCACGATTCCGGTGACCGCCGACAAGCTGGAGCGGATTTTCCTGCGCACGCGCAGCGAAGGTTCGTTCAGTCTGGTCGCCACTCCGGTCAACAACGCTATCAACCCGGCCGTGGAGCCGCTCAACATTCTTCCGCCTCCGGCCACGACCCTGAAGCTGACCGCAGGCAACTCGAGCCCCCGCGCGGGCGAGTGCGTCCCGATGGGCGTTACTCTCGTCGACAGCAGCGGCAATTCCATCGTATTGGATCCCGCCGTCATCTCGCTTTCGTCCGATAGCCCCGTGGGAGGCATCTTCCGCACGGCGGCCGACTGTAACGCCAATCTCAATCCGGCGAAGGTGAATATCAGCGCCGCTGTTCCCATGGGCCAGTTCGTCGTGAAAACGACCATCGCTGGAGCGCTGCAAATCATCGCGGCTCTCGATGGAACGACCCAAACGGACTCCGTAATCTTGAACGTGGGTGTCGGTACGGGACGGGCCCTCGATCTCGAGGCGACCGGTCCGAGTCAGTTTTTCGTGAACGAAGCGGGCGGCGCCTACGAAGTCGCGCTCCGCGATCAGTTCGGAAACCTGGTTCTTCCGCCGGCCGATTTGGCGATGACCGTCAACAGCACCCCCGCCGGCCTGACGGCCACCGCGGGTTCCGACCCCGCCTCCGGCGCGCCGATGATTCGGTCCATCAGCGGCAAGGGCATTTTCTACCTTAGAAGCGCGGTAGCGGGGAATTTCTCCATCAACATTACCTCCTCGGGCGTGACTTCGAGTTCCCGCAACGTGCAGGTGCGGAACCTCACCCCGACGGTGGGCGGCCTCACCCCCAGCTCGGGACCCATCGCCGGCGGAACGCCGGTGACCATTGCGGGAACGAACTTCATCGCCGGAACGTCCGTAAGGTTCGAAAATGCGGTGTGCACGAGTATTCAGATCGTTTCGTCCACCTCCATTACCTGCGTAACTCCGCCTCACGCCCAGGGAGTGGTCGAAGTATTCGTTACGCCGCCTTTCGCGGCCGACGGCTCCAACCCCGACGGATACACCTACATCGGCCCGGCTCCCACCCTCACTTCGATCAGCCCGAACAAAGGCCCCGAAGCCGGCGGTACGGCGGTGACCATATCGGGCGCCGGTTTCATCGACGTATTTGAAGTCAAAGTCGGCGGAGTAAACTGCGTGAACCCGACGGTTCCGAGCTCGACGGAAATCCGCTGCACGACGGCGGCCCACGCGCCCGGCAAGGTGGATGTCGTAGTACGCAATCGATTCTCCCTTCCGGCCACCATCGTTCAGGGGTTCCAGTATCTGAAGGAGGCGCCGTCCATCACGACGGTCTCCCCCGCTCAGGGCCCCATCGCCGGCGGCACCGCGGTCTCGATTACCGGCTCGGGCTTCGACAACACGGCTCAGGTGGACTTCGGCGGATCCCCGTGCGCCATCACCAACGTGTCGGCAACGCAGATTCTGTGCAACACGGGCGCGCACGCGGCCGGAATGACGAATCTCACGATCACCATGACGGACACTTTCCCCGGCGTGAAGAACAACGCTTTTCAATATCTCGGAGCCGCGCCCGGCATCACGAGCGTAACTCCCAATATCGGAAGTTACCTGGGAGGAACTCCGGTGACCATCGCCGGTAGCGGATTGTTCGCTGGCGCGACGGTGGATTTCGGCGGCAGCGCCTGTACGGGTGTCGTCGTATCGAGCGCGACCTCCCTAAGCTGCTCCACGACCGCGCACGATCCCGGTCTCGTGACCGTTACCATCAACAACCCGAATTCCTTCCCGGGCACCCTCGCCCAGGCGTTCAACTACCTGCCCGCGGGCCCCGGCGTGACGAGCATCACGCCCGCTTCGGGAACCTCGGCGGGAGGCACGCCCGTTACGATTCTCGGATCGGGCTTCGTCGGAACTCCTAACGTGTATTTCGATAACGACGCGTGCTTGAACATCAACCGCGTCAGTGCAACGGAGATCCGATGCGTGACCCCGGCCCACGCGCCTTACCTCGCCCAGGTTCGGGTCGCGAATCCGGGCACGCTCTACAACAACGTCCCCGGAGGCTACCGCTTCCTCGGGGCGGCTCCCCAAGTCTTCTCGGTGAACCCCGGTTACGGCGGATATCAGGGAGGAACTCCGGTGACGATCACCGGCGCGGGCTTCGCGCCGATCTCGACCGTTTCCTTCGACACCTCGGCGTGCACGGGCGTCGTCGTGGATTCTCCGACGCAAATCCGTTGCGTGACTTCGGCTCACGCGGCGGGCCTCGTCGCGGTGTCGGTCGCCAGCCAGCTCCAGATGACGGGCACTCTGGCGAACGCCTTCTGGTACGTCGGCAACCCCACGCTTCATCCGCCCAACGGCAATCCGCCCGGCATCGTGCCGGCGGGAGGCCTGCGCGGTTTCGTGACGAGAGTCACCATCAGCGGCTATTGGCTCGCGCCCCCGGCGGCTCCGCCCTCCGTGACGATCGGTGGACTGCCTTGCCAGGTGATAGCGTCTTCGGCCTATCAAGTGCTTTGCGACACTTCCCCGGCGCTGCCCAACGGGCCGCACCCGGTGACCGTCAGCCACGTCGGCGGATCGGTGACGGGACTCACCTTCACGGTGTCCGACATCAGCTTCCATCCGACCGAGGCGCTTAGCCCCCTGTTCGGGCCCATCGCCGGCGGAACGAGGATCACCATCAAGGGAACCGGTTTGACCAACCCGAACGGCGGAACCGAAGTCCGGCTGGGCGGAATCGTCTGCCCGCTCGTTTCGGCCGCGGCGACGCAAATCGTCTGCACGACCCCTGCGCACGCGGCGGGGCCGGTCAGCGTCACGGTCTCTCATTCCGGTTTCGCGGCGACTGCGCCGGCGCCCTTCACCTATGTGGATTGCGACAGCGGGTTCGCCGTCGTGAATGCGACCGCTCAAGCAACCTTCTCTGGCAGCGACGTGGCCAACCACGACGCCGTCTACAACGCCGGCTACAACGTACCGAAGATGTACAACCCCTACTACGGCGGCGGCAGCGGAATCGCCTACGCGAACGAGCCGACTACCCGGTTGAAGGCCTGCCAGATGCGCGGTTACTCCAGCGTCGTCGCCTTCGCGGCGGCCAGCTGGTCGTCAGCCTACAACAACGCGACTCTGCGCTGGCACGCCCCCATAGGAACGTTCGATATCTGGAACGGGGATTGGCACAACTCGTACACTTCGTCCTTTACGTGTAGGGGTCTGCTGAACAATGCCTGCATCGTGGACAAGAAGTGGATCTTCCCTGGCTCCACGCCGGCCCGCTGGCATAACGTGAAAGAGCTGCATTGCCCGAGCTTCTGTTCGCAGATCGGCTACACCAACGTCCGGTCGGTGGAAGGCTTCCGTTGCGTTTCAGGAGAAGCGCAGGCGGCCTCCGCCTACGGAATCATCAATTACCGCAAGGGTTACTGGCCGCAGCAATACACACCGGGCATCGGCGTCGGGGCGAATTACGAGACGCTGAGCGGGAACTACGACAGTGAGTGCTACCACCCCGAGCTCCAGAACCCGTACCGAAAGGCGCAAAAGCACGACCACGACAAGACCGACAAGACCTTCGGCTGCTACTGCGGCCGCTGACGTTTCCAAATAAAAAGGGCGCTCTCCGCGAGGAGAGCGCCCTTTTGCTTTTCGCAAAAGACTTACCGGACTAGTCCAGGAATTCCTTGAACTCCTTGCCGGCGCGGAAGCGCGGAACCCACATGGCTTTGATCTGAATGGGCTTGCCCGTCTGGGGGTTGCGGCCTTTGCGGGCCTTGCGCTTGGATCGCAAGAACGTGCCGAAACCGATCAAGCGGACTTCTTCGCCCTTCTTCAACGCCTTCTTCGTGGCGTCGATGGTGGCTTCCAGCACGCGCTGGCAGTCGGCTTTGGTGAGGTGGGTTTCGTCAGCGATGATTGCAATCAGGTCGTTCTTATTCACAGTTGTCCTCCAAGGAAAAAAGATCGAACTCGTAATTCCGGTCCAAAAAGAAGTCCAAAATATAGAGAAGCCGGGATCACCCGGCAAGGGGGGAAATGATGGATTTTTTTGGATCAAAAGCGATCTTTGAGTGACGCGATCAAGGCTTTCGTGACGCGGGTCTGAATCCGATTCTGGGGCCAGAGAACGGAAATGTTCACCGGCGCGCTCCAGCTTTCCGAGGTTATCGTCGATAACCCCGAGACTTTCGCAATCCAATCGGGAAGAAGACTCCACCCGTCACTGAGTTTCGTTTTCTCCACCGCGATCTGGTAGCTGTCGAAAATTAGATCGACCTTAGGCTGGATGCCGTGTTTCTGGAACACGGGGTGTGTTTCGCAGTTCTCGATTCCCTGAAAGGACTTCGGCAGCGACGCCGGATAGTCCGCGATTTTTTTCAAGGCGTCCGCTTTCTTTTTCAAAACCGGATGTCCCTTGCGAACGGCAAGGACGAGCTGGCCTTCGTAGATCGGCTGAATCTCGACCGACGGATGGGACTGCGGACTGAAGCAAACTCCGAAGTCAAACTCTCCCGCGCTGACGCCGGCGTAAACCGCGGCCGATCGCAGAGTGTAGATTTCCGCGGTGAGCTTCGGGTTTTCGTTTTGGATTTTCACCCACGCGGGGCATAGCAGTTCCGTGGAAAGCAGATGGCTCGCGGCAAGTTTGTAGTTGCCCTGAAGTTCCGCTTCGTCACTGGTGAGGTCTTCCCGGATGTGCTCGACGTCCAGAAGAAGCCGGGTGGCTCGTTCGGCAAGAATCTTGCCATGGCTCGTGAGCCGGATGTTCTTCCCCTGCTTTTCGAATAGGGGACGGCCCAGCTCCTCTTCGAGCAAGGCGATGCCGTGACTGATGGCGCTCGGGCTGATGGCGAGCACCTTCGCGGCCTTGCCGATGTGCTGCTGCTTGGCCGTCTCTAGAAAATAGAGGAGCTGGTGCAATTTCATGCGGGGGAGGTTCTACCGCATCGCGCTTAAAATGTCAGATTTTCAGATTTCGTTGGGGGCGTCGAGGAACCGGGCGATCCGGCGCTTCATCTGGTCGGTTTCGAGGACCAGGGTGTTGCCTATCTTGCGCTCGAGCCGGCGTTTGGATTGAGAAAGGCGATCGATGAGGCTGCGGACGTCGATGTGTTTGAGCGGCGCGCCCGCGCGGTTACCCGCGACGGACTTCAGCTCGCGCAGAGTCCGTTCCAGATCTTGATAAACGCGCACGAGCTCCATGAGCTTGCGCTTCTGGTTGGTAGAGATCTTAGGTTTTGCCATTCTCAGTTGCCGTGAGAAAGGAGAGAAGTTGCCAGAGGGGGAGATCCCCGGCAAACCGTGCCGCATCAATCCCCAAAAGGTGCGGCCTCACTTCTGGCTGCCAGAAGTGAGGCCGCACCTTTTGGCGAATTAGAAGGTCGGCAGGAAGAACGACAGCCCGCCGTAGACGGCGAAGTTACTTTTCAGACTGCGGCCGCTGTAGACCTGGGAGTAGACGACGTAGTCGCGGAAATCCAGATTGAGCGACATAGCCGAGTTCAGGAAGATTTTGAAACCGAGCCCGAAGTTGAACATCGGATCGAAACCAGTCGTGACCGTACTCTGAACCGCGGGCGAATTGCTCGTGGAGCTGAACTTAAGCGTCTCGGTGCTCGCGGCTCCGAAGCCGCCCACGAAGTACATGTCCAAGTGGATCACCTGGCGCCCGAAAAAGCGGATTTTTCCGTAGAGGGGCGAGAGCACGAAGTTGGTGCCGAACATCATCTTCAGCTTCACGGTCTGAAGATTGCTGATGCTCTGGGAAGAAACGAGGTTCGTGGTGAAACTCGCGACGGTCGGAAAGGTCAGCATGGCGTCCAGAATTTCCCAGCCGTAGTGATCGCTGAGATGCCAGGTCAACCGGCCGCCGGCCATGATGTGGTTGATCACGCTGTCGTAGGGCATGACGCCGACGGCGCCCCCCACTTCGATCCGGCCCGCCTTGTAATAGAGCTTCTGGCGCACGATCGCTTCGACCGAACGCTCGTAGTCCTTCTGGGGATCCGAGGCTGCGCTCACGGAACCCAGGGCACCGGAGACAAAGACAAAGCTGAGGAGCCAGCCCAAGGCGATTTTCATGTTGGTGACCTTAAAAGAGAAGATTGGCTCAGGCAGCCCATAAGCTTCGCGGATGCCCTACGTAACGATCAACCGCGAATCATTGTGGATTGCCACTGAAGTATTTTCATTGTCACATGACGGCGAGAAAGTCTCAAGACGGGGCGTCTTATAGAGACGCCATCGGGTCGACGTCGATGGCCATCTCAACGGGGCGTTTCATGCGCTCCGCGTAATCCTGGACCATCCGCAGCACGGATTGCAGTTCGCGCACCGTGCCACCCTTCAGAAGGCAGTGCCAGCGGTAGAGGTTTTTCACCTTCGCGATGGAAGCTTCGGCCGGGCCGATGACTTCACACTGCCAGCCCCGCTTCTTCACCGATTCCCGGATGCCGGCGGCGACCGTCATGGCGAACTGCTCCACCTTGGCCGCGTTCGAATGCTGAAACCGGATCATGGCCATCCTCTGAAACGGAGGGAAACCAAAACGTTCTCTTCCCGCGAGCTCCGCCCGGAAAAAGTCCTCGTCCTTATGATTAGCCGCCGCGAGCAAAACCGGGTGATCCGGATTGAGCGTCTGGATGACCACTTCGCCGGCGACGTCGGCACGGCCGGCCCGCCCCGACACTTGCGTGAGCAACTGAAAAGTACGTTCGTAAGCGCGGAAGTCCGGAACGTTGAGGCTCGCGTCCGCGACCAAAACTCCGACGAGCGCGATGCCCGGAAAGTCGTGGCCCTTCGCGATCATCTGAGTGCCGATGATGACGTCCACTTCCCTACGTACGATCCGGTTCAGGACCTCTTCCAGATCCTTTCGCGTTTTGACAACGCTTCGATCGAGACGGATGGTCCGGCACTTCGGAAAAATCTCCTGAACGGCGGCTTCCACCTGCTCGGTGCCTAGCCCCATCTCCTGAAGCGAATTTCCCTGGCAATGCTCGCAGAGAGTCGGCGCCGCCATCTCCACCGCGCAGTAGTGGCACTTCAGCATCGGCGGAAACCGGTAATAAGTGAGCGCGACGTCGCAGTTCTTACAGCGCCAGGTGTGACCGCAGTCGGCGCAAAAGAGAAAGTGCGAGTATCCGAGCCGGTTCAGAAAAAGCATCGTCTGATGGCCCGCTTTCAGCGTCTGATCCATCTTTCCGACGAGAAGGTTGCTGATCCACGGAAATTTCGGCGAGAAAGCGGACTCCCTCACCCGGAGATCCACGAAGGTCGTCTTCGGCATCGGCCGCTCGGAAACCCGCTTGGTGATCTTCACGTGAGCATACTTGCCCTGGCGCGCGTTGTGATAGCTCTCGAGAGAGGGTGTGGCCGTGCCGAGCACCACCTTCGCCCCGCAAAGTTTCGCCCGCACCACCGCTAGATCCCGAGCGTGGTAACGAAGGGAGTCTTCCTGCTTGTAGGAAGTCTCGTGCTCCTCGTCGACCACCATGAGACCCAAATCCTTGAGGGGGGCGAATACCGCGGAACGCGCCCCAACCACGACGCGCGCGATACCCTTGCGGATGCGCTCCCACTGAACGAAGCGTTCTTTCGGTGTGATGTCGCTGTGGAGGACCGCCACTTTGCCGGGAAACCGGCTGGAGAACCGGCCGAGAAGCTGCGGAGTGAGCGCGATTTCGGGGACGAGGATGATGGCGCCCTTCCCCTCGGCTAGCACCCGCTCGACGACGGACATATAGACTTCCGTCTTTCCGCTGCCGGTAACTCCCTGAAGAAGGACCGGGCGGGTCTCGTTCCAGATCGCCTCGACGGCTTGAGTCTGCGCTTCGGTCAAGACGGGCTTCGGACTAGCCGAGGCCGCAAGCCCCGCCTCCGCCATCGCCGTGTCCTCGTTGGCGAGCTTGTCGATGCTCTGGCGCTGCTTGTTAGTCAGCTTGAAATAGGATTTCGGAAGGGCCGCCGCCATCGTCTCGCCGAGAGGATGGCAGTAGTACTCCGACGTCCAATGAATGAAACGAAAAGTGTCGTCATCGAGCAGCGGTTCGGAAAAAAGAACGCGGCCCACGGGCTTGAGCTTGGCCTGGTCGACATCCGTCTTTTCGGGAAACCCGAGCACCACCGCGTGAGTGGCTTTGCGCCGGAAGGGCACTTCGACGACGCTTCCGACTTTCATTTCCGCAAGCAACTCGGAGCTGGCCGTGTAGTGGAACGTGCCGTGCACCCCGGTCGGGATCGCCACGTCCACCAGGCCAGGGATCGAAATTTCGGTGGAAATCTCCTCGCTCATCGATGGCTCAGGAGGAGCTTCAGGACCGGCTCGGCGGTGGAGTTAACTCCGCCGGCGCGGGCGGCCAGAAAAGACTTCTTGAACTCCGAGAGTCCCGGCGCCTTCAGCACCTTCACGGACGCCACCGTGGACGTCACCCGTTCGACGCCCTGATAGATGAACGACAGGCGCTTGGGATAGAAAGCTCCCGCGGATTTGGTGAAGCCGCCGAAATCCCACGCCGTGACCCCGGCGCCCTCTTTCCATTCGAGGCGCGCGACCCCTCGGAAATCGTCGTCGAAATAGACGGTCTTTTTCAGGGACCCTTCGTCGAGACCGACGACGGCAACGGCCGCGCCCGAGTTCAAGCGGGAGAAAAAGATATCGTCGTGAAGCTTGTAGAAAGTCTTCGGCTTCCACGTGTTCGGATCGCCCTTCGGCGTATAGCCGCCGTTGAAAACGACGAGCTGCTCGCGGCGCATGAACTGTTCGTTCATGAGCTGGCGCGTGAAATCCTCCGGCGCCGTGCCCACCAGATACTTCATGAAAAGGCTGGAGCGGGAGGCGAGCGACGCCTGAGAATTCACCACGTAACTTTGGCGTTCCCATTGGGCGGCGACCGTCGCGCCTTGAGTCTTCCAGATGATTTGGACGGCGTTGCCGTCCACCACGATCCGCTCGGCTACTTCCGCCACCTGACCGCCGGGAACCTGCACGCGGTGAGAGATCTGAAATTCCAGCCCGGACTGGGGCTTTCTTCCGTCGTAAATGCTCTCCACGATTTCCCGCACGGGCGGGATGTATCCGTAGGAAAGCGAGGGCGCCGCGAGAGCGGCGATGAGCACGAGAATTTTCATAGGCAATAGTCTAACCGGCATCGACTTTGAAGAGGAACACAACTCACCGAAGCTAGTCAAAGGCGGGGATGCTGTGGAATTTTCCCCACAGGCGAGTGCTGTTTCACCCCCAAATTCAGGGACTCGCACCGCGTAGAGTCATCGAAGTTCATCGTGATTTCATTGCTTTGGCGAAGTAGCGAGTTCTGGTATGGCTATTGCTTTGTTTCCGCATCGCCCATGAAAGAAGATTTTCTCACTTCACCCTTCGGATATCGGGTGCAGAAGACGATCCGCCAGGAACTGCGGTTCAACGGCATCGGACTGCACACCGGCGTGAAGACCGCGGTGCGGCTCATCCCCGCGCCGCCGAACCACGGCATCGTGTTCGAACGGATCGATCTGAAAAATCCCAGGCGGATCAACGCCCACTACGACGCCGTCGTGGACACCCGGCTCGCCACGACCCTCGGCTGCAAGACCGACGCCTCGGTGCGCATCTCGACGGTGGAGCATCTTCTTTCCGCGCTTTTCGGCAGCGGCATCACGAACGTCTTGATTCAGGTGGAAGGCCCCGAAATTCCGATTCTGGACGGCAGCGCCTCGCCCTTTCTCGATGGGCTTTGGCAGGCTGGCATCGAGCCCCAGGCCTACTCGCACCGGGTACTGCGCGTGATAAAGCCCGTGAAGGTTTACCAGCAAGGGGCCGTGTGCGAGCTGCTCCCGCGCGATCGGCTGCGCCTCACCACCTCCATCGATTTCGCCCACCCCAGGGTCGGAGCCCAGACGTACGCGATCGAGCTCACGCCCCAGGCGTTCCGGGACGACATCTGCTCGGCGCGGACTTTCGGATTCATGAAGGATCAGCAGGCGCTACAGAAAATGAATCTCGCCCTCGGCGCCTCCGTCGACAACGTACTCGCCTTCAGCGACACGGATATCGTCAACCCCGACGGGGCCCGGTACCCGGACGAATGCGTGCGCCACAAGGTGCTCGACGCTCTCGGGGATCTCGCTCTTTGCGGATGCTGGATTGAAGGCGAAATGGTGAGTTTCCGCGGCGGCCACTCGATTCACCTTGCGATGCTGCGGGCCCTTCAGGAACAACCCACCCATTGGAAGCTTTACCCGCCCGAGCCCCTCAGCCCCCAGCGCGGCCGCGCCGCCGCCATTCCGAAGTTTCTCTCCTAGTTCCGCTTGCGCCACGCTATGATCTTCTAAATCACGATGGGCTCCAGGGGAAACGCCATAATTCTGCTATTGCTTGCGATGGGCGTCTTCGGATGGGTAGCTCAGCAAACCTATGCAAAGCTGAGGCAAGGGGGCGACGGCGCCCTGAAAGTGAAAACGCAAACCATCGCGGAGGCCCTTAGAACTCACATCTCCGGAGTGATTCACTGCGGGCTGACCAATGCCGCCAACGCCGGTTGCGCCGCCGATCAGCCGCTCTCCCTATACGCCGACAACAACACGAAATTCATCGACACACCTTTTTCCAAAGTCGGACGCTTCGATGTCCGAGCTTCCTGCGGGGCGACCGCGCAGCACTATCGCGTGGAGTTCCGCAACCCGGGCCTCTCCGATTGGACCCAGCTGTTTGGGGGAGAGGGGACATCGTGCGCCCCGTGAACCGCAAAGGGGCCCTTCTCGTCTCCGTTCTGGTATCCATCGGAATCTTGGGGGGCTTCGTGCTGATTACAAGCCACCTCGCCGGCAAATTTGTGAACGAGATCGGACGGCAGGTTCACCTGGGTGAGGTCGACGATTTGCGTAGATTCGTACTCGCCTCGGCCTCCTGCGAGAAAACGATTTCGACGGAACTGAGCCATTGCAACGGGACCGACTCCATCCGGCTCTTTAAGGAAAACTGCGGTCAAGTCCACGATCCGGCGAGCCCCACTTTAATAGGCGGCGTATTTTCGCTGAAAGCCAACTGCCGGATACTGATTCCAGGGGCGACACCGGTTTACGGCCTCAACGTCGAGTACCAGCGGATGACGGGTCCGGGCGTTCCCGCGGTAGATCCCGTTTCCAAGGAGCCTTACCTTGCGAAGGACCTGTTCGACGGCGTTCCTCTTCCCTGCGCCCCCATTCCCCCGGCCCCGAGCGACTACGTCTTTCTGAACCGAAAATTTATCGACGCCTTTTACCTCCAGCAACGAAGCACCGTTCACCCCGAATTCCCGCCACTTGGAAGCACCTCACCCCATGCCCACAATGATCCTCAAACCGCGACCGCCATCTGCGCTTTGAAGGGATGCACTTCTTTCGTGAAGAAGTTGGACCGCCAATTCAAGAGCCCGAAAGACGACTACATTTACTATTGGATACCGGCCAACTCCAATTTCATCCTAAAGAGCGCCAAGGTTCATAATCACTATATGAATTATCTTTCCTGTGCTGGCTGTGCGGGTGGAGGAGGGGCGGCATGCCCTTGAGAAAACGACTATGCGTCGGTACCAGAGGGTCGATTGATATCAACTCGCTTCTCGTCTCCTTCGGCCTGGATGGATTTCTCGTCCTCTGCTTGGTGGGGCTCGGCTTCCAGGTCAGCCAGTCCACCCGGCTGGCTCGCCAAAACTACGAATTGGAGGAACTACGCAATGTCATTCGCTTGAGATTGAATTGCGACAAAACGGCCGCCGCAAGACCCACTCCCTGCCCGGCGGGAGCGGCGCTCTCCGTTCATGACAATTTCGCCGAGTTCATCCCCACGGCTGGCGGGAAGCTCAACCTCTTCACGGTGAGAGCCCTGTGTCTGGACGACACCCAGTTTCAGATTGAAGTATTGGATTCTTTCCCGGATGCCCCAGGCTGGACGCCCCTCTTCCGCCGAATTCCCCTTAGCTGTTAATTCAACTCGAGACTTTTCCGGCGGAGCAGATCGCACATCGGCGCTTTGTCGGTTCCGCTGGCAAAGCCGGTCGTATCCAGCTCCAAAAGCGGAGCAAGTTCCGCGTCCTCCTTAACGAGCGCCGGAATGAAACGGCAGAAGCCGAACCGCAATCCGCCCCCTCCCGCGCCGATGCGGCTGAAGCCGTACCCTTCGAACTCCCTCGGAGCGAAGTTGAGCGAGAACCGCTTCACGTTCACTCCACCCGGCTCGAACAGATAGCGAAGTCCCGCGATGCGCTTGATGTCGCCCGAATCGTTCATAGCCGTCTCGTGCATCGCCACCGGGTCGTTTATGGATTTGGCGTACTCGAGCCGCGCCTGGAATTGCTGGGTCATCTTCAGCGTCACGTCCTTCTCGATGGCGTCGAGGGAAAGGCCGAGGGGAACATTCTTACCGAGAAAGCCGGGCAGATCCGGACACTCGAGAAGGGCCGCTCCCATCGCATACCGGAGCCGATCGTAGCCGGGGGAAATTTCCATCTCGTGGCGGATTCTCTGGAAGTTGTAGTTGTTGAGAAACTCGTTGAAGGAGGCAGGTCCGTCGCTGCTCGTGTCCGAAAGAAATTCGTAAATGGTGCCCTTTCTATCGACGCGAACGGGCTCGAAGAGCTTCTCCAGGGCGTCCATCTCCTCCTGGTTCAGCTGCTGGCTTTGCAGGCGGGTACGGCCGCTGCCAAGGAAGTCCCCGTTGTACAGTTCGCGGAGCCGCTTCTTTTTCGCCGCCGCCTCGTCCGGAGACAACGCCGCGAGCTCCGGGCCCGGGCCCATCAGAAACTCGTCGGCCGAGGAAAAAGATCCGGGCCAGTTCCGGTAGGTCGCCCAGATGGGAAGCAAGTCGCTTCCGTGACATCCCTTGCAGTTGCCGGGCTTGTTGATGAAAGGCTCCGACCGTCTGAAATCGACGACCTTGAACTCGAACCGGAACTCCGCCTGGTTGTAGTGAATCACTTCGATGCGCGGAACCTGCGCATCGGGGTGATCGGTCACGCCGAGGATCATGCCGCGGTAAAAGAAAATGACCCGCGGGTGCTCGCGGTCGACACTTTGCTTTTGCGCGCTTCGGCTCGTGTGCATCAGCAGATATGAGTTCAGAAAGGGCGCGAACTGGGCGTCCCCGGCCATCCCTTTCACGAATTCGTAGGGGCTCGTGATGGAGTGGCGCGCGATGAAGGATTGCACGTCCGTGAAGTTCAGCAGCACCGGCTCGTCCGGAAAGTATTGCTGACACTTTTGATCCCAGTCCGCGAGGGAGGACCCGAACGCGGAGGCGCAGAAAAAGACCAACTGAAAAAGGACGTGCCGACGACCCATCGAACGCTCCTAAACGTGAGTAAGTCCGACAACCTAAGGCATTCCAAGTACCCAGAACAAGAGACGTTTCTCGGCACCTTCCCCGTGCCGGTCTTTTCGCGTGAGGTTCCGGGGGGTTTGGGCCCGGAGCGCGTTGAATTTCGACGCGGGGCAGGGTAGCGTTCTGCCTTCTCTTGGGGGGGAGCAATGGGAGAGCCGGGTCCGGACTTTTCGGTCGATTTTTCGAGGCTAAGACTCGCTCGGCTCGCGAAGGTCCAAAAGGAAATGGCCGCGCGCCAAATCGGCGCCCTTGTCCTCACCAATCCCGTAAACATCCGCTACTGCACAGACGTTTCGGTCATGCCCATCTGGACCGCGCTGAACGTCGCCCGCTTCGCCGTCGTTCCCGTCACCGGCGACCCCGTGCTGTTCGAGTACGGAAAGGCGCTCTTTCGCGCCACCGCCCTTTGGCCGAAGTCGCGTCCCATCCGATCTTGGCAGCTGCGTTTCAGCCAAAGCCAGGTCGTGGAAGCTTCCAAACAATTCGCCTCCGAAGTGAACGGCCTCATGCAGGAGTGGGGCGTCGGCGGTAGCCGTATCGCCACCGACGTGCTCGACTGCAACGGCTTCACCGCTTTGCAGGCCTTGGGGCTGGAGATCACCGACGCCGACGGGCCGCTGGGCGCCGCCCATAAGACGAAAACCCCAGACGAGATCAGTCTCCTCGCCAACTCCTGCTCCGTCGCGGAGACGGCCCTTCACACGATGGAGAAAGCCATCGCGCCGGGCGTGAGCGAGAACGAGCTGCTCGGAATTTTCTGGGGCAAGATGCAGTCGCTCGGAGGCGAGCATTGCAGTACGAGGCTCATCGTCTCGGGGGAAAAAACCAATCCCTGGTTT
>CAZZHG010000076.1:0-27503 GCA_964653655.1 uncultured Pseudobdellovibrionaceae bacterium
GACAAGCTCAATAAAGTAGTTTACGCGCCACGTCTCTGGCAAGCGGAAAGCTTAAGGCGTTCCGGGGTCTTACCGCGTCCGGCAAACGAGCTCGCTACCGACGAGGGGCTTGTTCTTGTCCTTCGTCGCGGCCAGGAAGAATCCGGGAATCGATTTCGGAAGAGGACCGGGGCCCACGGCCACGCGAAGGGTGAAGTCACCTCCGGCGGTCTTGGTGTCGAGGTACTCGATTTGATCCGAGCTGCGGGTCCCGCGCACGGAGTAGCGCGCAAGGTGTTTTCCCGCCTGCAGAACGAGCGCGGTCTGAGTCGTGCCGGTACCCCGGATGACGACCTGATACTTACCCTTGCAGTCGAGCTCCGACGAAGCGGCGAACGCGAAAGAACTGAACGCAATACCAACTAGAACGAGACGATTCATGATGGGACCTCCAGACCCCCGTTTAATCCAGAAATCCCCGTCCGCCAACCGTTTCCAAAAAGTTAACACTTGTGTCCGATCGTTCACTATTTTTATGGCGCGCAAAGCTCTACCTTGGGCTCATGGAAAGGAGCCCCAAATTGAAAGCGGTAGACATCATCGTGGGAACCCGGCCCGAGACCATCAAGATGGCGCCGGTCTATCTCGCCCTCGCCGCGAACCCGAACCTCAAGGTCCGCCTCATTTCCACCGGTCAGCACCGGGAGCTCCAAGCCCAGGCCATGGCCGCCTTCGGGCTCACACCCGAGGTCGACCTCGATCTCATGATTCACGGGCAGTCCCTGTCCCAGCTCACCTCGCGCATCCTCACTTCCCTGGAGAATCTCTATAAGGAGGAGCGCCCCGAGCTGATGCTCATCCACGGCGATACGACGACCGCCTTCAGCGCCGCCCTCTCCGGCTTCTACCAAAACATTCCCGTGGCACACGTAGAGGCCGGGCTTCGCACGCACAACCTTTCGAGCCCGTTTCCCGAAGAGCTGAACCGCCAGCTCACCGCCCAGATGGCGCGCCACCATTTTGCCGTCGACGAAAAGGCGAAGGCCAATCTCGTTCGAGAAGGCGTCGCGCCGGCCCGCATCCGGGTCACCGGCAACACCATAGGGGACGCCCTCGCCCGAATGCTTCCCACATCCGCGAGCCACGGCCGTCCCTCGGTCCTCGTGACGCTTCACCGCCGAGAGAACCGCCAGTCGGGGCTCCGCCCTATTCTCGAATCCGTGCGCGATGTCGCCGCGAGAAACCCCGATACCCCTTTCGTGTATCCCGTGCACCCGGCGCTCGCCGGCCCCGTGCACGACGTTCTCGGCGGAACTCCGAACATTTCCCTCTGGAAGCCCCTCGACTACCCGACGTTTCTCGGAGAAATCCTGAGGGCTCAGGTGGTCATCACCGATTCGGGAGGAGTGCAAGAGGAGGCCTACCAGCTAGGACGTCCCGTGGTAGTGCTGCGGGAGGTTTCGGAGCGGACCGAGGGAGTCGAGGAAGGCCGCGTGGTTTTCACGGGCCACCGCACCCTCAACGATTCGGTGAACCGCTTCCTTAATGGAAGCCCACTCGCGCATCGGCTCAGAACGGGAGCCGCCCAAAGGATCCACGAAGGAGTGCGCGGAATACTGGGAGTTTGATTATGCGGATTCTGGCTTTCGGGGCCCACCCCGACGACATCGAAATAGGCTGCGGCGGAACGCTCAGGAAATACGTAGAAGACGGCCACGAAGTTTTCCATGGGGTCCTCACTTCGGGCGAGGCCGGGGCCCGCGACATTCCCACGGCCGAGCTTGCACTCACCCGCGAGGGCGAAGCGAGGCACTCCGCCGCACTGCTGGGGGCGAAAGAGGTAATTTTCTTCCGCTTTCGGGACGGGCTCACTCAGTTCACGCCCGAAATGAAAGTCGAAGTCATCAACCACATCCGCCGGATTCGGCCCGACATCGTATTCACGCATGCCTCCTCGGACGGCTTTCCCGATCACCGGATAGCGCACGAGCTGGTGAAGGCGGCCCTCACGGGCGCCGCCGGCCCCTGGTACCAGGACAGCTCCGGAGAGCCGCACTCGGTGCCTCACGTCTTCGGATTTGAAGTTTGGGAGCCGATGAACCGGCATCAGATCGCCGTCGACATTTCGGCGCAGATCGGACGAAAGCTCGAGGCGCTCGCCTGCCACGGCTCGCAAACCGGAAAAGTTTCCTACGCCGACGCGGTCCAGGGGCTGGCCCGTTTTCGAGGCGTGATGAGCTTTACCGGCACCCACGCGGAAGTGTTCGAAGCCTTGAGGACGGAGTTGCCGTGAAGCTCGCACCCCTCGACTACTATTTCGCCCGGCCGAATCTCTTCTCGATTCAGTTCGCGTTCCGATTCGGCTATCCGCTCGATGCCGCGCGGCTCAAGCGATCGCTTGCGGAGGTGGCCGAAGTTTTCACGCCCGTCAGAAGCCGGCTCGTCGAATCGGGCAAGGATCTCGCCTTCGAGGCCGGCGCTGTTCCCATACTGGAAAGCGTCGACCATCAGCGGCCCCATTTGGATTTGCGAACCTCCCTCGGGGAGCCGCTGGCTCGGGTGGGTCTATCGAACGAGCACGGGCGATCGGTGCTGAGCTTTTCGATTTCCCACGGGGTCGGAGACGGCTTCAGCTACTTTCTCTTCCTCGCGGCGCTCGCGCGCGCCTACCGGAGAAAAGATTTTTCCGTGCCTTCCCTCGACCGCTCGGTACTCGACTCGGACGCCTCCCTCTCGGCCTTCACGGAAGCGACCCTGGCGGATCGCATCAGCTACTTCCTAGGGGAGACGCCTTCGGAGGTGGAGAGGCCGGGCTCGTCGGAAACTTTCGATCTGGAACACATGCACGCGAGCCAGGGCTCAGAGAGCGACCTGCAGATGGCGATCCTGCTCCGCCGCTACCCCGGAGCCAGCCGCTTCGGCGACGAGTATCTGCTCCGCTTTCCCGTGGACTTCCGGCGGCTGCTCCCGGAAGTGCCCAAGGACTATTTCGGCAACGCCGTACGGGACGCCCTCGTTCGCCTTCCGAAGCCGCCCGGGCAGTACCCGATCGCCGAGCTTACGTCCCTCATCCGTTCGGCGAAGAAAGCGGTTACCGCCGATAACGTAAGGGACGCCCTCGCCTGCTATTCCCAGCTGCGCCGGCGCCTCGGCATCGCCGCGTTCCAACGGCTCCAGTATCCTGGACTTCTCGTCAGTAATCTCACCCGGATTCCGCTGGAGACTCTCGACTTCGGAAACGGCTGCCCGCTCGTCGTCAACGGGCCGGGTACCCCGAGGCTCGCGCTCCTCCAAGCGCTGGGCGCCGGCAACACCCGGGTCACGTACTATTTTCCAAATAAGAAGGGCGGGTCCTGACGGACCCGCCCGAGACCATTCGCCAGAATTACTTTCGCTCGCAGCTGACGCGCATGGAGCGCTCGTCCTCGTGGCTGCCGGCGGAGTTGCGCTTGATGTAGCGCGTGTTACCGGTGATCTTCGCCTTCGAGCTGATAGTTTCCGCGGAGTAGGATTCGGCGACCGTTTCGCTGCCGCCGGCCTCCCCGTGGACCGCCGTCGTCAGCACCATGCCGAGCTCCGGGGGAGCAGCGAGGTGTTCCACGTTGAAGGCGAGGTAGCCTTCGAACTTCGCGCCCGCGGGAGCGTTCGGAATTTCCACTTCCGTCGGGTGAAAGGGACCAATCTGCTTCAGCTCGTAATGTTTCCAGGTGAGCTTACCGAGATCCTCTCCGCGGCGGCCGGCGTACTCGCCTTTCTTCCATTGCGCGGTGAACTCCGAGCGGCTGACCATGGCCCGGTGGATACCGAGGTCACTGCCGAGCTGGGTCAACTTGATCTCGCAACGGTAAGCGACGTCTTCCGGCATGAAGATGGGGGCCGGAGAAGTTCCGCCTCCGCGCTCCGTTCCCCTGGCCAAAGCCAAACCGGATTGAAGTACCGCCATCGCCAAAACCAAATTCTTAATCGTTTTCATAAAGTGCCTCCGCTTCGTTCGCCTGTCGTCCAACGCAAACAGGGATACCAAAGCGCGGGCTCCCATCTCCATTGTATTCTCATCAAAAAACAAGATATAAATTGACCTAAGATCAAGAAATATAAGGTAACCACATGAATTTATATGAGACGGACAGCTACACCAAATACCTGAAGTTCCGTCTCTCCGGCGAGGGACCAGCCCGGCGGGGAAGAAAGAGCCGCTTCGCCGAGGCAATTCAGTGCGACGGCGCGTACGTGACTCGGATTCTCGAAGCCAGCGCGGGCCTGAGTCTCGAGCAAGGCATGCGGGCGAATTCCTTTCTCGGCCACACCGAAGACGAGTCCGACTATTTTCTCTCACTCATCGGCCTCGCCCGCGCCGGCACGAAAGAGCTGAAGGCGTACTACCGAAAGCGCCTGGATACTTTGCGCGACCAGCACTACACCCTGAGCAAACGCGTGAAGGGAGTGGAGAGCCTTCCCGAGATCACCCAGGCCACTTACTACTCGTTGTGGCTGTACGCCGCGGTCGACGTCGCGACCTCGGTGCCGTCTCTTCAAACGACCGAAGCGCTCTGCGAATATTTTCAGCTACCGCTCTCCACCCTAGGGCCCATCCTCGGTTTCTTGCGCGAGTGCGGGGTGATCGAACAGAAGGAAAACCGCTGGGTGAACACCGGACGGCAGATCTATCTGACCTCCGACAGCCCCCACATCCGAAAGCACCATCTCAACTGGCGAGTGAAGGCGATGCAGCTCATCGAGCAGCCGAAAAGCACGAACCTGCACTACTCGACGGTGCTTTCACTCTCAATGAAAGACTTCGAACGGCTCAAGGAACAATTCATCCAGACGATTTCCAGCGCCCGCGAACTCGTCAAGGGCTCGAAGGACGAAGTCGTCGCGGCCTACTGCATCGACTGCTTCACGCTCAAGTGATCAGCGCCGGCAAGTGAGGCTGTTCTCGTACTGAAACGAAAAGATCCTCGTCACCGAAGCGCTTATCGAGCCGAACAGAAACGGAGAACCCGAACCCGGGGCCGCCGCCTTCTCCGCGGCGAAGTTCGCGGGCATCGCATGGTGCTCCGGAACTTTCATCTCGAGGAGCTTCACTCCCCGGAGCCCGCACTCGCCGGTAATCGCCGACAGCTCGTCCTTCGCGTTCTGAATCGACTTCTTCACGGCGGAAGCGGCAAGGGCCTTCTGCGAGCTTGCGGTCAGCGCGGGAGCGGGATTGCCCAGCACCGCCCATGTCTGGGGATCTCCGGAAGAAGCCACCTCGGGCGCCCGATCGGCGACCGCTAGAATCTCGTCCTGCAGCTCGGCCAGCTTGTCTATGGCCGCGAGTTTCAGCGTGAGATCCTTTTCCGTACGCCAGCCGTTCGTGCAGAGCACGACGCTTTTCCCGTCCTGATAGGATATTTCCGTCTGACGGAGGAAGTACCCTCCCACTACTGTGATCAGATCTTTTTCCGTCAAAGCCAGCTTCGGATCCTCATATTTTTTCAGGATGGCCAGAATGTCGTTGGCCATCTGAGCATTGTCCTTCGCGGCGTCCGATGATTTCTTGTAACATTTCGAATGCACGCTCACCGACACGGAAACAAAATCCGCCGCCTGACTGGCGACTCCCGTCGCCGTCAGAGAGATCGTGCCCGCCTGAGCCGGAAGAGCGAGCGCGAAAAAAAGGATCAAACTAGATAGACGCATCATAAAAGTCTCCTCGTTGGAAAGAACCCGATCAGGGCGTGTGCAAGGACAACGCCAGAATGGCCCCCTTGGCCAAGTCTTTGACCCGTGGCGACTTTCATCAACCGCACCCGAAAGAGTTGCGACATGCCCGCCGGGACGGAAAAAAATTACCTGGCTGGCCCCCGGCTCCTGAGCTAAGACCGTCCCATGAAAACGCTTTTCATAGCTCTCGTGTTCTCGGTTGGGCTCGCCTACCCGGCGCTTGGTTTCGAACGGCCGCGCCTTGAGGCCGCCGACTCGGCCGCGGCACAAACGGAAGTCTACGACGTGTACGGCCGTTGCGATGTAAACGACCCCTGGGAGTATATCGGCGAGTACGACCATCTCGCGGAAGCGCAGCTCACGGTTAATCTTCTCAAGTCGTACGGCTGCGAGGGATTCATCAAAGCCCGGGCCGTGAATCCGTAATCTCCGGCGATCCAAACAAACGGAAGAGCATTCGCGTATAATGGAGGCTACCCCTCTTAACGCCCTGACCCATGCTCTTCAACTCGATCCACTTCGCGTTGTTCTTTCTTTTATTCGCTCCGATCTATTTCCTCTTGCCCCATAGGGCCAGACTCGCCTGGTTACTTGCGGCCAGCTGCTACTTCTATATGGTGCTGGTCCCCGCCTACATCCTGATCCTCGCTTTTCTGGTCCTGCTGGATTACGCGGCGGGAATTCTCATCGAGGGGGCGTCGGGGCGAAAGCGTAAGCTCTACCTCATCGCAAGCATCGCCGCGAACCTCGGCACGCTCGGCGTTTTCAAATACTACGGATTTTTCGTTTCGAACCTCGACCAGCTGTTCACTCTACTCGGCGTTCCCCTGCAGGCGAAAGCCTTCTCGTTTCTCCTTCCGGTCGGCCTCTCCTTTCACACGTTTCAGTCACTAAGCTACACGGTCGAGGTTTATCGGGGACGGTGGAAGGCGGAACGCGATCTGCTGAATTACTCACTCTACGTGATGTTCTGGCCCCAGCTCGTCGCCGGGCCCATCGAACGGCCACAGAATCTTCTGCCCCAGTTCAACGAAAGAGTTCAGTTCCGTTCCGACCGGGCCATCGACGGTCTGCGGCTCATGCTGCTCGGCTTCGTCAAGAAAGTGGTAATCGCCGACGGGCTAGCCCGTTACGCGAACTTCGTATTCGACTCACCCGCGCAATATTCCGGATGGCCGCTAATCGTCGCCGTGTACTGCTTCAGCTTCCAGATCTATTTCGATTTCTCCGGATATACCGACATCGCCCGCGGAGCCGCCCGAATTCTCGGCTTCAATATGATGGTCAATTTCGACAATCCCTATCTCGCCACCTCCGTTTCGGACTTCTGGAAGCGCTGGCACATTTCGCTCTCCACCTGGTTCCGCGACTACGTTTACATCCCGCTCGGCGGAAACCGCGTGCCCGCGCCGAGGCGGTACTTCAATCTGATGGCGGTCTTTGCCATGAGCGGACTTTGGCACGGAGCCAATTGGACGTTCGTCGCCTGGGGAGTAGTCCACGGGGCGCTGCTTTCCCTTTCCGTCGCCACTGAGGGAGTCCGCGCAACGATAAAGCGTTCTTTCCCCCTTCCCTCCGGACTGGAGCGGCTCTTCGGAATCGTCGTGACGTTTCATCTCGTCTCGTTCGCCTGGATTTTCTTTCGGGCCGCGACGCTCGCCGATGCCTTTCAACTCATCGGAAATCTTTTCGGCCCGTCCCGCGCCGGGGAGCTGAGCGTGAGCGGATTCCGAATCGTACTCGCGCTCGGGTTCTGCCTTTATCCGTGGCTCCGCCAGACCTATGAAGAGGGAAAGCTGCGCTTTGCGTCGTGGCTCGGCGCGGGCTACCGGCTTGGGATGGATTACGCGGCGGTTTGCCTCATCTATTTCTCCGGCGTGCTCGAACAACAGACTTTCATCTATTTTCAGTTCTAAAAGATCCGAATGAAGGAACTTGGACATTTCACAAAACGGATCCTGCTCTTCTCACTGCCGTTGCTCGCGCTCGTAGGATTTCTGGAGACGTCCTTGCGGCGGGTTCCCAACAGCTACAATACGAAGCGGCGTTTTCTAGAGAGCCGGCTCCCCAATATCGAAGTCCTCGCCCTCGGCTCCTCGGTAGGCGCGATGGGACTCAAACCCGACGAGCTTTCTGCTCCCGCCTTCAACCTGTCGAACATCAGCCAGAGCCTGATCGTGGACGGTCAGCTTTTCGGCAAGTATCTCCCCCGGCTCCCCAACCTCAAGGTGTTGGTGCTGAATCTCTTCTACCCAAGTCTCGAGTCCCGGATGGCGGGAGGCGAGGAAGCCTGGCGCAATTTCTTTTATCAGCGCTTTTTCGAGGTGCCAGGGGACGGGACCAGGCAGGAACAATTGGATGTGCGCGCGCTCAGCCTGTTTCATCTCTACGGCCCTTCGGCGTCGGCCAAGTATTTCCGTAACGGCTTCAAGGCGGAGTTCGATCGCATCGAGGAGTCCGGCTGGCAGCCTTCTCAAGGAAACCTCTGGGAGGCACCCGAGGCCTCGGCTCGGCGCTGGATTGAAGCGCATCACAAAGGAATGCACCCCGAGTACGTCGAGGAAAATGCGCGGGCCATCGAATCGATGATTGAGGCCGCCGTGGCCCGCAACGTAAAGGTGGCGTTGCTTTATCTGCCGACCATCGCCGAGTATTCCCGCCGGGCCGACCCCGAAAAACTTGCGCGTCACCGCGCGGTTCTGGAGGGATTGGAGCGGAAGTACCCCGGTCACGTCGTCCGTAAGGACTACTTCAACGATTCTCGGTTCACCCACGAGGACTTCAGCGACGCCGACCACCTCAATGTCCGGGGCGCGAGCAAGTTCAGCCGCCTCGTCGACGAGGACGCCATCCGCCCTCTACTCTCCCGCCCCGCCCGCGATACGGCCAGCAGGTAACCCTTTCTGACCCGTCCCCCCGGTGGTATGCCCGTGCCATGACAACCACCGACCGTTTCTCCCGTCTGCCTTTGATTTCCGCCTTGGTCGCCTTCGCGGCGCTCGCGCTGCTCGCCGGCTCCGGCCCCTTGAGAAAAGCGGACGCCATCGGCATCGTCACCGCGATAGATTTCGTCAAATGGTCGGGAATGCTCGCCATCGGCGGAGCGGTCATCGCCCTTCTTTCTTCGATTCGCTCCCGGCCGGGAACGGGTAGAAAGGGCCTCGTGCTTTCGCTGGCGGCACTGATGATTTCCGCCGCCCTCATTGCGAACTTGCTCAGCCTCAAACACAAAGCGGAAAACGTTCCGCCCATTCACGACATCACCACCGATACCGAGGATCCTCCCCTCTTCAAGGCGGTGCTCGCCGAGCGATCCGATGCGCTCAATCCCGCCGAGTACGAAGGCGCGGAAATCGCCGCTCAGCAACGGCAGGCCTACCCGGATTTAGGGCCGCTCGATCTCGCTTTACCTCCCGAGCAGACCTTCGCGAAGGTCCAGATCGCCGCGAAAGCCATGAAGTGGAAAATCGTTTCCGAAGACCCCGCCACCCTCACCCTCGAAGCAACCGACACGACACCATGGCTCGGGTTCAAGGACGACGTCGTCGTCCGTGTCCGCTCCAGCGCTTCAGGCTCTCGCATCGATGCCCGCTCCCTTTCGCGGATCGGCCAAAGCGATCTCGGCAAGAACGCCGAGCGCCTACGGGCCTTTTTCGCCGAAGTTAAGAAACTCTGATCAAATGTCCAAAGTCATTTGGCGGCGCGAGCTCGATCCCGGCTGTCCCGGGTCGAGGCTCATTACGTCGGTGACGGCCGAGCGACTGGTCACCTGAATGGGAAAATTGCCCCCGAGCGCCTCCCGATGAGCCTCGAGCGCTTTCTTCGGTGTGTTGTTCTCTTTCGAAAGATGGGCGAGGCATAACCACTGCAGCTTCGAGCTCGCCGCCTCCTCCACCAGGTCCGCCGAATCGCGGTTCGAGATATGCCCACGCGATCCGCTGATCCGCTCTTTCAGCCGGTAGGGATACGGCCCGTTCTTCAACATGTCCTCGTCGTAGTTGCTCTCCAGAAAGAGCCCGTCGACGCTCTTCACGAGGCTCTTCAAATCCCCGAACACGTGCCCCACGTCGGTCGCAATCCCGAGCCGGTGCTGGCCGTCGTCCACGACGAACACGACTCCCTCGGCGGCGTCATGGGGAGTCTTCACGGTCTCTACCGTCAGATGGCCGATTTGCACCGAGGCTCCCGCCTTGAAATGCTCGATCTCCATGTCGGCGTTCGGCTTGATGGCCTTTCTCGAGGCGTGAAGGGTGCGCTTCGTGATGTACATAGGAACATCGAACGCTCTCGTGTAGACGCCTGCGTTTCGAACGTGATCGTAATGATCGTGTGAGATGAAAAGAGCGTCCGCTCCTTGAGCGCTTCGTCCGTGAAGGGCGAGCCGGTCGCAAACTTGAACCGCGCTGAGTCCCGCGTCGAAAAGAAGGCGCACGCCTTTGCTTTCCACAAAGATGCAATTGCCGCTGCTGCCGGACTGAAGTGAGATCAAAAGCATGCTCGGGCCAATCTAGCGGCTCGTTGCCGCGCGCATCCAGCGGATTGTGCAAACTTGATAACTCATTGTTTTTCAAAGCGTAATCAAGTTCCTGGCGGACTCTGTCACAGTTTCGTCAGGATCTCTTCCTAGACTGAGACTTCAAGTTCCCGCGCCATCAAGCAACCCTGAAGGAGTGAAAGCATGAACGGACTCAAAAAGGCCCTCGGTTATCTCACCGTCGCGGCGCTCGCCGCCGCTTGCGGAGAACGCGGTAACCAGACCGAGCTCGCGAACGATACTTCGCGCGGCGCGAGCCAGATTTCGGTCGCCCCGACCCCGACTCCGGCGCCGAGCAACGGCGACGCCGAGGTTCAGTCTCAGATTCAGTCGTCGATTCCGCGGCTGAAGGTTCGGGCGAAAGCTCTGAACGTAAGAGCTCAGGCTTGCCCGACGGGCGTGAGCAAGGAGTGTCTCGATGCCCTGCTGCTCGCTCTGGCAAACTCCCGCGTGCTGAAAGGCCGCGCGCTGTTCGCCCAGATGGGACTCGGATACCTCTCCAACGGCAAAGACTTCATGGTGTACGGCGGCGCGGCCACTCAGCCGAGCTACAACACCGGATTCAAAATCGTCCGCTCCGAGTACAAGAAAGGCACGGCCACGAAGCCGGTCGGCAATCTCTCGGCCGCGGTCGGCGATCTTCTCTTCACCTCTCCGGCTCCGGCCGGAATCGTGGGAGCATTCGGCGCGATAACCGATGGAGCGAGCCTCGCCGGCATCGCCGGCGGATTCGCCGGGGCCGACGTAACGGGCTGGATCGAGGGTGCGTTCTATTGCTACCTCGCCGGCTCGTCGGTCAGCGGAACCGGTAGCCCGGTGGGCGCCTGCGTTTCGATCCCGATTACCTCGGGAGGCTGGTAACTTCGGCGGGGGCCGGCTCCCGGCAAGGAGCCGGCCCCGTTCTCTCTCGGCAAACGATTTTCCGAGCCTATCTAGCCGCGTTTACTTGCGGAAATCCTTCGAACCGCCTAAGTTGCCGCCCATTCGGGAGGAACTTATGGGCCGTTTCTTTTTCTGGGTTTTCGCCGGTACTTTGATTTCCGCGTCCGCGATGGCGGAGTTCGAATCGGACGGCTACCGCTGGGTCGTAAACCGCACGGGCCTCACCGGAAGAAAAGCCCAGCAGGAATGCTCGGGCCAGGGCCTTCGGCTCGCCGACTACAACCTCCTGAAGCAAGTCCGCTACTCGGCAGCGTTCGTTCAAGGAATGCAGGCCGAAGGCGTCTACCAGTACGGCATTCAATGGAGTGACCTGAACGGCAAGCCCCAGGCGGTCAACATCAACGCGGGCGCCGGCAGCCAGTTCGACATACCCACTCCGGTCAGCTACCCCCTTCCGTTCGCCTGCACGGAACAAGTCTTTCAATCGACGTACCGAATTCCCCATCATTGGATCGTAGGCGGCTACGACTTGACCGTGGCGGCCGCGCGCCAAAGCTGGACCGACACCTGCCGGGAGTGGACTCAGTTTCTGGGGCAGCTCCACGGAGCGAAGTACCAGGCGTTCGATTGCGGCTACGCCGACTGCCGTCCTTATTCCGGGCACTACATCTGCGGTTCCGAAGGAACCCTCACGGTTACCTACAGCCAGAAGAAATCCGTGAGCCAGCGCACGGACCTCTCCTTCGCCCCGGCCCAGACTTACGGAGTGGGCGATTATCGTCAGGCGTACCTCGATTGGCGCCAGATGTGTTGGTCTTGGATGCGCAATCATAAGAGCCAGAACGGCTGGGCGTTCCTTGGAGCGACCTGCGACGTGGCGATTAACATCGCCCCGTCGGGTTACCTTCGCTTCTCGTCGCAGACGCCGGTCACGTACCAAGCGAATTAATACTTAGCCGCCGTTCCCGCCGGATAGAATCTCGTGGGTTTTTCTCCGAGTCGCTTTTGCCAGGCGTCCCGTCTCACTTCACCAGCGAGGATCTTCCATTGGTCCTTCGGCTCGAAGTCCCACCGGTTCTCGGCGTGATCGAGAAACCGGTAAACGTGCTCGTTCTTCGGTGCGAAAGCCGACTCCACGACCGGCAGGTACCTTCCGTCGTAAACGATGGCGGGCCGCCAATCGGGGCCATCGGCGGGATGCTGATAAAAGTTCATCAGCGCCCACTTCGGTTTTCCGTCCGACGCGGTTCCCTTCGCCCAAACGAGAGCGCTCACCACCCGCAAGGGGCGCTGGTCCTCTTTCACGTGCCACGCGAGTAGATCCGCTTCCCCGTTTTTCGATGCCCCCGAGAAGTGCTTCCAAACTTCGGGCTCGAGATCCTTCCACCATTTCGGCGGAGCGTCGGCAAAAGCGGAGACGGAGAGAAAAAAGAGCAGCAGCGATCTCATGGGACGAATCCTATCCTCGACGGAAAACTTCCGCGAGGACTCGGCGAGCCGTTCACTTCTGTTAACAATCCCCGACTCGCTGTTTGTCGGGTCCCCCCCGCGACTCCTAGGATCACATCTCGAAAAGGGGAATCCATCATGAAACTTGGTTACACACTTCTTGGAATTCTGAGCATTGCTTTTCTCTCCGGTGCCTCGCCGGCTCCGGAAAAAAGTTACTACGTGGAAGTTCAGTTAAACGGCCTTCGTGACATCCAGCTCGCGCAGCAGCACGGCTTGGACGTCGGCGGAGTGGACTGGAACCGCCGGGTCCTGTCTCTCGTCGTCAAAGAGAGCCGGATGCGGACTTTTCCCAGAGGCTTTCGCGTCCTTGGCCAGCGTGACACGCTGTCCCCCGATCCGCAGTACAAGACGTACGATCGAGTCGTCACTCACATGAAGGAAGTAGAGCGCCGTTATCCGCAGATCGCCAAGGTCTACGTCATCGGCAAATCCATCGAAGGTAAGGAAATCCTCGCCATGCACCTGACCGATCAGGCGCGCCGATCGATGGACAAACCTTCCATCCTTTTTGATTCCATGCACCATGCCCGGGAGGTGATGACGCCCGAAGTGACCACCGACATCATCAACTACCTCACCCAGAGCGTCGGCCGCGATGCCCGCGTCCGCAAATGGCTCACGAACTACAACATCTGGGTGGTTCCGATGGTGAACCCCGACGGCAACGACAAGGTTTGGCACACGGACGCGATGTGGAGAAAGAACACCCGTGACGGACACGGCGTGGACATCAACCGCAACTATCCGTACGACTGGAACGTCTGCGGCGGCTCCTCCGGCAGCAAGGGCTCCGATGTTTACCGTGGGGCCACGCCCGGCTCGGAACCGGAGACCCAGGCGATTCTCGCGCTCGCCCAGAAGATCAAGCCGAAGTTCGCGATCTCCTACCACAGCTACTCGGAGCTCGTAATTTACCCGTTCGGCTGCAACCCGAAGAAGGTTCCGGCCGACGACGCCGCGGTTTACCTAAAGTACGGCAAGGAGCTCGCCGGGAAACTCGTGTCGGACAACGACAAGGGTACCTACCGCTTCGGAACGTCGTACGACTTGCTCTATAACGTCGACGGCGGTTCGATCGACTATCTGTACACCCAGACGAAGACCATGGCCTTCGTCATCGAGGTGAACTCCGCGGGGCTCGGCTTCCAGCCGCCCTTCAAGTGGAGAGACCCGACGGTGGTGAAGCAGCGCCCGGGCTGGCAGTTCCTGCTGGACAGCATGGATAGCCCGGGGCTCCCGAGCCGTCCCTGATTCAAGAATAATGAGGGCGTCCGGGGAAACCCGGACGCCCTTTTCTATTTTAGGGAGTCTGTTCGGAGACTTTGAAGCCGTCGAGGAGATCGGCCTGGGCCTTCTTCACGGCGGCCGCTTCGACGGAAGCCGCCTTCTCAATTGCCTTCCAGCCGGAATGCTTCGAGATGGCTTCCATCTGAAAGACGACATCCGTCATCCAGTCGATGGAGTAGAACTCGTTCGCTCCGGGAGTGCCCGGGTCCGACGGCATCGCCGGCATGGCGTTCAATTTTCCGACGAGCGAGGAGAGCTCGCTGTAGACCGCTCCCCATTCGGACGAGCCCTTCACCTTCGCGTTCAGCGCGGCGACGGCCTGCTCCAGCAGGTCGGCAAGGGGCTTCACGCGCTTGTACCGGTCGGCGTGCTGTTCGCCGAGAATCAGAAAAATCGAGTAGTTCGGCTCGTCGAATCCGGTCAGCACCTGGGCCGGGTAAAGCACTTCCCGAAGGAGGGGCTTGCCGGAGCTGCGATCGATGAGCCCGAACTCGGAAGGCCGCCACGGGTTGTCCTTCATGAATTGCTGTAACACCTTCATGAAGCCCCGTTTGTCGCTGTAAGGATGAGTGGGCCCGTCCTTCAGGATGAGCAGGTGCTCCATGCGCCCGATTCCGAAACGGTAGTGGCCCTTGAAAATGCGGTACATCAAGAGCAGGCCATTGTTGGTGACGAGAAGTTGTCGCGGGTCTCCTTGAGCAAACCAAGGCTCCGAGAAGAAGGGCATGTATTTGGCGCCCTGCTTGAAATAGTCCTCGACCCAGGCGATGGCCGTCGCGCGCGGAATCGCGTACACGCGGTTCTGATCGACCGAAGTCGTGCTGTCCTCGAGAATTCGCTGATAGGCGAGCACTCCGAGAAACTCTCCCGATTGCGTGAAGGCCGCTCCGCCCGACATCCCGAACTCGCCGACGGAAGCCTCCATTTCGACGAGCGCGCGGGAAAACACGAAATAGGGCATCTGAGCCGAATAATCGCGCAGCTTCGCGAAGGTCTCCTCGGTCAGATCCGGCGACTCATACGGATATCCGTAGAAAGACACCCGATCCCCCACTTTCGCGGACGGGACCTTGAGAAGCTCGGCGTAGGGAACCGCGTTCTCCGGATGCTTGTCGTTCAGGACTTCCATGAGAGCGAGCCCGTTGCCCCACTCCGCGCCGAGAAAGCTCAGGTCCAAGGTTTCGCCGGTCTCCGAGCTCGTCGCGGAATGCGAACCGGAAGCCATGCCCCCGTTCACGTGGCCCACGACGTGATCGGAGGTAAGCACGTACCGTTTGCCTCCCTTCTCGAAGAGAAGGCCGCTACCGTGGAACTCCGCGCTCACGCCTTGAAGCGTGGACACGATTTTGACGACGGATTTCTTGATAAGTGACGAATCCAGAGCAAACGCTTGGGCCGAGAGAAGCAGCAGTAGAGTGAGCCGTTTCACAGAGCACCTCCGGTCTTGCGGTAGAGAGATTCGAGTAAGGCCAGCTCCCCGTCGAGTACTTCCCGCAAGGGACGGCCCTGCCACTGAACGCCGATCGCGAAATCCATGGGCTGGACCTTGATGGCCATCGAGTTCCAGTCGCGGCCCTTCATCTGACCGAAGTTGAGGGAGTCGCCGATTACGGCGTGGGTGAACAAAAAGCGGTAGCCGTCCCGTTCGTCCTCGCGGCTCGAGATGAGCGGATAAGTGTCGAGGAGCAACTGCTTGAATTTCCGGTTCTCGAGAAGAAGCTCCTCGACGGCCGTACCGCCGGAGAGTTTGGGCGGAACTTCCGGAACGAGCACCCAGGAGCGCTTCCCTTTGTATAGCTCGTTGAAGAAGTGCGGCATCGAGAAGTAGGCGACGCGCGTGAGGTAGCCTCCCACGTTTCGGGTGTTGAGAAAGGGAAGCAGCAGCGCTTCCCCCGGCTTCAAGACGTTGTCGAGCTCCGCCTGAAACGCAGCCGGATAAAGCGCCGGCGTCTCGAGTGCCATTTCACTCTGCAGGCTCACGCGCGACGTGCACGTCTCGGCTCCCTTCATGGAACCTCCGACGCCGACTCCGTCGCCGCCCCCGATGGGACCTACGCCGTCCTTCGGCGGAAGGCCCGCATTGACGGGACAAAAGGCCTGCCACTTGTGCTTTCCGGCGAGAAGAACGGCCCGCTCGTTCAGCTTTTCAGCCGCCGATTGAAAGGTGGCCCGTTTCGGAAGGCCCGCCTGCAGGCTTTGCCGGATGAGATTCATCGGAATCACGAAGAAGTGATTGGGTGTCTCGGTGCCTTGGCTCTTGTACTCCCGGATGCGGGAATAGGACCCGGCGACGATCTCAATCCACTGCGCGGAAAGAATGCCGTCCAGAGTCTTTCCGTGGACCGGGGCGCCCGCGAAGGTGCTCGGCATCCGATCGGCGAGCATCTCGTAAGTGTACGCAATCCCCGCCAGATGGTGGCGAGTGCTCTTCGAAGCGACGATCCGCCCCGTTTTTACTTGCGGCCCGTGGATCTCTACGTCGCCGGCGGAAGGAGCCGCGTCCTTGAAATCGTCGATATCGAAACTAGCCTTCAACCCCGGTGCTTCCAGAAGCGCGAACCCGAGGGACCAGTCGAGGGCGGCAAGCGTCGCCGAAACCTCGGAGCCCGCGTCGTCTATGCGGTGGCAGACGCCCGTGCTCTCTTCCAGAATCCCCCACGAGCTCGTGAGGACGTACGTTTTCCCGCGAAAGGAAACCGGCACTCCCGAGCTGGTCAGCCCGGCGTGCGTGGCGCAGTCCTCGCTGCGGATGGAAACGTGAGTGGCGGCCGAAGCGAAAGACGCGGCCAGCAATAGTAGAGAGGCAAGGCGTAGAGCCATGGTGTCCCCCGAAGTTTGAAATCGAGGAACATTATTGCCGTTAGGGCCGAGGCAGGCAAACAGCCCCGCCTCCTAGTCCCGACGCCCTATGTTACATGTGCACGAGAGGCTTGAATCCGCCCCAGAACATGCGCTTTCCGTCGAAAGGCATCTTCTTTTTGTTTTCGTAGATCTTCAGCCGGGGATCCTCCATGACCTTCTTCATCACTTGATCCCGGTGGGACCGCGACTTATAGGTGGCCCAGGAAAAAAATACGACTTCGCCCGCCTTCAGCTTCACGCTCTGGGGGAACGAGGTCCACTTGCCCTTCTTCACGTCGTCGGCGACGCACTCGACGTAATCGATAGCGCCGTGCTCGAGCCAGATCTTACCGGCGAGCTTCGCCATCTTCACGTACTTCGCGATGTTCCGGCGCGGCACCGGCAGCACGAAACCGTCCACGTATTTGGCTTTCTTTTTCTTCATGTTGTAATCCTCCAACCGAAAAAGATAACGGCAGGTCAGGTGGACGGCAACAACGCCTCGAGATAACGGCGAAGGCCTTTGGTGTCTTCCTCGGCAAGACGCGCGCCGTGGGGCGGCATCTGGCCTTCCCCGTCTTTACCGATTCTATCGACGATATCGTCGAAGAGCGGCTTACCCGAGGCCGCCTTCTGCGCAAGCGCCTCCCGCAGTTTGCCCGGCGAACTGAACGGAATCTTGCGGCTTATCTGAAGCGCGGCCGCTCCTTCGTGACAAGCGGTGCAGCGCTGAAACGGAACGCCGCTGATTCCAAGCTTCGCGAGAAGGTGCGAGGCGCTCGGCTCTTTCGCCACCCCGGGCCGCCGCTCGGGCCTCGGCGCGGGAAGGTCCGCGCCCAGCGCTCGTTCCTTCGCGGGAAGCACGCGGCAGGCGGCGAGCGCGAATCCATAGTCGAGACGTTCGGAGAAGGGATAACCCTCCACTTCGTACGCCCGGTAAGTCTTGAAGTAAGGGCGGAGATCCGGATCGTCGGCGGCGAGATCCCGCAGCATCTCCAGCATAAAGTCTTCCTTCAGGTAGAAATCCTTGTCCTCGTGGATGCCGGAGAGAATGCCGTCGAAGAAGGAGAGCGAGTCCTTCTCGAAGGCGAGAGACCAGTCGTCCATGCCGATCCCGAGAGCGTCGGCGAGGTAGGCGACCTGGGTCGCGTTGTCGTTGAACCCGAGCTCCGCCATGTCGAGCGGGCCCGCGCCCGGGCCTTTGGGCCGGAAGCCCAGACGAACCAGGCGATCCTCGTTCTCGGCGGCGAGCTTCTTTTCGGTCGAGGCCAAATCCTCCTGACCGAGGGGAAGATAACGGCAACCGAGGAAACCGGAGAGCAGAGAGTAACGAAGCTTCGCGTACGCGGGCGACGCTTTCAGCTTTCTCTGGATGCGCTTGCGGTTGAGCTCCGTCCACGCCATTCCAAGGCGGGTGTTGGGGAGGAACTTCAGAGTCGTCACTCCCTCTTCAGCCGCATTGGAATCGAACTGCTTCGGATCGAGGTAAGGAGGAACACTCGTGCCCTTGGGCCAATCGAGATGGCGGTAGACGCCCGCGTTCTTCTGCTTCTTGAGAAACTTGCGGTACCAGGGGCCTTCCGGGGAATCCTTCGGAAAGGTGTCGCGGACGGAACCATAGAAACCGGGCCAAAGAGGGTATGAATCGGAAATCGGCCGCGGGTCCTCTCCGTGGCAGCGAAGACAGGCCGCCGGGTTCGGCTTTCCGTTCTCCTTCGCGAGCTCCGCGGCTCCCGCTTCCTTCGCCACCGCTTCGGGAAGTACGTAGCGGGAAAACTCGAAGCGGCTTTCGCCATCCACGAACCGGATCCGCTCCACGATGCCGAAACCGGGCTTGTCCGGGTTCCCGGTAAAAGCCAGGGTTTCTTTGCCGTCGGCCGAAAACAGAATGATGCGCGGGTGTAGTTTGTCTACCGCGCTCTTGGACTCGTCCCCGAGCCCGCCGTGGGGGCTGCGGCTCTTGTAGACGAACGTGAAATTACTGCGCATCTCCGCGGGCAGCTGGGGGATGAGCTCCTCCAGAGTCTGGGCCTTTTGGAGGGCTTCGTTCACCTGAACGGTCGGGCCCGCAAACGTAACCAGCGGAAGCAGACTCACCAACAACCCGATTTTTTCCAGCTTACCCATGGTCTCTCCTTACTGCCTGACACGCGTGGGAAGCCCAGCAAGAGGCTCAGAAAATCTTCTTTTCCGCCGATTTCGGGAAAAAGGACGGTTTTCAAAAATTTTTGAGCCGTATTCGCCTCCAGTTGCGCGCGAGCAGGTGGGTAAACCAGTGAGGGGCGCCCCGATTCGCAAATGGATTGCGGACCGAACTTTTCTGAGGAGACAGTCATGAAAACATTGTTAAACGGAGCGCTTGCTTTGTCGGCGCTCCTATCTTTCGCCAGCATCGAGTCGCTGGCGGCAGGCGGAGCGGCGGATCGTGGCCCCACCGTGCGGGATCACCGTACGGTTAAGCCCATGAAGCCCTTCTGTCCCATGCCCGTCGGGGTGATGGTTACGCCCAAGCCCATCGGTATTATGGTGCCCAAGCCGATGCCCATTGGGATTAAACCCATCGGCATCATCAAGCCCCCCGGTATCGTTAAGCCTCCCTTCCCCGTCGGCATCGTAAAGCCCCCCGTCGGAATCGTTAAACCCCCGGTCGTCGGAATCGTGAAACCTCCCTTTCCCATCGGAATCGTGAAGCCTCCCGTCGTCGGCGTGAAGCCGCCGGTGGTGGGAATCATCAAGCCTCCGATCGGGATCGTGAAGCCGCCCGTGATCGGCATCGTCAAGCCCCCGGTAATCGGCATCGTGAAACCGCCGGTCATCGGCATCATCAAGCCGCCGGTGAAGCCGCCGGTCATCATCGGGATCGTGAAGCCGCCGAAGCCGCCGATCGTCATCGGCATCATCGTGCAGCCGCCTCACTACCCGCACTACCCGAAGTGGCCGCACTGGCCGCACTGCCCGCGCCGGCCGTACCCGGGCGGAGTGTACTACCCGATCTACGTCGGGCAGCCGTACCCGGTCACCGTACCGGTTACTCAGGGAGTGAACGTGTACAACCTGCAGTGTGCGTTGCCGGAAGGCGCGCAAGCTCAGGGGCTCACCTCGGTGAATGTGAACCTCATGGAGACCGCGGACGGTAACTTCCAGGTGTTCGGAGTGTTCCTCGACGAGAACAAAGAGGAAGCCAATCTCAACGTCATGGCCAGAGGGACGCTCGGTAACGACGTGAATCTCTCTCTGGACGGATCGGATGAGATCCTCCTGCAAAAGATGCAGGATCAGGCGGGTAACCAGTTCCTTGCGGGGAAAGTAACCCTGAAAGGACACGCGGACCAAAACGGTCTGGCCTGTGCCCTCTCTCTCGTACAGCAGCAGCAGTAGTCAGCAAGCCGGAACCCACCCTCGCCGTAAGGCGGGGGTGGGTTTCTTATTTCTGGTTGGCCCGCGCGAGTTCCTGACGAAGGAAGTAGTCCACGTAGGACATTTGCTCCGCCATCACGCGCCGGCGGATGGCCGTCTTCGTCGGAAGACTCGACGGGAAGTGACCGATGGACTCGGGAACTTGGCCGTTACCCGAAGAGGCGGGCTTCGCCTGGCCATCGAGTAGCCGAACGCCGCCGAATCCCCGACCGCAAACTTTTTCGACCCGAAGGGCGAGAAAATTCGGGCCCTGAAAAGAGAGCTGCGCCTGCACCAGGTCCCCCTGGTTCGAGAGCATGACCACGCGGAACTGATTGAAGCCGCCCTTACGAGTGGGAAGCTCGGTGGTCACCATCAAAACTTTTTCTTTTCCATCACTGGAAGTGCGATAAACGGACGATGGACGAAACCACTTTCCGTTCAACTCGCCGTCGGTCTGGGACGAGTATCCCTTGATTCCCTGCTTCGCGAGCGTGCCGTCCTCGTAGCCGAGAGCCATGTCCAGCTTGAGGTTCAAGCCGGGCGACCTCAGATTCGCTTTCAGCGAGCGAAAGGCGAGCCACGTGGCGGGCTTTTCCTCGATATCCACGGTGAAAGAAGAGGGCTCGGACTTTTGGGTCCGATCGTTCCACGTCTGGCAGCCTTGATAGGTCCACTCTTTCGCCGGAGCGGCTGACGGACGGCCAGACCCCGAAGACTCGGTGTGGACGGGTTCCACTGCCTGAAGGGGCAGGCACAAGGCCACCGCAATCAACCACCAGCTTTTCGAAACTCGCATCGACGTCTCCCCACGAAAAAACGGCCCGTAAAGGAGATCGCAAGTTTGAAGCCAGACTTTCGTGCGGGCCCTTAAGGAGGAGAACGAAGATCGTCGGTGTACACCGACAAGCAACAGACAGAGGCCTCGAATTGACAACCCGCGTTGCCGGGTCTACCTCCAGGCAAACGTTACTGGAGGATTCAACATGACTCGTTTGCTGACCGTTTTCGTAGGCCTCGGCCTCGCCGCTGCGGCCCAGGCCGCCAACCCCTTTCGCTGCGATGGTTTCACGCCGGCCGGCGACCGGGCGATGACCATCCGGGCTTCCGGACAGAGCATCACCCAGATCAAGAATCTCAATCTCGACTGGTTTAACAGCTGGCCCGTGAAGATTCAGCTGCCGCTCGTGGAAAAGAGCGAAAAGTACAAGCCCCGCAGCCCGCGCTACGCGGGTCTCGAGAAATGGGTCGTGGACGTTTCGAACGGCCCGGCTTGCAAGTGGGACCTGCTCCTTCCGCCCGCGGCAAAGCGCGGCTCGGCGTTCCGGGGCTACTCCCAGACGGCCTGTGACAGCTACTACGAGACGATCGTTCTGAAGTGCACGGCCAACTAAGCCGATTTATCGACGAGAAAGCCCCGCAAGCTCACGCTTCCGGGGCTTTTTCATTTTCCTTCGGAGGCGACGGAGCGCTTGGCGGCCGGCCCGCACTGGGGCCAGTTCTTGATGCCGCCGTTGATGTCCTCGGCAATGAGCTCGCTCGCGCAAGCGGTGGAGCAACAGGTATCGAAGATCGACTTCTTACCGGAACAATTCTTGATGCCCTTCTTCTTGAAGACGGGCTGGCAAACCGATTTCCAGGTCTGGCGCGTGAACTGAAACGGCCCGAAGAACAAACCGTTCGGCGAGCGAACTTCCTTCTTTGAACAGAACTTTCCCGACTCGCACGCGGCCACGTGACAGAGAAGCCGGCCGAGCTCGGCGTGATCCTGTTTGGCGGCGCAGCTGTCGATCACGTCGCACATCTGGACGCAAGGGGCGCTGTTGATCCAACGCTTGGAGTTCGCTCCCGCCATTAAGGTCGCGGGAAGACAAAGGGCGAGCAGGATGAGACGGAAACCCATACCTGCCGTATCGGCAGGCCGGGCGGCGCGTATGAGAAGGAAGGCGGTGGTAACAAGTGTTCAGCTCTATGTGGTCGGCATGGTCCTTTAGCATTGCGTTTTGACGCGTCCCGCCCTACCGATGCCCAATGTTGAAATCTATTTTCACGCTCCTACTGGTGGCGCCGCTCGCTTTCGGCGCCGTTCATGAACCCCGTTCCCTGAAAGTGGTGCGCGACCGCGTGACGTTGGAGGCCCGCGCCGGAAAAAATCCGATCGTGGTGTTCGATCTGGACGACACGCTGCTGGAAGTTCGGGAACGGATGCAGAGGATTCTTACCGAGTTCGGGCGAACCGCGGGCAAGCGCTATCCCGCCGAAGCGTACCATTTCAGCCGCATCAGCTTTTCGCAGATGCGCTACTCACTGGAAGGGAGTCTTGCCGCGATGGGCGTGAAGAATCCGGCGCTGGCCAAAGAGGCGAAGGAATTTTGGTCGAAGCGCTACTTCACGAGCGCCTACTGCGCCAAGGATGTTCCGGTGAAGGGAGCCGTCGAGTACGTAAACTCTCTCAAGCGCGCCGGCGCGACGATTATCTACCTCACCGGCCGCGAAACGGCGTCGATGGGAGAAGGAAGCCGCGAAAACCTTCTCAGGCGTGGTTTTCCGCTCGGCGGAAAGGCCCGCCTCGTAACGAAACCAAGACGGGAAATTCCCGCTCACGAGTTCAAGCAAGCGGCCTTGGGAGAGATTAAGCGGCAAGGATCGGTCGTCGCCCTTTTTGAGAACGAGCCGAAGAACCTCAACCTCATGGCGGCAATGTTTCCGAAGGCGCTCGCCATTTTCGTCGACACCGTGCGCTCCGAGGCGCCGGACGTGCCGGTTTCCTCCGCGTACTGGGTGCGCGACTACACTGGCCGGGATGAATTAGGCCATCTGAAAGATAAGGAAAGCGACAAAGGGAATCGTAAGTCCGATGGCGGCGAGCCAACCTCGCCTCAGCTGATGAAATGATTTCTTTCCGGTGAGCAGAAGCGCCGTGCACACGAGCAGCACGAGAACGCCCGCCATGCCGGAGTACGCCGCGAGCATCGCCCCCCAAGTCACGGTGTCCATGCCCCATCGTAGCAGCTAGCGGGGAGGAAGTCCCCACGGCGAGCTTTTGTCTTTCCACCACCGCGCATAGCGGGCGAGGCCTTCGTCGAGAGAGATCTTCGGCGTGTATCTCAGACGCTTGTGCGCTTCCGAAATGTCGAGGGTCTGGCTCTTCGCCATGAGCCCGACTCCGTAGCGAGTGAACACCGGCTCCTCCGAAGGCTTGAAAAGATTGTGGTACGCCTCAAGGGCGACCGCGGCCCCGTAAGCGACCGGAAACGGGACGTACTTGTAATCCGCGCGCAGCCCGACGAGGGGGAGCAGCTTATCGAGCAGATCGCGAAACTTCGTGGGCTCCCCGTTCGTGATGTTGTAATGGCGGTTCAGCGCGGCCTCGGGAGCCTCGAGGGCGAGCAAGAGGGAATCGACGGCATTGTCGATGTAAGTGAGGTCCGCGTAGGACTGTCCGCCTCCCACCAGGGGAACTTTCCCGGATTGGGCGAGCTTCATCACCCGGCCCAGCACCGTGAGGTCCCCGGGCCCGAAAAGCGCGCGGGGCCTGAGGCCGATGAAAGGCAGTCCCTTCTCCACAGCCGCCTCTACCGCCTTATCGGCGAGAAGCTTCGTCGCCGCGTACGCCGTGCGGGGTTTCGGCAACGGTTCCGACTCCCGGATTCCAAGGCGGTTCTTAAAGTTGAAGTAGAGACTTGGGGTCGAGAGGTGCACGAGCCTCTTCACGCCGCCCGCTAGGCAGGCGTCCACGACATGGCGGGTGCCGTTCACGTTCGCCTCGAAAAACGCGGCGTATTTTCCCCACGGCGAGGCAAGTCCCGCGGAATGCACGACCTTGTCCTGACCGGCGCACGCCCGCTTCACGCCCTCGGCGTCGGCGAGATCCAGGCGAAGGTACTTCACGCCCCGGGCGGCGAGCTCCTCGCCGATCTTGTCGTTTCTGCCCGTTATGGAAGTCTCAAAACCGAGGCTTTTCAAACGGAGCGCGAGGTGCCTTCCCAGAAATCCGGTGCCACCTGTGACGAGGATTTTCATGGGGACCTTGGTACCACAAACTCTAGGGGAAGACGCGTTTCAAGAAGGGCGTCCAGCGAAGGCGCGAGTCGAGCAAGAGGGCGCGGCCGCTCTTGTACTCGACCGCCATGTTGTCGTCGGTAACGACCTGGGTGTCCCGGCGTTGCCGATAGGCCGGCGCGACGTCGGCGAAGGAATGCTCCTTCTCCCAATTGGAAAGCAGAACTTCCGCCTTCGCGTCCCCCGCGGGAAAGACCGTGCGCCCGTCCATGACGTAAGTCCCGAGCACCTTCTTCCATTCGTCGGCGGGAATATCGAAGGGGCTGTCCCCGGCGGCGACAAACCCTTCGATGTCCACCACGTAGCGGAAAACCTCGGAGACCGTGCGAATCACGTCGCTCGAGCCGGTCGTGTTCAGGTAAATTATGCCACCGGGTTTCAGGTGCGCCTGGCAGAGCTTGAAGAACTCGTAGGACAGCAGATTGGTGGAAAGGTTTCTCCAGTAAAAGGTGCTGTTCATCAGAATGAAATCGAATTTCCGGTCCGGATGGCGATGGAGCCAGCGACGGCCATCGTCGATATGCAAAGTCACCCGCGGGTCCTTCAAAAGCGGCGCGGTCTGCGGGTAACTTGCGATCAAGTTCACGTTGCCCCGGTTGATCTCGACGGAGTCGAGAGTTTTTGCCGCGGGATGGGCGAGCGCCACCCGGGCCCAAGAGCCGGTGCTGAGGCCGATTTCCAAAATCTCTTCCGGCTTCCTGTGAAGCGCGGCGAGCAAGTAGATCCGCTGAATTCCATTGTGGTTCGTCTCATAGGGAAGGACGTTGAATCCGCCGTCGTAAATCCCGCCGCCGTAAGATCGATCGATGTCCGGAGTGCTTTCTACCGCGACGATTCCCGTCCGGTTCTGCATCACGCGCGTGTACGGCGCGTGAGCTCCGCGCTCCGTCTTGAAGTGCAGTTTCTCGAGGAGGTCTCGGTAAAGCGGAGCCCAAAGTAAGGCCACGACCAGAGCGGCCGCTACCCCGGCTCCCATGGAACCGAGCGGTCTTTCGCCCGGCTGGAAGAGCCCGAGCAACGCGGACGCGGCGAAAAGGCCTACGGCGGTAAAGGCGAACAGCTGTTCCAGCGAGAAATGATCGAGCAGCACGTATCCGGTTAGGAGCGGCCCCGCCGTGGACCCGATTATGTTGGCGACATAGAGGCGCGCGACCGTCGCGCCGGCCCCGCCCTTCCCTTCCCCGAGCCAATCGCAAAGCAATGGAAAGCTCCCCCCGGTCAGTGCCGCGCCGAGCGCGACGCTGGCATATCCGGCCGCCGTGCCCACCAGTTCCGACGAGGTGAACATCAGGGCGATGAATGGAGGATGGAGAAACGCCGTGAGCCCCGCGCCGGCAAGGGCCACGCGTACCAGCACCACCGGATGAACTTTCTTTATCTTTGGAAACAGGTACGCGCCGATCGCAAGCCCGACGAGAAAGGACCCCACGACGTGACTGAAGGTATCCGGATGGGCCGCCGTGCTGTAGGCGAGCAAGCGAATCCAGAGCATCTCGAGCGTCATGGAAAGGTATCCGGTGAGAGCGGATACGAAGTAGGCGGCGAACGCCGTCATGCGGTCCCCTTTCCGTGACGGCTCACGAGCCAGCCCACGAGAAAGTTGCAAAGGGCCGCGGCCGTCACGGCCGCTTGCTGGCCCAAAAAGATGAAGAGCACGTTCGTCGTCAGTACGCACGCGAGCGCGGAACCGACGGTGTTGAAAAAATAGAGAATGCCTACGGACTCTCCGATCTTGCCGCTGGAGCGGTTGAGGTACGAGACGAGAATCGGAAGGGTCGCGCCCATGGCGAGCGTCGGGGGAAGCAGGAGCGCGAACGCCGTGAGCCCGATGGCAAAGGGAGAGAAGTGGATCACGTGCTCGCCTACCGCTTGAATCAGCGGAACGCTTACGAACCCGTAAATTCCGATGGCCAGCTCGCAGAAGAGAAATCGCCTGGGCAGGGAGGCGGTGGGCCCCTGGGAAAGCCTTCCGCCGATGAGCGCGCCGAGCCCCAGACCGAACATGAAGACGGAGACGATCATGGTGATCGATTCCGAGTTCACGCCGAAGAGCCGGAACAAAATCCTCTGCCAGGTCACCTGATAGACGAGAGCGGCGACACCCGAGAGCAGAAACAGACAGCAGAGCCACTCACGCGAGTCCCGAAACTGCCGGCGTCGGGCCTCCGGGAGGCTCCAGTAGTAAAGGAGCGGCTTCGCCCCGAGGAAGACGAGAAGGAGAAGCGCGAAGACACCTTTGTGAATCACGAGCCCCGCCTCCTGCAGCAGCAGGATGAGGAATAGTCCGTAGGACAGAGCATCCCGCTTGAGATAGCGGCGCGTGACCTCCTGGTCGGGCGTGAATCTCTCGACGATCTTGCCGGTGGCCACAAAAAGAACGGCGGCCCCGATGGCGCCCGCGGCTGCGCAAAGAGCAAGGGAGAGGAGTAGCTGGGACGAGGTGGGCAGGACGGAATGGTTGAGATAGAGAACGACGAACCGGCTCATGCGCAGCGCGACGGATCCCAAAGCACCGCACAACGCTGGAAAGATAATTAGCTTCACCGAGCCGTAATTGTAACGCGCTTTACTCGGCTATCATCGTCAGATTCTCTGATACCCCGCGATCGCCTGCCACCTGCTTCGCCACTCCGAGAATCCGGGTCAACTCGTAACCGTTCATCACGGGGCCCTTCAGAACGACGCTGGACCCGTCGAGCTCGATATTCACCTGTTTTCCCAGGTCCGACAGTGTTGCGTCCCGCAAGAGTCTTTCGCGGATCGTGGTGACGACTTCAGCGTCGCCAAGGTTGGCGTACGGATAAGTGGCGAGCGCGGGAAGCGCGGTGCCGAGCAAGGCAAGCCAGCTCAGAAGGAACTTCATGGGCGTTACCTCCTATTTCCGGAGAAATAGGTGCAACGATTGTTCCAAATCCGATCTCGAAAACGAGGTCCTTCCCCTCACTCTTTCCGACGGAGGGCTGGCATCTCGACGGTAACCGGAGTGCGACAAAAGGGGCGGCAAGTTCAAAGCCGACTGATCCGCGCGGCCTCGTAGGAGGCCGGTTCCATGTCCCCTTTTCGATACGCGGCGCGAGGCTCGCGCGAGGCGGGGATTCCCTGGCCCGGAACTTGAAATAGGTTCATATGAACCATTTTTGAGGAGGTCCCATGAAAGCAATTCGTGAGAGTAAGGCCCTGCAGATTCTGAAGTCCCCAAGCGGAGCCATCGGTTATCTCTTCGCCTGGCTGCTCGGCGTGCCCGCTGCGCTTCTGCTCATCATCTTTCTGATCCGCGGCCACTAAGCGGAACGGCGGAAAT
>CAZZHG010000077.1:0-27103 GCA_964653655.1 uncultured Pseudobdellovibrionaceae bacterium
GTCAGGAATGTTGGCAGACGACGTGTACACGGCGCGCGTTACCGTCGCGCGGTCCGTGGGAAGGCCGGCTTGCTTTGCCGCGCTGACGAGCAGCGCGAGTCCGCCGGTCACCTGGGGCGACGCCATCGAGGTGCCGCTGAAGGTGGCGAGCGAATCGTGCCAACCCGGAACGGAGGAAAGTGCTGTGCCAGGAGCAAGCAGCGTCGGCTTGAAGCCTCCGTCGAACTGCGGGCCCACCGACGAGAAATACCAGAGAGCATCCTTCTTGATGCCGACGTAACCGTAGTTGCTCTGGGCGGATTCCACCGGCAGGTAGGCGGCGTTGCTGATCGCAAGCTCCGCGCCCGCGGGCGTTCCGACCGTGAGCAGCCCGGGGCCTTCGTTGCCGGCGCTGATGGAAAAGATTACGCCCTTCTCGCGGGCGACTCTATCGACGTATTGGTCGATGGCGCTCTTTCCGAGATTTGAGCCCGAACGGATTCCGTAGCTGAGGTTCACGATCTGAGCGCCTTGGGCCGCCGCGAAATCAATCGCGAGCAGCATGGACGCGGTGGTGGTCGACCCGCCCGAAAGACGGTTGTCGCCGATTTTCGCCCCGATCACTTTCGCGCCGGGAGCGACGCCTTGGAGGCCGTTCGGATCGAAGCCGGTCGAAATACCCGCGACGTGAGTGCCGTGGCCGCCGTCGTCGAACACCAGCGAGGCCACTTTACCGTCGGCGGAAACGTTCAGGGAAACCGTGAGGGACTTCTTGTCGCCGAGCTTCGTGAACACGTGCGACTTATCGAAATCGTAGAGCTCCGTTTCGTTCGTGAAATCCTTGTCCGCGTCGGTGTCGATCTTTCCGTGAAAGCTTCCGTCGGCGGCCTGGAACGTCAGCACCGCGACGTCCTTGAACTGATCGACGGCGGCAATGCCTTCCGAATAAACCATCGTGGAGCCGAGAAAGGTTCCCAGTTTCACCGAAGGCGAGGTAAGAGCCCCGACTTTATAGGCGACTCCGTCCACGGACGTAACCGTATCGCCCGCAAGCGTCGCGTCCTTCAGCTCGACCCGGCCCTGGCCCGAAAAATCCGCAAGCGCCACGATCTTGTCCTCGCCCGCGGAGGTTTTTTTGAGCATCGGATGATCGGCTTCGACGCCCGTGTCGAGAACCGCGACCGTCACGCCCCGGCCGTCGTAGGTCGGGTTGTTCTTTACGAACGTGCGCGCGCCGATCTTTTCGGCGGGAATCAATTTCAAAAGTGTGTCGATGTTGGTCTTCTGGCCGCCGCCGAGACCGCGCGACTTGATGGCCGAATCGAACGTGAGGGGCGCATTCGCCGTGAGACTTGCCCGGCAGCTCGGCAGATCCAGCTGATCCGTCGTGCGGTCGGTTAGAAGCAGTCCCGAAGTGCCCTGATAAAGGACGCGGGCCCCTTGGGATTTCAGTTCCACCGAGCATTGCTCGGTGTCTTGGGAGTCTTGCGTGAGAAGGATCGTTTGAACTTCGTTGGAATCGACCGTGGAAGCGGTCACCGGATTGGAAGATCGTTTGGCGCAACCGACGGCTACCAGAGCACCCAAAACAGAAAGCAGTACGCGATTTTTCATCTCAACTCCCCTCATTAGACTAGTAGCCGCGAGCGTGAAGGGGAGGCAATGCCATCCTCCTCCCAGCCGCACCACTTCTGCCAAAGCACGACCCATGCCAGGGGATTTGAGCGGGCGAGACCTGAAGACAAGCGATCCCGCTTCCTTCCCCTTATCCCCAGCTTTACTTGATGCGCTGCCGCATGTCCCCTAGAAAAAATCGCAATCGGTGGCGGCAACGCCCAAAAAACAGGAGTGACCCATGAAGCAGTTCGCTTGGGCGGCTATCGCCGCTTTGCTCGGCTCGGCCCCGGCCTTCGCGTCCACGTCGTTCAAGTACGAGTGCTACCCGACGGACACGGCGATGAATAAGGAATCTCTGGTAGTTACGCCCCGTACGATCACGTTGAGCGGCCACAAGCTGCACCTCGATTCCAAGTTCAAGCCCCGCATCAACAAGGACTACAACCGCTATACCGGCGACACGTCTTTTCTGACGTCGGAAAGCTACGAGATCATGGTTCTCGTGAACAAGAGCGCCATCAAGGGCGTGAACAAGACTTCGATGAAGATCATGGCTCGCGGGGAAGGGTTCTTTAACACCTTCTACAACTGCTGGAGCCGTAACTAGAGCCTTCGTGACACCAGGCCGGGGGTGCCAAATCGTCACCTTCGGCCAAACTGAAAGAGGTAAGCATGCGTTCCTTTTCGTTGGCCGCTTTGGCCTTGTTCCTCGGTCACTCGGCGCTCGGCGCGCCGTACATCTACCGTTGCTATCCGGATCTGTCGGGCGGCGGAACCGCGGAAGAAATGACGGTGAAGATTCTCAATGCCGGTCAGGCGACGATCGAGGGCCACAAGGTGCACCTCGATCCGACGTACAAGCCGCGCAAGAACAAGAACTACGTCCGTTTCGACGGCGACGTGGATTGGCTGAACGCCGACGGTTACGAAATCGATCTCCTCTTTCATCGCCAGATGATTGCCGGAGCTTCGAAGACGTCCATCAAGGTGATGGCGCGCGGAGAGGGTTTCTACAACGACTTCTATAATTGCTATCGCAGATAATTCAGGGACCGGGCGCTACCCGCGCCCGGTCCTAATCCACCTTGCTAACGGGGGTGAGAAGGAGAAACGGGTTTTCCTTCAGGCTCGCCACCCATGGCAGCGTTTCCTTCCATCCTTCCGGTAAAAGCAGCATCCACGGGGACTCCTCCGCTTTTGCCGACAGAAGCCCGCCCGGCTCGAAGAACTCGAACGTTCCACGCGACAGAGGTACCTCGCGCACTTTCGGATTCTCACCGAGGTCTTCTTGCTTGGCGAGATAGGCCACTGCCTCGCCGAGTCCGCCGATCTCATCGACCAGCCCCATTCCCTTCGCCTGGCTTCCGCTCCACACGCGGCCTTGCGCGGCCTTTTCCACTTTGTCCCCGGAAAGATTTCTGTGCTTTCCCACGTACGCCGTGAAGTCTTCGTAGTAGCGGTTCAGCTGCCGATTCATGATTGCCTTGCCGTCCGCGGTCAGCGGCTTGTCCCAGCCCAAAAGTCCCGCGTGGGGCGCGGTGGAAAGCGTTTCCGTCGTCAGATCGATCTTTTTCAGAAGGCCGCTCAGGTTCGGCTTGCCGAGAAATACGCCGATGGATCCGGTGAGAGTCGAGGCATCGGCGAACACGCGGGAAGCCGGCGCTGAAATCAGATAACCGCCGCTCGCGGCGACCGCTCCCATGGAAACGACGACGGGCTTATTCTTTTTCGCTTCCTCTATGAGGCTTGCGATGGCGTAACTCGCGCCCACTTCGCCACCGCCCGAGGAAACCCGGACCACGATGCCGGCGGCGCGGGGATCGGAGGCCGCAGAGCGGATTCGCTTCGCCATTCCTTCGGGGGTCATGGCCGCTCCCCCGAGTCCCAGAAACTTGTTCGTGCCCTTCAAGATGTTTCCGGACGCGTGCACGATGGCGATGTGGCGCGGAACGTTCAGGCGGTCCTGGCGCTGTGAAATTTCCTCGCGCACTAACGTGGTCCGTTTGCGTTTTTCGATTTCGGTGTCCGCTTCCGCCATACCGTCGACGAGGTTCATCTTCACGGCCTCGTGGGATGAAATGAGCGCCAGGGAAAGCAGTTCCTTCCATTTCGCTTCATTCACCCGTCCGCTTTTGGTCAGTTTGCCGACGACGTCCGCTTCCAGATCCTTCAAGAGCGAGAAGGTGACTTCCTTCGATTCCGGACTGCTCTCCTTGCGGGTGAACATCTCGGGCATCGATTTGTATTTTCCGCGGGCGAAGACTTCCGCCTCCACGCCGATCTTGTCGAGCGTGCCCTTCAGAAAGAGATGGCTCGCGGCAAGTCCGGTGAACCGCAGCTGGCTGCCGGGGGCGATGTATACTTTGCTCGCGGCGCAAGCGATGAGGTACTCGACGATTCCGGCGTTATCGAGGTAGGCGATTACGTCCTTTCCGCTTTTGCGAAGCGCGAGAACCCGGTCGAAAATTTCGCTCGCGGGTCCCAGCCCGAGCTGAAACTCGTCAATCTTCAAGATGACCGTGTCAATGTCTTCCCGGCGCGCGGCTTCCTCGAGCGCGCTCACCTTTTGCCAGAGGGAAGGCCTGTCCGGAAGAAAGAGGCTTCCTTCGATCGGCTCTTCCTTGAGGTCATCACTCAATTCGACGAGAAGCGCCCGGTCGGGTCCGATGACAGAGGGCCACGGCTTCAGGCTGGAGTGCACTCCGAAGAGAAACGTCCGTTCCCGGCTCGAAGGCTGCACGAGAAAGGAAGTCGCCGCTTGCTCGATGGCGAACTCCATTCCGATTTGCGCCTTGTACGTGTCGTGGTAGCCGACGCGGGCTTGGAAGCCGTCGAAGATTCGGTAGCCGGCCGCCACTTGGTAGCCCACCCGCTTGAAGAAATTGTTCGAGAGCGTGTCGACGTCGACCGTAAGATCAAGTCTTGGAAGCGGGCGGACGATGGCGCTCATCACCCACTGCACCGGCTGCGAAACGCCGGCGACGACCGGCTGATTCACGTGGTTGGCTTGAATGCCCAGCGCCCAAAGGCGGCTTGGCCGGTACTGAATGCCGAAATCCAAAGACTCCTGAGATCCGACCGCCGCAATCGACGAGCGTGTGAGCCCGACCCGCGTGCCGAAATAGAGAGTCGGATGAATGGGCGCGGCGAGCGCGAGGCTGTAGCGGTTGTAGTTGCCCGCCGTCGTCGTGATGCGCTCGTAACCGAGGCCAAAGTAGCCGATGCCGAGGCCGAAAGCGAAAGCTCCGTCGGTGGAACGGTTCGCCGAGCCGAAGAGCGAAGTCGTGATCGACTTGCCGTTCAGGTCCGTCTGAAAGGCGAGAGCCGCCGGGTTCATGAAGACGCTGCCCGCGTCCTGGAAGTGGGAAGTGGAGTAGCCGCCGAGGAGCGAATCGTTCAGGGGATCGGCGTAGGCGATGGATGCGAAAAACAAAACCAGGATGCGCGCTATTTGCATGTTTGCTCTCTCCACGCCCCGGCCGCTTCGATGCCGGGGACGTCATGCCGGTGCGCCATCCACCGGGCGTAGTAGGCGAGTTGTACTTTGTCGGAGCAAAGGAACTTGGCTTTCTCGGGCGGAAGCCGTTTCAAGCCTTCCGTCACAATCTTCATGTTCTCGACCTTGAGCATGTGGCGCGGCCGCCGTTTGTTGTAGGCGGGAAAGCTAAGCACGAATTGTTTCTTCGGCGCCGAGCCCACGAAGCTCACGGCATCCGTGATGACTCGCCCGTAAGCGTAGTAGTCCCTGAGTCCCGTGTTGTAGACCTTGATGTCGAATCCATCCACGGCGTCGAGGACGGCCGTCGCTTCCTCCGCTTTCCAATAAGGTTCCTTCAAGGGCTCGGTGGTGATCGGAGGAGTGGTCAGCCGGAGCGAATATTTTTTCGGAAGCTTCGCGCGCACGGCTTTCAGGAAGGGGGGCAGCCACGCCGGAGGAGGGGAGGGCATCGTTTCGAAATCGAGCTCGATCTCGGTGACGCACGTATTTTTGAAGTGCTTCTCGATTTCTCCCGCCAGCCGGGTCCCCGCTTCCGGCTTGAAGACGGTCTCCTTCTGAAGGCGGTGGATGAGCCAGGCATGGACCTTTGGTTTCCCGGCGCAGGCCTCCTTCAATTCCGCCTCCTTTAGATAGGGCTTCAGGCCGCCCTTTTTCCAAAACATCCCGCTTTCTAGAAGAACGAACGACGCCTCCGCCGGGATCTTCTTCGGATCCTTCAGCCAGGTACCCAGCGGCATGGGGGCCGCGGTTACCACGGTAGAAAAAAATAACCCGACTAGAATGAACCTGAATCGTTCCGGGAACTGGCTGCGCTGGGTCATGCGGTTGCCTCGCTTTGACGGGTCTGCTAAGAAGACCATTATTATGTCTCTCGATCCCCTTGAAAAGGAACGCCTGCGGAGAAAGATGGCTCAGAGAATGGCCGTCTTTCAGGAGACCGCCCCTTCGGTGGAGTGCGTGAGCGCTCATTACTACGCCGAGCCTTCGTTCTGCGAGCTCTGCCAGACGACCCACGCGACGGAGCTCATCATCGTGAAGAACCGCAAGAACAAAGCCTTGCGGGTGGCGTTGCCCTGTCTCAAGGAGATGATCCGTTTCAAGGTCACCGACGTGCTCGATCTTCCGAAGTGGCTCGAGAAGCTCAAAGAACTCCGGCTCGACTTCGAAAAGCGCAAGGGCGACGAAGAGGCCGCGCGCACCGAACAGCGAAAGCTGCTCGAGAAAAAGGTGATCATCCGCAAGCGGTCCGATACGCCCTCTTCCCTTTAATTCATGCTTCGTCTCGAGACCATCGCCATCGGGGACGAACTTCTCACCGGAAAGACTTCCGACACGAACACCACGTTCGTTTCCGAGTGTCTGTTCGCGAAGGGCTTTCGTCTCGAGCGCACCACGGTGATTCTCGACGACATCGAAACGATCCGCGCGACCGTCCGCGAGCGGGCGAAGGAGTGCGAATACGTTTTTTGCTTCGGCGGCCTCGGCCCGACGACCGATGATTTGACGGCGGAGGCGATAGCCGGCGTCATCGGCGGAAAGCTCGTCGAGTTCGAGCCCGCCCGCCGCAACCTCGTCGCGCTTTTCGAGCGGCTGAAGCGTCAGGTGACTCCGGCCGCTCTCAAGCAAGCGCTCTATCCGGCCTCCGCCGAGCCGATTCCCAACTCCGTGGGCCTTGCTCCCGGCTTTGCCTGCTCCGTCGGCAAATGCCGTTTTTATTTTCTTCCCGGCGTTCCGAAGGAAATGAAGGCGATGGTCACCGACTGGGTGCTGCCCGACATCTGGAAGCGCGCGGGAGTCGGCGCCGGTGAGATCGCGGCGCACAGCTGGCGGATGCTCGGCATTCCTGAGTCGGAGCTTCAGACCCGGATGAACGAGGTGCAGGCCTCCCTTCCGCCGGACATGTGGCTTGGTTACCGCACCCAGAATCCCGAAAACCATCTCACTCTTTACGCGAGGAGCGCCGGCGGGAAAGCCACTGCCGCGTTCGAAGCTTTGAAGGAAAGGATCCGCGGCGTGGTTGCGCCCTGGTGCTACACCGAGGGGCTCAAGGAGTTGGAGGCCGTCGTCGTCGAGGAGTTGAAGAACCGGCGCCAGCTCGTCGCCACCGCCGAATCCTGCACGGCGGGGCTTGCGGCGCAACGGCTCACTCGAATTCCCGGCGCATCCGAGTACGTCTGGGGCGGGGTAAACGTTTATCGGGTGGAAGCAAAGCAAGCTTTGCTCGGCGTTCAAGTGGGCAACGTTCAGGACGCGGTTTCCGCGGATGTTACTTTGCGACTCGCCGAGGCATTGGAGAAGAAGAGCTCGGCGCAAATTTGCGCGGCCATCACCGGATCGCTCGGCCCGGCTCCGGCCAACGACAAAGATCCTCTGGGCACGATCTACCTTTCGGTCGTCGGGGGAGGCAAAGCGCCGCTTCAGGAGCGGTTGGTCCTTCCGGTGCGTACGCGGGAAGAAACTCAGTGGAGCGCCTCTTCTTACCTGCTCGGCGCGGTGCTTCGCTTCCTCAGGCAATAAAAAACCCGCTCGGTTTCCCGAGCGGGCTCTCTAACTTTTAGACTAAGAAGCTTACTCTTCTTCGGTGCCGCTCTGCATTCCGCGCGCGGCGGCAAAGGTCGTGAGACCAGAGGCCACGGCGGCAAGCGTCGGATTGACGGAAGAATCGTTTTCAACCGCCGCAATTTTGCGGGGCGCGGTCTTTTTCGCCGCCGGTTTTTTGGCCGCCGAGCGCTTCGCGCGCTTCGGAGCCTTCTTCTTCGCAGCTTTTTTTGCGCCTTTTTTCGCGGATTTTTTCGCCGCCTTTTTCTTAGCCGGTTTCTTCTTCGCTTTTTTCTTAGCCATCGAACTTCTCCTCAATTCCTCTCGGAAAAATACAAAAATTCCAGATTCGTAATCAGTGGGTTTTCGATTAGCACAGCTCGTCCACCCCGACAAATAAATACGAATTCCTGAATATTGACTCGTCGTTACACGAGTTTAGGGATTGCATTCAAGTTAAAAACCCGTTATCCAATAAATATACCTTAGCAACTGTCTAGATTTGATTTGAGCCAATTGGAAATAACTCTGTTCTGGGGGGAAGGGGTATGGCCAAAACGGCGAAGCTACACCATGGGGCCGCAAAACCCATGAAGAAACAGCAGCAGCAAAAGGCGATTCCAGCTAAAGGCAGTAAGAAAGTAGCCGGGGCCGCAAAATCCACCAAAGTACCGGCGAAAAAAGTCGTCGTTGCGCCTCAACAACCTGAGGTGAAGAAGGAAGCTGTCGTCGGGAAACCGGCGGGCAAGCCTACTCCGGTGGCTGATCCGAAAAAAGGACCGGGCAACGGAATGTTCGCTCGTCCTCAGATGCGCCGCGGACGTCGTCCGAAGGCGCTCGCGGATTACAAGCCGAATAGCGACGAGGAAGAGAACCGGGAAGAGGAAGTGGATTACAAGGGTTTGGAATACGATACGGGCATCCGTGTCGCCAAGCCGCGAGACGATAATCCATTCAACATGGATCGTTACGACGATTACGACGAAGAATTGAACTTCGACTTCTGATTCCGAGTCATCGTCGATTGCGATTGTCAGGCGCTTGACCTAGACTTCTAGGCGATGGCGACTGCCAAAACCGCTCCTGACTTGAGGGAATTCCTCAAGGAACACGATCAGAAGCTCTACGACTTCTGTTTCTACATGCTCGACGGCGGATACTTGGCCGAGGAGGTAATCCTCGCCACGTTCCACGACTACGGTACCGTTTACCGTCGTCTGACTTCCCGCCGTGGGGGCGAGTGGGATCCCAAGGAAGCGCGCATCCAACTTTTTCAAACGGCGTGGGCCCGCATCCGCGAGGCCCTCGTCCGCGTCCAGTACAACTGGACCGTGGGACGGGACACGCGCGTTTTGCGATCGCTCGACGGAGATATTCTCGGCAAGTGGGACGGCAAGAAGAACGTCGTCGAGGATATCGAGAGCGCGGTCGTGGAGCGGCTGGGACGTGTGGACGCGGATTTCCGCGCGCCCGTCGTGTTGCGCGACGTTCTCGGATTTGAGGACGAGGAAGTCGTGCAGATCCTCGGCGTGCGCTGGGGAGTTTTCCGTCACCGTCTGCACCGCGGCCGTCTGGAGCTGAAAGACGGTCTGCGCGGCCAAACGCCCACGCCTCCCGTTCCGGAGGCGCGCCGGCGATGAGCAACACCTCCACCTGTTTTTTCTGCCAGAACCTGCTGTCGGACTTCATCGAAGGCATTCTGCCGGCGACCCGCGAGCAGGAGATCAAGCACCACATCGACGGCTGCGACTCCTGCACCTCGGTCCACAAGGACCTGGTGCGCACTCTCGACATTTTGCACGCGCTTCCCTCGAGGCCTCTCAGCCACGAGATGGCGCTTCAGATCAATCAGGCCTCCCACCCGCGGCGGCCGAGGGTCATCACGCGCGCGCGGGTTTCGCGGGCGGTGCTCTTCATGGCGGTTCCGCTTCTGCTTTTCACGGGAACGGTCGTTCTCTTTCCGAAGCTGTTCCCGTGGTTCACGCGGCTCAGGCCCTCTTCGCAGAAAGACCACTTCGTCCGCTACTTCCCCTTGCTCCAGGGAGCGTCGGATATTATTGAGGAGCAGGCCAGCTGGCTCCACGTCCGAGGCCCCTTCATGCGCAGCTTCTGGGAGGAGGGCGGTTTGTCTCCCGAGGAGTTCGAAAAGACCTTCTCCGGTAAAGGACCCCTCAAGCCCGAAGAGGGCGGCGCACACGAGGAGTCGGACGTGTTCGAAGAGGATGCCGGAGAGCAGTGAAACTCTGTTTAGCTCAGGTGGATCCCAAAGTCGGGGATCTCGAAGGAAACGCGGCGCTAGTCAGGAGCTGGGTAAAGAAGGCGCAAGCCACCCAGGCGGACCTCGTCGTATTTCCCGAGCTTTGTCTCATCGGTTATCCGCCCCGGGATCTTCTCGAGTATCCCTCTCTCGTCGATAAAAACCTGGAAACTCTGCGCGCCATTGCCGCCGATTGCACGGGCATCGCGGCTCTCGTCGGCTTCGTCGATCGTAATCCTTCGCCGTGGGGCTCGCCCTTCGCCAATGCGGCGGCACTGCTTCGCGGCGGGAAAGTCGAAGCCGTTTATCGCAAACAGTGTCTTCCCGTTTACGACGTTTTCGACGAACGCCGGTTCTTCGAGCCGGGGACCGAACCCCTCATTTTTTCTCTCGCCGGAAAGAAAGTCGCCGTCTCCATCTGCGAGGACGCCTGGAATCGGCCCGGCTACGTCGATCGCCTCTATAAGGAGCGGCCCCTCGAAGCGCTGAAGGGCAAGGGCATCGATGCGCTCGTGAATTTGTCGGCGAGCCCGTTTCATCTCGGAAAACCCGAGATCCGCCGGCGGCTCTTCACCGAGATTGCTCGCGAGCTCGGCTGCGCGGTTTATCTTTGCAATCAGGTCGGAGGAAACGACGATCTGCTTTTCGACGGCGGAAGCCTCGTTGTTACCCCGGCGGGGCAAACCGCCGCCCAAGGACCGGTCTTTCAGGAGGCGCTCGTCGAGGCATCGGTTTCTCCGTGGCCCAATCAGGACGCCGATTGGCTCCGCTCCGCTCTGGTTCTGGGGCTTCGCGACTACGCGAAAAAGTCGGGGGCGTCGCGGGCCGTAGTCGGGCTCAGCGGCGGCATCGACAGCAGCGTCGTCGCCGTTCTCGCGGCGGAAGCCTTCGGCAAGCAAAACGTCGCCGGCATCGGGCTGCCGACGAGGTTCACCTCGCGGGCTAGTCTCGAGGATGCGGAAAAGCTCGCGAAAAATATCGGCATCGAGTACCGGGTCTGCGATATCGAGCCTTTGCGCGCGAAGTTCGGAGAGCTGTGGAAGGGCTGGCTTGGCGCCGATCCCAAATCGCTCACCCAGGAAAACATCCAGCCGCGTATCCGAATGACGGTCCTCATGTCGATCGCCAACGAGCGCGGCGCGTTTCTTCTAAACACGAGTAACAAAAGCGAAATCGCGACCGGTTACTCCACGCTTTACGGAGACTCGGCGGGGGCGCTCGCGGTCATCGGTGATCTGTTGAAGGGGCAAGTGACCGATCTCGCCAAAGCGATGAACCGGGAAAGGGAAGTAATCCCGGCCCGCGTTCTCACCCGGCCTCCCACGGCGGAGCTTCGGGAGGGGCAGACCGACCAGGACACGCTGCCGCCCTACGACATGCTCGACCGTATCGTGAGGGAAGCGGTCGAAAGGGGACAAGTTTCGTCCCAAATGGTTCAGGCCGGCTTGGATTCCCAAGCGGTCTCAACCTTTCGCCGGCTTCACGGGCCGACGGAGTATAAGAGGTATCAGCTTCCGCCGGTGCTTCGGGTATCCGCCCATGCCTTCGGATCGGGCCGCCGGATGCCGCTCGCAGCGGTTTTCCCGCTATAAAAATCATTGCCTGGCCCACTGGGCCAATCTATAGTTTTTGGGCTTTAAAATGTATCCACTGTAGAGAGGAACCCAATGAAAACACTAACTCTGTTTGTTGTCGCGCTGTTCGCTACGAACACGTTCGCCGGCAATCTCACCGGAAAAGTCTCCTTCAAGGGCACGGCCCCGAAGGCGAAGACCCTCAAGATGAACGCGGATCCCTTCTGCGCGAAGGCGAATCCCACGGCCGTCGACCAGACGATCGCGGTCAACGGAAACGGCACGCTGAAAAACGTGTTCGTGTACGTGAAGGACGCCAAGGGCGGCACGCCGGTCACGACCCCGGTCGAGTTCGACCAAAAGGGCTGTGAGTATAACCCGCACGTCGTCGGCGTGATGGTCAATCAGCCGATCAAGATCCTGAACAGCGATACGACGTTGCACAACGTCCACGCTCTGCCCAAGAAGAACACCCAGTTCAACCAAGGCATGAACACCAAGGGTCAGGTCATCGAAAAGACCTTCAAGACCGCGGAGCTGGGCATCAAGGTGAAATGCGACGTCCACGGCTGGATGCAGGCCTACTTCAACGTGATGGAACACCCCTACTTCGCCACGACGAACGACAAGGGCGAGTTCTCGATCGCGGGCCTTCCGGCCGGCGAGTACACGGTTGAAGCGTGGCACGAAAAGCTCGGCACCAAGACCGAAAAGGTCAAGGTAACCGACGCTGGCGGCACCACCGAGTTCTCCTACGCGGGAACCTGATCAGCTAATTAGGATTGGAGAAGGTATGGAGTCCTCCCTTGCGAAGCTAGTTTCACTCTTCCAAGGGGTGGACTCCACCTTCTCGGTTCTACTCGTCCTAGCCATCGTTTTGTTTCTCGGGGGCGAAGTGATTTTTTACTTCACTTCCCGCTCCGGCATAGCCGGGCTCTCCTCCGACGATTCCCGTCTCAAATTCGTCTGGTCACTCGTCCCCGCATTCGTTCTCGTGGTTTTGCTCTTCGTTCATTCTCCCCGGGTGCCTTCCACCCGGATCGTTGAAACTCCCAAGCGTCCCACGGTCCAGCGGGTCTCCGTTCCTGTAGTCCAGACCCAGCGGCCCGGTGGAGCATGACTCAGCCTAGAATTTTCGTACATCGCTTCGCCGTCGGCACGGCTTTGGCCACTCTCATTCTTTTGATGGCGGGAGCCCTCGTGACGAGCACGGGCTCGGGGCTTGCCGTTCCGGATTGGCCGCTCAGCTACGGCACGCTCTTTCCCGAAATGCGGGGAGGGGTGATCTTCGAGCACGGCCATCGGCTCATCGCGGGGGCGGTCGGGCTTCTCACGGTTTCTCTCGCCTTCTTGTTGTGGCGCGTGGAGCCCAGAGCTTGGGTGCGCTGGCTCGGGGTCGCGGCGGTTGCCCTCGTGATTTCGCAGGCGCTTCTCGGGGGACTTACGGTCCTTCTCCGGTTGCCCGTCTACGTTTCCGTTGGTCACGCGCTGCTTGCGCAAACCTTTTTTTGCACCATCGTTTGCCTCGCCATGGTGACGGCTCCTTCCTGGGAGCGGCCGCAGATGCCGCTTTCTTCGTCGGATAACTCGCTTCCCTCTTTCGCGCTCATTACGTCGGTCGCGTTTTTCATTCAGCTTCTTTTCGGTGCGGTGATGCGGCATTCCGGCGCGGGGCTTGCGATTCCGGACTTCCCCGCTTCCTTCGGGCACGCGATTCCGCCCGAGTTCACGCCCGCCATCGCCATTCACTTCGCCCACCGGATGGGCGCTTTGACGGTCGTGATTTTGTCGGCGTGGCTCGCTTTCCGGGTTTTCTCACGTAACGGCGATCGCTTGAGTCTCGTCAGCCACGCCGGCGCACTCATCGCGTTCGTCTCGTTTCAGGGGATGCTCGGAGCGATGATCATCTGGCTGAAACGGCCGGTACCGCTCACGACCCTTCACCTGGCCGTGGGCGCAATGTGCCTGGCGACTTCGGTGACGTTCACCGTCCGGGTGTTCCGGCTGCGCCGTGAAGGTTCCGTTTTCGTCATGCCCTCTTTCGGACAGGGAATCGCATGAACCGCACACTAGCCAAAGATTTGTTCGAAATGACCAAACCCCGCATCTGCGTGCTCGCGCTGATGATGGCGTCGCTTGGTTACTTTCTGGGAAGCTCCGGGCCCATCGCGGTCGTTCCTTTCACTTTGGCGCTTCTCGGAACCGCTCTCGTCGGAGCGAGCTGCGGGGCTCTCAACATGTACCTCGAGCGCGATATCGACGCGCTCATGTGGCGGACGATGGACCGCGGGCTGCCGTCTGGCCGCGTGCCGCCTCACTACGCGCTCATCATGGGATTCGTGACGGGCGTTCTCGGCGAAGCGGTCCTTCTCTTTTTCGTGAATCCCATCACCGCTGTTCTCGGCGGGCTGACGCTTCTCTTTTATCTCGGCATTTACACTCCTTCGAAACGGGTCAGCTCGATGTCGACGCTCGTCGGAGCCATTCCCGGAGCGATGCCGCCCCTCATGGGCTTCGTCGCCGCTCACGGACGCATCGCCCCTCAAGGGCTTTGGCTCTTCGCGCTTTTGTTCCTCTGGCAGATTCCTCACTTTCTCGCCATCGCGTGGATCTACCGCGAGGATTACGCCCGCGGCGGCTTTCCGATTCTCTCCGTCGTCGATGAGGCGGGTCTCATGACGGGAAAACAGATCGTCCTCTATTCCCTCGTGCTTCTGCCGCTGACTTTGGTGCCCAGCGTTTGGGGCATCGCGGGTGAGGCGTACTTCAAGGGGGCACTCGCTCTCGGAATCATCTTCTTCGTGCTGGGAGCGAAACTCGCGCTCCAAAGAAACCATGCTTACGCGCGGGCGATGTTTCTCTACTCCATTTTGTATCTTCCGGCGCTTGGCCTGCTTCTAGTCTGGGACCGGGTGTTCTGATGCCCACCGCGGTCAGCTGCGATCGGCTCGTTCACCAATACGGGGATCGTAAAGCGCTCGACGGCGTCGGTTTCGAGGTTCCGCAGGGCGGGCTCTTCGGTCTTGTCGGTCCGAACGGCGGCGGCAAATCGACTACGTTTCAGATCCTGTCGACTCTTCTGCGTCCCGCTTCGGGCTCGGTCTCGATTCTCGGTATCGACGCGCTAACGCACCCGGAAAAGGTACGGCGCAAGCTCGGGGTGATCTTCCAAAGTCCCGCTCTCGATAAGAAGCTCACCGTCGGGGAGAATCTGCGCTACCAGGGCAGTCTCTACGGAATGTCGGGGACATCCCTCGAATCCGCCGTCGACGGTTTGCTCGCGGAGTTCGGCATCGCCGATCGCAAGCGGGATAGGGTGGAAACCCTTTCCGGCGGCTTGAAGCGCCGAGTGGAAATCGCGAAGGGCTTGCTACATGGCCCGCAAGTTTTGATTCTCGACGAGCCCACTACCGCGTTGGATCCTCTCGCGCGCCGCCAGGTTTGGGATCACTTGACCAAGCTCGTTCGCGAGAAGGGGCTCACGGTTCTGGTGACTACCCATCTTCTCGACGAAGCGGAGCAGTGCGATTCGGTGGCCTTTCTCGACAAGGGAAAGCTGGTCGCCGTCGGGGCTCCCGGGGATTTGCGCGGAAAGGTGGGCGCCGAGCTCATCACTTTGAAGACCGGCGCGGCGGTGGAGCTCAGCTCGGAAATCCGCTCCAAGTTCGGACTCGAGAACCGCGTGGTGGACAACGAGGTCCGCATCGCGAGGGACACCGGCACGGAGCTCATCGGCGAATTGCTGAGCTCTTTCCGCGATCGGATCGATACGCTGACGGTCGGAAAGCCGACCCTCGAGGATTTCTTCATCTCGGTTACGGGCAGACGTTACGAGGAGGCGGCACCGTGAACAACACGATGACCTGGCTTCCCCTCAAGAGCGCGGTTCAACGGGAGATTCTGCGCTTCTACCGGCAAAAGGGCCGCATCATCGGAAGTCTCGGAACGCCGGTTTTTCTTTGGATCTTTCTCGCCTCCGGACTTTCGGCCGCGTTTCCTTCCGCCATCCTGCCGGAAGGGAAAGGCTACGGCGGCTATTTCTACCCGGGCACGTTGCTTTTGACCGTCCTCTTTACTTCGATTTTCTCGACGATTTCGCTCATCGAAGACAGGCACGAAGGATTTCTTCAGGGAGTTCTCGTCGCGCCGGTCTCGCGTGGCTCTCTTGTCGGGGGGAAGGTCGTCGGGGGGACGTTGCTTGCGCTGTTGCAAGGGCTCATCTTGCTGCTGGCTGCGCCGTTCGCCGGAATTTCGCTAACCCTAGTCGGAACGTTGCAAGCCGTGCTCGCTCTCGCGGGCGTTTCGCTCGCGCTCACCGCTTTCAGCTTCACCTTCGCCTGGCGGCTCGATTCGATTCAGGGATTTCACTCGGTGATGAACCTCGTGCTGATGCCGATGTGGCTTCTCTCGGGCGCCTTCTTCACCGTGGACCGGGCTCCGATGTGGCTGAAGCCCTTCATGATCGTCAATCCGCTCACCTACGGGCTGACTGCTCTCAAACAGGGCCTATATCACGCGGAAGGCGGCTATTCCGGCGGGTATTTCGGTTTCGCGGCTAATCTTGGTTTGGTCGGACTATTCGGGCTCGTCGCGTTCGCGGTGGCGGCCCGGGAAGTGAATAAAGGAAGTCGTCCATGAAACGTAAAATCAATCCGGTCCTCGTATTTGTGCTTTTTCTCGTCGGTATGCCGATGATCTCCGTCGGCGTGCTTGCGCTTAACGGCAGCTTTGAAACGAAAGAGCTTCCGGTTCTGGCGCAGGTTCCCGAGTTCGCCCTTACGGAGCGCTCCGGTGAGACCTACGGCACGGCTCAGCTGCACGGCAAAGTCTGGGTCGCCGGCTTCCTCTTCACCCGGTGCCCGATGCAGTGCCCGATCATCACTTCGAAGCTGCAGCGGCTGCAGACGAAGTTTCGCTTCAAGGAAAACTGGAGAGCGGTCGCCTTCACGACGGACCCCGAGAACGACACCGTTCAAGTGTTGAAAGACTACGCCGTGAAGTCGAGCGCGGATCCCTATAAGTGGCTCTTTCTCACGGGCCCGAAGGAAAAGATGGGGCCCCTCATTTCGGGAGGCTTCAAGCTCGCTTCCGACGAGAAGGACCCCACCATTCACAGTGAGAAGCTGGTGCTAGTCGATCATCTGGGCCGCATCCGCGGTTACTATGACGCGATGGAAGATTCCGACGTGAACCGTCTCATCAAGGACACTAAGGTTCTTTTGAAAAAGGCGTATTGAGCCGCCGATCGCCTTCCCAAAATCCTCCTACCCCACGGATAAATCCTTCGTAACCCGGAAGGATTACAGGTGGTTGAACCTCACATAGGTAAAACCTATATAAGGCATTCCTTTTATATATTTTTATTAAGTGATCAAAAGGCGCATGGTTGAACTCGAAAGGGAAAACCGAACCATGAACCAAGCCACCAAAGACGCCTATGCCGACAAGATGAACGCCCAGCTCGCCGAATGGGGAGCCCGCTTCGCCTTCGTCAAAGCCAAAGTCGCTCAAGGGTCCGCCGACGTGCGGATCGACTACCACAAACAGCTCGAGGATTGGCAGACCAAGGAAACCACTTTTAAGACCAGGATGGAAGAACTGCGCGCCGCCGGAGCCGAAAGCTACGAAGCCGTCAAAGCGAGCGCCCAGGCCGCCTGGTCCGACCTCAGTACTATCGTCGAAAAATTTGGAGACAAGAAATAATGAAACTCACACCCATTCTTTTATCAGCCGCGGTCCTAGTCGCCCTGCTCGGGGGCCTAACCGGATGCAGTCACGGTCCCTTGGTTCAGGAGTACGCCGCCACCGCAAGCCCCGCCGAGGAGATGACTAGGCTAGACGCCGACATGAATCTCGCGATTCAAAAACAGGTGGACGCTCTCTCCCCCAACCACTTCAGCGACGCGCGAGAGGCTCAGGCGGACGCCCGCAAGAGTTTGGAAAAGCAAAGGGATCCCAAAGACACTTTGCACACTATCGCCGTGAGCCGCGCCTATCTGGGTCGCGCAACCAAATCCGCCGAGCTGGCCCATCAGAACATGGAAGACGTGGTGAGCGCCCGTTTGGCGGCCGTCACCGCCGGAGCTCCGGGATACTTCAAGAAGGATTTCGAGAACCTTGACGACAACCTCAAAGACGTCACTTCCGATCTGGAAAAGAACGAGACGAAGAGTGCCGCCGAGAACCGCACCGAGCTTCAAACGGCTTATCTGGCCATCGAGCTGAAAGCCATCAAGCTCTCCAACCTCGGAAAGGCGCAGGCCGCCGTCAATCTCGCGAAAAAGGAAGGCGCGAGCGAGTTCGCTCCCCGAAGCTTGGCCATTGCCGAAAAGAGTTTGCTCGACACGACCGCCTACATCACGGCGAACCGCCACGATACGGCGAACGTGACGGCGCGCGCGGCCAAGACTCTGTCCGCGGCCAATCACGTGGTCAAGATCAACCGCGACTCCAAAGCCGGAAAGAAGGTGTCTTCCGAGGACGCCGCTTTGAATCTCGAGGGAGTGCAGAATCAGGCGACGCAAGACCGGGCTCGGCTCACCGACAAGAAAGCGGAGCTTGCCGAGTCTCAGGAGGACCTCGATATGGAGATTGATGCCAATGCGGCTCTGCACGAGGAAAAGAAAAATCTGCAATCCGACCGGGCCTTCAATGACAGTTTCGAAGCGGCCCGCGCCCAGTTCACGAAGGAAGAAGCGGAAGTTTACAAGCAGGGCGACACTTTGATGATTCGCCTGCGAGGATTGGAGTTCCCGACTTCACAGGCCGTCCTCAAAGGATCCAACTTCGCGCTCCTGTCGAAGCTGAGCAAGGTGATCCGTGGATTCGACAAGAGTAAGGTCGTAATCGAAGGTCACACCGATTCGGTCGGGGACAAGGACAAGAACCAGACCCTCTCGTCTGAACGCGCCCAAGCGGTAAAGGATTACCTCCTTTCCAACGGCGTCGGTACTCTCGACATCGAGGCCGTCGGATTCGGCTACCAGAAGCCCTTGGGCACCAACAAAAGCAAGGAAGGCCGGGCACAGAATCGGCGCGTCGACGTACGCATCCAGCCCGCGAAGTCCGCTTCGTTGTAATCGTTGTCTCGAAATAGGTGAAAGGCCGGGATCGCTAAACGCGGTCCCGGCTTTTCCATTTCGTTAAGGTTCTTTCGCGTAGGGCGTGTTGAGCCATTGTTCCTTCGTCATTCGATAGAGTACGTGGCGCTTTAACGGGTGGCCATCGGCGATGCTCGGGTGGTCGAAATCGTCTTTCGGATCCCGGGTCATGCCCAACTTCTCCATGACCCGCCAGGAACGCTGATTCACCGGCGCAGTTTGGGAAATCAGATCGGAAAGCCCGACCTCCGCGAAGGCGAATTTCAAAATCCGTCTGGCGCCTTCGGTGCAAAGGCCCCGTCCCCAGCTTTCGGCCGTGAGCCGCCACCCGATTTCCACGCAAGGAGTGAAGTGGGCCTGAAAGCGCGGAATGCCAAGCCCGATGAATCCGATGAAGCGGCCGGTTTCCTTCCAGTCGGTGGCGAAAAAACCAAAGCCGTTCGTCTCGAAGGACGCCTCCATCCGCTTTACCCAATCCTCGCTCTCGGAATCCTTCATGAGAGCCGGAAAGTGCTCCATTACCTTGGGATCGCGGTTCATGGCGGCGAATGGCGGCACGTCCTCCGGTTTCCAGCGTCTAAGCACGAGCCTTGGCGTCTCGAGAATCATTGCTTGTACCTATCATGTCCATTCTTTGACTTCACAGCCCGCCTTCCCATACTGACTTCCAAGCGGAGGTTCACATGACGGAAAAAGTTTGGCTCATCACTGGTAGCGCGGCTGGATTCGGAAGAAGTCTCGCGGTGGCGGCCCTCGAAAGAGGGGACAAAGTACTTCTCACGGGGCGCAAGAAAGAGCCCTTGCAGGCGATTGCGGCGGATTATCCGGGTCTCGCGAAAGTCTTCGTCGTGGACGTCACCAAGCCCGAGGACTGTAAGGCCGCCGTGGCTTTCGCCGAAAAAGAGTTCGGCCGGCTCGACGTGCTGGTCAACAACGCGGGCTTTGGGCTCATCGGAGCCCTCGAAGAGTACTCGGAGGCTCAGATTCGCCGCAATTTCGAGACGAACGTCTTCGGTCCCATTCACGTGATGCGGGCCGCCCTTCCGCTTCTGCGGAAACAGAAGTCGGGGCACATCGTGAACCTCTCGGCCATTGCCGGATTCGATAACGAGCTTGGGTTTTCGGTCTACGGCGGAAGCAAGTTCGCCCTCGAAGGAATCTCGGAAGCCGTTCGCGGAGAAGTGGCACCGCTCGGAATCAAGGTTACCGTCGTGGAGCCCGGCCCCTTCCGCACGGACTTCATCGCGAAGGGACTCGAGCGGGCGGAAACCGCGATTTCCGACTACGAAGGCACCTCCGGAAAGTTCGCGGCGTTTCTCGATCGCATCAACGGTCAGCAGCCGGGCGATCCGGTGAAGGCGTCGAAGGCCATCCTTGCCGCGGTCGATAGCGCCAATCCTCCCCAGCGGCTCGTGCTCGGGAAGTTCGCTTACGACAAGTTCGAGAAGAAACTGAACAAGCTCACGGCGGAGCTTCAGGAATGGAAGCCCGTCGGGCTTCCTACCGATTTCTAGAGTCCTTCGGGAAGCGTTTCGTGCGCTTTCTTTTGAAGCGCCCCGATATCGGGGACGATGAGCTGCTTATCCTCGATTCGGATCAGCTTCTCTTCTTCCAGCTGGGTGAGAGCCCGGATGACGCTTCGCCGGTTCACGCCGAGAATCTGCGCGATCTCCGACTTGTTCACCTCCTTGCGGACGAGAACCCCGTAGCGGTGTTCCTCGCCGTAGAGTTGAGCAAAGGAGCACAGCGTGTTCGCCACCAAGTGTTCCACCCGGCCGAACATCCGCACGCGCCGGTCTTTCGCCACTCTATAGAGTAGGGAAGAGAAGACTTGGCAAAGGTTGATGGCCACCTGATGGTTGCCGTGAAGCATCTTTAGAAATTCGGGACGGGCCATGACCAGTCCGACGCACGGCTCGATGGCTATCACGCTTCCGAGGGTGGGTTTTTCCTGGAAAATTTCGACGTGTCCGAAGATGGCGGGGGCTTCGTGAAAAATAAGGGCGGTCTTCGTGCCGTCGCTGCTTTCCGCGTAGACGCCGGCCTTTCCCTCGACGAGAAGGGTGACCCGGAGGTCCTTGTCCCCTTGCTTGTGAATTCGATCGCCGCGCCGGTAGGCTTTCTTCGTGAAGCTGTCGACCATCTTTTCGACGAGAACCCTGGGGATGCCGGCAAACAGGGGAAATCGATGGAGTTTATCTTCCATCGCCCTATCAAAACCCAGGCAGGAGCCGCTTTCAATAGTTTCCCCTTTTGGAACCCGGTATCCTTATAAGAATGCGTCGTCTAAATCCCCGCTGGATATTCGCGCTGTATCTGATGGGCTTCTCCGCCCTGGGTTGCGGCCCGGAGTTCTCCGTCCTACGGCCCCGTTCCTTTCTCTATTACATCCAGCAGAAACTCGGTTTGGTCCGGGCCGCCCCGCCTCCGGCGTTACTGGCGGCCGGTCCGAACGCCGACGCCCGGTTTCTCGTGCAAACCAAGTACGGGTACGAGTTCGATCCCGCCTTCGTGGGTCCGATGGGAAAAGCGATCGAGAAGGCGAGGGACTCGATGCTGGAAAGTCTCGCCGCGCAAAAGCCCGTCACCGCGGACGATGTCTTTGCCTGGATGGATTCCATCGCCGCAACCCGGGCGGAAATTGCCGCCTCGAAGGGCGACGCCGATTCCATAGGCAGACCGCAGCGCAGAAAATTCGAGGACGGACCGAATCAGAAGTACAGGGAAGTCTTTACTCAGGACGTTCTTTCCCCCGATCCCGATCACTTCGCTTATCGCCATGCTCCGTTCTTCGAGCAGGCCGTGAAGGTAGCTCGCGAGCAAGAGAGCTTGCGAAAGAGCAAACGGAAGTACAGCACGATGACCGCTTTCGGAAAGACGTATCCCGCCAGCAACGTCATTGACGCGGCGGGAGGACGGGCCGCCGTTGTCTTTCATCCGCCGGACGGCGAATCGATCCCCATGCGGATCAAGGCCGCCGAGGAGCTGGCGAAAGCGTTGAGCAGCCCCACGATTACGGAGGCCGAGTTCATGGAGACCGCCGCCCAGAGCTATGCTCTGTTCATGCAGGCCAATCCTTACGAGCGCGGCTCGCCGTCCATCGTGGAATCGTTTTTGGACGCCTCCCTGCGGGCGAAGTTCGGAAAGACGCTCGGCCGAAAAACCGCGGAGCCTTTTTGGGAAGTAGTGCTGCGCGTACCGGGTCAGGCGCCCTTCAACGGCACTGACTTGATGAGATGTTTCGGCGGTGGGGCGATTCAAGAGCCGGAAAAATGATCAGTCGATTCGTTCGGCGGGGAGGCGGCCCGATTTGACGGCTGCGCAAAATCTCTCATAGTCCCGTTCGGTCTGGTCGGCGTAGGCCACGGCGAAACGCGTGATGGCCTGATCGAAGACTTCGCTCTTTCCAAGGTAGCCGCCGATCGGAGCCGGGTCGCCTGAGCGGGCGTGAGCCCGCGCGAGCACCCAGCCACATAGCTCGGCGTAGTCGAGAAAATCCTTCGGGCCCATGTCCTCGATATCGGCGGTTCCCTTCATGTCGCGCAGCGTGCGGAAGTAGTAGTGGTGCCCCTGGTGATTCGCCCAACCCAAGAATATGTCGCTTGCCGCTTGCATGAGCCGCTGACCGCTGACCACCCTCCGTCCGTGATCCCGATACGAGCTTCGGCCGACGTGTCCTTCGAGCACGGAAGCCGTCGCTTCCTTGACCTGGAGAAGCAGGGGATCGAGATCGTGGCTGGAGTCGAGAAGGATGATGTAGCAGCGGGTTCCCACGCTTCCCACTCCGACCACTTTCAGGGCGAAGTCCACGATGTGGTAGCGGCTGAGGAGCGTTTGCCGATCGTCTTGAAGAGTAGTGAGGTACTTCTGAAAAAGCATGTAGAGGGATTTGTTGAGCTTGGCGTCTTTGATGTGGTTAACGAAGGGAGGGTTGTCGGTAATCCGTAGCTTTCCATCGACGACGTTGGCGAGCTTCGACAAGGCCTGAAGGCTGTTTCGGTTTCTCGCCTTCTCCATGGCACTCTCCACTTGCTTGCGGGCCGTTCGATTGAAGACACCGAGGACCGCTGCCGCGTCGACCCTCGAGTACCAGACGTCGAGCAGATGCATGAGGGAGTATTCCCGGATCCAGTGACGGTAGAAACGGGCGCAGGTCAAAGCGGCTTCCACGCAGTCGGCTTCCTTGAAGCCGTTGCATCGGCCAGCGACGACGAAGCTCGCCGTCAGCCGCTTGAGATCCCACTCCCAGGGGCCGGGTAGCGTTTCGTCGAAATCGTTCACGTCGAAAAGGAGATTTCTCTCGGGGCTTGCGTAGAGACCGAAGTTTCTCAAGTGCGCGTCGCCGCAGGATTGAACTTTCAGCCCGGTCAGCGGCGAGCAGGCTAAGTCATGGGCCATCACGATGGGGGCGCCCCGCAGGAAAGTGAAAGGCGAGGCGAGCATTCGTCCGTAGCGGATCGGAATCAGGTGGGGCAGGCGCCCCGTGCTGGACCGCTCGAGAAGGGCGACGGGATCGGGACGCCCGGTCTCCGCTTTCCAGCGGCCGTGGCTCAAGCGCCGAATTTTTCCCCGGAGCTTTTTTCCGGCGAGCATTCGTTGAAGCGGGGTCGGTAGGGTGACACCCATCGAAATCATTTCCAGGTAGGCAAGGCGAAGTAGACGGCCTTCGCGAAGCTCATCGGCACGTTCATTCCCGTCAGATGGGGATAGAAGACCAGAAACCAAAGAGCGGAAGCGCCGAGCACGGTGTAGGCCGTGCGTCTGGCCCAGAGGTCCGGGCTTCTCATGCCCATGTCGGTGTAGCGGGCGAGGATCATACAGAGAAACGGCACTGCCGGCAGATAGTGATAGAAGAGCATGATGCGCGGCGAGAAGCTCCAGGGTACCCAAAAGAGGAAATACGCCAACAGAACAAACCATCGGCTCCAGGACTTCGTTCTTTCCCGAAGCGCGAAGAAGAGCGCGCAAACCAGTCCGGGGATCAGAATCATGGAGTTGCCGAGATTGTAGATGTTCGCGGCGGTGTCGCCCTTGCTACCGCCCCAGAACCAAACCGGGCGCAGGTTGAAAATCCACTGCCAGGGAACGGATTGATAGCTGTGCGTGGCTTTCAGCTTGGAGTGATACCACCACATCTGCTGCTGCAGGGACCACCAGCGCGAGAACGTATTTCCCATCAGAAACATCTGAAAATAGGAAGCGACGTAAATCGCGACCGGCAGGAGGCCCATGAAACCGACGATCTTGGCCCACTCCTTGGGGCTGTGGCGTTTTTTGCCGCCGAGCCAGAACTGATCGCGCAGAATATCGAGGCCTACCACTCCGAAGAGATAAAGCGCGGTCCATTTCGTGGCGGCGGCGCAGCCGAGGCCGAGTCCGACTAGCAGGAATCTGCGGTTGCTCTTGTCATCCTTCCAGCGGATGTAGTTCAGGAGAGTAAACAGCGTGAAGCAGATGAAATAGCTGTCGTTCATCCCGATACGTCCGAGGGCGAACGCCAGACCTTCGATGCTGAGAAAGAGCGCGGTCAAAAGCGCGATGCTTTGGGAGGCGAACAGCTCGAGGGCGACTAGAGCGGCGAGACCTACGGCGGCGGTGGCGAAGAGCGTCGAGCCGATGCGCCAGCCGAAGCTGTTTTCCCCGAACACTCCCATCGTGAGCGCCATGAGAGTTTTGGAAAGGGGAGGATGCGTCCACTCGTGAGCGCGGCCCTGCGGGGGCTTTGCCCACGGGTCGTAGGCTTTCGGGTCTCCACTCAAATAGAGGCCCGCGGTGAAGGAGTGATAGACCTCGTCGAAGTAGAACGTCGAGGGTTCTTCGAGCCGGTAGACTTTGCTGACGAATCCCAGCATCAGAATTCCCACGAGCAGACGGTGGAAATGCTTCACCTTCTGCAGGGGCGCGTGGCGGCCGAGCTCCTGGGGCTCCGGTGCTTTGACCAAAACCGGCTTGGCGACTCGTTTGGCGGCGCTCCCGGCTTTTACCGGTTTCTTTCTGCGGACCTGACCCATGTCCGTCTTATCGGCAACTCTAGAAGAGTTCTAAAGATTCTTGTGGGTTGTGACGAGAAGACTTTGGGAGAGTGCGCTTCGCCATGGCGATCCATTCCATAGTCATTCCGGTCTTCAACGAGGAAGAGGGGCTCGACGCCCTATTTAACCGCGTCAGCAAGGTCATCGACGGCATCGACGAGTCTTGCGAGGTGGTACTCGTGAATGACGGAAGCCGGGACCGTACCGGAGAGATCATCGACGGCTTTCACCGCAAGGACAGCCGCTTCAAGGCCGTTCATTTCTCGCGCAATTTCGGCCATCAGGTGGCCATTACCGCGGGGATGGAGCACACGAACGGAAGCACCGTGTCCATCATCGATGGGGATCTCCAGGATCCGCCCGAGCTCATCCCGGAGTTCATCGCGAAATGGAAAGAAGGCTTTGAAGTCGTCTACGGCGTCCGCCGCTCCCGCAAGGGAGAGGGATACTTCAAGCTTCTGACCGCGAAAATCTTTTACCGAGTCATCCGCTCACTGACCCATCTCGACATTCCGGTCGACACCGGGGACTTCCGGCTCGTCGACAGAAAAGTCGCCGACGCGTTTCTTCGCCTGCGCGAGCGCCACCGTTATGTCCGTGGACTCGTCAGCTGGGTAGGGTTCCGTCAGACGGGAATCTATTACGATCGGGCCCAGCGCGGAGCCGGCGAGACGCACTACCCGCTGAAGAAGATGATCAAGCTCGCCTTCGATGCAGTGGCTTCCTTTTCGTTCTTTCCCCTGCGGCTCGCCACCGCCATCGGATTCTTCGCGAGCGTGATGGCCTTTCTGGTGGGCATTTGGGCCCTCTACGCGAAGTACGGCGCCAAGCAGGCCATTCCCGGGTGGACCTCGCTCGTTCTCATTTCTCTGTTTCTCGGAGGAACCCAGCTCTTTTGCCTGGGTATGGTGGGCGAGTACGTAGCCCGCACTTTCGACGAAGTCCGCAACCGGCCGTTGTATCTGGTGACCCGTCTCACGGGTTTCGGAAAGACGACGGAATCCCGCCCCAAGAAGTCCCGAAAAGCCGCGTAACTTCATAAGCCGATTCGTGGATTAGAACGTCACGTTGTGGCGTTGCATCTTATCCCGGCTCATCCGAACCACGTGGTCCTGTCCGTTCCAGTTACTGTAGTAGTTGATGTTCACTTCGTAGGGACCGTAATGGTAATCGTACAGGTTCCCTTTGTAGCAGATCAGATCCAGGCGATTTTTCGCGTCCCGTACGCGGAAGATGGCTTCGTCATAAGGCTGCTCCGCGTTTTCCACCAGGTTGGTCAATGGGGCGTCGGCGGGGATCGCGGCTTTCACCCACGGGCCCACCAGGAATCTCTTTTCAGGATGGGAGCGCATGTAGGCAAGCGCACGCTCCACACTTTCGCCGGGATGCTTGATCGACCAGCCCGCGTAGAAAAGAAAGGCTGCGTTCGCGAAAAACGCCACGAACAGGGCCGTCGCCATGGCTCGTCGGGGAATCGTAACGGGGAACCTGGCTGTCCACAGGTAGGCCGCCCCTCCCGCCGCGAAGAAGGCAAGGTAAGGCAGAAGCACCAGGTAGTTCCGGACGATCATCACCCTTTGGGTGGAGAAATATAGTCCATAAAAGAGCGGGAAGACCAAAAGGTTCAAGGTTGCCCGGCGGTTCTTTCGAATGCCGGCATACACGCCGAGTAGCGTTAGAAGCGCGAAGCAGAGCGAGACGGGGCGGTACGGTGCCAACTCGTAAAGGAACAGATACTGGACCAAGTGGTTCAGGTGATCGATGCCGGCATTGAGCGTGTGTCCCACGTGGCCGAATTTCGCGTAAGTTCGGTGAAGGTTGCCGAACATGGTGATCACGTCGGAGGGGTAAACGAGAATTCCGGGCGACAATACGAGGTATACCGACGTGAAACAGAGCAGGACCGCGGCCACGGCCTCGGCCTTCTCCTGGGCGCCCGTCTTCCAGGTGGGGTGCAGCCAGGGCATCGCCAGAGCGGGCAGGATCGCCGCGGCTCCCGTATATTTGCTCGCCGCCGCGAGCCCGGCGGCGGCGGCCGAGTAGTAAAGCCAGCGCCAAGGATTTTTCTTGGATAGCGCGATCACGATTAAAAAGAGCTGAAGAGTGATGGCCGAAGTATGAATCGCGTCGCAGGCGATGTAGCGGGCGTGGTAGGCGAACTCCCACGAGAATCCGACTATGGCCGCGGCGACAAGTCCGTAGGAATCTCTGCCCCAATAGGCCCGCCCCGCGAGGAAAGCCCACAAAATGGCCATGCCCGACCAGAAGATGAATATTCCGCGCACGAGGAGCCAGTTGTTGTGCGCCGTTACTCCCTCGCTGAGAATCTCCCGTCGAGTTTCGGGAGTGCCAAGTTTACCGGTGAACAGACTCGCGATCTCGCGTTTTCCCCTCGCTACCGCGGACGGCGCATAGATGAGCCAATAAATCATTCCGGGGTAAACCTGGGTCCGGGGAGCGAGATAGCCCTCCTTGATGTTTCGTTTCACGTCCCACATGTGAAGGCC
>CAZZHG010000078.1:0-25443 GCA_964653655.1 uncultured Pseudobdellovibrionaceae bacterium
TCGATTTCCAGCCAGTATTGAAGTTTAGGCAGGTACTCTCTAATCTGCGCTACGTTGCGGTAGATATAGAAGCTCTTGTAAGGAAAGTCGTTGCTCTCCCACTTCACCATCAAGAAATCTCCGCTCTTCAAAAGTTTACAATCGGAGAGCTTCGCGAGCTTCTGGCCATTGCCGTCGAATAGAACCTCGCCCGATTCCGTTTTACTTATCGTGTAGGGCGGGAGGAGCTTTCCGTCTCCGTTGATATCCAATGCGGACAGGCCTTCCACCGCTTTACGAACCCCGCTCACTCTCTCCTTCTCGGGGACCGGTTGAAAGTCAGTCTCGAACTTCTTGTGACCGGTAACGGGCTTCTCGGAAACGAGGGCGGCGATGGGCGCGCCGACGTCCTTCTTCAGCCCGTAGATCGCGTACCAGAGACTGATCTCGTTCTCCGAAGCCTTCTCGACTTTCTTTTCGATCCGCAGAAATCTTCCCTCCCCGAAGCCTGCGTCCCCCACGATCTGGAGCGAAGCGGGGATTCTCGCCTTATCTACTTCGGGATCTCCCCAAAACTCACGCAAGTGAACTTCGGCTTCGAGCTTCTTTCCGGCGGAGGCTTTGTAAACGACGGGGTCGGCGGACGCAGCTACGCAAAGGAGAAACGCAAATAGAACGACCCTCATGGGACCTCAGCTCGCGTTACGATCGGTTTGCTGCAACTCGCGTTGGGCGGCGTGAAGGCTCTCAACCTCCGACCGGATTCCCCAGATCTTGCTGAGAATGGTCGGAGCGTGAGTCGCGGCCCACGCGAAGAAGAAGAACTTGGCCGCCCGTCCCAGGGCGACCCAGAGAAAAATCGACCAGGGATTCACGTCGGCGCTTGCCGCGACGACCACGGCGGGCTGCAACGGAAAGGGCCCCGCGCCAAATAGCGCGAGCGTCAAACCTTGGTAGTCGCGCATCCATTGCGCCGTGCTCTGCCAGCTCGGAGAGCTCTGCAGGGAAATCCCCAACGCGCCCATGAAGTCCGAACCCCACGCCTGAATCCCCACGCTCAACGCCAAAGAGCCGAGCGCCGAGCCCAACGTCACCCAGACCGCGATGGATATCCATCGCTTGGGGCGCAGGGCTACGTTCGAGATGAGCAGTGCGTCCGTCGGGATGATGAGGATGAAAAGATCCGCCGCGGCAAGCAGCGCCACTAACGGCGTGTACCAGATGCGCTGAGCAAAACGTTCGAGGCGGGCTATGAACTTCAAAATCGGATGCGGCATGAACTACTCATTGTATCAGTTTCAACGAGAGCCGTTGGAATCGACGTAAGTGCAAAATCGCGGCGAGCCCGAGACCGATCACCATCGCGTACCAAATTCCCGGCGGACCCATTTTCGATTTCAACCAAAGCGCGAGCGGCGCTCCCAGCAACCAAAAAGAAAGAACGGTGTTGAGGAAAGGAATCTTCGTGTCTTTGAGTCCTCGTAGCGCGGAGATGCCGACGACCTGGAGCCCGTCGAAGATCTGAAAAATACCGCCGATGCGAAGAAGCACTTTCGCCGGTTCCGCTAGAGACACATCTGAAGTGTACAGGCTCGTCACCGCGCCAGGGAAAAACAGAAAGAGAAGTCCCATTAAAGATTGTACGAAGAGAGTAACCAGAAAACCCGTCCGTCCGGCGCGCACGGTGCCGAGCGCGTCCCCTCGCCCGCGGAACTGCCCCACTCGGATCGCCACCGCAAACGCGAGTCCCAAGGGAATCATGAACGTGAAAGAGGCCGCGTTGATGGCGATCTGATGAGCCGCGAGCTGCGAGCTGCCGAGCGTTCCCATCGTAAGCGTCGCTCCCGCGAAGAAACACATCTCCGCGAGCATCCCGCCGCTGATGGGAAGCCCCACTTTGATGAACTCCGAAATGAGCGCTCGGTCGAACCACGCAGCCTTCTGAAAAACCCGGAAGGGACGGTACCGGGGGTGCTTCCAGATATAGACCGTAATCAAAACGGCCATCGTCCAGTTGACGAGAGACGTCGCAAGCCCGGCCCCCGTGACCCCGAGGGCGGGAAAACCGAAGTTGCCGTAGATCAGCAGATAGTCGAGCACGCCGTTGGCGATGATGCCGGCGCCCACGATGTAAATGGAAACACGGCTGTCGGAAGTCGCCTCACATAAGGTACGTCCGCTGAAATAGATGAGCAGACCCGGATAGCCGAGAGAAAGCGCCCTGAGAAACGATTGAGCGAGCTGGGCGTTCACCGGATCCTGGCCGAGGAAGACGAGAATCTTCGCCGAATTGAAAAGTACCAGGATGTCGAAGGCGGCGAGAGTCAGCGCCACCCGCCAGCCCTGACGAAACCAGCGGCCTATGGCGTCCGGATCCTTCGCTCCGTAAGCGTGGGATATCGACGGGCTCAGCGCCGAGAGAATCCCCATGGAAAGGATGTAAAGCGTGCTGTGAATCGTGCCCGCCATGGCGAGCGCGGCGAGCGGAGCCTCGCCCAGCCGGGCGACCATCACGTTGTCCGTGAAGTACATCCCCATGGTCAGAAACTGCGCGCCCATGATGGGCCAAGCGAGCGCCCAGAGGGACTTCATCTCGGTTTTGTACGCTTCTCGACTCACCGATCCAAAGTAACCGAACTCAGGAAAAAGCCAAGAAATGCCGAAAAGTTAGTGAGCCATGCCCTCTTACGCCGTCTCCATCGGAAATGTTTCGCTGACCTACGGGACGAAGTCCGTCCTGCGGGGCGTGAGCGTCGACCTCGCGGAAGGTCTCTTCGCGTGTCTCGTCGGCGAAAACGGGGCGGGCAAGACCTCGCTCATCAAGATTCTCGCCGGCCTGGTGCAACCGAAGACCGGAATCGTGCGCGTGCTCAGCCGGGACCCGGCGACGGACCCCCACGAGCTTCGCCGATCGATTGCGTACCTCGCCGAAAGCGTCGTGCCGCCGCTCGGCTGGAAGGTGGAAGAGTTTCTGCGGTTTCACGCTTCGTTTTATCCGGAGTATTCCCTCCCGCACGAGCGCACTTTGATCTCCGAGTACCGCATCGACGTGGAAGCGCGGATGGCTTCCCTCTCGGCGGGGCAGATGCGCCGGGTGCAGATAGTAGCGGCGCTGGCCTGCCGGCCGCGGCTTCTGCTCGTCGACGAAATCACGGCGGTGCTCGACATTCTCGGACGCCAGAGATTTTACGATCATCTTTCTCAGCTCCGGCGCGAGCAAGGCTCGACGATCCTCTTGGGCACGAACCTGCTCGACAACCTCGAGCCTCACGCGACGGACGTTTTGATTTTGCACGACGGACGGCTTCTCAAGCAGCTCTCGGGAAAAGAGATCAGAAGCCACGGCACGCTCGCCGACAGCGTCGCGCACCATTTGAAACAAGTGGACGAACCCCATGGCAACGTACTTCCATTTTCTAAAACAGGATCTGAAAGATAGTTCCTCCGCCTGGCTCACCGGCGCAGTGCTGCTCACGATTCTGCTCGCCTGCAACCAGGCCTACGCTCTCGCAAGCTCGCCTTTCAGCTCGCTCTACTACTGCGGAATCGCGTTCGTCATCGCGTGGCCGGGATTTCCCTATCGCCGAATCGTCTGGGGCGGCGCCGCGCCGGGGCCTATCTCGCGCGCTTATCTCAAGACGCTTCCGATGAGCCGCACGCGCACGTTCTGGCTTTGCTTCGCGCGGGGACTTCCGGCGAACGTTCCTTTTCTTCTCTACGTCGTGTGGGCCATCACGCACTTCAAACTTCTGCCGGCCTTCGCCGCCCGCTACCGCGGCTTCGAAACTCTCACGCCGGATTCCCGCTTCACGGAGATTCTCCTCTGCCTTGGGTTGATGGGCGTGTTTCTCGTTTATTCGGAGATCGCGAGCGCCATCAACGGAGTGCTCGAGGAGCGGCTCACCCGCACGACGGATCGGTGGCGCCGTACCTTGAACCGCGTGGAAAGCATCCTCGCCTTCTGCGTGACTCAGTACTTGTTCTTCACGATTGCCTGGATGGGATTTTGTTTCTTCTACGGACTGAGCCCGAGCTTGTGGGCCTGGTTCACGGCGTTCGCCGCTATTCCCGCCACCGCCGTTCTCTTGTTCTGGACTTATCGCGCCTGGCTTTGGACCTAAAGAGCGCCTGAGAATAATCGAGCCTGGGGTCCCTCGTCCCTCTCTCCAAAGACGAAGGACCGCCAGACTCTCCTCTTTCGCAAGAGGTGGACCGGTCTTGGGCGACCGATCGAAAATGACCCCCGAAAGTCGGTATCCGTTAACGGCTCCAAGCTATCCGAAGCGGAACCAGTAACGGACGCCCCTCGCTAACCCTAAAGCGAGAGGCCAGCGGTGCCGGACCCCTTCGGGAAGCCTCGTGGCTCCCGATCCGTACCCTACCTAAGTATCTGAAAACACTTGCTCATGGGCTGTCCCCAAGAGCTGGGGTCGCTTTGGGCGACCCCAGCACTAGACCCACGTAAAAAAATCGTTCCAACCGATGGAGAGTGAATAACCGAACGCAATGACGCGTAGCAATATGACGTACCGCAATGCGTTAACCACTGTCTACAACCCGGTTTTGGAACGAAATCACTTCCCGGCGAATTCACAGATCGTGGCAAGCCCCACGTCGTCGTTCTGAAGGCGAACCGGAGAGAAGGGAAACGGGGATACGGAGACTTCCGCGGTGACCGCCGACACGGCTTCGAACAGATGTCCCCCGAAAGCGTTGAACTTGTCGTCGCCTAGAACGGCGTGAACGTGGACGAAGGGCTTTCCGTCCTTGAGGGCGACGTTGCCGGTGAGCGAGATGAGCTCGTACTCGTCGACAAAGGTCTTTCGGAGGTACTCGCGCTTGTGAAGGTAGTAGTAACCTAGCTCCGCCTGAGTCAGCGCTCCGAGCCCGCTGATGAATCCCCCTTGAATCTTGTGGCGGGCGAGAGTTTCGGTGAGCGTCGCAACCAATTTCTCCCCGCGCTCCACGATGAGCATCAGCCTTCCGTCTTTTTCGTAGGATTTCATAGCCCTCTATTCGCCCGATCCGGGCTCCTTTTCAAGAGGGACCGGATGCTGATAACAAGGCGCCATGGATTTTTCCGATTATCGGTATAGCGGCGATATCGCCGAGGCGACCACTTTGCCGTCGCGCTGGTACACCGACCCGGCCGTGCTCGCGGCCGAGAGGAAAAACCTGTTCCACAAAGGCTGGCAGTACGTGGGATCGCTTGCGTGGCTGACCGAGCCCGGAAGCCATTTCGCGACCGAGATTCAAGGCGAGCCGCTGATCGTGTTGAGAGACCGTCAGGGAAAACTTCGGGCGCTGTCGAACGTCTGCCGCCACCGCGCGGGGCCGCTAGCCGAGGGGCGCGGCTGCTCGCCGGTGCTTCAATGCAAGTACCACGGTTGGACTTACGACCTGGACGGAAGGCTACGGGCCGCACCCGAGTTCGAGGGCGTTCGCAACTGGGACAAGACCCAAGTGAGCCTTCCCGAGTTCCGAGTCGATACGTGGGGACCTCTCGTTTTCGTCTCTCTCGCCCCCACCGGCCCGGGTCTCGCGGAAACTCTCGGCGCCATTCCCGGAGAGACGAAGGCACTCGGAGTCGATCCGGCGAGCTACCGGTTTCTCCATCGGCGCGATTACCTCGTGAAGTGCAACTGGAAGGCGTACGTGGACAATTACCAGGAGGGCTACCACATTCCGCTGGCCCACCCCGCGCTCTACAAGGAAATCGACTACGGCAAATATGTCGTCGAGAACCGCAAGACGCACTCGCGCCACCACACGCCGATGAAAGCGGGCGGCGGCAAGCAGGCGCTCTATTACTGGATTTTTCCGAATCTCATGATCAACGTTTACCCCGACAACCTGAGCACGAATCTCGTTGTGCCAATCGACGAGGAAACTACGCTCACGGTGTTCGAGTGGTTCGTACCGAAGGATTCTCCCGTCGTGGTTCCGGAGCCGAAGTATTGGCCGCTATCGAAACCACTTCCCGGAAACGAAGAGAGCTTGCCCGCGGATCTGGAAAAGATCACCGCGTTCAGCCATCAGGTCCAGCTCGAGGACATCTACCTGTGCGAGTCCGTGCAGCGGGCTCTTCACTCCAGCACCTACGACCGCGGAAGGCTCTCGCCCAAGCGCGAGAACGGCGTGCACCACTTCCACAAGCTGGTGGCCGAGGCGCTTTCCCAAAATTGACGGTACGATCGTGTAAAGCTACGATAAAGCCGTGCCTTTCGATTCTCCCCTCAGCACCAATTTCTGGATCCAAGTAGGCGTATCGATCGCCTGTGGGTTCATCGTCGGTATCGAGCGCCAGCTTCGCGGTAAGCCCGCGGGCGTGCGAACCTGCATTCTCGTGTGCCTCGGTACCGCGACCTTCGTGCGGCTCGGGCTCATGATGGACGACGGCCATACCGCCGCCGATCCCACCCGGGTGTTGGGCCAGGTGGTCACCGGCATCGGCTTTCTGGGCGGCGGTTTGATTCTCACGAGAGACGGCCTCCTACTCGGCGTGACCTCGGCTTCCGTAATTTGGGTGCTCGCGGCCGTCGGCTCTCTCATCGGCGTGAACCGCTTCGCCGACGCTCTCGCCGTTTCGCTCGTCATGGTGTTCGTCCTGCTCGGCGTGGAAGCGATGGAATCCGGCTTCAAGGCCTTCCGCCGCGGGGTCCACGCGAAGAGCAAAGACAACAACTTCTCCCAAGATTAATCCTTATAATTCAGAGCTTTAAGCCCAACGTCTTCCTTCGGAACCCTGCTTTTAGGTATAAGGTTCTTCCTTAACCCAAATCCCGGAGCTGACGTTGAAGAACAGGGCCTCCCTGCTTGCCATCGCCTTTCTGTGGTTTCCGCTCATCGCCCAGGCTTGCCCGTGGGCGAAGCTAGCTCCGCCCACGCGGGATTTCGGCAAAAAGGCCGAGCTGCTCGCGAACGCTCCCGACCTTCACATCGCGCTTTCCGAAATCGGCGCGGCCCAACACATCTCCGAACATCTGCTCGTCCGAAATCCCAACATGCGCATCATTTCACTTTCGCCTTACGACCGCGCGGCGAGCGATCTGCGTTACGGCCGCACCGGAGACAATTTCGAGCCCCACAACTACATCAACGAGCTGAGACTCCAAGGTCAGCTCAATAGCGAGTGGCACGCGTTGAGACACAATCCGGGCGAAAGCCGGCTGGTGATCGCCGATACCGCCGCGACGAACCGGAGCAACGGACACGCGTGGCTTGGAGTTCGCTCGGAGGTAAACGGGCTGGTCACCGAAGTGCACTTGCACCTGCGTCTTCTCGAAAACACAGGCACCGAGCAAAAAGACACCCTGGCCAGAGTCGGCATCAACCTCGCCTACGCCGTAACCCACTACAACGGAAATCCGGAAACCTTCTTGAAGTCCCTTCTCGACGGAACCGCGCCGGGCAAAGTGATCGTCGATCACCTGAAGAGCAGCGCCTTCGCACCCTTCGATCAGGGAAAACTGCTGCTCGAAAACGGCATGACACCGTATTTGGTTTTCACGCCCGAAGGGAACCTGACGGACTCGTTCAACGTCAAAGCCCCAAAAGAAATTGAGATCGCCGAGGCGCCGGTTGCCGGTCGATGGACACTCGTATGCGCTACCGAAAATCGTGAGCGGACCGCCGAGCTTTGGAATCTCGCTCGCAATCCGTCGCCCCGCCCTGCGGGAAAGCAGCTCGCCGAGGAAACCGAAGTCGACATGGTCCAATGGAAGGCGAAGCGCTTGAACGCGCTCGACGAGCTGAAGGGCTCCATCATCGAAATCGGCGGCGGGCGCACCGCGGCCCGGATCTTCGGCGCTCCCTACGGCAGCACCATTTTTCAAACGGCTTACTACAGCGAGCCCGCACTCGCGGTGGGACGATATGGTCAGGGAATCGTGGAAGGTGAGCCGATTCAGCGCGTGAGCGCGGTATTGAAAGCGGAGTACCCGTTCGTGCAGTACCACCGCCCCAACCGCAAATTCGTGCTCGTGGGGCTCGTGGAAGGCAACCGCGCCTACTTCGGTATCCACGGGCAGCAGAACCAGGGCGGTCCTGAGTCCTCTCTCATCGTCGAGGTGGAGCTAGCCGAGATGGGGCCGCATCTACGCCGGGATGTGCTGGGGAATTTGGGAGTGAACGTGCTCTACGGATTCTTCCACAAGTTCACGTTCAGAAACGACTTCGCCGAATCCCTGTACGATGGGATCGAGACGGATCGGTTCATCATCCGCGCCATTCACTCCGGCGTGGACGGAAAACCCGGCTCGGCGTTCCTGGAGTGATTACTTCTTTTTGGTGGTCTTCTTCGACGTCTTGGACGCGGGCTTGCTCGCAACCGAGCGTTTCGCCGCGGTCGTCTTCTTCGTCGCGGTAGTCTTCACGGCCGCTTTGCCCTTCGTCGTTTTCGCGGCGGTCTTGGCCGCGCCCTTCGCGGTTTTAGCCGTCTTCGACGTGGCGGTGGCCGCCTTCTTGGTCGCCGTGGTCTTCGCGGCGCCTTTGGCGGCGGTCGCTTTACCCTTGGCGTTCTTCGCGGCGGTTCCGGCCGTTTTGCGCGGCGGTTCCGTCGGCCAGTCCTGATTGCGGATGGCGGCCTTCGGCGGAGGAGCCGCCGGTTGAGCCGGAGGAGGAACCACTACCGCCTGAGGAGGCGGCTCAACGGCCGCTTGCGGAGGAACTTCTTGCGGAGGCGGATTGTTCGCCTGGGCCTGAACTTGAGCGACGGCCTCCGGCTGCTGCGCCTGAACTTCCGGCGGCACCTGCTGCGGAGGCGGCTGGCGCATTTGCCGGCGGGCTACCGGCTGCGGATTGAACTCCGTCTTGTTCGCCCCGAAGAACTGATATCCGACGAGTCCGATGGGAAGCGCGATGACGAAGGGAATCGCGTAGTGAAGCTTCTTGGCTTTGAGGGCCTGATACATCAGACCGCTACGAGCCCGGAAGATGGCGCTCTGAACTCGGATGCGCGCCATGATCTCGTTCACCTTGCTGCCGCGCTTTCCTTGATCGAGTCCCGCCGCTTTTAAATCCATCGAGGACGTAAAATCCTCTTCGCCCACGGGATTACTCTCAGGGGTGTGTTCCTGCTTCTTCGGTTTGAAGGCCATAATTTTATTGTCCGGAATTTTGACAGTTAGAGAACGGATCTACCCTCATGGAGAGGGTATCCATCCACGGTGCAGTAAAGTTGTTTCAAATGTGAAGAATCCCTCACGCGGCCAAGCGCCCATCCAGCCGTCGTTTTCCGCTCGCCCGGCCGCATCAAAATGTATTTTCAGTCGAGTTCGCGGCCTTGTTGCGATGGCTGTTAGCCCAAATCGTCCCGTTGGTATTGTTGTAACACCAGCCCCGGCTATCGGCGGGCGTGTCGAGTACATCCCCCTGTGTCAGACCCGAGCAATCGGCGACGGAGCTGAAATGAGCCAGCGGCAGAGTCGCCAGCGTCCACGGGTTCTGGGGAATGCTCGGGGCCTTGTCCACGATCGCAAGCGCCTGGGCCGCAAGCACCGGATGAAACGCCGGCTGATAAACGTTCGTGCGAAGTTCCGTCACGTCCGGGTACGCCGGGGCGGTGTCGGCTTCACGCAAGGCGATGCTCGCTCTGCCGATGGCGATACCGGCCCGAAGGCCTCCGAGTGCTCCCTGAGTCGCGGAGTTCTTCGCGTCGGTCCGAAAATCGACGAATTCCGGGATGGCCACGGCCGCAAGAATGCCTATCAATAGGATCACCATGACCAGTTCGATCAGGGTGAACCCTGCGCGATGAATCATATGGATCAAAGGAGCGGCCCCCGAGAATCTAAAAAGGATACCACGATCCATATAAGGATACCCGGCGGTACCATTGCTTCATATTATTGCTGAGTTAAGCGGCCTCATTTGACTTTCCCGCCGCAGGGGCCAAATTGAATCCATGAAGCAGGAACCCACATACGGGCTCTTTCCGGTTCTCCCAATCCGAAACACGGTGATATTCCCAGGCACTGCTCTACCCTTGCGGGTGGGCCGGCCTGGAAGTGTCGCCGCGATGGAAAAGGCGATCCAAGGCGAGGGCTGGATTCTCACGGTCACACAAAAGAACGACAAGGGAAGCAAAGATCCCGCATCGAAGGATCTCTTCCACGTCGGAACTCTCTGCCACATAGAAAAGGTACGCGGTAACGCGAACGACGGATTCCAAGTCCTCGTCCGCGGCGTCACGCGCTTCCGTGTGAACGAGTTCTTCGACAAGGACGGGCGAATCGAAGCTCAGGCCGCGTTGTGGCCCGATCAAGCCGACCTCGACGACGGAACCACGAAGGCGCTTCTCGAGAGCTTGAAGTCGCTAGCGAAGGAGATCCTCGATCTGCTTCCGGCGAACACCGATCAGCTGAGCCAGGTGGTCGATGGCATCGAGGACCTGGCGTTCCTCTCGCACCTCTGCGCCGCGAACCTCGAGATCCCGCTCGAAAAGAAGCAGGAGATACTCGAAACGGTTCAGGTGAAGTCGCGCGTGCTCCAGCTCTTGGGACTCATGCAGTCTCAGAAGGAGAATCTTCAGGTACAGAGCGAGATCCGCTCGAAGCTCAGCAACCGCATGGACAAGATGCAGCGGGAAGCGATTCTACGCGAGCAGATGAAAGCCATTCAGGAGGAGCTGGGCGAAGGAGACGAGTCTCCCACGGGCGAGAACTACGAGAAAAAGATTGCCGACGCGGGAATGCCGGACGAAGTCCGCAAGACCGCGCTGCACGAGCTTCGCCGGTTGAAAACGATCGGCACCGGTTCGCCCGAGGCCCACATCATCCGCAACTACCTCGACCTGCTTTGCTCCATGCCTTGGAAAAAGCAGTCGAAGGCCGACATCGATCTGGATGCCGCGCGCACTCAGCTCGAAGGGGATCACTACGGGCTGCAGGAGATCAAGAAACGGATTCTCCAACACCTGGCGGTCATGAAATTGAAGCCGGGCGGAAAAGGATCGATCCTTTTGCTGGTCGGCCCTCCCGGAGTCGGTAAAACCAGTCTCGGTCAGAGCGTGGCCAAGGCTCTCGGGCGCAAGTTCGCCCGCGTGAGTCTCGGCGGCGTGCGCGACGACGCGGAAATCCGCGGGCATCGCCGCACCTACGTCGGAGCCATGCCCGGCCGTATCGTCCAAGGCATCAAGCGGGCAGGCGAGAAGAATCCGGTCATGATGCTCGACGAGATAGACAAGCTCGCCCACAGTTTCCAGGGCGACCCGGCGTCGGCTTTGCTCGAGGTCCTCGATCCCGAGCAGAACACGAACTTCCTCGATCACTATCTCGACGTGCCGTTCGATCTGTCGCAGGTGTTTTTCATCGCGACGGCGAACACGCTCGAGACCATTCCCGGTCCTTTGCTGGACCGCATGGAAGTGATCGAGCTATCGGGGTACACAACGGCCGAGAAGCTCCACATCGCCAAGCGGCACTTGATGCCGAAGGTGTTGGAAGAGCACGGCATGGACGACAAGAAGCTTACGATCTCCGACGAAGCCATGCTTCGGGTGATCTCGCACTACACCCGTGAAGCCGGTGCCCGCGATCTCCAGCGGCGGCTCGCGGCGATTTGCCGCGGCTGCAGCGAAAAGATCGTGAAGGCGAAGGAAGCGAAGGACCTGCCTGTAAAGGTGGTCATCGGCGACCTGGAAGAGCTGCTCGGACCAGAAAAGTACACGCACGAAGTAGCGGAAAGAATCGCTCCTCCCGGAGTGGTGACCGGGCTCGCCTGGACACCCCAGGGCGGCGAGATTCTCTTCATCGAAACGACGGCCATGCAAGGCTCCGGTAAGCTCATCATCACCGGACAGCTTGGCGAAGTAATGAAAGAGTCCGCCCAAATTGCGCTGTCTCTGGTGCGATCCAAGCTGAGCTCCCAGTTTCCTGGGTTCGACTTCGAGAAGAAGGACATTCACGTGCACGTCCCCGCGGGAGCGATTCCGAAGGACGGGCCGTCGGCCGGCGTGACGATGTTCACGTCCGTGGCCTCTCTCTTCTCGGAAAGAAATGTCGATCCGAAGCTCGCGATGACCGGCGAGATTTCGCTGCGCGGGGCCGTCATGCCCGTGGGCGGGATCAAGGAAAAGGTAATCGCGGCCCATCGGGCGGGCATCGAGCGCCTCATTCTGTGCTCGCGCAACAAAAAGGATCTGCGCGACGTACCGGATGACGTGAAGTCTCAGCTGAAAATTGATTTCGTCGACGATGTTGCGCAGGTCTTGAAAATCGCGCTCGGCATCGACGCCAACTGGACCAACCCCACTTTGGGAACCCCGCCCCCGTCTCCGACGGCGGCGGCCTAACCGTAACTGTAGAGGAAGCACGTATGTCCGAGCACAAAGCGAAAATCACCTGGAAGCGTACGACCCCCGACTTCGCTTACGATACCTACGACCGCACGCACACCGTGGCGTTCGAAGGCGGCCAGTCGATCAAGGGATCGGCGGGCAAAGAGTTCGCGGGTAAGGCGGAGTACGCCAATCCCGAGGAAGCGATTGCGTGGGCTCTCGCGAGTTGCCACATGCTGACGTTTCTCGCGGTCGCCTCGAAGAGCCGCCTGACGGTGGACTCCTACGAGGACAACCCGGTTGCGTTTCTCGACAAGAATGCCACAGGCAAGATGGCGGTCACGAAGACCATCCTCCGCCCGAAGGTGACCTTCGCGAAGGAAACCCCGGTCACGCGGGAGAAGCTCGTGGAACTCCACGAAAAGTCGCACCGCAACTGCTTCATCGCAAACTCGGTGAACTTCGAGGTCGTGACCGAACCGGTCGGTTGAGCCCGAACCTGTAATTATGCTATAAGCGCGCCTCCCCAACGGAGGCGCGCTTTTTTGTATCAGGCTCTGCTCATTCTGTTCGTGGCCCTTCCCGCCCTTGCCGACGTGGACGTGTGCTACGCGCCGACCAATTTCGCCGACCAGGCTCCCGCCGTGGTGGGTGTGCCGCTGGATCGCACTATGGAGGCGCTCGACGTTCGTCACGCCTGGATCCGCACTTCTCAGTCGGAAGCGGGCATGGGGCTTCGCGAAGGAACTTTGATGGCAACGGAGTGGTCCGATCACACCGGCCGAAGCGAAGAGGCCGGAGTTTCCTGCTTTCCGGTGCAGGGTTGCGATACGTCTTGCGTGGAAGAGTCCATTCAGCTCGGAGACTCGCTCGGCCTCTACGGCGCGCTCAACACCTGCCACGATGCGGTCGTGAAGGTTTTCGCGAAGTGCGGTTGCGAGGACAGGTGCCTCAAGTACCACGACCGGAAGAAACGCTTCTGCAAAGTCCGCACGTGGCCGCCGCTCGGCCACAAGAACCTGCACAAGCTCTGCCCCCTAAATTAGTTTCCTATTAGCCGGGTCAACTGAGGAATAAGCCGTTCGCCATAAATTCGCGAGCCTTCAACCGAAGTATGAGCGAGATCGGTGTACAGCGAACACCGGCCGGCCCAACCCCGAAACGTTTCCGCCGGATCGAGGTAGGTGACGCCGGCCTCTTCAGCCGCTTTTTTCACGATGTTCGGAATCGCGCTGGGAGCCTGCAGGAAGTAATAGTCGAGGAATAAAGTCGCGACGAACTTGACGTTCTTCGCCGCCAACCGTTCATTCATGCCCTTAAGGTGCTCCACCAATTTTTTCTGAACGGCCGGATCGGCATAGATGGACTCCAGGATCGGATACGTCTTATCGAAGGTATGCTTCACTTTCTCAAGCTGCCGAGCACAATCCTGCTTCGCTTCTTGCGGAGCGGTTTGATTTTTCGGATCGGAAGCTGTGGGCGTGGGCGGGAGTGTCGACTCCACCACTCTTTTCTCGCCAGTAAAATACGGGCTCAAATAATAGTGAGCGACCAGCGGAAACTTGAACCAATCGATGAGAAACTTCTTCAGGTGCCCGACTGGAGTCCCAACATAGGCGTAGTAGTTGGCAAACCTGTCCCGGCGATCTCGCTTGAGGGCCAAGAGTACGGCCATGGCATCGATCACGTCGTTGACATTTACGACGTAGAGAGCGGCATTGAAAGCTTGTGAAGCGGCCACTTCATTCAGAACCACTTCGATTTCCGGAATGCCATAGCCGACGACACCAAAATTGAAAACATCGAACCGGTTCTGCTCGTTTTGAATCACCTCGGAAAAACAGAGACTGAAGTCCAGGCTAACACACTGGGCTACGGAGTCCCCCACTATGGCAAGCCGCATCGGTCGCCGCCGTCTTTCGGGGTCGTTCACCCGAGGCCGAATGGTCATGTTGGGCAATGGTTCCACTGAAGTTTCGAGCTCAAAGAAAGGAAGGCGTGCATTGCGAGCGCGAGAGCCGACGGGAACGGCATTCAATATGAAATAGCGGCAAACAATCTCGCACAGACCCAATGAAAGAATCAGGGACAGGCCGAATACGAGTACTCCGAATTTATGTTCTCTTTTCAAACGAGGTTTTTGGTTGGGCTAGGCACGTTCGCTATCTTACACCGGGGTACCGCGCCGGTCGATAAACGCGCCTGCCTAGAAAACCTCGGCCTTGGCCTGAATGAAGGAATAGAAGAAAACCGCGTTGGGGTCGCTTTTCAAAGTGTCCAGCTCGCGTTTCATTTCGGCGACGAGCTCCGCCGTCACTCGGCCACTCTGGATGATGGCGGGTGCGCCGCTGAGAAGCAGATTCGTCCACTCCTCGATCATCCGCGAACGTTGCTTGGGCATGCGGTTGTCGTAGTGGAAGGTCTTCACCGAAGTCTGGATGTTCTGGAAGCCGGACTGAAGAAGCAGATTGCCGAGCTTCGCGCCTACAAAAGGATCGCCTTTCAAGTTCCACTGGTGATCGTTGAAATGAAACCAATACTGCTGGGTCGCGGGGCTGTACGGATGAAGATAAAACGTCGCATTCAAAACTTCGGTGCAATAGATGCGGCCGCCGGGTCTGAGCGTGCGGTGAACTTCCCTCAAAGCGATTTCCGGCTGGTCGATGTGCTCCAGGAACCAGCAGATAAAAGCTCCGTCGAACTGACTGTCTTGATAAGGAAGCTTGTGGGCATCTCCTTGGGAGAGCGACACTCGGCCGTCGGCGATGGCGGTCTTCAAACGGGTTTCCGCGCGCAGCAGCTGTTCGCGGGAAAAGTCGATGCCCGAGATCTTGAGCTGGGGAAAGCGTTCCAAAAGGATTTCGGTCTGGGCCCCAACCCCGCAGCCGACTTCCACGATGTGTTTCTGCCGGGAGAAGTCGACATCCTTATAGACCTGCTCTTCCAGGTAACGGGCCTGGCGGTAGAGCCTGTCTTGTTCGTCCGCAGTGTAACCGTGAAGGTATCCGGTCTCCATGGCCTAGCTATACGGCGGCAGGCAGGTCCAGTCTAGTGGGGGGCTTTCATCCCTTTGAGGATCGGCTCAAGCTCTTTGCGCAGGTTTTCGGTTTCGGCGAGCGTCTTGCCCTGGAACGATGCCAGCTTTGTGCTCCAAAGCTGTTTTTCCTCGGGAGTCCGCCAGGTCAGCCAACCGCCCTCGCCCATTTGGCCAATCAGCTCCACACTCCCCTTGAAAGCCTCGGCGTCGAGCGGATTTTGAAAAACCCTGGCCACGAGGGATAGCACGGTATGGGCGAAGGCGGTGGACTGGGCATCCGTCTTGCGGTTTCCTTTCAGAAGCACCCGATTGGAATCGGTGAAAACCGTCCGGGCCCCCGCGAGAAACTTGCCGTACTGACAGTCATAGAAAGAGGGGACGCCGGGAGGCCGGTTCTCCTTGATCAGGAGCTTCCAGGCCATTTGGGTCGAATCGGGAATTCCGCGGTATTTCTGGGCAACGTCCTGAAGTTTTCTGAGATGGCTTGCGTCCAGGGGCTCGGAAGTGAGGCTCTCCCAGTCGGCGACGAGCGGATCACAATTTGGGGCCTCCAGTTGGCTTGCCAAGGAGTGCTGCTCCAAGATCTGCCCCACCTGGTCCCCTTTGGGGGCGAAGGGGCCCCGTTTGACCTGGCAGGTGCTCAAGAGGACCACGCCTAAGCCCACGACCCCGAATAGTATCCAGCCCATCCGCTTCATCGGGCCGCACTATACCCAAGAATTCCGGGGGGTCTTCCCCCTTTTTTCCTTCTGAGGTAGGTTGGGCGCCGATGTTGCCCCCCAAACACCAGGAGCTCACGCCCGTCCCGCCCAAGGACGTGGAGACCTGCCTGAAAGTTCTCGAAACTTTCCTGGGAAATCGCGTGCTTCTGGGGGAAGTACCCGCCGAGACCCGTAAAGCGCTCATGATCGCGGCCGGCAAGATGTCCCGTCCCGACCGCCTGGAAGTCTCAAAGCTTGCCAAGGCCCATCGGCGGCTACGGCGCAGGAAGGACAAGAAAGCGGACCGCGCCCTTCGCGCGGCTTCCGAAATCCGCTCGGCCCGGCTCGCCAGCATTTTCCTTCCGCCCGCGAAGATCGATGAGAGCGAACGCCAGTTCCGCGGCAAACTGAATTACCCGCAAGGATGCTACGTTTGTAAGACGGACTACGTGGACATCCATCATTTCTACGATTCCATGTGCCCGCGGTGCGGAGACTTCAACTACAAGAAGCGCACGATGACGGCGCCGCTCCACGGCCGAGTGGCGTTTCTCACCGGCGCGCGCGTGAAGATTGGCTACCATGCGGCGCTGATGCTTCTGCGGGCGGGGGCGAAGGTCATCATCTCGACCCGATTCCCCCACGACAGCGCCCAGCGTTTCGCCAGGGAAAAGGACTTCGACGAGTGGAAAGATCGCCTCGACATTTACGGGCTGGATCTTCGCCACACGCCGAGCGTTGAGCTTTTCTGCCGCTTTCTGCTACGCAAGCTGGACCGGCTCGACATCATCATCAATAACGCCGCCCAGACCGTGCGCCGGCCTCCCGGGTTTTACTCCCACCTGATGGAGATCGAGAACGGAGCCCCGACTCCGGAGATCGCCCCGCTGCTCGCCGGTTACGAGGAAGTGAAGCGGGAGCTTGCGAACGCCACCGCCCTTCCCGCGGTTCAAGGAATCGAAGGCGCCTGGGTCACCTCCTGGCAAGGAGCCGGCGTCGGCATCGGCCTGCACTCGGCCGCGAAACTTTCCCAGATCCCTTACGCGTACGAGCCCGAGGAAGGCGAAGAACTTTTCCCGCAAGGGGCGCTCGATGCGGATCTGCAGCAGGTCGATTTGCGCCAGATGAACAGCTGGCGGCTGAAGCTCGGCGACGTGCCGGCGGCCGAGATGCTCGAAGTGCAGCTCGTTAACTCCATCGCGCCGTTCATTATTTGCAGCAAGCTGAAGCCCCTCCTTCTGAAGTCGCCCGAAAAGGACAAGCACATCGTCAACGTGTCGGCGATGGAAGGAAAGTTCACGCGCTATACCAAAACGGACAAGCACCCGCACACCAACATGGCGAAGGCCGCGCTCAACATGATGACGTTAACTTCCGCGCCGGACTACGCAAAGGACGGCATCTACATGAACGCCGTCGATACGGGCTGGGTGACGGACGAAGATCCGAAGGAGCTGAGCCTTCGCAAACAGGCCGAGCACGATTTCCAGCCGCCCCTCGATATCGTCGACGGCGCGGCCCGCATCGGCGATCCGATCTTTCACACGGTCATTACGGGCGAGCCCATCTGGGGCAAGTTCCTGAAAGACTACTCGCACACCGAATGGTGAACATGGCCTCTCAAACCGCAAAAGTGATGGGCAAGCTCGGGTTACCGATGCCGCTTTCCGAAATGACCCGCACGAAGTGGGACGCTATCGTCATCGGCGCCGGCCACAACGGGCTTGCGTGCGCGACCTACCTCGCGCGCGAGGGACTGAAGACTTTGGTCCTCGAAGCCCGGCAACAAGTGGGCGGCGCCTGCACGCTCGAAGAAACCTGGCCGGGGCTGAAGTTTTCTCCGTGTGCTTACGTCGTGGGCCTTCTGCACTCGAAAGTTTTGAACGAGCTGAAACTGAAGGAGCACGGCTTTCGCTGGAGCCCGGCGGAAGCCGGCATGTTCGTTCCGTTCCCGGACGGCACGAGCATTCAACTCTGGAATGACGACGATAAGTGCGCCGCCGAAATCAAACGCTTTGCTCCGGGGGACTTCAACGGCTGGAAGGCGCTCGGCGAGCTGAAAGCGAAAATGCGCGACGCCCTTCGCCCCGATTCCGATCGCGACATCTGGCTCGGTGACTCCCCCACGAGCGACGAGATACGGGAGCGCGTGAAACACATTCCCGGCGCCGCGGAATTTCTGTTCGACATGTCGATGGTGGAGCTGCTCGAGAAATACTACAAGGACGAGCGGATGCAGATGGCCTACCTGGGCCAAGGAGTCATCGGCACGAACCGCAGCCCTCACGATCCCGGGACGGCCTACATCTACTTCCACCACGCGAGCGGCCGCATGGACGGCGAGCCAGGCACCTGGGGCTACGTCGAAGGCGGCATGGGAATGGTTTCCTTTCTTCTTTGCGACATCGCCCGCGAAGCGGGAGTGGTCGTCGCTACGGGCACACCGGTTTCCAAAATTCTTCCCGGGGAAGGCGTCGTACTGGAAGGCGGAGAGAGAATCTTCGCCCCAACCGTGATCGCGAACGCCGATCCGAAAACTTCGCTGCGTTTGCTCGGTGGAGAAGCGGATGCCGCCTGGGGGCGCAAAGTGCAGTCCATTCCGACGGACGGCTGCACGGTGAAGTTGAGCCTCGCGCTGAAAGCCCTTCCCGATTACCGCTGCCGGCCCGGCACTCCGGCGCCTCATCACAAGGGACAGATCAACACTCCGCTTACCAAGCGCGAATGGCACGAAAGCCACCGGCTCGCCAAAGCCGGTAAGATGCCGACTCGCGTTTGGACCGAACAGTATTTTCATACCGCGTACGACACGAGCGTCGCCCGCGACGGGCTTCACACGATGAGCGTGTTCTCCCAGTACGTTCCGCACAAGTTCGAGAACGGAAGCTGGGACGATCGCCGCGATGAAGTGGGCGACGTAGTTCTACGATCCATTCAGGATTACGTCTCGAATTTTCCGGATGCGATTCTTCACCGCGAAGTGCTCGGCCCTCCGGACATCGAGCGCAAAGTGGGGCTCACGGGCGGGCACATCTTCCAAGGAGAATGCCTTCCGGAATTCATGTGGGAGAGGCGGCTATCGGCGCGCACCCCAATGAAGGGCTTTTACCTTTGCGGCGCGGGAACCCACCCCGGCGGCAGCGTCATCGGCGTGAACGGGCGCAACGCCGCCATGGCCGCACTCAAAGACCTCGGAAAAATCCGCTGACCTATTCCGCCCTCTCGGCCTCGTCAATCTTCGTCGGGCCGATCGGCGTTTTTATGACTTGCTCGTCCGAACGGGTGTTTCCCGTGTTCACCTGAGTAGGCCTTCGGGTCGTATCGGTGATACCTCGGCTCGCGGCGGACGGGTCCACATCAGGCGTCGTTCTCCCCGCGGTACTGGATGAACCTAACGGGGTCTCGGTGCAACCCACGAGACCAATCAGAATTGCAAATAGTAGAGCTCGCATACTTTACCTCTTTCGCGAGGAAAGAGATGCAATGCGGGGGCCGAAAAAGAAAAAGGGAGAGCCCGCTTGGGCTCTCCCTTCAGAAAAACGGGAGCTTACAGAATCGACTTCAGAGCCTTGTCATAGTCGGGCTCGTTGGCGATTTCCGAAACCTGCTCCGTGTAAACGACTTTGTCGTTCTCGTCGAGCACGACGATGGCGCGCGAGCAAAGACCGGCGAGCGGACCGTCGGTGATTAGCACGTTCCATTCCTTGGCGAAGTTGCTGCGGAAGGAGGAGAAGGTTTCCACGTTCTTGATGCCTTCGGCTCCGCAGAAGCGCTTCTGGGCGAAGGGCAAGTCGGCCGAGACGTTGATGACGACCGTGTTCGGCGCGCCCGCGGCCTTTTCGTTGAACTTACGAACGGACATCGCGCAGGTGGGCGTGTCGACGCTCGGAAAGATGCTGACGACCTTGCGCTTACCTTTGAAGCTGGAAAGCGTTGCCTCCGACAGATCGTTTTTCACGAGCTTGAAGTCGGGAGCTTTCGCGCCGACCTTCGGGAGCTCGCCAACGGTGTTAACGGGATTGCCTTTCAGAGTGATACGGGCCATTTCGTCCTCCTAAAAAGTTGCCCCATCTAACCCACAAAAGCCGCCGCAGGCAACTTTTGGCGGTCGTCATCCCAGGAGCGCAGCGACGTGGGACCTTTGGCCACGGCATAGCGGATAACGCCTGAGTTTAGCGCGCAACGGCCAAAGGTTCCTCGGCTTGCTCCGCACGCTCTCGGAATGACGGCTATTTCTTGATGGCGCGGCCGGTTACCCACTTGTTGAAGTCGGCGGTCAGGTCGGAGATCTCACAGTAGGTCTTCAGGTAAGTCTCGAGCTTCTTCCCCACGGAAAGCTGAAGCAAATCCTTGATGGAGCAGCGCTCGGAAATCATCTGCATCAGCGCGGTCGAAGCCTGATAGGCGTACTTGGCATCCTGCCCCTTGGCGAAGGGGTGGTTCATTTCCTCCACCTTGGTCATGGGCTTGGAGTGAAGGTAGCCAAAGTTGATGGGGTCTTTTCTCGAAACGAAATTGGCGAGGCCCTCGTCCAGCCACTTCGGAATCGAGTCCTTGTATTTTTGAAACACGACGACGTGCACTAGCTCGTGGCCGAAGGCCGCATCGAATACGGCGTCATCGACCTTCGGGCCCAGATGAACGGACTGATCGTCGCGCTTCGCCGCCGCCCTCACCGTCGGTCCCAGGCCGTGGGCTTTTTCGAACGCCCGCTGATCCGAATAAAAGTAGACGTGGACCTTGCGGATGTCCCACTCGAGAAAACCCTGCACTTTATCGACGACTTTCTGAACGCGGCTCGCTCTCAGCCATTTGGGTGGAGTATGAACGACGGCCTGATTGAGCTCGATGTCCTTGCCGTCGTTTCCGTGAAGCTGATCGCGCCACGACCAGCCGGCGAGAAAGAGAGGCAGCGCGATTAAGAGGAGTCTTAGTCCTGGCACTGGTAGCTGGCAGCCTTACTCGGGCAGCCCTTGTTCGAGCACGAGCCTTGAGAAGAGCAGCCCCACTGGTTGCAATACCCGCCCGGAGTCCAGCAGCCGTAGAGATTGCAGCCGCCGCCGTCGGGATAACGCCCGAAATCGTTCTGCCCCGAGCAGTGGTAAACCTTGTTGCCCTGAGTGTTGATGTCGTTGGAAGCCACTTCGTGCATCACCTTCGCCTGCTCGTCCGCGTTGAGAAGCTCGACCACCTTCCCGTTTTCGAACACGACGAGCTTCGCGCGGTTTCCGTCGGTACCGGGGTACACCCAGTGCTCCTGCTTACCGCGGAAGGTGCGGTCCTTCGGGGTACCCATCACGTCGAGAACCTGTTCGTTCGTCATGCCGCGATCCAGCTGAACGACGCGAGATGCGGTGGACGCGCAGGCGCTCAAAAGAAGCGCCGCACCTAATACCGTCAAGAAGCGAAACATGGGACCTCCCGGAGTTGTACGATTATAGGAGGAGCCGATCGGCGAGGCTAGCGGTTCTTCCGGGCGGGGCACCAGCCCGGCCTCGGGCCGATTTCCGGAAAGCGGCGGCAGACGTCGGGTCTTTTGTCGTAAACGGTGCAAAGCCGATCCTTCCCCAGAAAAACGCACTCTCCGGCGGGGCTATGCTCCAGGATGAACAGACCCGTGGTCGCGCGGAATGAGCGCACTATCTTCTGGGAGGTGAGACGGCGGGCGAGCTTCTTTAGTGACCCCTGCACTTCGTCGATGGTCGCCACTTCGAGTCGGACCAAGTCATCCTTGCTCACCTCGACGGGCAAAGTGCAGCACGCGGCCCAGCAGCCATCGCAAAGTCCGCTGCGGTACTTCTTCCAAGTGGAAGGCCGATCCGGGTCGACCCGCTCAAAGGGCTCCATGAGGGGCATCTAAGAAGGCCGGATGCCCTTTGGCAAGAATTGACGAAAGCCCCCTCCGCCTTGAAACTTTCCGGATGGGAAAACCGAGACTCGAAAAGCGCATCGCGTTCGTCACCGGAGGAGCGAGGGGAATCGGCAAGGAAACCTGCCGGGTTTTTCTCGAAGAGGGGGCGACGGTTTTTCTCGGCGATATCGACGAGGCGGGAGGAGTGAAGACCGCGAGCGAGCTGGGCGCATTCTTCATTCCCATGGACGTAAGCCAAGAGGCCGACTGGATCCGCGCGATGAAAGTGGTCGCAACGAAGTACGGCCACTTGGACGTTCTGGTGAACAACGCCGGCGTCACGGGCTTCGAGGCCCCCGGCCCCCACGACCCCGAACACGCTACACTCGAAAATTGGCGCCAAGTGCACGCCGTGAACTCCGATGGGGTGTTTCTCGGCTGCAAGCACGCGATTGCGCTTCTCAAGAAGTCGAAGTCCGCTTCCATCGTTAACATTTCATCGAGAAGCGGGATTGTCGGCATCCCCGGGGCCGCCGCGTACGCGTCCAGCAAGGCGTCGATCCGAAATCACACGAAAACGGTGGCCCTTTGGTGTGCTTCCCAGGGTTATCCGATCCGATGCAACTCACTTCATCCCGGCGCCATCCTCACTCCGATGTGGGAACCCATGCTCGGCCAAGGCGCCCAGCGGGAGGCGACGATGCGGGCATTGACCAAAGACGCGCCGCTAAAGCGCTTCGGAACGGCGACGGAGGCGGCCCACGCGATTTTGTTTCTCGCCTGCGACGAGAGCACCTACATCACCGGCGCGGAATTGAACGCCGACGGAGGGCTGCTCGCCGGCAGCGCCATGAGCCCCGGCGCGAAGGACTGATATAATGTGGCCATGAAGCCACTCCTTCTCGCCCTCGCGTTTCTCGCCCTAAGTCTTCACGGGGAGCCGCTCGATAAATCGTCGACGGAAGCCCTGAACGACACCTTGGACATCCTGCGCGATTCCACCAAGCGAAAGGACGTCATCAAAGGCGACCCGAAAGCACAGGCGGCCGATTCCCAAGTAAAGTCCGTCGCCGGAGACGAGCAGAACACCCAACGGATCTACGAGCTCTCGGCCCTCATCATGCAGAACCTCGTGCAACAGACCGGGGGCGACGTGGACAAGATGATGAAGATCATCCAGGCGGCGGAAAAAGATCCCGCCGCTTTCGCCAACACGTGGTCGCCCGAGCAGAAAAAAATGCTGAAGGAGCTGGGCAAGGACATCGAGAAAAAGGGCGGCGGAAAATCCGTTCCCTGAGCCGCGCTCCCCTGATAGCTTCCTCTCGTCGTTAATCACAGGAGGCTCATCAATGAAGCGGTTAAGTTTCTTTATTCTCAGCATCGCGCTTGCCGGCTGCGGCAATAAATACGGCAACGTCACCACCCCCCTCACGAAAGACCAACAGGCGACCTTCAGCAACACGTTGGAGTCGGTCGGCCGCACGGAAAAGGCCGGCGAGAACGGACAACGCGAGCACAATGCCGTCGGCGATAGCACGACGCAGCAGATGGTGCAGGCGCTTCAGGCGGGCAACTGCGAGTACAAACTGCCCTCCAATCAAACGGGCAACACGACGAACCCGATGAGCAGCAACGTCGAGACCGGCCTCCAGGTCTTCGGCTCCACCTGCCCCATCGCTCTGGACGTCAACGTGAAGATCACCAACAACCTCACGCAGACGAGCTACGACGCCAACATCGATTTCAATCTCAAGTACGAAGTGAAGGACGCGGAGTTCGCGAAATTGAACGACGTTACCTTCATGGACATCAAAGGATCGGGCAGCGTCACGGCGAAGACCGGCTCCATGAACGGCAACATCACCGTCGAAGGCGCGGTCAAATCGAACGCCGAAGGCGATCTGAAGATGTACTACGCCGCCAAGGTGGACGGCTCGGGAGGCCAAGGCCAGGCGAAGATCACCTCGGAGCAAATCTGGGGCATCGAGTACCCGAAGTTCACGGCCGAGCTGAAGATGACCACCGTGCAGGAAAACTCGGCGGTGAAGACGACCTACGCGATGAACGGCACGGAAGTCACCGCGCAGGAGTTCCAGGCTCTTCTCACGAAGGCCGGAAGCATCGGCGCGCTGAGACTGCCCGGCGTTCAGCAGTAAAGTTCATTCGAAGAAGGGCGTCTCCCCCGGGAGGCGCCCTTTTTTTATGCCCAGAAGAAATCGAGACAGAGAACGCTGACGTCCTCGGGATCCGAAGGCTTGATGATCTGGCGGCTATCTTCGATGGCGGACATCATGCGGTCGCGGATTTTCTGAAAGTCCTCACGGCGGTGGGAATAGACGGAAGTGTAATGAAGGCCCTCGCGGTTCTGCTGGGAATCGAGGACCGCCCGCTGCCGCCACTGATTGTGGTTCACGGAGTTCATGTAGGATTCTTTCGGAATGTGGATATGCCTCGCTTCGTTCTTCCACTTCCCTTCTTTCTGACTGATGAGCCCCATCTCCCTGAGTTGTTCCAGCACGCGCGATACCAATTCCAACGGAAGAGATAAGCGGTCGGAGATCGCGCTCGCCGTTTTGAAAGTCTGCGTTCCCGCAAGTACGTGCACCGCCGCGTACTGCCAGCTCGAGTAGTACGCCTGGCGGCTCTCCTCATCGAGCGGCAGCGTGCCCCCGTAGCGGCGGCTCGGCTCCGCCTGTTTTTCTCTCGCCTCCTTCAGCCGCGCCTCGATGAGCGCCTTCAACCGGCGATGAGAAGTGCGCTCGAACTGGACCATGTCCTGGAAGTAGCGCGCTTCCTCTTCCGCGAAATTCCAAAAGGTTGTGAGGCCGAAGGCGTGCTCCGGAGTGAGGTGGATGTGGGTGGAAAGCATCTGGGAAAAGTAGGATTTCTGGCAACCGGCGGCTTCCGAAAGCCGGCCCTGGTAACCGCGTACCGATTTATTCAGCGTTAATTCATGCCGAATGTAGTCCTTGTAATTCGAATACTTATATATGTCTTTCATAAATTAAGAACTAATCAGTTCATAATTTAATATTAATAACATGGAACGTCAAATCCGCCCTTGTTATGGAACAAGCAAATGAGGTTTTTAGGAGGACTTATGAAGAACGTTCTTTTGATTCTGGCCGCTTTCTCTCTGCCCGCTTTCGCGCGTCTCGGCGACTCGTCCAGTGGAGGCGCCGACGGTTACAACTTCGAGCCCCAGCTCGATTGCCTCGCCGAGGTGACCCAATCCCCGGACCCCGAGCTGCGCATCGTACGCGCCGTGTTCGGCCACGCGACCCGGCCGCGTTTCAAAATCGACATGGGCACGATGCTGAAGATGTCGTCCAGCAACGACGTGCTCGAGTACCAACTCGAAACCGAGATGAAGCCCGGCGAATTCCCCAATTCCACGATGAAGCAATACCCCACGTACAAACCGAAGAACGACAACACGGTCGCCGTCAGCGGCTCGGGTAACGGCACGATGGAGTTCGACGGCGGGGAAAGCATCGTCACGCTGACCGATTGCCGCAAGATCGAAAAGACCGACAAGCTCGTTTCCATCCCGCGCCCTGGCCGCGTCTACTTCGGCTTCGACGGACACAAGGACAAG
>CAZZHG010000079.1:0-24084 GCA_964653655.1 uncultured Pseudobdellovibrionaceae bacterium
GATTACGCCCGGCTTGAACTCGGTGCCCGGCCAGGTAATCCCGCGCTTTTTCGCCGACTCTCTCGCCGCCGAGAGAAAGAGACTTCTCTCCATGTCCTCGAAACGGATACCGGCGGTTTCGAACCGCTCCTGCAGCTCGCCGATTTTCCGGGAGCTCTCGCTGAGGGAAATTCTCAAGAACCGTTTGCCGCCGTTCACTCCGAACCAGTCGTCGGGGGCGACGAAAACCTTTGCCTCTCTCCAGAGCCACCTCGTAACGTCCCGCGGGTCCACGCCGGGCGGAACATCGACCATTACATTCAGCCCGCCCTCGGGAGTGTGAATCATCGACGGAGGCCAGCCCATTCCCTTCAGCGCTTCGATTACTTTGTCCCGGCGGGCCTGCATCTCGGGTTGATTCGTCACCCACAGGGCCGGGTTCTTCAGAACCTCGACCAGTGCCTGAAGGCGCTTGGCTGAAATATCCGGGAGATCGGAAAGCGGAGCCGTTCGGATGTGGCCGACGAGCTCGGGGTCGCCGACGAGAGCCGAGATTCTGGTTTCCGTGAGCCCCAAGTCCTTGCTGCCGGAAAAGGCCTCGATCAGATTTTTCGTGCTCTTGGCCCCGGTGAACAAGGAAGTGACCTGCCGTCCGTCGTAGGCGAAGCGCGTGTAACTGAGATCGTTGAAGACGAGGGTTCCGCTTTCCGCTATCCGATGGAGCTCCGCGCGCGCGGCCTCGGTCATCATCCGGCCGGAAGGGTTGTGGGGGAAGTTCGTGACGACGAGCTTAATCGACGGGTCGAGGGGTAAGCGTAAAGCGCTGTCATCCGTCGGCGAGTAGGTTTTCACCTTAAGGCCCAATATCTCCGCCGAGCGCTCCATGCCGCTGTAGGAGTACTCCGGAATCAGAATGGTGGAACCTTCGGGGATTTGCGCGAGCACCTGCTCGATAGCCGAAGAGCTGCCGCCGGTGAACGCGGTCTCGGCTCCCGGAAGGTCCGCCCCGTAGTTTTCCCGGTACCAGTCGCGCAGCCGTTTGTCCGCTTCCGCGAGCACTTGATCGCGTGGGCCTGGTCTTAGCTGGCTTGGCCGAAGTTTCCCGTCGACTTCGATGTGGGGTTGTCCCACGCCCAAGTCGATGCTCTTTGAAGGATCTCTTCCGATGAAATCGCCGAGCTCTTCGAGCGTGCTGACCAGCGTGTGCCCCTTCAGGAAATCGGGAAGGGCGCTTCCCGCCGCTTTGCTTACGTCGACGGCGACGGTGGGGCCTTTGCCCTTCGGCCCTTTCGCAAGCAGATCGTTCAGCTCCCTTTGCAGGCGATCGGGGATCCAGCTGTTTCTTCGCGACATGGACTGATTGAGGCGGGCTATCAGCTCCGGATGCCCCGCGGTCAGAGTGAGCGAGGTGGAGAGCTTTTGCGCATTTCGATCGAATTGAACGGCTTCGAGTATGAGCGGATTGCCGGCGGAAAGAAAGGAAGGCGAGGGGGAATCCCCCTGCCGGATTACGAGAACCGCGGTTTCGGGTCCGCCCTGCTGAATGAGCGAGGGATCCTTGCGCAGGGCTTCTTCCGTCACGACGAGGAGGGACGGATCTTTCGCCGTCATGTTTCGGCGTAAGAAACGGCCGCTCGCCGGGAACACCTCTTCGAGGCCGACAATGCGCACATTTTGATCCGGGTGGGTCAAACCCAAGATCGCATCGACGACGAGATCCTTCGGCGAAAGATGGACGGTGGAAATTTCTTTTCCTTGGGGGACGTTTCGGAAGTCGACGTTGAGAGTGCGGTTCCAGAATTGAACCGCGGCCGGGTTCGAAGTCTTCGCGCCCGGCGGCCAGTAGCCGAAGACGACCGTGTCCCTGGGAGCGTTCTCGCGCAGAGCCGCCGCATTCCTTTGGCAACCCTTGTTGTGCCCGCCCTCCGCCGGCCAAGTCAGGGCTAGGCCCAGGACCAGCCAAAGGGACAGCAGTGTGGACTTCGGGCTCATCTTCTATTCTTTTCGGTAGATGAGCCTTATTTTTCGCGTCGGGATGCGGTGCGATTGGCACATCGCACTATCTGGGGTCCCGCTTCAACTTGGACTCTCACTTGTGCTTGTGCGTAGACGTAAGCGTAACCTTCAGCGTGAACGTGAACTTATCCGGAGAGCCAGCGGGCTAGGAGCGATTGCTAGTAACGGCAATGCCGGTTTGTTTGCCGCGGGTGGGTTCCGTAGGCATACGCGACCCATCACCGCTCGGAAGCAGATCGAAGCGTGCCCCGTGTCCCGCTTCTAACGATTCCTACTCCGTATAAGGTCACGTTCACGTGTATGGGTACGCATAGGTAGACGTATACGTATGCGTCGACGTAAACGTGAACTTCATCTTTAGCGTGAGACGTAGACCTTAAAGAAAAAGGGGCCCCCACCTTTCGGCAAGGACCCCCGTTTCCCTTGGATTCAGAAACTCGATTAGGGTTTGGCCCCAATCGATTCCTGTTTCATCTTTTCCATTCCCTTTTCAACCCTCTCCACGAAGCTGTTTTGGAACTCCTGGAGATCCTGCATCGACACAACGATCGCCGTGTTGGGCCGGCAGCTTTCGCGCTTGCCCGTCACGACGGTCATCTCAGCCACCGCAGCATCCTGCGCCGGCAAAGCCCTCAACCGGACGATGTCGCCGCCGGTGAGAGAGCAGCTTTCCTGCGTTCCCTCGATACCGACTTCGATGTCGTCCGAAACCACGAATACGTTGTTCAGGCTCTTGAGGTTCTCCTGGAGCGGAATGCTTTCGTGCCGCTCGTGAGCCCGGATGGCTTCCTCAACCTGAGCCTTGATTTGATCCTTAATCTCTTCGGTCATCACGACCTGCGCCGCCTGAGCATCGGCCGCCGCCTGACGGGCTTCGGCCGCCGCCGCTTGCGCTTCCTGCGCCGCCAGCTGAGCGTTCTGAGCCGCGCGGGCTTCGTACGCCGCCTGGTAGGTCGACGAGAGCATGTCCGCGATCAGGTAGTCGGTGATCCAGTACGACGGAGCGTAGTACGTCCGGTACGGGCGGTAGTAGTAATGGTACGTGCCGTACCAGGGATCATAGCGCCACTGCCAGCTGTAGTAGTACGGGTCCGACCAGGTACGGTGGAGGTACGTGTAGTACCCGCCGTCGTAAACGTAGCTCGGAACGTAGCTGTAGTAGTCGTAACCGCCGTAAACGTAGGTGCGGTAGTTCTTGATGATGGTCGTGTTGTTCTGGGTGTACGTGCGGCGGATGTAGGTGTCGTTGTTCTGCTGAACCCGCGACTGCGTGTATTGGGGCTTGCCGTGGACGGTAACATCGTAAGATCCGTCCGGGCGATACGTCGTCACGCGGCCGTTCTTGGATTCCTGCGCTTTCGATCCGTCCTTGCGGTACTGGGTCGTCTTGCCGGAGTCCGTCTTCACGTACTCTCTGGAACCGTCGGCGCGGAACTTCACCTGGTGATTGCCGCGGTCTTCGATGTAACCGCCGTCGTTCGTCGCCGTGCGCTTGTGACCCGACTGCGGCTGATTGCCGTGGTTGGTCTGCGGACGCGGCTGCGGAAGACCCGTCACCGGCTTATTCAGATTCGGACGGTTGTCCGTCTGGCTCGGGCGGTTGCTCGGATTTTGAACCACCGGCTTCGGGTTCGGATTTTGAGTCGACGGTTTCGGGAAGTTCGTGACCTGGCCGTTGTTGGTCTCCTGGGCTTTCGTCCCGTCCTTTCGGTACTGGGTCGTCTTGCCGGAGTCCGTCTTCACGTACTCTCTGGAGCCGTCGGCGCGGAACTTCACCTGGTGGTTGCCGCGGTCTTCGATATATCCGCCGTCGTTCGTCGCCGTCCGCTTGTGTCCGCCTTGCGGCTGAGACACTTGCGGTTTCGGCGTCGACGGCTTGGGCTCGTTGCGAACCGAGGGAGAGCTCGGCTTCGGCTTCGAGTCGATGCGAACCTGAGGTTGGCTCGGCTTCGGAGTGCTGGATTCCGTCCGGCGCGGCTGAGGAGCCGGCTTGGATGCGGAATGGCTAGGTTTGTTAGAAGGCGAATTCGAAGATTTGGGCGGCGTGTACGAAGGCTTCGGGGTGGAAGGCTTCGGGGCCGTGTAAGAAGACTTCGGCGGATTGTTCGAAGGCTTCGGAGCGCTGTAGGAAGACTTCGGGGCCGAAGGTTTCGGTGCGGAGAAAGAGGGCTTCGGGCTCGAGGACCGGGGGCTGCCGCCGCCGAATCCACCGCCGGAGCTGGGGCGCGAACCGCCGCTCGAGCTCGGGCGAGAGCCGCCACCGCCGCCACTGGACGGCTTCTTGTCTTTCGCGAACGCGGGGACGGAGGTAGCAAGGCTCGCGACTGCCACCGCTACGATCCACTTCTTCTGCAACAGGAACGACTTCATGGGGAACTCCTCAACATCAATTTCTGAAAACCAAGTTTGGAACGAGTGGGGTTGTAACTCCAATTTGACGCGATGTGACTACAACCTTTGGCGATTATAGAAAATTCAATGATTTCAATGGGGCGGACGGTGTGTTTTAGCCAGGGGTGTGACTTATGTCACACGGGCTGGGGCTCGGACGCGCGCGAATCGCGTAGCCTTCGATAGCTTCCCCAGACGGCCAGCGTGATCAAAATCCCCCAGAGCGGGACGCGGTTCCAGGTGTAGAGCGGGCGGCCCCAGCTCGTGTGCCGGAGCACCTCCGGATTGTGGAGCGGGAAGCTGAAGAGAAGCGCGACGACGGCAAGGCCCAGCCAGAGCTTGAGCGGCGCGCGCTGTTCCTCCATCAGATCCTTTAGTACGAGAGCCACGAATCCGGCGAGAATCGTATAGTTTTGAAACCATGCCATCGGAGAGCAAACCACGGCGAAGACGGAAACGACCGCGAAGGCGGCGTACTTATCCTTTATAGAGCGGCAGCTGAGCTCGGCGGCGATGAGCCCCACAAGAAGGCAGGCGGGAGAGGAGCCGGGAATGTCCTGCAAAAGGCTTGGGAGTCCGTAATTTAATCCTTGTGTCAGGTGCTTGTGAGAGGACAGCGGGAGAAATCTCAGCCACTCCACATGATCCGCGAAGAGAGCGGTGCTTCCGAAAATTCCCGCGTAGAGAAGCAGGCTCGCGGCTCCGGTGAGGACGGTCCAGAGGCCGAGCCGCTTTGGCATTGGGGCGAATCGGATTATCCACGGAAGAAAGAGAAGATTCGGCGGCTTCATCGAGAGCGCGAACATGAGAAGAAAGCCCGCGATCCAAGCCGGAATCTCGGCGGCCGAAATCAGAACCGCCGCCCAAAGCAAAACATTCACCTGACCGGTCCAAACTTCCGTGTTCCATGGGTTGAGGAGGAGTATCAGTGTGAGAAAAAAGAGCGGGTACCGCTTTTCCCGCTCGGTCTCGAACTTCTCCACGAGAAACCAAAGCATCAGCGGAAACGAAACGAGCGTCAGAATGTCCCAAAGGTGGCCGGCCCAAGTCAGTCCGAGCTTTGCGAGCGGAACGAAGAATAGGGTAACGAAGGGCGCCTTCGTGTGCTCGAGCGAGTCGCTGAGAGAGTACATCGGCTCACGGGCCCACAGGTGATTCGCGGCCCGAACTAGAATCTCCAGATCGATGCGATCGGTTTTCACGAAAACCGTGGTGGCGAGAAGGAAGGCGATTACGAGCCAACCCAGGCCGTAGGCGGAAATTTTCAGCAGCTTCTTCAATCGAGAACCGCACTTTTGCGGGCGCACGCCGGGGTGTCAAGGCTGTCGCGACGCGGCGCGCTCACGTGGACAAAGGGGCCGGGGCACGGGTATACGAAGGAGGCGTGCCCGGAGCCGAGCCAGAAATTTCCGCGTCGATTCAGGAGATTAAAGGAGTTGGGCCCAACCTCGCCCGCGTTCTCTCCAAAAAGGGAATCAAGACGATCGAAGACGCGCTCTATTTCCTTCCGCGTGCCTACGAAGATCGCTCCCGGCTAACGCCCATCCGGGAGCTCGTATCCGGACAAACCGCGACCGTTCTGGGCAAGGTGGTCTCCGCTTCCTCGCCGGCCGGGCGCGGGCGCCAGCGGCGTTTCAATGCGGTGGTGACCGACGGGACCGGGATGCTGTCCCTAACCTGGTTTCATGCTTACCCTTCGCTCGCGGCCGATTTCGCTCCGGAGACGAAGCTTCTCATTCATGGGGAGGTACGCTTCTTCGGCGGAATGCCTTCCATCTCCCATCCCGATTACGAGCGGGTCACCACTTCGCCGACGACCGGAAAGCCAGTCGCCACGATGAACTTCGGCCGCGTGGTCCCCGTCTATAGCGAGACGGAAGGCCTGCACCAAAAAACCGTCCGCCGGATCATGAGCGAGGTTCTGAAAGTCTCCCTCCACCAGCTTGAAGATCCCCTGCCTCAGCTGATGCGGACGAAGCTGGCCCTTCCCGATCTGAAGCAAAGTTTCGCCCATCTGCACTTTCCCGTCCGGCTTCCGGCCGAAGGGGAAAGCTCGGACGCCGTACGCCGGATCATCTTCGAGGAGTTTTTCGTTCTGCAGCTCGGTCTTGGCCTGAAGAAGCGAAAGCGCCAGCGGGAAAAGGCTCCGCCTTTGATCGATCCGGGCGGTATCGCGGCGAAATTCATCGAGGCCCTTCCGTTTCCCCTTACCGGGGATCAGAAGAAGGCCGTCGCGGAAATCGGCGCGGATTTGAGAAAGCCCCAGGCGATGGCTAGGCTCTTACAGGGAGACGTCGGCGCCGGAAAAACCGTCGTGGCTCTCGCCGGAGCCGCCGCGGCAGCGGGAAGCGGATATCAGACGGCCATCATGGCGCCGACGGAAATTCTCGCGATTCAGCATTTCAAGACCGCCGAAAAGTTTCTAGTTCCTCTCGGCGTGAACGTGGAACTCGTCACTCAGGCTTCGGCCGCGAAGGCGGAAGTCAGAGAACGGGTCGCCGATGGGTCCGTGTCGGTGGTCATCGGCACCCACGCGCTCTTTCAAAAGCAGCTGAGTTTCGCAAAGCTCGGACTCGTGGTCGTCGACGAGCAGCACCGTTTCGGCGTGGACCAGAGAAACGAGCTGGTGAAAAAGGGGGACGGTCTCGTGCCCCACCTCTTGATGATGACGGCGACCCCCATCCCCCGAACGCTTTCGCTCACTCTTTACGGCGATCTCGATCTCACTCTGTTGCGGGAAAAGCCGGCCGGCCGCCAGCCCGTGCTGACCACCGTGGTGAGGGAAAAAGACCGGCCCCGGCTTTACCAGGAAATCCGCCGTACGGTCGAGCGGGGCGAGCAAGTTTACGTCATCTATCCCCTCGTCGAGGCTTCCGAGAAGCTGGAGCTTAAGTCGGCGACCGAGCAGTACGATCGCCTGCGCAAGGAAGTCTTTCCCGAGCTTTCGATAGCACTCCTCCACGGGCGGATGAAGGCGGAACAGAAAGACGAGGTGCTCGCCGACTTCAAGGCGGGCAAGTACCAGATCCTCGTTTCCACCACGGTCATCGAAGTGGGAATCGACGTGGCGAACGCCACGCTAATGGTCATCGAGCACCCCGAGAGGCTCGGGCTTTCCCAGTTGCACCAGCTGCGCGGCCGGGTCGGGCGCGGGGAGGCGGCGAGCCGCTGCCTCCTCGTCGCGGAAAGCTTCGTCGGACAGAGGCTGAAGGTGATGGAGCAGACGGAAGACGGTTTCGTCATCGCGGAAGAGGATTTGAAAATCCGGGGCCCGGGAGAATTTTTGGGTACCCGCCAAAGCGGCTTGCCAGGCTTCCGGGTCGGGCACATTTTACGGGACGCGGATCTTCTCGGCCAGGCGCGGGAAGAGGCGGACTTGGTTTTACAGGCGGATCCGGAGCTGGCGGCGCCCGAGCACCGGGGCATACGTTCCATGGTGGAAAGCCGGTGGCGCGACAAAATAGAACGTTTGAGAGGCGGGTAACGTGGATCTTGGATTAAAGGGCAAAAGAGCTTTGGTGGTCGGGGCGAGCGATGGACTGGGACTCGCGGTTGCGCAGGCCCTCCACGCCGAAGGAGCCGGCGTGATTCTCGCGAGCCGCAACTCGGCGAAGCTCGAGGCCGCGGCCAAGACGCTAAGCTCCGGCGCTTCGGTGGAAATCGCGGTGATGGATACGATGAAACCGGCGGAGCTCAAATCCGCGGCGGAAGCCCTGCTGAAAAAAGGCGCGGTGGACATTCTCGTCAATAACACGGGCGGCCCGGCCGCCGGAGCGCCCCTGAAGATTTCCCTCGAAGACTGGGACAAGGGCTACCAAAGCCTTCTTCGCAGCGTGATCCTTCTCAGCCAGGTGCTCGCTCCCGAAATGGCGAAGCGGCAATGGGGGCGTATCCTCACGATCACTTCCACTTCGGCCCGCGAGATCATTCCGAACCTTCCGCTCAGCAGCACTTTCCGCGCGGGCCTGACCGGTTTCACGAAAGAGCTCGCGAAATCTCTCGGCCGCTCCGGCATTCTCGTGAACAACCTTTTGCCCGGTCCGACGGGAACCGCCCGCCTGGAGCATCTGAAGACGGAAAGCCCTGATTTCTACGCGAGTATGGTGAGCCGCAGCGCTTTGGGGCGCGTAGGCAAGCCCGAGGAAATCGGCCGCGTAGCGGCCTTTCTGTGCTCCTCGGCTAATTCCTTCATCACGGGAACCGATGTGTTGGTGGACGGCGGCTTTACTTCCGCGCTTTGAGCCGGCGCAAGGTCTGCCCGGCGGTTTCTTTTCCGAAGTAGACGAGGGCGAACAGGCCGAGGCCCAGCAGGAAGAAGAGGACGCCGCGTTTCTCGGGCCGTCCGGTTTCGAAGAAAAACTCCAGCGTGCCGCCTTTGTTGTCCGGCAGCCGCGCCGACAGAAAGTCGAATTTTCCGGCGAAGCGCTGAACCTCGGTCGTCACGGGCTTTCCATTCCAGGTGGCTTGCCAGCGATCGAAGTAGGATTTGTGAACTACGATTTTCCCGTGGGTGCCCGGCTCCACCCTGAGGGAAATCCGATTCGGCTGGCGTAGCGTTTCCGAAAACGCTCCCGCGCCGTCGATGGAGTAGAAGTCGGGGGACCAGTCCTTGTATTCGGCGATGGTGTAGGGACCGAAAGTCGCTTTCGTTTCCCAGCCGGTCTTTCCTTCCAGGGGCGAAGGGGTTCCCTGCCACAGCAAGTAGCGGACGTTGAAGAACTTCAGCGACGGTTCGTCGGTGAACTGAGGGCCGTCCTTGAAGTTTATGGCGGGGGTGTAGTTGTCCCACCCGTAGATGGGGCTTCGGATTTCCGTGATGAGATCTTTGAAGTCGCCGTTGTTGCTCCACACGGCCACGCGGAAGAAACGCGAGTCCTGTTTTTCCACGTCCCGGATCCAGTTGAGCATCAGCTCCAGGTTGGGCTGGTCGCGGCCGGGAGCCAGCGGGCCGAACTTCTTGAACGTGTACTCCTTCAGGTTCGGCCCGAGACCGGGGCCGACGAGGGCGAAGAGAAAGCCGAGACTCACGATCCAGAGCCAGGGGCTTTCCTTCGTCGACGCTTTCCAGTTCTCCAGCGGTTTGTACTGACGGGAAATATGAGCGCAGAACTCTAGAATTACCATCGCTCCAGCCAGCAGGAAGAACGGCTTGATGAGCATGTGAAAGCGGGAGAACTGCACGTGATAGAAAGATTCGGAAATCTTTCCCAGCTCCATGTACTCGAAAAAGGAAACCGTGCCGAGAGTGACTAACATGAGGCTCGACACCGCGGCGACGAAACGGGCCGGCTTTCGCGAGAGCCCGAAGAGCGTCAGGCCCGCGAGCCCCGCGAGTCCAAAAATCGGCCAGAGCCCCTCGAACAGCTTTCCTTCCCAGGCACGCTTCGCCAATTCAGGAAGCCGGGGACCCGGGTCCCAGTAGTGCTCGGCGAATTTCGTGATGGACAGAAACGGCAGAATCCAAAGGCAGCCGATGGCTCCCGCGATCGTGAACATGAGCGCCAGGTGCTTCCATCTTTCGATTCGCAGTTTCTTTTCGAGAAGTAGTGCCGAGAGCGGCATGAAAAAGGCCATCAGCGCCGTATAGATCATCATGAGCGGGTGAGTTAGGAGCGAGAGCCCAAGGATGAGTCCCGCGATGGCCGTAGTCTTTCGGTCCGGCTTTTCCATCAAGGCATGGAAGTAACCGAAGTGGAAAAGGCCCATCGCGACGGCGAGTCCGACCGGCCAAACGCCGGCGTAGTGAGTCCAGTGCCATCCACCCGTGAGGCCTCCTCCGAGATGGGTTGCCATCGCCCATCCGCCGAGCAGCCCCGCCCAACGAAGGCCGATTTTTTTTCCGAGCCAGTAGACGCTGTACCCTTCGATAAAATGCACGCCCAACACGACGACCGTATAAGCGAATCCGAGTGGAGCGAGGCCTAGGGTGAGCCCGTGGACGAGCGCGACGATTACGTCGGCTAGAAAAGCGTAGTTGTAGTTCACCGGATAGCCGGCCAGCCAGGCGTCGTTCCAATTCCAAAGCGTGAGGTTGGGGATGAGGTGGTGGATGAAGTACCACGCGCGCCCGTAGTGAACGTGGTGATCCCAGCTGAGGGGCCTTTGACCGGAGAAAATCTCACCGGTCATCCAAAGGCTGAGCGCCACGAACGAAAGGGCGATGGCCACTTCCGTGCGGCGGCCGGAGGCCGGGCGCACGGCCGCCTGGCGAGTCGGCTCGCGGCGTTCGGGGGCTGGTTTTTTGAGCGCACGGGCGCTGGGCATGGATTACCCCTTGTCTCTATCCGTTTCGGATGGAATCGAGCCGGGGTTGAGCCTACAAATCCTCGAGAATTTGGCGGATGGCGGGGTTCTCTCGGTGGTTGGGATCCAGGCGCAAGGCCTCCTGGAAGTGCTTGCGGGCCTCTTCTTTCTTGCCGAGCTTTTGCGCGGTGAGTCCCATCTGGCGTTGTACCTGGGCGGGAAAGAGTTGCGTGTCTTTGAACGCGGACTCAGGGAACTTTTCGACCACCTCGTACAGGGTCCAGGCCACCTCCGGCTTACCGAGCTCCTCGAGGGCGCGGCCTTCGAAGAAGGGGGCTCTCGGATCGTTCGGGGCTTCCTCGCGAAGGCGTTTCACGACTTCCAGCGCGCGGGTGTACTCGCCCGCTTGAAACTCCATGGCGAGCTCGCCGACGATAGGCCAGGCGCCGCTCAGCCCGTTCTGCTTGTGCAGGTCGTACGCCTTCCGGTACCAGCCGCGCGCCTGGTTCCAATCCTTCTTGGTGGCGTACGCGTCCCCGAGCAACTTCGCGGCAGCGGGAGCATTCCACAAGTTCTCGTTCACGGCGGCGGTCAGCGGCCCGATCGCTTTGTCCGGTTGGCCGGCGGTGATGTTGTTCTGGGCGTCGTCGAAACTGTTTCTTCCGTTCTTCCGGAGGAAGTCCCGGAACTCGTGCCCCATCAAGCGGTCTCCCTCGCGATCGTAGGCGATGACCAGCTCCTCGAGGTTGTCGAGGAGAGTCGGCTCGACTTCCTGACCCTTCACCTTGGTTCTGAACTCGGTTCCGGTCAGCTTTCCTTCGCCGTCGGCGAGAAAGGCATAATTCTTTCTCAGGGAATCGGATCTCAATTCGACCAGCGATCCCCAAACGCGCGTCCGAGAGAGACTGAGCCCGGCGAAAAGGACGAGAAGAAGCAGTGCCCCGTGGGCCATCGGATCCGAGCGTCGGCGGTCCGCATGTTTTTCCTGCCAGGTGGATCCGGCCCACGCGAAGGCGAGGCAGATTCCGAGGGTCGGCAGAATCAGATAACGGTCGGTCATCCAGATCCGCAACGTGAAAAAGGTATTCATCGTCGTGGCGAGCGGAAGGATGAAGAGAGCCGCGCAAAAGGAAAGCGTGGGACGCGTCTTGCGCTGTTTGAAGAATACCCAGAAGAGACCCAAGAGAAGGGCGAACCCAAGCCACGCCACTCCCAGCGAGTACCAGTTCCGGTCGGAGACGACGTACTTCGCGTTGAGGGCGATCGGAAGGATCGACCTGCCCACATAGAGCGAAAAAATCTTCAGAAGGACCTCGATCCGGCTTCTTACGGGAAGGTCGAGCTGGATGAGGGCGCTGTTTTGATCCTGGGCGGTCAGCGTGAATAGCGTGAAGGCCGCCGCTAGCGCCAGTAAAGGCAGCTTGTCGGCCAGCTGACGTTTTCCCATCCGCGGGGAGAAACAAAGGTCGTAGGCGAAAAATACCGCCGGCAAGACCACCGCGTAGCCCTTCGAAGCAAGCGAGAGAGTCATCGCGATAAGGACCAGGCAATATGGTTTCCAGGGCCACTGTTCGGAAGCCTCGGCCGCTTCCGAGTAGCGATCGTAGGCGATTAGCGCCGCGAGATAAAACACGAGACTAAGAATGTCTTTGCGGCACGCAAGCCACGCGACCGGTTCCACGTGGAGAGCGTGCGCGCAAAATAGCGCGGCTCCGACGAGGGCCCAGAAACGATCTCCCACAATCCGCCGCATCCACTCGTAGCAAAGGGCAATCGCCGCCGAATAAAAGAGCAGATGGGAAAGGTGAAAGCCGGGCACCCAGTCCTTCCAGATCGTCCGATCGAGTAGGAAAGAGAAGGTCGTCAGCGGATGAAAGTTGGCGAAGAAAGGTTTGGTCAGGATCGCCCAGAGATTTGCGAACGACCACGACGCGATCCGAGGGTCCTCGAAGTAGTAGACGGTGTCGTCCCAATAGTGCAGCCCGAGAAATAAAGTCGGCGCCCAAATCAAAAGCGTGAAGAGAGCGGCGACGACGGGACCGCGTTTGGGTGAGACGGCAAGCCAGCCGTCGACTCGGGCAGCGAGGGAAGGGCGGGTGGTCTTTCGTTTCATCGCGGGCGTCTCCGGAAAAATCTCTTCACGAAACCAAGCCACGAGCAGCGGAGCACGCCGAAACCGTAGACGACGCTGCGGCGGAAGGAAATCGAGCTCGCCTCCGGAAAGTATTTCGTCGGCACCGACACCTCGCCGATTCGAAAACCGCGCAGATGCGCTTCCACCAAGATCTCGTTGTCGAAAATGAAATCGTCGCTGAAGGACTCGAAAGGAACTTGCTCCAACACTCGGCGGGAGTACGCGCGGTAGCCGGTGTGGTACTCCGACAGCTTCTGCCCGATGAGCGCGTTCTCGATAAGAGTGAGAATGCGGTTCGAGATGTACTTGTAGAGCGGCATCCCGCCCTTCAAAGCTCCGCGGCCGAGAATCCGCGAGCCGAGCGCGATGTCGTAGGAGCCGCTCGCCACCATTTGCGCGAGAACGCCGAGCAGTTTCGGCTCGTACTGATAATCCGGGTGGAGCATCACGACGATGTCGGCGTCCCGATCGAGTGCCGCCCTGTAGCACGTTTTCTGATTTCCGCCGTAGCCTCGGTTGCGGTCGTGGGTCAGAACTTCCATCGGGTAGGAGTCGGCGAGTTTCTTAGCCGTTACGACGGTGGCGTCGCTCGAGCGATCGTCCACGAGAATGAAGCGGTGGACCACCCCTTTTGGGATGTCGCGTAACGTCTTTTCCAAGGTCTTTTCCGCATTGTACGCGGGCAGCACGCAAATGACCTTTTTGGACCCTGGCATCGCCCTAGTGTAACGAACCGAGCCGATCTCCGATGGGGCGTTGGGTCAAAATGTTAGTGAGCGGAATTCCGATAAGAGTTGTGGAAGGCAGTCCCTTAACTTCGCGGACCTGCGAAAGAATCGCCGGTCCGCGAATCTTAGAGGATAGCCTCTTGGAGTTTCTATGGCCGGGTTCCTCACCCAAGCATTTCAACAGACCTGTTTCGTCATTCGAAAATCGGCTCTCACCGATTCGATCCACTTTCCCGCCGAGCTCAATCCCAAAGTCGTGCCCACGGAAGTGGAATTGATCGAGCTCGCTAAGAACGGATACGGGGGCGCGAGCCGCGTGGTGCTCGTTCTCGCCGATCACGATTTCATTTCGACCATCAACATGTTGCGGGAGAAGTGCCCGACGGATCCGAAGTGCCACGTCGGCGTCGTGGTCGTGTCCAAAGTCCCGGCGAATCTTCTCACCGAGCGCCATGCGTTTCCTGAGCTCGTGGACGTGGTCCTGGACAAGTCTTTGGAAGAGCACCCTTCGCTTCACTTGCTCAAAGCCGTGCGCCACATGGTGCGCGTGGAGGAGATCAAGACTCCGCGCCTCGGCCACCAGACGCTTTTGAAATTGAACGAGATCTTCATCGCCCTCTCCGCCGAGCGCGACCCGAAGGAGCTGCTCGCGACGATTCTGAAAAAAGCCATCGAGCTGACCAGCGCCGAAGGCGGATCGCTTTTCATGATCGAGGAGGAGGACGGGGAAATCTCCTTCCGCATCCGCATCAGCCAGGGCCCGGGAGGCCAGAAGGCCTCGTTCCAGTACGTCACCGATCGCGTGTCGGAGTCGGGCATCGCGGGTTACGTCGCGCTCACCGGAAAGTCGGTGAACATTCCGGATGTCTCCAATCTTCGCCCCTACACGCTTCCGACGTACAACAAGGAATTGGATTATCAGGAAGGCAACGTCCGCTCGATGTTGAGCGTGCCTTTGAAAAACCGCCGCAGCGAAATCATCGCGGTCCTTCAGCTCGCCAACAAACGGCTCGCGGAGGAAGGCCCCGAAGTCGCGCCGGCTCCCTTCGAAGCGGAAGACGACGGCCTTCTCAGCTCCTATTGCACCCAGGCCGCCATCTGTCTCGAGAACGTGGATCTGTACGGAGACATTCAGAAGCTGTTCGACGGTTTCGTGAAGGCCGCGATCACCGCGATCGAGTCCCGGGACCCGTCCACGGGCGGTCACTCGGAGCGGGTCGCGAAGATGTGTGTCGCCTTGGCCCGGGCCACGACCGAATGCCAGACGGGCGTTTACCGCTCCGTGAAGTTCAAGGAAGAGGAGGTCCGCGAGCTCGAGTACGCGGCCCTTCTACACGACTTCGGCAAAATCGGCGTTCGCGAGGAAGTTCTCGTCAAAGCGAAGAAGCTCTATCCGTATCAGCTCGAAGGCATCAACGAGCGGATTAAGATCTGTAAGGCTGCGGCCCGCATCCAGTACCTCGAGCTCAAGGTGAAGGGCAGTTCCAACATCGCCGCTCTCGAACAGGAGTATCAGCGCCGGCTGAAGGAGCTGGACTCCTTCTGGCACATCATCGTTTCCGCTAACGAGCCTTCGGTTTTGAAGAGAGACGTCAGGGAGACGCTCGACCGGATCCGTACGGAGAAGCTCCTGCTTCCGGACGGATCCCACGTCGCCGTTCTCACGGAAGAGGAGTTCACCGCCCTCAGCGTGCCCCAGGGCTCGCTCACCGAATCGGAGCGTCTCGAGGTGGAGTCTCATGTCCGCCACACGTATCAGTTCCTCAAGATGATTCCCTGGACCCGCGACTTCAAGCATCTGACGGAAATCGCCTATGCCCACCACGAGAAGCTGGACGGCACGGGTTATCCGCGGGGCCTCTCAAGCCACGAGATCCCCTTGCAGAGCAAGATCATGACCATCTCGGACATCTTCGACGCTCTTACGGCCGCCGACCGCTGGTACAAGGACGCGGTCCCGACCGAAAAGGCGATCGAAATTCTGGGGGACGAAGTGGGCGAGGGAAAACTCGACCCCGTTCTCTACGAGATTTTCGTCGAGAAGAAGATTTATCTCCTCAATAACTTCGCCCCGGCGGCGTCCAAGCCGAAGGTGGCTTAGTTCCTTCGAATCCGAAAACGTCTACTTATACGCTCACGCAGCCTTATGCGTAGGCCTAGGCTTCCACGTATGCGTGAACGTGCACTTATACGCGAGAGCTCGCGGGTAGAAGCACTCGCCGGTACCGGCCACCCCCGCCGTTCGAGCGCGGGTGGGTTCCGTATGCCTACGGAACCAATCCACGCCCGAATGAAACCCCAGCAGTGAGCCGACCCGACTCTTGTAAAGTTCCTCCTAGCGTATAAGTGCACGTTCACGTGTACGTCTAAGAACAACTCTACGTAGACGTTCAGGTGGGCCTCGCTCCGCTCGGCGAAAAATTAGCCTCAAATCGACTTAACTTTGTACACCCCCAACTGTGCCGCTAATCAAACGGGCGCGCCAAGTTTGCTTAACTCCCCCCGTCTATCCTCAATCTAGATTCGATTTCCTCAACGGACCCCATCTCGGTGCTCTCCTGCTTGGCCTCGCCTAATCGCGGGGTGTCTCTCCAAAAGAAAAATAGACCGCCCACGGCTCCCTTGCGGCTGTACCGCGAGACCACGGAGTATTGGCGCATTTCCCCGGTGCTCGTTCCGGAGGCAAGGCGAAGGCATGCCTTTCCGGACGGCACCACGGCGCGATCAGGATGATTCGCCCATGGGACGCGCGTCTCGCGTTTTCGCCCTTTGGGAATGCGTGGGCCATAAGAAGAGAGGGGCTAACACATGCGCGCTTTCTGGGGGATCCTCGTACTATCGGCGATATGCTGGTCTGAAACGGCGTCCGCCCGCAATCTCGCGACCGAAATCATACGGGCGGGAGAATCGCGGATGCGGGGCCGTACGGCCCAGTCGCTGATGGTCATGCGGGTCGTCCGGCCGGATTTCACCCGCGAGCTACGGCTGCGGGCTTGGACCTCGGGAGACAAATTGGCTCTCGTCGAGATCCTCGAGCCGGTCAAGGAAACCGGAATCGCCTCCCTTCGGACGGGTACCCAGATGTGGAACTACCTTCCGAAGTCGGACCAAACCGTTCGCGTGCCTCCCTCTATGATGCTGCAGTCGTGGATGGGGAGCGACTTCACCAATGACGATTTGGTGAAAGCCAGCTCACTGGTGCGCGACTACCGTCATCAATTGGTCCTGAAGGCGAAGGGTCCCCCGGGAAGCGTGCTTATCCGTCTCTTGCCGAAACCCGGCGCGCCTGTCGTGTGGGGCAAGATTGTCCATTGGGCCAGAAAGTCCGACAGCCTGCCGGTCCGGCAGGAATATTTCGACGAGAAAGGAAAGCTCGTCCGCACGCTCACGTTCTCGTCGTTCCAGAAGATGGACGACCGCGTGGTGCCGACGATGATCCGCGTGACCCGCGCCGAGGCTCCCAAGGAGTACACGGTGGTGGCTTACGCGAAGACGCTTTATGACCGCAATCTTCCGGTCTCCCTTTTCAACCGCAACCTGCTCCGGCCCATCACCGAAAAGGGTCGGGATCTGACGCAGCTTTGGGAAGAGCGCAACCTAGCGAGCCTTCGCGGGCGTCCCACTCTTCTCGCCGGACAATCGTGGGGTAGCTACCGATGAGCCCGTACTTCGTGAAACTTTGCTGGAAGAATCTATGGCGTAACCGCAGGCGGACGCTCATCACGGTGAATGCCATCGGCGTCGGCGTGATGGCACTCGTTTATCTGAACAACTATTACGACGCCTTTCACGAGCAGCTTGTCGAGAACGCGATCCGCTACCAGAGCGGGCATCTGCTTTTCGCCAAGCCGGGTTTCGTGAAGCAGCCGGCGCCGGGAAACTTCCTGCCCAGTACGGCCGCGCTTCAGAAGTGGTTATGGAAGCGCAAGGAAGTCCGGGCGATAAGCCCTCAGGTCGTCGTTCAGGGAATGCTTTCCTCTCCCCATGGCTCGGCGAACCTTTGGTTCAAGGGAGTCGATCCCGAGGCGGAGAAGGCCACCACCAAGTTCGCTTCGAGTCTCGTCGCCGGAAATTTTCTGGCCGGTAAATCGGGCAAGGGCGTGGTGCTGGGTAAGGATCTCGCCGATCAGCTGAAAGTGACCATCGGCGAAAAGGTCGTCGCGCTCACGCAGGGACTCGACGGTTCCATCGGCAACGAGCTGCTTCGGGTGGAAGGAATTTTCGAGACCCGATCCAATTTCGACAAAAACCTCGCCTTCGTCCGTATCGGTGATGCGAGATCGCTTTTGAGCTTGCCCGCGGGGGCAGTCCATCAAGTCACCGTCGTGCTCCGGCGCGACGCCGACATCAAGCCCGTCCGCTTTGGAGCGAAACGGGCTTTCGCCGATCGCGATTGGGAAGCACTCGGATGGGAAGAAGTGCAGAAGAATTTGATGGCCATCATCGAGCTGAACCGCGGGGTGAACAAGATTCTGATGTTCGTCATTCTTGGTATTTCGGCTCTCGGCATCGTGAATGCGATTCTGATGAGTATTCTGGAACGCAAGAGAGAGTTCGGCGTGATGATGGCGGTCGGTACCGCCAAGCTCGAGCTCATGGGCATGGTGGCTACGGAGACTTTGCTCATGGGGGTGGTGGGCTGTGCCGTCGGAAATATCTTCGGCATCGCGCTCACTCTCTACTTCAAGCGCGTGGGTTTCGATCTAAGCTGGCTTACCGACGAGAAATTGTCGGTGAACGGCGCGTTCATTCAGATGATCAGCTATCCGGAAGTGCACTGGGGCAACAGTTTCGGCATCAGCGCGGCGGTGTTAGTGTTGTCCTTCGTGGTGGCGCTCATTCCGGTGCGCCAGATCGCGGCGATCAAGCCTGTGCAGGCTCTGCGGTCGTTATGAGTGGGCGGGCATGGTCGGCTGGGGAACATTTGTTCGGGGGTTCTTTCTTTGGGGCGCGGGCTTATGCCTGACTTCGGCAGCGGGTTTCGCCGAAGGGCTCTTCGCGGGCCGCCCCCGGATTGAGAAGTCCGGAAGCTTCAAGTCCATCCTTCAGATTCAGCAGCTCAACCACCAAAACTTTTTCAGCCGTAGCACTGGGCTTGCCGCCGAGGAGCGGCTGCGTCTCGAAGGTGCCTTCGTTTGGGGCCCGCTTCGAATCGAGCTCGCGAACCAGACGGAAATCACCGCTCAGACCCCGCTCAATCCCGCTTTTCCTCTTCCCGATCCGATTCCGCGCCCAAAGTGGGACACCAGATGGACGATTGCCGACGGCAGCTCATTCAAGGCTGTGACGAGGCTCGACCGGGCGAACGTGAAATGGAACCAGGGCGGGTTTTCACTCATCGCGGGTAAGCAAGTGGTCGCCCTTGGCGTTGGCCACCTTTTCACGGCGGTATCCCAGACCGCGCGCCAGCCCTTCGTCATCGTCGATCCGGAGTATCCGATTCCGGAAGACGCGGTGACTTTGCAATGGGATGGGGCGCTTGCCATCGAGGCGCGGTTTCTGCCGAAGAATCCGGGCCAGCGCAGCGACAACTTTCACTTTCGCGCCAAAGGCACCAAGTACGGCTACGACCTCGCGCTCACCGCCGGCCGTTCCGACGACAAATCCTTCGTCGCCATCGAGACGGCGGGAAATCTCGGCGAGGCGCTCGTCCGCGGCGAATTCACTCTCTACGATAAGGCCGGAACGACCGTGGGGCAGGGGCTGGGGGGAATCGATTACGCCTTCGATGCGAAGTGGAGCGCGGAGGCTGAGATCTTCTACGCCGGAGCTCTGGTGCACCGGTCTTCGCCCTACCGGGGTCTCTGGTACTTCGGTACCCGCGTGAAGTACGACCTGTCCGAGCGGTGGAAATTGTCGATGTTCGCCATTGCGAATCTCAACGACAAGTCGGTGCTGGCTCAGGTGAACGCGTTCTACTCGCTTTCGACCAACCTGGAATTGGGGCTGGGGCAATTCTTGGGGTTGGGTAGCTCGACTTCGGAGTTTGCCGGTACGGTTCCCTTCTCACCCACGATAAGTCTCGGCTTGCCGAATCTTACCTACGCGCTTGTTCGATACTATTTTTAACGTCGTTAAAGTCTACGTAGGCGTCTACGCTCACGTGTTCTTTCGCTTATTCATGTGCATATCCATAGGCGTGAACGTGCGCTTATACGCGAGAGCCAAGAGTAGGGGCGAGAGCTAGTACCGCCCACTCCCGCCGTTCGGGTGCGGGTGGGTTCCGTATGCATACGGAACCAATCCACGCTCGAACGCTATCTTGTGGTGGGCGGGGTGCTCGTTGCTAAAGGTCTCCACTCCGTATAAGTGCACGTTCACGCACACGTGTAAGCTTAAGCACACGTATACGTGAGCGATTACGTTTTCGTTTTCGTTTTCGTTTGCGTTAAATTCCCGTCACGCCTTGCTTGGTCTGGTAGTCGACCGAAAGGTTGAAGGAGCAGTGATACGGCTCGTACTGAAGCTGCTGCTGAAACCAAAGCGCATTCTTTAGCCCGATCGAAATCTTGTAAGTAGTCTTCGCGGTTCCCTGTCCGATGAAGGTGGCGGAGCGGATAGAGGAGTTGCCGGAGGAGTTGCGGATCAGCTCCATATTTTTTCCCGCAGGGTCGGTGGCGTAGACGCGAAAGTCGGTCGCCGCCACGTTCGCCGGAAAGTTCGTGATCCCGATGCTCATGGAAATCTTCGAAGCGCAGCCCCCGTCGGCGCCGCGGTTCGCATTGAGGCCCATGCCGTCCTCGCTTTCGCCCCGGCCGCAGCCCACTGCGAGTGTACAGAAAATCATCAATTGAATAAGGGATTTACAGATTTTGTGCTGCCGGACCATGCTGTTTCCTCATACCTGTGCGTACAGGCTGAAGAATTTGCAAAGCCAGGGCCAGCCTAGGGCTTGGCTAGGGTCTGGATAAAGGCGTCGATTAGGGAGTGCCCGTAGGACAGGTCCCCCTCGGGCCCGTGGTACTTCAAATTGTGAAGAAGCCCGGGGGTGGCCTCCGGATGCGCCTGCAAGGAGTAGATGGGGAGCGTCTCATGGACGAGCCCATCGACGGCGCACTCGGGACTCTTCGCGGAAACCCGAAAACCCTTCGGGCATTCGAGGACCATCTCCCGGTGAGAAACGAAAACGGGCCCTTTCGCCGCAAGCTTCATCCAAGGCGCGACTCCCTCGACGGAGATTTGCCGAAAGCCTTGCAGTTTATCCTTGGCCGGCGTCACGAAGCCGACCTTCGCTCCGAAGAGATGGCCGATGAGCTGATGACCGAAACAGATTCCGAACGTGGGAACCCCCGCCTTCATCTTCGGCAGAATCCAATCGGACAATTCCTTTTGCCAGGGAAAGTTGTCGTAGACGCTCGAGGAACTTCCCAGCATCACCATGCCGAGCATGCTGGATTCGGAGCGCCTCAGTGAGTCCGTCCCGAAGAGTCCCGGCAGGTGGTAGGTGAGGGTGAGCGGCGATCGGCGCGCGAGCTGATTGAAAGTATCCAGCTCGGCGGTCTTCAAGCAGGGGTCGATTATGGCGACGTGAGGCTTCATAGGGCGGCCAAGATACCAGCTAAATCCCAGACAGCGAAAGCCCTTTAGGCGTATTCCCCGAGTATGCGGTGCGAGGATTTTGGTACCTACGTTGCAGCCTAGTAAAGATACCGCAACTTGAGGAACGCATCATGAACCGCCGTAACCTACTTCTCGGAATCGTGCTTTTCGGCCTCGGGTGGGGCTTTGGCCGCTGGGCCGTGGCTCCCTCTCCGCAGGCTCCGGCTCCCTTTCTTCATCTGAAGGCTTTGTTCGGGGGCTCCAACGAGTTCTCTGTTTCCCTCAATCTTCCGGAGACCAAGCCGGCGGCTACGCTTCCCAAATGGAACGTTTCTTCCGCGGGTCCCCGGGCAAACTGCCAGGCCAACTGGGAAAAGGCCATCCGCTACAATTTCGATCGCATCGGCAAATCGACGGGCTACTTGCAGATAACCGCCGGGGCTCTCGAAGGAGTTCTCGGCACCTTGAAGTCGTTTGCGGACGGAGAAGTCTGTCCCGGGGTCACCTCTTCCAACTACGCCCAGGTTATGCGTACCAACTGCGAAGCGGCGATGACCGTCGGACCCGTAACCGCGCGAAATGGGTTTGCCCACAAAGTCGCCATCGAGTCCTGCTTGAGCGGATTCGCGCGCTACCGGGCCGCGGCCATGCGGGAGGCGTACCGGGGCCGGGATATCAACACGATCAAGGACGTGGAAACTTTGCTCCAGCTTTATCTCGCGGAACGGGAACGCGCCCGCCTTGGTCCCGCGGAAGGGGAGACGGCGAACTCCGATTCGCTGCTCGCGCTCGGCAACTCCGATCGGATTCTCGATAGAATCTTCGCGATCGATCCCGAAAATGTGGTGGCCCTTCGCTACCGGGTCGAGGCGGACGTGATGATGGAGTTTCTCGACTGCTCGCCGACCCGCCCCCGGCCCACCTGCCCGGAAACCCGCCGTATGGTGGACGAGGATCTGGAGCGCCTGGTTCACGCGGTCGGCTCGAAACCCGAGCCCCTCGGCCTCGCGTTTTCCATCCAAAAAGACATTTACCGCGATCGCCTGGGCCGGGCACTCAGGGCGGCAAATCTGCTCGAGGCTTTCGGCGAGAAGTCGGCGGCCTACTACTATCGGGCGTGGATCGAGAACAAGCAGGGAAACACGGCGAAGGCCATCGCGCTCCTCAACAAAGCCATTACTTATCAAGTGCCTGCCACCAATTTCTGGTCGCTGCCCATCCCGCTCGTGATGGACGAGCTAGAGCACGGCCGGCCCGTGGCTTCGTTTCCGCCCTTCAGTCTGCCGGTGTCCTACACCTTCGAAGTGACCCCCGGGCCGCTTCCGGTGGTAGCGAACGTTCAGCCCCGCTGAATTTCCAGGTTGACGCCGGAGAGCCCCTTTTCGATGTTAGCGCCATGCAAGTTTCTCCCGTACTGGATCTCTTCGGATTCGAGTCCCTCTTCACGCCGGAACAAAAGGCCGTAACCGAATCGGTGCGCGCCTTCGTCGCCAAGGAGGCGGAGCCTCTGGTGAGGATGGGTTACCGGGAGGAAAAATTCCCCGAAACCCTGATTCCAAAGCTCGGTGAGCTGGGAGTGCTCGGCGGAAATCTTTCCGGTTACGATTTGCCCGGCATGAGCGCCACGAGTTACGGCCTCGTCATGCGGGAGCTGGAGCGTTGCGATTCCGGGCTTCGCAGCTTCGCTTCCGTCCAAGGGTCGCTCGTCATGTTTCCCATCCATGCGTTTGCGAACGAGGAGCAAAAGCGCAGGTGGCTTCCGAAACTCGCTTCGGGCGAAGCGGTCGGCTGTTTTGGGCTGACCGAGTCCGAGGGGGGAAGCGATCCGGGCGCCATGCGGACCACGGCGGAAGACAAGGGGGACCACTGGCTGCTTCGCGGATCGAAGATGTGGATCACCAACGGCAACCTCGCGAAAGTCGCCATCGTGTGGGCGAAGACGAAAGACGGCATCCGCGGGTTTCTCGTCCCCTGCGACACTCCGGGATTCCGGGCGGTGGCGATGAAGGGAAAGCTTTCCCTTCGCGCTTCCAATACGTCGGAGCTGTATCTCGACAACTGCAAGTTGCCGAAGGACGCGCTTTTGGCAAAATCAGAAGGTCTCAAATCCGCGCTTCAGTGCTTGAGCCAGGCCCGTTACGGTATCGCCTTCGGTGTTCTTGGTGCGGCGGAGGCGTGCTTCGCCGAAGCTTTGGGCTTCGTCTCGAACCGCAAGGTGTTCGGCAAAACGCTTGCCGGCTTTCAGCTCGTGCAGCGAAAGCTCGCCATCATGGCGTCGAAGATCACCCAAGGTCAGCTCCTGGCCCTTCGTCTCGGTCAGTTGAAGGATTCCGGACAGCTTCACCACACTCACATCAGCGTTGCGAAGCAGGCGAACGTGGAGATGGCGCTGGAAGTTTCCCGCATGGCGCGCGACGTGCTCGGCGCGAACGGCATCATGGACGAGTACAAAACCATGCGCCATCTGTGCAACCTTGAGACGGTGTTCACCTACGAAGGCACGAACGACATTCATCTGCTCATCGTCGGTAAGGAGCTGACTGGGATCCCGGCCTTCGAGGGGTGAGGCGCCGCGATACGGGGCGCTCTAACTTAACGACGGCATGGCGTGTGACCCGTTCCGCCCCGTCGGGTATCCGAGGAAATCAGCGTCTTCGCCTCGGGGCGGCCTGCTTGAAAAACCCTTGAGGCGATTGTGCACACCACAAAGTAACTGCAGATTTTGAGGGTCATTCGAACCGCCCAGACTCCAGGGGACGATGTGGTCGATTTGCAGGAAGCCGCGGCTCCCGCATTGTCGGCATTGGCCACGGTCCAGGCGCCAAACGGCCCGCCTCACCTGAGCGGGAATGGATCTCGTGTCGGGGCTTGGGGTTCTCGGCAGACTTTTCCGCTTGGGTTCCCTCGCTGGGTCGGTTTTCTCGACGAGAAGTCTGAAAGCTTCCTTCACGATTTCTTCGAGCTTTCCATTGGGATATTTGTGGCGGAATCGATCCTGTAGCGCTTTGTACATGGCGACGGTTTCCTCGTCGCCGGAGAAAACGAACATGGTGC
>CAZZHG010000080.1:0-23880 GCA_964653655.1 uncultured Pseudobdellovibrionaceae bacterium
CCGACACCGTTCTCAAGTACGAGCCGCAGAAGCTCGTCGATGCCGTTCTCGCCAAAGGGGGAAACAAAGGGCGTAAGGCCGCGATGGACGAGCTTCACCAGCTTTGGGGCCGCTTCTCCCTGGAGTCTTTGGAAGAGGACGATCCGACGGCTCCCGTCATTCCGGGAATGCCTCCTCCCCAGCGCAAGATTCAAGATCCCGCCCGGCTCAGATCGGTCATGGACGAGAACCGCCGCCGTACCCAGGAGATGGAGAAGCTGCTCGAAAAGTACAAGGGCAAGTTCACCATCGGCGATCTGGAGAAAATACTCGGCGATTACATGCGCCGCACGCGAGGGCTCAGCCCGCTCGAGCACTCCGCGGGAATCGATTCCGACAACGGGGTTTATGGGGACAAGACTTCTGCTCAGGCATTGCGGAGTGAAATAGCCAAAGACGATTCCATCCTGCCCATCCTACACGAGCTTCAGCTCGACGGCCGCGGGCTGGGCGGGTTTTTCCGTGTGAAGGATCCTTCGCCCTTTCCCTCTCAGGTGCAAAACTCTCCCGGGGACCGCGAGAAGATGGGTCTCGCGATGGAATTCCAGAAGCTGCTATCCAGCCAGCAGGAGGGTCAGAAGGTCGCCGACTTCCTGAAGGGTATCGTTACCTCAAACGCGGGAAGCGAAGCCGATCGGAACGCCCTTCAGAGCAGGTTTCCGTTCTTGAGCGACCTCCAAACCGACCAACTGGTGCGGTTCGCCGCGCTTCTGCGCCGGTTCCAGGGTAAACAGGATTTGCCCAAGTCCCCCGTGATCCGCAAAGCCATCGCGGCGGAGATATACAACATCTATCCTTGGCACGACCGCCCGGACGAGGACCTCATTCCCGCTTCTCTGAAGGGCGAGGCCGACTCCCTCGAAATGTCGGTGCGGCTTTTCCACGCGATGATGGACGGCGAGCATGCGATCACCGCCGAACAAGTATCGCCTATTCCTCAGCCGGGCGGAGAGCCGCTGCCCTCGATGCTGGCCCAGGTGCTCGGGTTCACCGCCTACAGCAACGATCCGAAAAAGCAGTTCGAGAGCTGGACGGTAAGCACGATCAACCGCGCCAGGCACAACTCCGAAATTCTCGCCGCGATTCTCGAGTACAAGACGAACTACGTCCGAATGGACACCCTCGAGACTCTTCTGAAAAAGATGGACCCGACCCTTGCGGTGGAACAGAAAGAGTATGAAGAGCACGTGCGCCGGCTCGCCAGGGTGCTGAAGGCGGCCCGATCTCTGGAAACCAAGAATGTTCCGGCGGGCGACGACGATCTCGTCAAGCGCGCGATCGCGGAAACCTACGGCATCGTTTTGGGCGGCGAAATGCCCGACGAGCTTCGCACTGAGATTGATTCGCTGGTTCCCTGGGTTCGCTTGTCGCTGAAGCTATTGAAGACCGGTCCCTCCGGCCGCAAGCTGGAGACGGTCATCGCCGAGCACGTGGGTTCCGATCCCGTCGCGATGAAGGACGGCCGCCTCATCAGTGAGTTCATGGGTCTTGTGCGGCTTTTCTCGCCGAAAGATAGCGAACGGTCCCGGATGGGAACTCTTCGCGACCAGGACAGCAACCGCGGATTGCTGGACACTTGGCTGCTCGCCGTGAACTCCGACTACAACCACATGTCGGGCTCGGTGCCGGTACAGGTGTTCCAGGGTCTGAAGCTCCTTGGGGGAGGGCGGGACGAAATCCTCGATGCCCTCGGCCAAGTCCAGCGTCATCTAAGCGATCTTCCGCCCGCCTTCTCGATGGAGCCGCAGAAGTCGTCCCAGATTCAGATCGTTGCCGACTACTACGGCGAGCACCACGATATCAAGGGCATGAAGGAATGGTTGGAGAAGCTTATCGTCGAATCCGAGAGCAATTATCAGAATGCCCTTTTCACCACGCTTCCGCTCACCGTGAAGGACGTCACGACTCACGACTATCACGACGCCGATAAGGCTCCGTCGGTCGGTCCCGGCAACGACACTTACCCGCGGGCTCTCTCCGTGCTCCGGTGCCGTTTGCTCGGCGAGATACTACGCCTGCAGTTCGGTAACCGAGGCACCCGCGTCGAGGGCCCGGGAACGAACCCCGGAGGCGGATACTCGCTATTCGACATCGAACCGAAGTCTAAAGCGGAGAAGCAGCGTCTGCTCGTGCTTTACGCCAAAGTGGTGCGCGACGTGGAAGTCGCGATGCTCGAGCAATACTCCGATTCCGAGCTGGACATGAAATCGTTCCGGGAAAGTCTCCGCGAGACCGATCCCGTTCAGTATTTGAAAACTCTGCAAGTCCGCGTGCGGCCCACTGACCAGGAGCTGCTCCAAAACCGCGCGCTCACCGTTCCCGGTTGCAACTATGGAACGCGCCGGATCGACATCGGGGACAAGAAGGACGAGTTCAAAACGAAGGACATCCCCGCCTGGACCCTCACCGGTGAGCAAGGTGCTTTGCGGGATTGGGTGGCGGGCGAAACTCATCAGGCCCGCCGTTACGAGGGCGAGCCGAGAGTCGTGGGCGATGATTCCCGGTTCCTCTCGGCTCTCTCGGCCGAGCTTAGCAATACTCACGGACCCTACGCCAGGGGTTACTTCGAACAACCGATGAACCGTTACGATCGAAAAACCTATCCGGCGCTCGCCGCCTTGCACCAGTTCTACGACTTCCACAGCAAGCATAAGCAGCCGAAGGGCTTCGCGCCTCCGGAGACGCCCCAAGGCGTTCTCGACGCCCTGGCCGAGCTGCCCGAGGAGGATCGCAAGCGGCTGAAGGCGAGACTCGAATCGATTCAAGAGCAAGCCGCCATGAAGGATAAGTACGCTTTTAATCAGATGGGGGGAGATTCCTTCGTCAAATTCGTTCCGGATCAGCCCACCATCGATAAGGCGGAAGCCAACATCCGTGAAGCGAGCAACCTGCGTAAATCCGTTTACGATCAAATTCTCGAGGCGCATGCGAAGGCGTTCCGCACGCCGGCGGCGCCGATTCCCTCGGAGTCCGAACAGCAGCTTCTCGATTTGCCGATCGAGTTCCGCAAGCTTCTCGTGATGTCGGTGCAGAGCCACCGGATGGACGCCGATGCCATCGATGCCGAAATCCGCAAGATTGAAGCGGACGAGAAGTTCAAGGAAGACAAGGTCAAGCTTCGGCGGCACACGGAGCTCAGTAAGAGAGTGACGGAGCTTAAACAGGAAGCCGGCCGTCTCGAAGCGCAGATGCGCGTCATCGAAGCCGACCCGAATTTCAGAGAGCACCAGGGCAAGAAGGCTGAGTATGAGACGCTCCTTAGGAAGGCGATAGACAACCGCCTCGAAACCCAAAAGGCTGAAAAGGAGGTCCACGGGATCGAGGCGGGTTCGACGTTCAGAGCCGACAAAGAAAAAGTGGCGCGGCATGCGGAGTTGCTCAAGAAAGCTCGCGACCTCCACCTCGAAGCGAACCGCCTGGTACTGCATCCGGACAGGTCGGCTCTCGCCGAAGCGGCCTGGAACGACAAGCGCACCCGGCAGTGGCTGATCGAGCAGGCCCGCCAGTGGCTGTCATACGGCGGCCGGCAGGAACTGCACGACCTGCTCGACAAGGTCCGGCGGTGGGACAATCTGCTGCTGAAAGAAGGGGAGAAACCTCTCACCCTCGCCGAGCGCGAATCGCTGCGGGACGAGTACCAGCGGATGTTCACTTTCCTTGCTTCGCCTACGCCCGAGAGCGCGGGCGACAACGGTCCCTCCGAAGCAAAGCGGCGTCGGACGGCGGCCAACTATCTCGCCATCCTGTTCCGCATGGGCGAAGAGTCCCACGCCCTGAGCTTCGCCAAAAACAACTCCGCTTTCGCCGCGACCTACGAGCCCATCATGGGCGGTAACGCCCGTTTCGACGTGGCTTCCGTGACAAAGGAGCTGGCGGCCGAACGCGAAGCGACCAGGGCGTGCGAGGGAGAAAAGGCCAACAAGCTCAATTGCGAAAAACTCAAGGCCCACATCGCGAAGCTGTTCGACATGGAAGGGCGCGGAGTTTCGACTCAGGCCCGTTTGCGTTTCCTGGTCGACGGCAAGGATTCGCTCCACGCGGGCGAGTTCGAGGCGATGGATCGCTTGCTCAACGACGTCCTGCCGACGGTTCACACGGTCAACGACAAGACCAAGGACCGGGAAACCACGAGAGAACTGATTCTCGCCATTCCCGACAAGGGCGTCATCGACGAAGCATCGAAAAATTACGACCGGGCGAGATACCTCTACCGTACTCAGTCCGAGGAAGAGCCGGGAGTTTCCGAGGAAATCGTCAATAAGCTCATCGAAGTCGCCAAGCGGGGCAAGGCGCAGGTTCTGGCCATCACCAAGAAGGGCGACAAGTTCGAACGCACGCCCGGCACGAAGGCCTGCGGGGAAGTTAAGCCGCTGGGCGACGACCCTCTCGTGGAAGGCGGCGAGATTATCGTCGATCTCGATCTCACGGAAGCAGACGCTAAAACCATCCGGAGCAACATGCAACGGATGGCCAACTTCCAGGCCTTCCGGGACAGCTACACGCGGCTGAAGGCGAGCAAGGGCGGCACCGAGCCGTCCTATGAAGACGTACAGAGAGCCGTCACCGAAGAGATGGTGCAAAAAAACTTCATCGCCCTCGACAAGGCTCTGCGCACCGACGCCGCCAATCGCTTTCTCGCCGATATCACGCGTGGGAAGGACGAACTGAGCGAGCTCAAGCTTTCAAGCCCGAACTCGCCCGCGGGCTGCGCTTTGCGGGCGCTGCTCGCCCCGATTTACGACGAGCAGTTACAGAGCGACGAGGCCGGCAACCTTCGTCAGAAAAAGATCGAGGCGATGGCCAACGTTCACGGCTCGACGGAGCTGACGGGCGATGAGCTGCAGAAGGGCCTCCAGGCGTTCATCGGCACACCGAACTATCTCGTTCTCATGGAAAACCATTACGGCGCCGACATCGCGACCCGTGAGGGCGAAGTCGAAAAGCCCGCGAAACGAGTGGTGGACACCCAAGTGGCCGAAGGACTGCGCGCCAACCTGGGCCTCTGTTACGACAACTGGAAGGCTCAGGGCAAGGACGTTCCGGCGATGCTTCGCGAGGACGATCCGAAGGTTTACAAGTTTCAGATGATGCTCGAGCGGGAGAACCGCGCCATCCGCAGCATTCGTCAGATTCAGACGGTGGAGAGCGATTTCCGGGCCCGCCGGGCGGAGACCACTGTGGGGCAAACCGCTGTCGATCTCCAGTTCTTCAACGATCCGACGGAAGGCCTCATTCCCCGGATCGAAAAGCAGATCGCGCGCCTGAAAGATCCCGAGCTCAATCCCGACGTCAATACGGAGAACTACAAGAAACAGATCGAGCGGATGGAAGAGACGCTTCAGAGCCATCGCAATAAGGCGATGACCCTGAAGAAAGAGCTTTACCAGCACCGGCTCGAGCTGGAAGCCTCCATGAACGCTCCGCTCGCCGGCAAGAAGACTCAGGAGGAGAGCGCGGCCGATCTCGAAGCCATTGCCCTCATCAAGGGACTGTACGACACGGAGATCGAGCGCCGCCACAATGAGTTACCCGAGGATAAGCGTCCCCTGTTCCCGGAGTTCACGCCGTTCGAGTTCGACTTCTCGATCGAGAGCAATCCCGAGCTGTACGCGATCGTCGATAAGTTCACTAGGGCCAAAATCGCCGCCATACTGGCGAGCGAGCAGTCGCGCAAGGCCTACCAGATCCCCGCCGAATTCTATCCCGATACCTTCGAGCTGACTCAGACGAAGATCCGGTCGCTCATCCGCCGCGCCGCCGGCGCAAAGCGCATGGAGCGTGCCCGCAAGCTCGAGGACCTCAAGGGCAAGTTCATGACGGAAGCCGACGAGGGGATCTCGAAGGAGGTCGAGCTTCAGTTCGAAGAGATGGCAATCGCTTGCATGGAGGCGCTCAAGGGTCGCGTGAAGTTCGACACCCTGAAAAATGGGGAGGACGGCGAGACTTTCTTCAAGGAAGACATCGCGATCGTGGTGAATCAGCTGAAGGCTTCCGAGATAAGCCGCATGGATTTGCAAGCCCTCATGGCGTCGCTCATTCCTCCCCCGGGAACCAAGATTCCGGCCGGTCTGACGGAAGCGGAAATCCGGGACCGATACCTGACGAATCATCCGGCCTACAAGCGCAAGCGGGCCGAGATGCAAAGCAAGGACGCGCCCTTCAAGCATGACGACACGGCTTGGAGCGTTCTCGAGCGCAACTCTCTGCATTCGGTGCTGGAGCAACGGGCGACCGAAGACAAGAATCTCACCGAAACCTTGGACGGCTTGGCCGAGCTCGGCTTTCACTGGAACGGAATGGCTCTCGGCTGGGGAAGCGGCAAGGAAGGCTTGAGCCTTCACAAGATGGGCGTTGGCGCGAAGATTCGCGACTTCGCCACTCTGAAAAAGAAGCTGCAGGGCTTGCGAAATCACGGGATCTACAAGCTGAACGGCATCGATCCCTGGCAAACGCTTCTTGACGACATCTTCGCGGCGTACGGCAAGGCCGGCTTCCGCCCGCTTCTCGAGTATGGAAATTCCGCGATCTGCATGATCGATCTCTACGAGTACGCGGGCGACCGGTTTGCCGACAAAGAGGGCGGATTCTACGTAAACGGCTGGGACCCCGCGCCCGCCAACCGGCAGAATTTGTGCTTTGGCGCTTACTATGAGAGGGACGCCGCCGGAAACGAGGTCCGTAAGCCCTACGCCGAGAAGCAAGTCATCAACGGCAAACTAGCCATGAAGGCGAATGTCGGCGGAGCGGCCGTCAACGGAGTTCACGCGAAGAACTTCCTGAACGATTTCGAGAATGCCGAACAATACATGCGGCTGATGCCTCTCGAGGAGGCCCGCCGGCACGCGAACGAAGTCGCCCAGCGGATTCAGCACAAGATGGGCGGCGAGGCGAGCGAGTACGACAAGCTCCGCAAGGATGTCATCGGCGAGTCGAGCAACCTTTGGAGAGCTTTCACGGGCGGATGGAACGGCATGGCCAACGCCCTCGAGAAATCGTGGGGCGCCCTCGACAAGCTTCACTTCGAGAGCAGCAAGGATATCCAGGAACTGGAGACTCTCGGCGGAATCACGATCGATTGGAAATCCAAAGACCACACCATCGAGCAGCCGGCGAGTATCGTGGCGCAGGGGCTACGCCAGCAGCAGATTTACGTCACCGATCCGGATTTCTTCAAGAACGTGTCGCGCGAAGTGATGGAAAACATCGACGCGACTGAGCGTTTCGTCATCGAGATGATCGTGATCGAAGTATTGGCACTCGCGACTTTGGGCGCCGCCCACTTCCTCACGCCCGCGCGTCTGGTCGCCCATGGCGCTCTGGGCGCCGAAGCGGCGTCCGCCGCGCGCATCGCGCTCAAGATAGAGGAGGGCGCGGTACTCACCGCGGAAGCGGCTCAGGCGAAAATGTGGGCCGATCGAATCGCGATGGGACTCCACGTCGTCAAAGGCGTGCGCGACGCTTACCGGTTCGGTATCGGCGGTAAGATGATCGGAGACGTCATCTCCAACTGGAACCGCGAGGAGCGCGGCTACACGATCACCCAGCCGGGAACGGCGCTGCTCGAAGGCGCGCACAAGAGCCGCTGGGTCTTCGGTCTGCTCCCCATCACTTCTCCAGCCATCGCGTACCTTGCGCGCATGACGGGCATGCCGGCGGGTCTCATTCCCTGGGTCGCCAACCCCATCGCCATGGGCGGCACCCACTACGGTGTCGAGCTCGCGCACGGGCACGACCCGGCTCACGCGGTCATCGGCTCGATTCCGATGATGCTCTTCGGTATTCCATTCGCGAAAGTGCTGGGCGGCGGATACTCGTACGGAATGCAAATGCCCTACGTCGGCAAGGCGTTACGCTCGCCGTGGATCCAATACCCGGTCATGGGCGGACTCAGCTACGGCTACTTCGCCACCGTCACGGCGACGGGCGCGGCGCTCAGCCACTATCTCACTCCCGGCATCAACCGGAACCCGGATACGGGTGAGCTAGTCTACATGAGCCCTTTCACCGGCAAGGAAGTTAAAGACGCTACGTTGGGGCAGATCATGTGGGACGCGGTCGTGGGCAACATCGGAATGGACGCTTACTTCGCCCGTAACCACATTCGTGAAGTCCGCGCCAATACGGCCGCGAATCTCATCGCGGCGGGCGTCCCCTATCATGAAGTGATCGACATCTTCAAACCGCGCCTGAGAGACGTCGTGCGCGGACCCGATCCGAGAGGGGCGGAGCACGCTCACCAGCTCATCATGGAAGGCTTCGGCCAAACGTCCATCGATCAGGTGCGCGGCATGCGCAAGCAAAACATCGAGCTCAGGGAAAGACTCGCCAAAGAGCCGACCAACGTGGAGTTGCGCCGCCAGCTCGAGACAGTGGAACGAGTGCTTGCTCTGCTCGCCCGCGGAGTAGGCCACGGTGAAGGGCCTCTGGGCAAGGCGGACGAGACGGCCGTGAACGAAATGATGACCCGCCTCGAGGCCTACACGAAGGGCGGCCTGGGCAATCACATGTTCTTCCAGGTCGGTGAGGAAATGGCGTTCAATACGGCCGTGACCAAGGTGAAGGAGCTTTACGCGAAGAACGCCCCCATCGAGGAGTGGGCCGCGCTCATGAAGGATCCCATCTTCTCGAGCGCTCAAGGCGCGCGACTGCTCCTCATTCCCGCCGACGTGGTTCGCGAGGGTCTCAACTCGCCCCTGCATCGGGATGCTTTCATTCACATCGTTCAGGGCGCGGCCGTGACGGAAAAGGTCGGCAGAGGCGCGGCGGGCCTGCTCGACTTCATGACGGCTTACAAGCCGAAAAAGGGCGAGACGATTCTCGACGTCGCCCGGGCGTACGCGGTCGCCAAGCCCAAGCATTACGGGCGTCTCGTAGCCGAAGGCCGGTTGACCTATAAAGACCTCGCCACCTCGTTCAAGGACGACAAGGCGAAAATCCTCGACGGACTTACGGTGAACGACCTGCGGCTCCTCGACAAGCAGGCGAAGGATCCCTCCAATCCCGAGTTGCAGAGAGACGCCACGCGCCTCCTGAATGCGATTCTCGATCGGCACGGGCTCGACTTGCCGCTCATTCTCGGCGCTACCGAGAAAGTCGCGGCTCCGCCGCTCAAATTCGACGCCGTACTGGGCGCGACCGGCGGGCCGACGCTCGGCTCGCTGAAGGGAGACTTCCTTCCGCGCGCCGCCCGCGCGCTTCGCGACTCCGTGAAGAAAGAGCCCGAGAAGGTTTCCGAGATGCTCCAGTATCCATGGTTCCAGCTGCCGCAGAACAGCGGCTACGTTCCAGCCGACGCCTTGAAGATCGGCGGCCGGAACGGCAAACCCGAAGAGCCGCTGCACGTCGCATATCTCGACAGCGTCGGAACTCATTACGCGAGTATCGATCCCGTTTTCCGCGAGGCTCTGCATAACCGGGGTGCCGGCGTGCCCGAGTTCCTCTCCTTCTTCCGCAACCGGGTGAGGGAGGCTCAGGCCACCGGCCGTACGGAGCCGCTGCCCGACATGGCTCGCCAGGCGAAGCTCGATTTCATGGCTTCCATCCGCAGCCGCCCGAAGCCGGCGGAAACGACGATGGAGTCGTTCGGTCAGCTGAAGGCGAAGTGGGACTCGGTGAAGGAAGCGCTCGAAGCCAACCCTGAGGATCCGGCGGCCCGCGCGTCCTGGAAGGAAATGGAGCCGCAGATCATCGCGCTCGCCGAGCGCGGCGGTTTCGTCGACAACGACGGCCATGTGAACGTGAATGGGATGCTGCGCATGCTGGACAAAGCCCGCGCGAAGGACGCCCCTCGCGAAGGCACGCCCGATCGCCGCACGGTGGGCGATCTTTTCCTGGAAGCCCAGCGGCTCGCCCGCCTGGACCTGGTGCAACAGGTGCGCGACGGCAAGCTGCCGCTCGGCCAGCTGCTCGGACACGATCTTTTCGTCGATAGATTGCACTCGCCGCTTGCCGGCGAAGGCGTCAAGTACCGCCGGGAAGGCGTCGACCTGATTCCTCAGGAGCTCGTCGTGCGCGCCTATCAGCTCGCGAAATCGCGCGAGGAGAGAGTCGCTTACGCGAAGGTTCTCGCCGGTATCGCCGAAGCCGCCGGCTACACGCCGAAGCAGCTCGGGCCCGGATTCTTCACCTTCCTCTCGAACTACTACGGCAAGGTGGGGACGGTCGGGGAACTCGCCCGGTTGTACTTGTTCGGAACCCCGCAAGAGCTCGCGAAGTTGCTCGTTACCGGAGAGTTGCAGGCGGCCGGCATCATGAAGCTGCCCGAGTCGAAGCTCGGCACCGCCATCGAGACGGCCCGTCAGTTCGCCGGCCTCCAGCCCGGCGACAGCCGCACCGGCAAGATTCTGAGTGAGCTAAGAGTGGAAGACATGAGCAAGCTGCTCGATCAGGCGAGAGACAACACGGACCAGAACTCCTTCAATGCGCGCGAGGTGCTCAACCTGCTCGCGAGCTACATGGGCGCCGAGCCCGAGTTCTTCGACACTTTCCTCGACACTTATCGTAAGGGCAAGGAATCCAACATCGGGCTGGATATGGTCGGTCAGTTCCTGGGCCTGAAGCTCGACGCCCGTCAGCTGAAGAAGTTCCCCGAGATGCGAGCGGATTTCTGGAACTCGACCTCGGCCACCGTGAAGGCGACTCTCGCCAAGCATCCCGAGATGCTCGATAACGTGTTCGGATCGGGTTACTTCGACGTGAAGGATCGGTTCCAATATCTACCGACGAGCGCGCTCCGCCTCGAGGACAAGATTGCGATCGTGCCCCATCCCGAGACCGGGGAGCCGTCGCAGGTCGTGATCCCGGCCAACCCCGCGCACATCAAAGTGCTCGAGAAGGCGACCGTTGAAATGATGGAAGCCGATCCCAAATTCCAGAAGATGCTGAAGGACCGCCAGGTGGAAGGCGGCAACGAAGTGGAAGCTTTCGCTCAGTACATGAAGGAGCAGCTCATTCTGGAGCCGGCGAAGTATCCGGACGTGAACGCGGCCATCCGGGCCTACATGAAGTCTTACGAGAAGCAGCCGGTGAAGCCGAAGAGCTCGTTCCTCTTCGAGCTACTTGAGCGCCGTCTGCGCTTCGCCTAGCGCGGCTTTTCTCACCGTCTCGTGATACCCGTCCAGCAAGGGGCCGAAGGGATCTCCGGACTTCGGCGCGTACGCCTCATTGAGAGACACTACCGACCCCTCGTAAACCGTCGCGGTGTCGCTCGCCGGTTGGGACATTATCTGAAGCCGCATTTGTCCGTCCTGCAGCTCCGCAATCCGGGCCTCCGTCCATTTACGATCCCGCTTCGCGACTTTTTTCGCTTTCAGGTTCGCCTGAAGGGTGGCGAGCTCGCTCGCGCGGTTCTCGGCCAGAGAGCGATAGGTCTCGGCGATGGACTCGCTGTGGAGGAAATTAACCGGCGTTTTCGCCGTGATCTTCAGAAGCGACACGGACCGTCCCCGGTTTTGGGGGTTGGTCCAGGCGACTTTCGGAGTTTCCTGGAAGAAGCCCTGCTCGGCGTCGTTGAGGTCCCCGCCGAAATAGAAGTGCACGCGGCCGATTTGCCCTTGAAGCTCTTTTTGATCCCGCTTTGACAGAGAGCTTAGAACGATGAGGATCCGCTTATCCATGCTCTCGGGGGAAAAACCCGCGAGGGTGGTCTTCAGCGCGGTGGCCGGGTCGGTGGCTTTCACGTCCGCCGGGGCCGGGTATCCGTAGTAGGGCTGGGAAGTGAGCCCGATGAAAGTGAAGATGACTCCGTCCCGTTTCACTTCGAAGGCCGGATCGAACAACGGCTTTCCCGTGTTTTTGTCGACGAGGTTCGCGCTGATGAAGGGGAACTTCGCTTTCTTCGCGAGCGCTTTCAGGCTCTCGGCCCCGAGAAGCGCGTCCTCGATACTCACACCCAGAACCGCCGTGCCCAGCTGATTCATCCCTTCCACCATGTAGCCGGCCTTCGTGAGGTAGTGGGTTTTCTGCGCGGCCTTGTAGGCTTCCGGAAGGGGAAGAAAAGTTACGCCCGCCGAGGTCTTGATGCCGTCGAAATTCTCCCGCTTGTACAGCTCCCACTCTCTGGATAGCCCGCCCTCGGGGTGCATGGAGCAGCCGCAGGGCTCCAGCTCGCCCATTCGATGGTTGGTAAACGAGAGGCGGACCGTCGGGGCTTCGCTGGCCGCCGTTCTATCTACGGTCGGGGCGGCCGCGCAACCCGCCAAAAAGATCAGCACTAAGTTGAGCGCGAAAGATCTCATGGGCATGGATACCTCTAGGGAAGGGGTTCGACGTAGTTTACTCCGCACCGCCAAAAGCGCTATAACGCGTTAGAACAAATCCCCTTGTTTGAATCTCGCGTGAATATGCGCGATGATAGCACAGGGAATACGTTTATCCGGTGGACGGCTGGTTTGGGCTTAGGCTCAATTTCGTCACTCCGGTATGAAACGTAAACCATCTCGCTTTTTCAAAGTAGTATAAGTAGTTCAAAGTATTAAGAGTTTTTAGTTCGTATGCAGGGTGTTTTCGAAGACCACCAGGCTACGGGCATTGGCCGTCAAGTTGCAAAACTCCGCTCACAGGGTCGGTGCCCGCAGGGTGCTGCTTGGGTGAACGGGCTTTTACGGAGCAATCCGGAGGATAAATGAGACTCTCTCAGAAGGTGTTCCAGTTTTGGGGCGTGGTGACGGTTCTTGGATTGATCGGACAGGCTGCTCTCGCGGCTCCTCCGGTGATGCGGTTCCGCGCGCCGATGTTCAGCGCGGAGTCGAAGCGATTCGAGATTCCTCAGTACATCGGCCGGCCCGAAGAGGCCGTCGAGAAGCGCCTCGAGCGCATGCAGAATATGATTAACGAGTTTCGCGGTCAGGACCGCGACATGATGAGCGCCTTCAGCTCGCGCGCCAGCGAATATAAAATGGATCCGGCGAAAGCCACGGAGCTCGCCAAGAAGTTCGAAGATCTCACCCGCCGTATCGAAGAGGTGATGAAAGGGCCGGACAAGGCGAAAGCCTACGCCGAAGCGACGAAGCTTCTTGCTGAGCGCGAAAACCTTTACGACAGCTTTCTTAAGGACTCCGCCGCGAGAGGCTCCGAGTTCCACGTTCAGCCCGGCAACATGAAAGAGCTGGGACAGTGGCCCGGTATGCTCACCCTCGGTGAAAAGGGCGCCACTGGCGTTGCCCGCACCGCCGGCGAGCCGGAAGTGGCGAACACGACGGTTCACGGAGACACCGCGCGCGTCAACACGACGGCGAACGCGGGCCGCGAGAAGGGTCTCGGCAATCTTTGGGGTACTTTTTCGGCCCGCAGCGGTTGCTCGAGCGGTTTCTGCGCCAAGCTCCAAGGTGAGCTCGGTGGCGGCGCGGCGGCCATTGCCATCACGGGCAAGGTCACCAAGGCTCTCGAAAAGTTCGAGAGCTCGGGCAACATGAAGGCCGCTGAGGACTTCGTGGCTAAGCTCCGCGACGTTACGGAAGCGATCGGTAAGCTGCCCGCGCGCAGCGAAACCCGCAGCAACCTCGTCGAGGTTCTCGGACACATTCTCGCGACGAAAGGTATCACCGCCTCGACCTTCGAAGAGCTCGAAGGATTCGTGAAGGGCGGCGACGTGGATGCCCTGCAGGGTTTCCACCGCATGGCGAATGTGCTCGGCAAACTCCGCAAGGCTTACGAAGAAAAGCAAGCGGCGCCGAAGGAAGGCACGCCCGAGTACGACGCGTGGGTCGCCAAGCGCGACGCCTGGGTCGGCGAGCGGTTGAACGACTGGGTCGAGTACGGCGAAGCGTTCCGCCAGTCGGTTGCCGGCGGCAAGGGCTCGAAGGGAGCGGAAGGTTTCGCGAAGTGGGTGCGGGGCGAGCACGAGCACGAAGCTAACGGCAGAGACAAAGCTCTCCGTCCGGAAGCGGCTCTCGCCGGCGCCTTCTGCAGCAACTGCGGCGGCTGGATGCGCTTGGCCTGCAAGAGCGGCGGCGTCTAAGCCGACACACTATTCAAACGAAATAAAGAGAGCCGGGTGGCGAAAGCCCCCGGCTCTTTTATTTTGTGCGAATTCTTTTCGGGCCTAAAAAGACTACTTCTTCTTGGTCGGGCAGTTCTTTTCGGCGCAGGCCTTTTCGGTCGAGGACGGGGCGCGGACAGCCGGGTAGGTCTGGTCGCAGCTCTTGCTCTCGACGTTGTTCGCGGTAGCGTTGGTGGCTTGTCCCGCGCAGCCGGAGAGCCACAGGGCCACACAGACGATGGAAAGTAGTCGAATCACGGAATCCCCCTTTTGAGTGGAAAGCCTTCTTATTTTAGCTTCCCGACCCCCAAACCGTCCAACGGCTAGACACTTCGTTTTCCGCCGCGATTGCGCGGGGCTACGGGCCGCGAGGTCCCGAGCGTCTGAAACCCATCCCGCCGTCAGTCCACTACCAGTTGTCGGTTTCCAATCATATTAATTTTATTTAATAATATCATGAATTTAGGTATGGCAATGGGCGTCCCGGCCGTCGGGATCCTGGCTTCCTCCCTGCAATGGTAAGGGGTGGGGGGTCGTCCATGTTTCGTCTCGGTCTGGAAATCCTCGGCCCGAAGGGCCAGGGGGAAATCCACGAATTCATGCTTCGGGAGCGCGGTAAGATCACCGTCGGCCGGCAGGACTGCGAGCTGACCGTATCGGAGAGAAGCGTCTCCCGCCGCCATCTCGGCTTCGGAGTTCAGAACGGAAAGCTCGTCGCGGGCGATCTCGGCAGCTCCGGCGGAACCCTTCACAACGGCCGGCCTCTGCATCGGGGCAAAGCGGTCAAAGGCGATCTCTTTCAAATCGGATCCGCCACAATTTTGGTGAGAAGCTTCGAAAAGGTCGAGAGCCCGGCTCTCGCCCGACTCAAGAGTTTAGTGTCCCGAGCGCCGTCCGTCGCGCATTGGCTTCAACGTCTGCGTCCCAGGACCGGCAAGAGCTGGGCGATGTCGTTCGCGCTGGCCGCCGCCGTCGTCATCACGCTGCATGTGGTGGCGCCGCCGAAACCGGAATTTCCCGATAACCCGTACGCTCCCAGGGAAGCGGGCTTCGGCGAGATGGTGAACTGGAAATCGGTTCGCAACTGGGTTCGGGCGAAAACGTACGCGTGGCGCAAAATCGACCCGGTCACCCAGGAAACCGTCGACTACGAGCGGGCTTTCGGGGACTGAGCCTTCTTCTCCGCTTCCATCGTTCTTTCGGACTCCCACTGCTCCCGCTTTTGTTCCGCTATCGTTTCGGGCGCGATACGCGGTCCCTTGCCCACGCCGGGGCAGAACGCGGCCACCTCGCGGGCCCAGGCCTTGGCTCCCATCACTTCGGGCCAGAAGGGCCACGTGCGGCACTGGGTAGGGCGTCCTTCGTAGACGGAACACTTCTTATCGACGAGAAAACGGCAATCCGGGTTACCGGCCTCTTCCTTCAGGTGCCAGTAGCCGTCGGTCTTCGCGCAGTGCTTGCGTGAGAACTCCGCGAGAGAGAGCCCCAGGGACTCCGCCATGCGCTTGCGGTCTTGCAGAGTGAGATAGACGAAGCCGTACTGGCCGCGGGAGGTGCAGCACTGCCCCGAGCCCTGGCATTCGAACCGGACACCGCCGGCCCACCACTTAGGTTTGATTCGCATCGGGAGACAATAGCAGAAGGCAAAAAAAGAGGCGGGGCTTTCCTTTCGGAAAAGCCCCGCCCCGACGCCTTGGTTTTGAGTGGACTAGGATAGAAACTTGTTTGGGCCAGTCCCCGAGGGATTTGCGAAGGAGGCTCTCTCTCGTCGAGAGAGCCTCCCCGCGACGCCTTGGTTTTGAGTGGACTGGACTAGGACTGTGTAACCCCCGAATGAAACTTAGAATCCGTATCCGGGAACCTGGTAGTTAGGAACCTGGCCGGGGTAGAAACCCGTTCCGGCGTAAGAGTTCCAACCGTTGTAGTCTTGTCCCTGGAATCCGGAGAAGGAACCGAGCCGGGCGTAGTTGAGGTCGTAGCCCCAGCCGTACTGACCCATCTGGTCCATGTTGCGATAGCCGTAAGTCATGAGCGGATTGCGGTAGTTCATGACCACGTCGAGGCAGCGCGACAGCGTGCCGAGACGGAGGTAGAAGTACCGGGCTTCGCGCGGAATCTGATTCATCATTTCCACGCAGCGCATGGTCTCACCGTCGATACCGTTCTGAGCGACCCGGCCGCCGTAGAGGTTTCCGCCGAAGAAGGGATCGAATCCCCCGCTCGGCTGCTGGAAGCCGCGGCCCGAGCTGGTGCTCGCCGCCGACATGATGGCCTGGCTCACGTGTTTCGCATATCGCTGAACCGCCGCCCCGGCTTTGTCCTGGTAGGCCGCCTTCATCGGATCCATCTCCGACTTCTGGCAAGCCGTCAGGCTCAGGGCCGCGATCATAACCGCGCAAAATTGACCGATAATCTTCTTCATGGCGTCTCTCCTAGGTGTCTCCAAGTTGTCCTAACCAAGTTGCGTTTCTAAGCGTTTTGTCGTCGTAAAATCTTCAGCGATAGTTGATGCCCTGGCCGATGTACCAGATGTTGTGATCGGCGTGGTTGAACGCCGCCGTCTGCGCGTTCGCCCAAGGGAGCGCTTGCTCCTGGAATCCGATGATGTCGCGCATGCACCGGATGAGGCCGAGCTCGGCCAGCTGCATGTTGAGCTGGATTTCGAACTGGGACTCGCCGATCCGAGGCGCGTAAGACGAAGCCGCCTGGCCGAGGCAGTAATCGGCCGCCTCGTAGCTCGTGATGGCCGTGTCGTAGAGGAGCTCAGGACCGGTGCCGAAGCCGCCGTCGTTCAAGCACGAGAAGCTGTTTTGCGTCTGCGCGTTGCTCGACGCGGTTCCGCGGGCTCCGTACGAGCCAAGGTTGAAAGAGCTGTCGCTGGTGAGACAGACGCTTTCGGATTGGCTTACGTTGGAAAGGTTTCCCGTACCCTGGAGCGGATCCTGAAGCTGAGTTCCGGTCTGGGTGGTGAAAAGGTTGTCCGACGGCGTACCCGTGGGCGAAGTGCCCGAGGTATCGAACATCGGCGTGGAAGTGTCGGTCCCCGAGTTGAGGTCCGTGTCTTCCGTGCTTCGCTTGGGAGCGCCGCACGCGCACATCAATATGAGTAGAGAAAAAGAGAAAATCTTGAGAGTGGTGCGAATCGTCTTCATGTTGCTCTCCAAGGCTGAAAATCCAAAGCTGCTCAAACCAAGTTGCGTATCTGAGTGTTGCGTCGTTCGAAGAGTATTAGTGCAAGCGGGGGGCCAATGGGTTTCCTGCGGAGTTGAGAGGGGCGGCGGTAAACCGCCAGAATACAGGGGCACCAAGAACTATCCGCGCGGAAGACAGTGACGTCACCGTAAATTAATTAAATCAACTACTTAAATAACGTATTCCGGGTGTGCAAAAGTTATGGGGAGCTGCTCACTTGGTGGCCACCCCCCTCCAGGCTCGAAAGTGAACGCAAATGATCAAACTCTCTCGGCGTCGGCGCGCCGGCCCCAGGCCTTACCCAGGCTCTGTGTTATAATTTTTAAGAAGTCTTAAAAGGTACTAAGTATCTTTTAAGAGGCTCTCGCCCGTTTCACTCTCATCCAAATCAAAAAACTAGAAGTTCAAACACCCTCAAAGGGGGATTCATGCGCGTTTCCACTCTCGCCCGCGTTGGCCTATGGGCCATTCTGGGAACCTTCGCCTTTTCGGCGCTCGCCGCCGACCGCAGCCTCGTGGAGCAAACCGATGCTCCGAACCAATCCTTATTAGTAGGCGTGAGTCACGGGCTTCCCGGCATCGACCTCGACGTCGCGAACGCGAAACGCATGGGCAGCCACAGCGCGTACAACTTTCAGCCTCGCATTGTGATGGATACGGACGGCACGAAGGCGAACGTGGCGAAAGAGCTTACCGCCGCCGCCCAGAGAGCGGGCACCGACGGTTCCTTGTTCTTCTACTACTCGGGACACGGAAGCCCGGGCAGCATTTACCTGCAGGACGGAAGCCTCGCCATCGATAAAATCCGCCAGGCTCTCGAAGACGGCCGCGCCGGAATGGGCCCGATGCAGAGGCTCATCTTCATGAGCGACTCCTGCTACAGCGGCTCTCTCCTCGATCCGATGCGCCTCGGGATTCTGAACGAAATCCGCGACCCGGCCATCTTGAGCGCGCTCTCCGCGAATGAAATCCTCTTCCAGCTCACCGGCGGGGACAACACGCGGGCGGCGGCCTATTGGAAGAAGCTCTTCGTGTTCGCGTCGTCCCGGGCCGACGAGACTTCACTCGCCGGAAAAGACGGCTCGGTCTTCACGGTCGCCCTTGGAAAAGCCTTCGACGAAGTCGTCGGCAACAAGGGCAAAATGACGGATCTGGTGAAGCGCACGCAGGATCTGACCGTGGGCCATCATCCGGTCGCCCGCTTCGCGCCGCAAGACTTCGCGGCGGAAGACCTCATACCCTAAGCTGTTCTCTACGCAAAAAGGCCGGCGGGACTAGCCAGAGCCTTTTTCATCACCTGAATGTTGAAGAAGCGCGCGTCCGCTTCCCGGGGGAGCTTGCCCTCGCGGATGGCGTTTGCGACGTCGCGGACCGCATCCGATAGCGGGTGCTTCGGCTGAAAGCCGAGCTCCCGGCGGGCGCGTTCCGCCGACACGTGGTACGAGCGTAAATCGTCGGTGGATTGCACCTCGATTACGGCCTCCGGCGCGACGGTCTCCTTCACCATCTTCGCCAGCTCCAGCACCGTGTGGTTCTCGGTGCATACGTTGTATTCCCGCCCGTCGATTACCTTCGAGTCGGCTTCGAGAAGCCGGCAATAAAAATCACTCACGTCATCGATATGAATGTTGGGCCGTTTCTGGCTTCCGCCGAAGACGGTGATCTTCCCCTTCGTTACCGCGTGGTGGGTGAGGATATTTATCGTGAGATCGAGCCGCATGCGGGGGCTGACTCCGCAGATGGTGGCCGAGCGCACGTGCACTCCCACCATTTCCCCCCGGTTCTCGTTCAAATACTTTTCGATGGCGACTTTCGACTCCGAGTAAACGGTGAGCGGCTCGAGCGGCAAATCCTCCGTCACGTTCGGCTCGCTCTTGATTCCATAAACGGAGGAACTGGACGCGTTGATGAAACGCTTCACTCCCAGGGCGCGCGCGCGATCGATGACGAGCTTCGAGGCGTCGATGTTCACCCGCCGGGTGAGCGCCGGATCGAGATCGCTGCTGGGATCGTTGGAAATGCCGGCGAGATGGATGACCGTGTCGGCCCCCGCGAGTCCCCCGTCCACTAGTTCCCGCCGTCCCATGTCTCCGCGGATGAGCTGGAGCCTCGGGTTCGGAGCGAAAAGCTCCTCTCCGCCGAACAGGCACAGATCGAGTACCCGGACCTCGTGGCCCAAGCCGAGCAGTTTGGGAACGAGAACGCTACCTAGGTACCCGGCTCCGCCGGTGACGAGGATGGTTTTCATGGATTAAGTGCAAAATAACCCACCTCGAGGGGGCCGGGCAAGAAAGCCCCGGTGACGTTTCCGGGCGGTAAAGCGCCGCAAAGGGTCTCATTTCCGCCCTGCTCCCAGCCTGGGAAGGGTGGCATCCAATCTGCTACTTGGCTCCCCCGAGAGCTAGGGGATACGCACGGAGGTCTAATGACCCGTCGAATTCTCGTACTGTTGGCAGGAATCTTTTTGATCGGGGCTTGCAGCAAGAAGGACGCACCTACGCCCGAAAATCAGAATCCGCCGAATGTTTCGAACCCCAACAACGCGCAAAACAGCCCGGCTAGCAGCTATGACTACATGAAGGGGAAGTCCGGAAACGAGTACTTCTAGCATAAAGGTGCCCATCCACTTCCAAGGACTCCGGTGACCGCTACGTCGGCGCCTCCTTGAAAGGGGATGGGCACCTTTTTTTTTGAGAAAGTCCTTTCTTCAATATCCGCAAAAGGTGCCAGCCACCTATTGCGTTGCCCGCCCGCCCGAGACCGTTTGGACAAAAGGCAGTCCGCAAAAGGTGGTAGGCACCTTTTGCGGCAGGTTGAGAAAGTGTTCTCGTTAAGGTAACTTGCGGGCAAATGAAGCCCGTCAAATCGGACGTCCACTTCCCCTCGCTTGAGGCGGAAACCCTCAAATTCTGGAAGGCAAAGGGCCTAATCGAAAAGGGCCTGCGCGCGAACGAGGGCGGCGATCCGTTCATCTTCTACGACGGCCCTCCTTTCGCCACCGGTCTTCCCCATTACGGCCACATTCTCGCGGGCACTCTAAAGGATATCGTTCCGCGCTACTGGGTTCTCAAAGGCAAGTACGTCGAGCGCCGCTGGGGATGGGACTGCCACGGCCTTCCGGTGGAATTCGAAATGGAAAACGAGCTGGGCCTTTCGGGCCGCGGCGACATCGAGAGATTCGGAATCGCGAAGTTCAACGAGGCTTGCCGCGGCATCGTGCACCGGTACGCGAAGGAATGGCAGCAGGTCATCGAGCGCACGGGCCGCTGGGTGGACTTCGAAAACAACTACCGCACCATGGACACGTCTTTCATGGAGACGGTGTGGTGGGTGTTCAAGCAGCTTTGGGACAAGGGCCTCATCTTCGAAGGCGCCCGCGTGATGCCTTACTCGTGGCGCATATCGACTCCGCTCTCGAACTTCGAAGCGGGCCTCAACTACAAAGACGTTCAGGATCCCGCGCTCACCATCAAGTTCAAGGCGAAGGACGCCGCCGACACTTACTTTCTCGCTTGGACGACCACTCCCTGGACGCTTCCGTCGAACCTCGCGCTCGCGGTTCATCCCGACGTGGATTACGTGGAAGTGAGCGAGAAGGGCGCGAAGGAGCATTACATCCTCGCCGAGCCGCGCCTCCCCTCCTACTTCGAGGGCAAGGAGATCGAGCGGCACAAGACTTTCAAAGGAAAAGATCTCAAAGGCAGAAAGTACGAGCCGCTTTTCCCGTACGCGAAGGACACGAAGAACGCGTTTCAAATTCTGAACGCCGAGTACGTCACCACCGGCGACGGCACCGGCATCGTGCACACGGCGCCCGCTTTCGGCGAGGACGATTACAACGTCGGCCGCGCGGCGGGCATCGAGCTGTTTGATCCGGTCGACCGGGAAGGGCGCTTCACGAAAGCGGTCCCCGAGTACGCCGGTCAGCAGGTGAAAGAAGCGGACAAGGCGATCATCAAGGACCTCAAGGCGAAGGGCGCGGTTCTCCGCCACGATACGCTGGTTCACAGCTATCCCTTTTGCTGGAGAAGCGACACACCTCTCATCTACAAAGCGATTTCCACGTGGTTCGTCGCGCTCGAGCCCATCAAGCAGAAGCTCGTCGCCAACAACAAGAAAACCCACTGGGTCCCCGAAACCTTGCGCGACGGTCGCTTCGGCAACTGGCTCGAGAACGCCCGCGACTGGAACATCAGCCGTAACCGCTTCTGGGGAACGCCGCTTCCGATTTGGAAGTGCTCGAAGGAGTGCGGAGCGAAGCCCGTTTGCCTCGGCAGCATCGCGGAGCTGGAGAAGGCGACCGGGAAAAAGGTTACTGACCTGCACAAGCATTTCGTCGACGAGCTCACTTTCCCGTGCCCGAAGTGCAAGGCCTCGATGACCCGGATCGAAGAGGTTCTCGACTGCTGGTTCGAAAGCGGCAGCATGCCGTATGCTCAGCAGCACTACCCCTTCGAGAACAAGCAACGTTTCGAGGATAATTTTCCGGCCAACTTCATCGCGGAAGGCGTCGATCAGACGCGCGGCTGGTTCTATACGCTGTCCGTGCTCTCCACCGCTCTTTTCGATAAGCCGCCTTTCCAAAACGTCATCGTGAACGGGCTCGTTCTCGCCGAAGACGGCAAGAAGATGAGTAAGCGGCTCAAGAACTATCCGGACCCGGCCTACATTCTCGACACCTACGGCGCCGATGCCTTGCGCGCGTACCTGTCCACGTCGCCGGCCTCTCACGCCAACGATCTTCGGTTCAGCGAAGTCGGCGTGAAGGAAGTGGTGCGCTCCGTGCTGCTTCCCTACTGGAACGCGTACAGCTTCTTCGTCACCTATGCGCTCGCCGAGAACTGGAAGCCGACTACTTCCGACGTGCCAAAAGTAAACCACGAGATGGACCGCTGGGTGCTTTCGCGCCTGATGTCTCTCGTGCAGAAGGTGGACGATCGGATGGCCGAGTACCACCTTTACGAAGTCGTGCCGGAAGTGGTGCGCTTCATCGAAGAGCTGACGAACTGGTACATCCGGCTCAACCGCCGCCGTTTCTGGGACGCGAAAAATCCCGAGGCCCTCAACACGCTCTATTACGTTCTGGTCCAATTCTCGAAAGTGCTCGCTCCGATTCTTCCCTTCGTGACCGAGGAGGTTTTCCAGAATCTGCGCCTTCCGAAGGACGCCGAGAGCATCCACATCTCCCGCTTTCCCGAGGTCCACAAGGGACTCATCGACGCGAAGCTCGAGCAGGGAATGTCGCTCGTCGAACGGGTGGTTGCCCTCGGCCGCACGGCGAGAAGCGACAACAAGCTGAAGAATCGCCAGCCTCTGCCGAAGGTGGAGGTGATCGTGCCGGACCAGAAGCTCGTGGAAGCGATGAAGCCCTATGCCTCGCTCATCGCCCAGGAGCTCAACGTGAAGGCGGTCGATTTCAGCTCGAACGAAAGCGAGTGGGTCACGTTGTCGGCGAAGCCCAACTGGAAAGAGATCGGAAAACTCTACGGCGGTAAGGCCAAGGATCGGGCGAAGGAAATCGAAACGGCGACGGCCGAGCAGCTGAAAGAAATTCCGGCCTCCGAGTACCTATTGAAGCGGGAGCCGAAAAAGCCCGGCGTAATTCAGACGGAAGGCGAGATCACTCTCTGGCTGGATACGAAACTTTCCGACGATCTCATCGGAGAGGGCCGCGCCCGCGAGGTCGTCAACCGCATTCAGAAACTGCGCAAGGACAAGGATTTTCAAGTCACCGACCGCATCCGGGTCAGCTACGAAGCGGCGCCGGAGCTCGGCCGGGCGTTAGAGGCGCACCGCAAGTACATCTCCGACGAGGTTCTCGCCGAGAGTTTCCGCACGGAAGCCGCGAACAGCTGGGATCTTACCGAGGAGATCGATGGTCTTTCCTTGAAGGTATCGGTCGCCCGCGTATAGCGAGCACGAGCGCGAGGCCACCCACCATTGGGTGACCCCGGCTCGAGTCGACACTAAAGAACGCGTCGTCTCGAGCCGAATCGGCTCAATAATCCTTCTTACTTTCCGGGGCACCAACGTAAATGACGTCGATGTGGTTGACGCGGGCATGATCGACCGCCGCATCAAAGGTGAATTCGTAAGTCCATTTTCCGCCCATCGGGGCCTTCGAGTGTGGAACCTGCATCACCTTCGTGCACGTGCCAGGCTGGTTCCGGTCGTTGCTGCAGTCGACGATTCCCAAGGCTTCGACTCCCACCCAATAGGTGGCTCGATTCTTGGGAGGGCTGACTTTCAGCTGAATGTTGTTCATCGTTCCGGCCTGGAAGTTGATGGCGACTTCCAGACTCTCCAACTGTCCTACCCACTCCATGTCGTGGACCCAGGTGAAGCCGTAATCCTGCGAGCGCCTCAGGACGCCTCCCTGCGGAAGAGATAGGCCGCTGATTCGGAGGAACTTCTGCCAGTTTTTTCCATGCAGATGCTCGTCGAAGAAGGTCTGGGATACTTTGAACCCTTCGGGATTCTTCAAAAACACTTCGGATTTCTTGAAATGCTTGGACGCCGCCGCCTCTCCTACCCGATTGAGCAGGAAATCGCCCGTGCCCGGGAGCTTCGTCACGGCATCGTGAATCGCTTGGGCGCCGGAGCGCAGTCTCGCCGACTTCTCGTAATCGGCAACGAGGGAGAAGCGGACGTCGGCCCCGTTCTAGGTCGCA
>CAZZHG010000081.1:0-23345 GCA_964653655.1 uncultured Pseudobdellovibrionaceae bacterium
TCCGTATGGCGCAGGATTTTTCCATGCGCTACACGATCGTCGACGGCCAAGGCAACTTCGGCTCGGTCGACGGCGATAACCCGGCTGCCATGCGGTACACGGAAGTGCGTCTCGAGAGATTCGCCAACTTCCTGCTCGCCGATCTCGAAAAAGAAACCGTCGATTTCACGCCGAATTACGACAGCTCCCTCAAAGAGCCCGTGGTTTTACCGACGAGAATCCCGAACCTCCTCGTGAACGGCTCGTCCGGCATTGCCGTCGGCATGGCGACCAATATTCCGCCCCACAACATGAACGAGATCATCGGCGGTCTCCAGGCGCTCGCGGAAAGGCCGGACATCACGCCGCAAGAACTCTTCAAAATGATCCCGGGCCCGGACTTTCCGACCTCCGGTTTCATCTACGGAAGAAAGGGCCTGAAAGAGGCCTATCTCACCGGTAAAGGCATCATTCAGCTCCGCGCGAAGGCGGAGATTGAAGACGCGAAGAAAGATCGCCAGCGTATCGTCGTCACCGAGATCCCCTACCAGGTCAGCAAGGCGAAGCTCGTCGAAAGCGTCGCCGATCTTATCCGGGAAAAGAAGATCGAGGGCATCTCCGACATCCGCGATGAATCGGATCGCACCGGCATGCGCATCGTTTTCGATCTGAAAAAAGACGAAGACAGCCGCGTGGTGCTGAACCAGCTGTTCCAGTTCACGCAGATGCAGACGTCCTTCGGCATCACGATGCTTGCGCTCGATCATCAGCAGCCGAAGCTGATGAACATCAAGGAATTGCTCCAGTGTTTCCTCACCCACCGCAAAGAGGTGGTCACGAGGCGCACGGTATACGAGCTGCGTAAAGCCGAAGAGCGCGCCCATATCTTGGAAGCCTTGAAAAAGGCCGTCGAGAATCTCGACGAAGTGGTCGCTCTCATCCGCAAAGCTGCCAATCCGCAGGTCGCTCAAGACCAGTTGATGGCGGAGTTCGGTGTCATCGAAGTTCAGGCCAAAGCCAGCCTCGAAATGCGGCTCGCCCGCCTTACAGGGCTCGAGCGCGACAAGATCATCGAGGAGTACAAGGAAGTCCTAGCCCTCATCAAGGGCTTGAAGGAAATTCTCGCCGACGAAAAGAAAGTGCTTCAGATCATCGTGAAAGAGCTCGACGAAGTGAAGCAGCTCTTCGGCGACAAGCGCCGCACGCAGTTCATCGAAGAATCGGGCGAGATGACCGAGGTGGACCTCATTCAAGAGGAGTCCGTCGTCGTCACCGTTTCGAATACGGGCTACATCAAACGGCTTCCCGCCGACACCTACCGCGCGCAAAAGCGGGGCGGCAAGGGCGTCATCGGCGCGGGCACGAAGGCCGACGATTTTGTCGCCGAGCTTTTCGTGGCGAGCACGCACGATACTATTTTGGTCTTTACCAACCTCGGTAAGATGTACTGGCTGAAGGTGCATCAGATTCCCGAGGGCGGCCGCACGGCGAAGGGCAAGCCGATCATCAATTTGCTCGAGATGACGAGTGCCGAGCGCGTGCAAGCGCTTCTGCCCATGCGCGAGTTCAAGGAAACGGAATTTATTTTCATGGCGACCGCGAAAGGCATCGTCAAAAAGACGAGCCTCGACTTGTTCGCCCGGCCCATGAAAAAGGGCATCATCGCCCTGCATACCGACGAGGGCGATTATCTCGTCGCGGCTCAGGTCACCAACGGCACGAACCACGTCATTCTAGTCACCAAGGAAGGCCAGAGCATCCGCTTCGAGGAAGCCGACACCCGTCCGATGGGACGAGCGGCCCGCGGAGTGAAAGGTATCGAGCTCGGCGACAAGGACGAAGTCGTCGGAATGGCCATCGTCGACACAACGGCCGTCGGTGCGCAGATTCTTACCGTCACCGAACTCGGTTATGGCAAGCGCACTCCCATCGAGGAGTATCGGGTTCAAGGCCGCGGCGGCTCGGGCATTCTCACCATGAGGGTCACCGAGAAGAACGGGCCCGTGATGGCCGTTCGCCAGGTCAAGGACGAAGACGAAGTCATCATCGCTTCCGATCGCGGCAAAGTTATCCGTACGCGGGTTTCGGAGATCTCCGAAGTCGGCCGCGTAGCCCAGGGCGTGCGTCTCATCCATATGGAAGAGGGCGAAGTCGTCGGAGCGGCCGCGAAAATCGTCGAAAAAGACGAAAAAGAGGAAGAAGCCTAATGCTCCGCAAAGAGGATGAAGCGTAAAGCTCTACTCCTGTTTCTGCTCCTTGCGGCCGTCGGCTGCACGGAGAGAAGACAGTCCCGCCTTCTCGATCAGGCCGAAGTACGGCTCAGCGAAAACCGCCCCGCGGAAGCGGCGGAACTCTACCGTAAACTCATCTCCCTCGACGTCGACTCCAAAACGGCGGTGAAAGCGTATTACCGCCTGGGTTTCGCGCAGGAAACCTACCTCAAGGACTACGAGGGGGCGCTCGGAAGTTATCTCGAGTTCATCAAGCACAGCGAAGATCCGGTGAGCGTTTACGAAGTTCAAAAACGCCTCGCCAACCTCTACTTTCAGCATCTGCTCGATTCCGACAAGGCGGTCGAGACTTACCGCAAGCTTCTCGTCGCCAATCCGGATACTCTCGAAGCGGACTTGTTTTTATTCCGGATCGCTCAGGCGTTCTTCCGGATGAATAAATTCGAGGACGCCCGTAAGGAATTTCAGAATTTGCTCGAGCGCTATCCGAAGAGTCAGTTTTCGGCGAAGGCCCGCTACTCCATCGGCAATACGTACTTCATGCAGGGCTCTTATTCGGTTGCGATGGAAGCGTTGAAGCAGGTACTCAGGCTTCACCCCAACAGCGACGACGCCGTGGAAGCGCAGTACCTGATGGCCCAGTGTCTCGAGCACGACGGAAAATCCCAGCAGGCGGCCGAGATGTATCAGTCTTTGAAGGATCGCTATCCCGTTCCGGAAGTCATCGAGCTTCGGATCGCGGAGATTCAGAAGCGGAACAAGGAGCCCAAGAAGTGAGCCTCATCGATCCGAAAATCATGCGCACCTACGCGATAGTCTCGAGCGCGGTGCTCACCAAAGCGGTGCTCATCGGCGTCGGGTACTACTTCGGTTCCATCCTCGACAAAAAGTACAATACCGCCCCGCTCTTCATTCTCGTTTTCATCAGTCTCGGGCTCGGCATCGGGCTTTGGTGGCTGATCCGCTCTCTCAATCGACGGTCGGATCCGGAGTAAGGTTCAGCGTCGATTCCCACATCGTCGTCTTATCGGCGGAAGTCTCGGAGCCGGTCTTTCTGATTTTGTCTTTTTCGAAAAAGAAGGTTTGCTCGTAACGGGCGCCGTTCGTGGCGATGCCCTCGACGTGACAGCTGTTGTCCCCGCAATAACCGGTGATGGCTCCGTGGCTGCTTTCCTTAATCGTCATGGTGAGCCGGCCGTGGGGCTCGAACTGAACCGAGACGTGGAGAAGCCCCTTGCGGGTGGCTGAACTCCAATCTTCAACGTAAGTGTTTCCCCGAAATTCCATCGAGACTTTGTAGGGTGCGGAGCCATCCAAAGTGGTCCAAACGCGGCCGGTTCCCACATACTTTCCCGTCGGAAGGGAGGTAATCGCTTGAGCGCCGCCGGCCACCAAGGTGAACAGAATGATTAGGAACTTCATGAGGGGGTTTCTAACTCCCATGACGCGATGAATCAAGTGCGTTGCGCAAGGCATTAACTCTTGATCCAAAAGCGAACCGCGATCGCTTCCCGGCTCTCTCCCCGGGGGCTAGTCCTATCCCACCATTACTTAGGAGGTTCCATGCGCTTGTTCTTAATCGCCACGCTGTTGCTGTCCGCTCCGCTCTTCGGTGCCAATGCTCAGCTCGAAAACTGCAAAGTCGTGAAAGTCGTCGACGACAACGTGTTCGAGGAAGGTCTCAGCACGTACGAGTACCCCGACATCGACGTGGTTCGCACCTCGAAGGGCCTCGAAGTGTCCGTCGGCGCCAACCGCGACTGGGAACAAGCGGCCGGCGATTTCATCTTTTCCGTGCAGAACGTGAACGGAAACGCCAAGTACCAGTTCCACTACAAAGGCTCGAGCGAGCGCTATCGCCTCGATGTCACCGCGGCCAAGCGCCGTACCGCGAAGCTCTATGTGAAAGAGCCCGGTGAATCCGAAAAGCTCGTGGCCATCGCCTATTGCAGTAAGCGCTAAGTCCGGTCCACCTTTCTTAAAGAGCCCGATTTCGGCGGTTTTGGCCGCAAGGGAGAGGTGCGTTTAGTGCCTTATATCAAGTACTTAGGGACGATTCCTTGAGTCGTGCCCGGGTTTCTTGTACTTTGCCGCCTTCTATCACCGTTTCCGGAGCCTATTTAATGAAGCTGACCCGCGCGTTTTCTCTCTCCCTGGTTGCCCTGTTCGCTCTCTCCTCCTGCACTAAGGATGAGCCCAAGACCTTGCAGAAGGTGGAGCATTCCATCGATCTCACGGCGATGGATGCAGCGGTGGATCCCTGCCAGGACTTCTATAAATACTCGTGTGGCAGCTGGATCAATAAGACCGAGATTCCGGCCGGGTTCTCGCGCTGGTCGAGAAGCTTCAACGAAATCGATCGCGATAACAGTGAAACGCTCAAAACGGTAATCGAGTCCTACGCCGCCGAAAAATATTCGCCCCCGGTTCCTTCCGCGGAGAAGCTGGGCGCGTACTACGCCACTTGCCTCGATGAGGCGTCCGCCGAAAACGCGACGAAACAAGATCTCGCTCCGCTTCTCGCGGGCCTGGACGGCATCGGCGACAAGGCCGGCCTCATGATGGCCCTCGTGGATCTGCACTCAATGGGAGTGGATGCTTTCTTCTCTCTCGGCGCCGATCAGGACGCTAAGGACGCGACCCGGGTGATTGCCATTTTGGATCGCGCCGGCATGGGGCTTCCCGAGCGCGAGTACTACCTCTCCGAAGACGCCGCCAAGGTGAAATTGCGGACGGCTTACGTCGCGCACATCAAGCGGATGCTCGTTCTCGCCGGCGCGGCCGAGGACAAAGCCGCGGACCAGGCGAATAAAATCCTCGCTCTCGAAACGAAACTTGCGAAAAACTCGCTTCCGGCTTCCGACCGCCGGGATCCGGCGAAGATTTATCATCCGATTGGGCTGAAGGGTCTTACCGACCTTTCTCCGGATATCTCCTACGCCGACTATTTTGGGTCGGTTCGCCTGTCGGACACGAAGACCATGAACGTGACCGAGCCCGAGTTCTTTAAGGGCCTCAACGACATCGTGCGCGACACGTCGCTCGAGGACCTGAAGTCGTATGCGCACTGGCAGACGCTGAGAGCGATCGCTCCGATGCTCGGCAAAGCTTATGTCGACGAAAACTTCGACTTCTTCGAGCGCACCCTTCGGGGGACGAAAGCTCCGCTGCCGCGCTGGCGCTCTTGTTTGATGGCCACCTCCGATGCCATGGGAGAGGCGCTTGGCGAAGCGTTCGTCCGGCTGAAGTTCAGCCAGGACGGCAAGCGCAAGGTCGAAACTCTCGTCGAGAACCTGCGGGCCGCCGTTCGGGAGAACTTCGCGGGAATCGACTGGATGGATGCCGAGACGAAAGCCCGCGCCCAGGACAAGCTCACGAAGATGGTCAAGAAGCTCGCTTATCCGGACGTGTTCCGCGATTACTCGGAGTTGAAGATCGACCGCATGTCTTACCTTTCCAACGAACTTCGTGCCCGCGCGTTCGAGCACAAGCGGGTTCTCGCGAAAGTAGGCCTTCCCGTGGACAAGGGCGAATGGTTGATGAATCCCCACGAGGTGAACGCCTATTTCAACTCCTCCACGAACGAGATCGTTTTTCCGGCGGCGATCCTTCAGATGCCCTTCTACCACGCGGATGCGCCGCTAGCCTCGAACTACGGCGCCATCGGCATGGTCATCGGACACGAGATTACTCACGCGTTTGACGACGAGGGGAGAAACTACGACGGCCTCGGCAACTTGAACAACTGGTGGAGCGAAGCCTCCGCCGAGAAGTTCGAAAAGAAGGCCCAGTGCCTCATCGATCAGTACAACGGCTACACCGTTTCGGGGGGAGTGCATCTCGACGGCAAGAACATGCTGGGGGAAAACATTGCCGATCTCGGCGGCCTCAAACTTTCTTTCCAGGCTTTTCAGATGGCGAGAAAAGCGGGAGCGGGACCCGAAGTGCCGGGCCCGAACGACAAGTCGCTTACGGATGAGCAGCAGTTCTTCGTCTCGTTTGCCCAGGGTTGGTGCTCGAAGTACACGCCCGAAGCCGAACAGCTTCAGGCTCAGACCAATCCCCACGCGCTTCCCGAGTACCGGGTTAACGGCGTGGTAGTGAACTTGCCGGCGTTTCAGGAAGTCTTTCAGTGCAAGAGCGGAACGCCTATGGCGCCGACTCAGCGCTGCTCGGTTTGGTGAAGAAACGGGAATTTCTGTTCGAGCTTATATCGTAGTGGCCAGTACCAGGGCTGCCGCTCGAGCCCCTTTCGGGCCGACGTAAGCACCTCGTCCAGGCCCCGCCGCTCGCGAAGTAAATCGGGACGTGATTGGCCCGCCGGCGTCGTAATGACCCAGCTGGACTCCTTGTCCGCTTGTACCGGTTCGCCCGTGGAATGGTAGAGGTCGTGGTCATTGAAGATCGCGGGCACGCCGGACATCAAGCTGAAGTTGTCCGTGAACTCCTTGCAGGCACCTAGACTGCAGGCATTGAAGAAGACCATCTCGAAGTCGGCGACGTAAGGGGCGAGAGTATCCAGATTCTCCGCGTTCAATCTCCCGAACTGCCCGTCGACGGAAACCCCCTTCTTCTTGTCGCCATGTCCGGCGTAAACGAGCCGTTTTACGCCTTTCTTTCTAAGGTTTTCCGCAGCCTCGGGAATCTCGCTGGTTCTTCCGATCAACTCCACGGGTGACCCATTGAGCTCGGCCGTTCTCACCGTACTATCCATCGCGCCGTTGTGGCAGTTTCCGTACTCACAAACGATGAATCCGACTTCTTCGGGGAAGAGATTCCCGTATATGTCGACGCTCTCGAGACGAATCTTTTTTCCCGAATCCTTGAAAGTTATGGTGTGGTCGCCCGCGCTAACCTTTCCGTCCTCTAGCACCGACTGAATGAGGGTGGTTTGATCCTGTATTCCTTCGGGCAAGGCCCGTTCCGAAGTGGAAGCGGGAACCGGCAAGCGAGCGAGGCCCTCTCCGCCCGTCAGGCTAGCGGCGAACCTTCCGGTGAGGGAGCGCGCTTTGTCGGCGGAATATTCCGGCAGCGCCGCAAAGAGCGCTTCCTTCCAGAAATACTCCGCCTGAACGACCAGCGCCCGTGCTTTGCGGTACTCGAGACTCTTCGGCGAAAGCTTTCCGTCGGTCGCCCACTTGGCGAGAGTAGCTTCGAACTTTTTCCCGGTAACGAGTAACTTTCCGGCCAGATACGTGTCCCGAAGGTGGTTCGAGTCCCAGGCGCCCTTCGGCGCGAAGGCTTCGATCGCGGGGCCCAAGCGCCCTCGCAAAGCCGCGCTGTAGGCGGCAAGCCCCATCCGAAAGCCGTACATGTTTTCCTCGGAGGGGTTGCCGATCCTCTTCATGAAATCGCGTACGTAGTCGAGCTGGGCGACGATTTCTTCGTCGCTCATGCTTTCGGCCTCCACGCGGGCCACTTGATAGGACCACCGGTCGTCGAGACCGAGGGTCTTGCTCAGAACCTTGAAAAAAGCTCTGCGGTCTTTTACGCGCTCGATGAGTTTCTGAAACGCGTCTTCCCGATCTTCGGCGTCCTTAGGCAGTAGAAAATTCTCGGGCGGATTGAAGTTGAAACGCTTGAAGGCCGCTTGGGCGGCGGGGCGGTCCGCCTCGTCCCAAAACTCCTGGACCTGCTCCCAAAGTGAAAGATCCGCAAGCTCACCCCGAAACGGGTTGGGATTTCCTTCGCGGCCGATTTCGTGATCGACTTCTTCGCCGGCGCGTACCTCGGCGATCCCGCCTAGCGCGAGTAAAAGCAAAGTGCCCAAAATCCAGCGGTTCCCCCTCATTACAGTGAGGGGAAGTAGAGCAAGTCACATGCCGGGGAAATCTCAAGGAAATCAGGCTTCCCAGGCACGCAAAACGTATATCTCGTGCACGGGCGGTGGACGGCTGACTATTGACGGCGGCGGATCATGTGCAGGCCGTCTCTGACCGGAAGAAGGCAGGATTCGAGGTTCGGATCCTTCGCGACGAACTCGTTGAAGGCTTGAATGGCTTTCGTGTCGGCGTCGGCGGAGGACGGTTCTTCCAGAACCCGGCCGCTCCAAAGAGTGTTGTCGGCGACGATGATTCCCTTCGGAGAAAGCATCGGAAGGGTGGCTTTCAGGTAGTTCAAATAGCCGCCTTTGTCGGCGTCGATGAAGATGAAATCAAAAGGGCCCTTTAAAGTCTGAATCAGCTGGCCCGCGTCTCCGGCCAGGGCGCGGATCCTTTTTCCGGCCGGGCTGCGGTCCCAGTAGCGCCGGGCGATGTTTTGCGTCTCGGGGTTCTTGTCGAGCGTGATGAGCTCGCCGTCCGAGGGAAGCCGCTCGGCAAGATAAAGGGCGGAGTAGCCGGTGTAGGTCCCGACTTCGAGAATCCTTTTCGCCCCGATGGCCCCGATCAAGAATCCCAGAAAGCTTCCCACCATCGCTCCGCTGAGCATCTGCGGGTACTGCACGTTCTTGTGGGTGAAGGCCGCGAGCTCCTCGCAAAGCGGGGAGGGGAGGCTGCTATGGTCCAGGCAGTAATCGGCGAGGGCTTCCGGTACGAGTTCCATGGGGGGAATTTTCCACCTAAAGCCTCAGAAATCCACAAATTTGTTGCTGAGGCGCACCGTTTAATTCGCGGTTGAAAACCAGGCCCTTTGCGGTTATGAAAGTACGTCTTTTAAGGAGACATTTTGGAGCATTCGACCGGTCCGACATCCTGGCTGTTGCAGCTTCCTGGGCTGCCGCATGACCCGCATTATATCCACGTGAACGGGGCCGTTCTCGTCACGGCCGGTATTGTGCTCCTATCCCTTCTGGCTAATCGACAGATTAAAGGCCGCATCGAGCAGAACCTGGTCCCGTCTCCGAAGACCAGCCTCTTTAACATCGTAGATGTGCTCGTCGAAGGGCTTCACAAGATGGTCGTGGATACCATCGGCGCTCATGGAGAACAGTACTTTTCCATGGTCGCTGCCTTGTTCGTGTTCGTTCTATTCAGCAACCTGCTGGGGCTCTTGCCCCACAGTGCGGCCCCGACCGCGAGTCTGAGCACCACGTTCGCTCTCGGTCTTGCTGTGTTCTTCTATTACAACGTCCAGGGAATCAGAGCTCACGGGATCATCAACTATGGGAAGCACTTTCTCATGGGTCTCGGCGTGATGGGTGTGCCCATCGCGCTCTTTGAACTGATTTCCCACGTGGCCCGTCCTATTACCCTCGCTCTCCGTCTCGATCTGAACATGGAAATCGACCATCTACTCGCGGGGACGTTCGCGTCTCTGGTCGCGTGGATTGTGCCCGTGCCTCTTTTGCTGTTCGGGGTCGTCGTTTGTACGATCCAGGCTTTTCTTTTCGCCATTTTGACATCTGTGTATTTGCAGATGGCAACGGAACACGAACACGAAGATCACGAGGCGCACGCGCACCATTAAGGTCGCCGATTTCTCGTTTTTAGAAGGAGAGTAAACATGACCCGCATTAACTGGCTCACGATCATCGGCTTTTTGACGTCGGCTTCGGCTTTCGCGGAAGAACACGCGGCCGCTGCCTCCACGGGCAACTGGTCCGGTCCCTTCGCCGTCGGCATGGGCATGGCCCTCGCCGTCGTCGCCGCCGCGACCGCGCAAGGCAAGATTGCCTCCGCCTACATGAACGGCGTCTCCCGTAACCCGGGCGCGCAGAAGGCGATGGGCACGCAGCTCATTCTGTCTCTGGTATTCGTCGAAACGTTGGTGCTCTTCACGTTCGCCATCGTTTTCCAGCTCATGGGCAAGGTCTAAGACTTAGCCTTCAAGCTGAATAAGTTGAGACCCCGGGGCCCGAAAGCCCCGGGGTTTTCTTTTTTCAACGCTTCATCTGAAAGAGCCCCTTGAGCGCATTTCCGTAAGGAAGCTTCCTGGCGGAGCGGGGTTTTTCGCCGAAGGTCGCGAGCAGCGCCTTTTTATAGAGCTCACTGGCGTCCGTCAGCTGCTTCGCTTCGTCCGTGCCGGATTGAACTTCGGTGGCGAGTGTCGCGAGCGCCGCGAGTTGGTTCTTCCAAAATGGCGGAAGGTTCGGTTCGCCGAGGGCCCAGTCGAGCGTAGCGCGCAAGGATTCCCCGGTCGCCTTGATGGCGGCGGCGTCTTTCTCTTTTACCGCGACCTGAAATTTCTTCACCAAAGGAAGAATCTGGAACATGCGCTCACCGCCGAAGCGTACGTCCCGGTTTCCCTGCTGGCACTTGAACGGATTCTTCAGGGTTTCCGTTATGGAATTGGAAATGCCGCCGCCGTTGGAGGGACGCTCCGTCGAAAGAGGCGCCGGCGACATGGCATCGTGGCCTCCTTCGGTCGAAATCTGCGTGGCCCCTTCTGCGGATTCCCCCGCGACTTCCTCGGCCGATCCTTCCTCGATAACTTGAGCCGAGCCGGAAACTATACCGTTGCCGAGCTCCGTGCCGTCCATCTCTTGGGCGGCAAGTTTAGTCACCATGAGTGCCATCGCGAGAGCCGCGACGTAAACGAACGTGTTCTTCGACTTCATTGGATCCCCCTATTTGGCCTTCTACAGTGCTCGATCAGCTTAGCGTGTTCGAAAAGGGGAGCCCGCAAATATCGTTGTCGCGAAAAGGGTCGGATTCTCGCAGGAAGAAGAACGAGTTATCGGAGTTGGCAGCTCGCCTTGCCGTAGGTGGTGCAGCGAACCCGGCATTGGATGTCGCCGTCGTCGTGCTGACAGTAGCCGTTCGTGAAGCGGACGGCGTATTGTCCCGCCTCCTTTTCACACTCGACTTGCAATTGAGAGGAAGTCTTTCGCGCCTCCCGCCGGGAGATCTCCCGAGCTTGCCGCTCCGAGGAGCCACATCCCTCGCCGAGAAAGTGCTTGGGCCAGGATCCCGCGGCGAACGTGGATCCGCAGATGACCACCAAAGCGAGGGGTAGGGAAAGTTTCATGGTTTCTCCTTTCAAGGGGTGGTTTCCAGAGAGCTGCCGCGCCCCTTCTTCGAGGCCGGCGTTTTCAAAAGTGGCGCAAGGTAGTGGCCCGTGTGGGAAGCTGAAATTTTCGTAAGGCCCTCGGGAGGACCCTGATAAAGAAGCTTTCCGCCGAGATCCCCGCCCTCGGGCCCGAGCTCTATCAGGTAGTCGGCCTGCTTGATGACGTCGAGGTTGTGCTCGATGACCAGAACCGTATTTCCCTGGCTCACGAGCAGTTGCAGAATCTGCAAAAGCTTATTCACGTCGTCGAAGTGAAGGCCGGTCGTCGGCTCATCGAGAATGTAGAGGGTTTTTCCCGTCGCGCGGCGGGACAGTTCCCGCGCAAGCTTAATGCGCTGAGCCTCGCCGCCGGAGAGGGTGACCGCGCTCTGTCCGAGATGGACGTAACCCAAACCCACATCGAGCAAGGTTTTCAGTTTCACGTTCAACGAGGGAACCCGCTCGAAGAAAGAAGCCGCGTCCTCGATGGTCATGTCCAAAACGTCGGCGATACTCTTTCCCCGGTAGTGTATCTCGAGAGTCTCCCGGTTATAGCGCTTCGTCCGGCAGACCTCGCAAGGTACGAACACGTCGGGTAGGAAATTCATGGAGATGCGGATGGTGCCGTCGCCACCGCAGTTCTCGCAGCGGCCGCCGCTTACATTGAAAGAAAACCGGCTGAGCGAATAACCGCGTACCTTCGATTCGGGAAGGCCCGCGAACAAAGTGCGAATGTCGGTAAAAAGACCCGTATATGTCGCCGGGTTCGAGCGCGGCGTGCGGCCGATGGGGCTTTGGTCGACGTGAATTACTTTATTCAGCTGCTCTAGTCCCCTGATCTCGCGGATATGGGGAGAGGCCGCGCGGGTTCTGGAAATCTGCGCTTCTAGTGCCGGCAAAAGCGAGTCGATGATGAGAGAGCTCTTTCCGGATCCGGACACGCCGGACACGCCGATGAAAAGGCCCAGCGGAATCTGAACATCCACGTCCTTCAAGTTGTGCAAGGTGGCGCCCTTGATCTCGAGCATCCGGCTAGAATCGGGCTTGCGCCTGGTTTCCGGAATCGGGATCGTGCGCCGGCCGGCAAGGTAGTCTCCGGTGAGGCTTCCCTCCGCGGAACGAAGCTTATCCGGCGTGCCGTGATACATGATCTCGCCGCCTCGTTTGCCCGCTCCCGGCCCCAAATCGACGACAAAATCGGCCCGCTCGATGGTCTCTTGATCGTGTTCCACCACCAAAACCGAGTTGCCCTGATCCCGCAGTTTCTCCAGCGTGCTGATTAGCCGGCTGTTGTCTCTCTGATGTAATCCTATGCTCGGCTCGTCGAGTACGTATAAGACTCCGACCAGGTTCGAGCCGATTTGGGTGGCCAGGCGAATGCGTTGAGCCTCGCCGCCGGAGATCGTCGCGGCCGAGCGGGCGAGGGTCAAATAGTTCAAGCCCACATTCTCAAGAAAATTCAGGCGCGCGAAGATCTCCTTCAAAACCGGCTCCGCGATGAGCGTCTGAGATTTATTGAGCGGCACTTCCTTCAGAAAAGCATGGCAGGAAGAGATGTCGAGCTCGCAAATTTCGGAAATGTTCTTGCCGCCGACGAAGACGAACGTCATCTCCTTGCGCAGGCGGGTGCCATCGCAGGCGGTGCACCTTCGGTAGGTGACGAAGTCCGAAATCCCTTCGTCGTCCTCGTCCTCCAGGTTGGCGAGAGCTTCCTTGAGGGTCGGAATGACGCCTTGGAAGGCCTGCTTGAAGGTGTGGCCCGCGCCTTTCTCGACTTTGAAGTCCAACTCGGTCTTCCCCGAGCCGTAGAGCAGAATCTCTTTCACCGCCGGGGGCAAATCGGCGAAGGGGACCGTGGGGTTGAACTTGAATTTTTTCGCGAGAGTTTCGAAAACACGGGTTTTCCAATCCTCGCTCTTTTCCGCCCAAGGGGCGATAGCTCCGTCGTAAAGAGAAAGAGACGGGTTGGGCACGATCTTCATCGGGTCGATGACTTGCTCGACGCCGAGACCCGTGCACTCGGGGCAAGCGCCGTGGGGGCTGTTGAAAGAAAAGCTTCGGGGCTCCACCTCGGGAAAGCTCGTGCCGCAATCGGCGCAGGCGAATTTCGTCGAGAAAAAACGGCTTCGCCGATCCGGGTGGAACTCGACCTCGGCCAACCCTTCGGCAAGGCGCGCGGCCATCTCGACGGCTTCCGTTAGCCTGGGCTGAATGCCTGATTTAAGAACGAGCCGGTCGACGTAAACGGAAATGTCGTGCTTGTTCGTCTTCTTCAGTTTGAGGGGCTCGTTGAGGTTTACTTCCTGGCCGTCGATGCGGGCGCGGACGAATCCCTTGGCGCGAAGATCGAGAAGCTCCTTCTGGTACTCACCCTTCTTGCCGCGCACGATGGGGGCGAGCACCGCGAACTTGGTGCCCTCCTTCTCGGCGAGGATCTGATCGACGATCTGCTGAATCGTCTGGGTCTGAATGGGCTTACCGCAGGAAAAGCAGTGAGGCGTTCCCGCCCGCGCGTAAAGCAGGCGCAGAAAGTCGTAAATTTCGGTGACCGTACCCACGGTGGAACGAGGGTTGCGACTGATGAACTTCTGTTCGATGGAAATCGCGGGCGACAACCCGTCGATGGAGTCGACCTCCGGCTTTCGCATCTGGTCCAGAAACTGGCGGGCGTAGGCGGAAAGGGACTCGAGGTAGCGGCGCTGGCCTTCGGCGTAGATCGTATCGAAGGCGAGGGAAGACTTCCCCGAGCCGCTCAGCCCGGTGATGACCACCAGCTTGTCGCGGGGGATGGAGATGTCGACGTTCTTGAGATTGTGCTCCCGCGCTCCTTTGATGACGATTTCGCGATCCACGCCACTCCTAACTCGTGATGAGACTCGCCACCGTCGTTTCGATGAGTTTTCTGATTTCCCCCAGCCGTTTCTCACTCGTTGCCTCGAAACGATATACCAGTACCGGCTGAGTATTGGACGCGCGCACTAAACCCCACCCATCTTCGAATTCCACGCGGGCCCCGTCGATGTCATTGATCTTGTGGCCCTTTTTCTTTAGCGCGTCGCGCGCGGCCGCGACTACCTGAAACTTTTTTTCGTCGGGGCAGTCGACGCGTATCTCCGGGGTGGAAAAAGAGGCTGGAAGGTCGGCGAGCAGCTGGCACGGAGTGCTCTTTTCCTTCGCGATGATTTCTAGAATGCGCGCCCCGGCGTAAATGGCGTCGTCATAGCCGAAATACCGATCGTTGAAGAACATATGGCCGCTCATTTCGCCGGCGAGCTTCGCCTTTTCTTCCTTCATTTTCGCCTTGATGAGGCTATGGCCAGTCTTCCACATGATGGGCTTGCCGCCGTGTTTGGCGATGTCTTGATAAAGCCGGTGGGAGGCCTTTACTTCCGAAATCACGGTGGACCCAGGATACTGTTTCAGAATGTCCCGGGCATAGAGTACCAACAGCTCATCTCCAAATATGGGCTTTCCCGTGGCGTCGACGACTCCAATCCGGTCCGCGTCTCCATCGAAGGCGATGCCCAGCGGGGTTCCTTCTTTTCGGATGGCCGCGATGATGTCCTCCAGATTTTCCATCTCGGTCGGATCCGGATGGTGATTGGGAAACGTGCCGTCGGGCTTGGTGAAAAGATCGATCACCTGGCAACCCAGGCGCTTGTAAAGTTCGACGGCGACCGGGCCCGCGACGCCATTGCCGCTATCGACGACCACTTTCAGATTCAGGGGATGCGGAATCGATTTTACGACGAGGTCCCAGTAAGCGGGGACGACATCGGTTTCCCGGCGCGAGCCCTTTCCGCTGGCGAAGGCCCCCTTGAGTAGGATTTTTTTGATCTTCTGAATGTCTTCGCCGTAGATGGTCGTCTTTCCGATGCAAATCTTGAAGCCATTGTGCTCGCCGGGATTGTGGCTTCCGGTGATCATCACTCCGCCGTCCGTATCCAAATGAAAAACGGAAAAGTAGAGCAGGGGAGTTGGAACGATGCCGATGTCGATGACGTCCAGCCCGCAGCCTAGAAAAGCCTCGGTCAGGGCGGCGTGCAAGCGCGGGGAGCTGAGTCGGCAGTCGCGGCCGAGCGTGATCTTTTTCGAGCCCCGTTCCCGCATCAGGGTCGCGATGGCGCGGCCAAGGGGAAGCGCGACTTCGTTGGGAACGTCCTTGTCGGCGATGCCGCGAATATCGTACTCGCGGAAAATCTTTTCATTGAGTTGCATGGTCGATCCTCTCGGTGAGAGCTCAGTCGGTTTTCTTAGGGGGCGCGTTGAACTGCCTTATGTGGGACTCGCGCTTCTTGCGTTCCAGCCAAAGGGCCATCTTGCGCTCCATCTCGGTGCCCGCCACGAGGTTGCTGATCTCGGCCTTTCTCTCCGGAGAAAGGTTGGCGAACTCTCCCGTCTTGCGCTCCAAAACTTTCACGATGTGGTAGCCGGCCGCCGTTTTGATGGGGGCGGTCACCTGTCCCACCTGGGTCTTCGGCACGCTTTTCTTGAACTCGGCCACGAGCGAGGAGGGCGAAAAGAAACCGAGATCGCCGCCCGTCTCCAGCGTCGAGTTGTCGTCCGACATGTCCTTTACGACCGCCGCGAAAGTCTCGGGCTTGGAGGCAACATCCTTGTAGATTTCATCGGCCCTGGACTTCGCTTTCGGTTTCTTCCCGTCGATGAAGATGTGGGCGATGCGGAACTGGACTTCGGCGTCTTTCGCGTCTCCCATCCGGGAGTAGTAATTCTTGATCGTGTCCTCGTTCACTTCCAGCGTGGGGCGGATTTCGCGCTCGATGAGATTTCTTCGCTCGATTTGGCGTTTGATGCCGTCCTTGTACTCATCCATGCTGCTGCCGAGCTGGCTCAGGCGGGAGCTGAGCTGGGCGCGGCTGATTCCGTTCCTCTTTTCGATGGCCTTGATCTGGCCGTCCACTTCCTGCTCCGAGGCCTGAAGCTCGAGCTTCTTTACCTGCTGGTTGATGATCTTCTCGTCGATGAGGATCTGAAGAACCGAGTTGCGGTCTTTCAGCTGCTCTTCCTTGAGCCCGCCGAACAGCTCCTGAAAGCTTTTCGACCGCGCGTTTTTGATGAAGCGATCGATGTCCGATTCGAGGATGACCTCGTCGTTCACCGTCACGAGCGTCCGGTCGATGGTTTTCGAGGCGTAGCCCGGGGAAGTCGCTAGCAGAAAAAGACTAATTGAGAGTGACGTAAATGGTTTCATTTCGGTAAATCTCGCCGTCCTTCAGCATCTTCGCGACCCATTCCTTGTAGACGGCTATCTCCTTTTGCTTCTTGATCGCCTGCAGGACCTCGTTCTTGGCGTCCTGGAATTTCAGTTTGCGGGCCGGCTGCTTCTCGACCACTTTCAGCAAGTGGACGCCGTAGCGGCTCTTGATGGGCTTGGAAATCTCTCCGACCTTGAGGGCGAATGCCTCGTTAAAGGCGGCGATCTTCTCGTTACGCGAGAAGAAGCCGAGGTCGCCTCCGGTGGCCGCGTCCGGGCTGAGCGAGTATTTGCGCGCCGCTGACTCGAACGTGATGTTGCCCGAGAGCACTTCCTGGGAAATCTTTTTCGCCTCTTCCACCGTCGGTACGACGATTTGGAAAGCGTGCACCCTGGGCGGCCGGAAGAACTCGTTCTGGTGCGTGTTGTAGTACTGGTTCATCTCCTCGTCGGAAACCATCGTTTCGGACCCGAACATGGCTTCCGTAAGCTTTTCGATCAGAAGCTGATCCTCGATACGTTTTTTCAGCAGCGCTTCGGTCGTATTTTGTTTGCGCAGCATTTCCTCGAAACCGCCGGGAGGATAGCCTTCCTTCCAGTTGGCGAGGCGCCCCTCGACCTCTTCCTTGGTCGCCTGAACCTGCTTTTTCTCCGCTTCCTGTCGGAGCATCGTCATGATGATGACTTCATTGAGCGAGCGGGTCTTCAGATCCTCGATGACCTTGGGATTCCTCTGGGAAATCTCGTCCAGCTCGGAACGCAGCTTCTTGTAGACGATGAGAAAGTCGTAAAGGTAGACCGACTCGCCGTTCACGCGGGCTACGATCTGTTCCTTGGGGTCGGTGGCGCGTTTCGTACAGCCGGACAGGATCAGCGCCGCGCAGAGGAGGCACTTGGCGAAGGACATGATGCGCTCCCTTCTCACGGGGTGGCCGCCGGAGGTTTGGTCTGACCCGCGGCGGATCCGACGATTTCGATCTTTGCTTTCTTCTTGAGCGAGCTGAGAGCCTCTTCGAGAAAGGCCCGTTCTTTTTGTTCGTGAAAGCGATCCTGCAGATAAGAGAGGTAAGGAGCAAAGGCTGTTTCAAAGGGTTTTCGATCGAGAAGCTGGATCACGTGGATTGCGCCCGCATGATGTATGGGTCCGGAGATTTCCCCCGGTTTCAGAGCGAGCGCGATGGAGTAATAGGGATCCTCGAGAGAGTCTCGTCCACGAAAATCCAAATCGCCCGCATTGAGATTGACGCTCGAGTCTTCCGAAAACTTCAGCACGAGCTTCTTGAACTCCTCGCCGCTCGCAATCGCCTGCTGAATCTCCTTCAGCTTTTTGGGCGCGCGCTGGGCCGCCTCGTCGGTGTCGGTGAGCAGCACGAGATGTCTCACCCGGACCAGGGGCGACTCCTGATAAAGGTCTTTCAGCTCTTCCGCGGAAGCCTGAAAGGTATCGCCGGTTTTTGCTTTCAGTTCGTCCAGAAAACTCTTGTAGAGAGCCCGATCCAGGGCCTCCTTCACGGCCGGCTTTTTTTCCAGTTTCCGGCGGCGGGCCTCTTCGAGGGATAATCGGTAGAGAATCAGCCGATCGAGTGCCTCGGCCCGGGTGGTAACCCGGCCCTTGTCTCCGTCGCGCTCGATCCAATCGCGGACCTCTTGCTCCAGGATCGCCTTACCGTTGACGCGCGCCGCGACAGAAGGCGCGGCCCAGAGGGGCTGGGCCATAAGTAACGAAGCTAATCCCAGGCGAAAGAGCATCCAGCCATGCTACTGGAATAACCTTAGAGGGGCAACCGACGCGGGCCAGGCTGAAGCGCCGCGGCAGGACTTGCCCAACTCCTTGGTAGGAATGGAAAATAACGGAATGTTCCGGATAGGAATCGCAAGTCTTCTGCTGCCGGTATTGGCCTGGGCGTTTTCGGGGGCCAAGCCCAAGGTGACCCCGCCCGGCACACTTCGCGTCTACTTTTCCGCGAACCGGGAAGGGGAACTCGAACCCTGCGGATGTCAGGTGCATCAGCTGGGCGGCTTCGATCGTTTGGTAACCTTCATGGGGGCCGAAAAGCCGGGCACTGACGGCAAAGTGTTCGTGGAAGCCGGGGACAGTTTTTTCTCCCTGCCCGAAATGGAAAAAGGACGGCTCGAGCGGGAGAAACTCAAGGCGCGTCTCATGGCGGAATTTTTCTTCCGTCTTAAACTCGACGCCTTCTGTCCCGGAGAAAGAGATTTCGCGGCCGGCCTCCCTTTCCTGAAAGAGCTGGAGAAGGAAAGCGGAGCCACGTTCGTCGCGGCGAATTTGGAGGACGGCGAGGGCAAGCATCCCTTCAAGGCCTCCCGTCTCGTCGAACGGGCCGGTCTCAAAGTCGGAATCATCGGTATCGTCGGAAAGGAAGCGCTCTCCAGGGTGGGCGGAGTGAAGGTCTCCGATCCGATTTCCGCTCTGAAGAGCGAGATCGAAAAACTTCATGATTCGGGCGCGCACGCGATCATCGTGCTCTCTCACCAGGGTCTCGAGGCGGACAAGCAAACGGCCGCGGTCGAAGGCGTCGATCTCGTCGTCAGCTCTCATTCTCTCGATCCGCTCGCGGATCCAATCCGCGTGAAGAGTGCCGCCATCGTGCAAACCCAGAACCAGGGTCAGCAGATAGGAAGCATCCGCCTGAAGTTTCCGGAGAGGGAATTTTCCGATCACAAGGTTTTCAATCTCGACTCCGACACGCCTTCGGATAAGGCCGTTCTCGACGCCATCACGAAGTACAAGGAAGTGGTTCGGCAGACGGCGCTCAAACAATCGTCGAATGTACCGCCGGTAACGGACGCCTCACCCTACGTCGCCAACTCCGGTTACTGCCGCAATTGCCACACGAAACAATACGACTTCTGGGCGACGACCAAGCATGCGAGCGCCATCCTCGTGCTCTACGCCAAGAATCAGATTTTCGATCCGGAGTGCATCGGCTGCCACACGCTTGGGTTCGATCGGCCGGGTGGGTTTTCGAACATCACCCAGCCGCTCGTTTTCGATCCGCCGAAAAAGAAGAAGGGCGCTTTCGTTGAAACGTTTTTGAAGGAGGTGTTTCAGGCGGATACGGGAAGCGGGCCGCTGGATTCCAGAAAGGATCCCGCGCGCCACAAAAAGCTGCACGACGCTTACTGGAAATCGGTGAAGAAGCTGGAAGGCTCTGGAACCCTTGCGCGCAACTACTTAGGAGTCCAGTGCGAGCATTGCCACGGCAACCGCGCGGGGCACCCGGCCTCCGAAATACCGACGGTAAAAAAAGTTTCCGAGGTTTCCTGCAAGAACTGTCATACGCCGCCGCACGCGGCTCCGTACGACCCCGCGAAGTTTCAGTCGGTGGCTTGTCCGATCTCGTCGAAAATGTAACGGGCTACAGAGTCTTTCCGGCTTCGACGACGTCTTCCGGCTTCCATTCGTTTTCCTTGAAGTCCTTGAGCGGAACGAGGTCCGGGCTTACCAGCACGGTTTTCAGGTTGTGGTTGATGTTGGTCCGCTCGGGAATTCCGATCACGTTGAACTCGGAGGCGAACTCGTCGAGCACCTTGTCGTTGCCGGTGGCGAGAGTGACTTTTCCGAAGTCCACCCCGTGGGTTTTGCCGTAGGCTTTGAGCACCGAGGGCGTGTCGGTTTTCGGGTCGAGGGTAACGGTAAGGGCCTGGATGGGCTTATCCGGAAACGCCTGCTTCCACTGTTTGAGGGACTGGTTCACGAGCCGCATCGTAAGGGGACACATCTTCGGTAGCGGGCAGCGGCTATAGACGAAGGACACCAGCAGGTATTGTCCTTTGAAGTCATTGAGTTGGAAGGGTTTCCCTTCCTGATTCACCAGCGAGACGTTGGGTAGCGGTCCGCGGGCGGCTTGTAAGGAGCCGGCAAGGATGAGTCCGAAAGCCACGAATAAAGGCTTCATATAAGGAGTACCTCCGAAAAGATGACGCACTCTACCTCAATCCCGTGACGGAAAGCCAGCGGGCGCGCCTTACGAAAAGCCGCGCCCGGTGCGATAATGATCCACGCCCCCATGAAGGTCCTCCTCCTCAATCAAACCTTTTTTCCGGACCCGGTCGCCACAGCCCAGCAGCTGACGGATCTGGCCGAGTATCTCGTGCAGAACGGCTGCGAAGTGACGGTAGTCACCGGCCGCCGCGGGTACGAAAAGCGCCAGGAAATTCACAAGGCGCGGGAAAACTACCGCGGCATCGACGTGCGCCGGGTGGGATCGACGGGATACGGAAAGCGCAGCTTTTTCCACCGGCTCATCGACGCCCTCACGTTCGAGGTTTCCCTAATCTGGACTCTGCTCTGGCTGCCCCGCCACGACGCCGTCGTTTCCTTCACGAGCCCGCCGCTCATCGGGGTAGTCGGATCGTTTCTCGCGATCTTCTGGCGGAGGCGCTCGGTTCAGTGGTTGATGGATATCAATCCGGACATCGCGATCGCCGTCGGCTATCTGAAGCGAGGCGGAATGGCCGCGCGCTTTCTCACCGGTTGCCTGCGTTTTTCCTTGAAGCACAGCGAGGACATTGTCGTGCTCGATCGGTGGATGCAAAAGCGCGTGGAGGATCACGGCGCCCTGAACAGCCGCATTCACATCGTTCCGCCCTGGCCGGTCCACGACTTCGACACGGAAAGTTTCCGGGGAGCGCCGAGAAAAAACGCCTTCCGCACGAGCCTCGGTCTCGACGGCAAATTCGTGATCCTTTACTCGGGCAATCACAGCATCGTGCACCCGCTCGATACCTTGCTCGAAGCCGCGCGCCTTCTTCGGGAAGAGGAAAATATCGCGTTCGCCTTCATCGGCGGCGGCATGCGGGTCGGCGACGTCACCCGCTTCAAGGAGTTCCACGAGCTCAAAAACATCATTCAAGTCGGCCACCAGCCGCGCGAAAAGCTGCACGAGTCGTTGACGTTCGCGGACATGCACTCGGTGGTTCTCGGCGAGGAAGTGAACGGCCTCGTTCACGCTTCCAAGATTTACGGCGTGCTCGCCACGGGGCGCCCCTACATTTTCGTCGGCCCCAAGAAAAGCCACATCGGTGATTTACTCGCGGAATGCCCGTACGGGTTTCACGCCGAGCACGGCGATCCTCAAGCGGTGATTGCCGCCATTCGCCAAACGATGGCGCTCTCCGAGGACCGCCTGATCGAGTACGAGCGGCGGAATCTGGAATACGTTTCCAAGCACTACCGGGGCGGCGGATCGAAGGCCCGTTTCCTCAGCGAAGTCCTTTATCTCGGGAGCCAGGATGTGCCTGTCGCCAAGCGCGCCGCTAATCAGGGCTAGCGTCGCGGCCCTGCTGCTCTCGCTTGCCCCCGCAGCCCTCGCGGCGGCGCCCGCTCCTTATGAGGTCCTTCCCAGGAAAAAAATCGCGGAGATGAAGAACAAGCCGTGCGCGCTTTTTCATCTTTGGGCGACCTGGTGCATTCCCTGCATCGACGAGCTGCCGAAGTTTCTCGCCTTCATGGCGAAGCAAAAGGACATCTCCCCCGTCGTCATAGACATCAGCGAGCCCTTCGTTCAGGACAATTTTTCAAAGAAGTGGCTGAAACAACTTGCCCCTCCCTTCACGACTTATCTGAAACCGAAGGGTGAGGCGCAGGCTTATTACGAATCCATCGACAAGCCGTGGCCGAACCGGCTGCCGTTCAACGCGCTGTTCGTGCGGGGAAAGCAAAAAGGCAAATGGATGGGCGTTCAGGATTTCGAAAAACTCGCCCCCGAAATGACGCGGCTGTGCCGCTGATGCATCGATCTTTGAGACAAATTGGCATAAACTAATATTAGATTCGAACTCTCCCTCTCTTTCCCTTTTACAAATCGAGGAGCTCATTATGAAGAAGTCGTCCTTCCTGGTTGTCGTCTTGGCGGCTGCTTTTGCCACCTCCGCTTTCGCCGACAAAAGCACGAAGATCATGCGCGGTGGACTGGGCTTTCTCTTTCCGGATCACAACAGCTTCTCCAACCCCGGACAGTTTCCGCTCTCTTACGGAATGGCGATCGAAACGGGATACACGAGAGTGAACGGTTCATCGGCGCAGGCACTGACCCCCTCGTTCGTTTACGGAAACGGACAAGTCGGTCTCGGGGCATTCTACTCCCGGTCAGGAGCGGATCTCGGAAGCACCTCTTCCAACTCAGTCGGCGCGGGCCTCGGAGTGAGCTTCCTCAAGGATAAATTCACGATGGGCGTAGGCTATACGCGGGTGCTCGATTCCACTCGTACGAGCGACGGAAGCCTCCAGGTGACGGCGAACCTGAACGGACCACAGCGTAAGGGCCCGTCGGTCGGTATCGGCGTCGGCACGTCGATGAACGCCGCCGGCGGCGACCGGCAGAACGCCTCGGCGAGCCTCGGCTACTCCTTCCGCTCGAACGACAACATCGAAGCGGGCGTACTTTTCAACGATTTGCGGAGCACCTCGGATTTTGATCCGTACTTCGCCGGAACGATTGGTTCCCAGTACATGTACCTTGGGGGAACCTACCGTTACCTGAAGGCGTCCGAAGATCACCAGGTGGGAGCGCGCCTCGGCTTCATCTTGGGCCGTTACATCGACTTTTCCGCTTCCGCGAATTACGTGCTTGAAACCGGCGGTGCCACTTCGTATGGCGGCACCGTGCGGGCCAGCTTCTAAGCCGGCGCGCCCCATCCCAAAAATTTCCCTTTCCCATCGGAACCGGGCCGGCTCACGGCCCGGGCTAGTGCCGTCCCATGACCATTCGCGCACAAGTCATCGGCTGCTTCATGGCCCTTTTGGTGCTCTTCGGGGGCGTCAGCGCGAACAATTTCCTGCGCGCGAGCCGCTCGAACGATCGGCTCGAGCTCGTGAACGAGCTGTTCCTGCCGCTTTCGCGCATTGTCGTGCAGCTCCAGGGCAATTCTCAGGGACTCGCCGAGGACATGCGCCGCTACTATCTGCGCACGGCAGCGACCTCCGAAACGAGCTCCTTCTCCCGCCTGGTGCGCGACCTGTACCCGTA
>CAZZHG010000082.1:0-23336 GCA_964653655.1 uncultured Pseudobdellovibrionaceae bacterium
AAGGGCGTACTCGGGAAAAATGAAGGCTGCCCGGATTGGAAGCGCACCCAGGATTCCCCAGAAAAGAACCTTATGCTGGTAGCGTTCCGGTACGTGGAAATAGGTAAATATCATCAGGATGACGAAGATATTGTCCACGCTCAGGGATTTCTCGATTAGATACCCCGTCAGAAACTCCAGCGCCGGCTCGGATCCCAGCCAGAAATAGACCCCCAGGTTAAAAAGAAGCGCTAAGGTAATCCACGCGGCGGTCCACCCCATGGCCTCCTTGAAACTCACCTTGTGCGCGTCCCGGTGAAAAACGCCGAGATCCAGCGCCAGCATTAGGAGCACGAACAGGTTGAAGCCGACCCACATCAAAATGTCGTTACTCATGATCACACCGCAAGCATTCCCTGAACTTCCAAGATCGGAAGATGTCCGAAGAAAATAGAGGTGACGGTTACAAAATGGATAACGGAGAACGGCCCCGAATCCTCCCGCTCACCACCCTCTTAAACACGCGAGGCGCTGAAACTATCTAGTTGAAAAGACGTTTCATCGCGCCCAAAAAGCCTTTTGGTTCCTGGCTGTCGATGAGGATCTCGAGCTCGCCATGGTCGAAGTAAATACCGCGGCAGCCTACGCATTGGTCCACCTTGATGCCGGCGAGATCGATCTCGTTCATGTCCGCGCTGCACTTGGGGCATTTCATCCAATGTGGGCTGGATTCATTCACTGGCTTGGCCGCAATTTCCTTTCGCTTCCTCTCGATGAGCTCCTTGTTAATTCTGTAGAAGTACTCTTCTTCCTTGCTGTAACCCTTCTTCATGTCTTCTGTGTTCATGTCGTCCTCCGAATATAGGATCGATAATGGCCCTTTTCCGATAGTTAGACTAATACGTAATATCGCGATAATCGTTAACTTAAACCTAAGTATAGGAATGTCGCTTGGAATGGCTTAATTACCACCACCTGCTCTATTTCTTCGTTACGGCGCGCGAGGGCAGTATCGCTAAGGCATCAGTTGCGCTCAAGGTCTCCCAGCCCACCATCAGCGCGCAACTTCGAATGCTCGAGGAGATGTTGGGAGACAAGCTCTTCAATAGAGTGGGGCGCCGCCTCGAGCTGACCGAAAATGGGCGCGCCGTCTATTCCTACGCCGAGGAGATTTTTTCCCTCGGGCGCGAATTGGTGAATGTCGTCCGGGGCCGGGCGGTGGATCGTCCCGTGCGGCTCACGGTCGGGGTGACCGACGTGCTTCCCAAGCTCATCGTCTATCGGTTGCTGCAACCCGTGTTCAACATCAAGGACATTCGGCTGATCTGCGTCGAGGACAAGTACGAGAGGCTCCTCGCGGACCTGGCGGTACATTCCCTCGATCTGGTTCTTGCCGACACGCCCGCGAGCCCGAGTATCAAGGTCAAGGCTTTCAACTCCCTGCTCGGAGAATCTGGGGTCTCTTTTCTCGGGGCTGGCGCGTTCGCGAAAAAGTGCCAAAAAGGATTTCCCGAGTCGCTTACCGGTGTTCCAATGCTACTGCCGGCAGAGGGAACCGCCCTAAGAAGGGCGCTTGAACAGTGGCTTCGGTCGAAGAATATCGAGCCTTCGATCAAGGGGGAGTTTCAGGATAGCGCCCTCATTGAAGCCTTCGGAAAGTCGGGGGCGGGGGTCTTCGTGATGCCAACGGCTATTGAGAGTGAAGTGATCGGTCAGTTCGGGGTGAAGGTCATCGGTCGAGTGCCTACCGTGCGTACCCGCTTTTATGCCATCTCGGTCGAGAGGAAGCTGAAACACCCTGGAGTCGTCGCTATCCGTGAGACGGCACGGACAACTCTGTTCGCATGAGTTATCCATCCGATAGTGTCGAGTTAGCGGCGCGCGAGCGTTGCAACCGACGAGTTCGGTACCAAAAGAGAATAAGAGCACGGCACCGGGGCGCGGTTTGGCATAGCCAGTACAAAGGTATACGTTCGATTTGGTAGTTTGTCTTTCAAGGAACCTTCCCAACAGGCGATTTGCGCCGCAAACGACCAGGAGGTTCTGATGAGTCAGCTCGAAGCCCAGAATCGCAACTTAGAGCTCAGCCGGGATTTTGCGGAGGGAATCATCGATACCCTGCGCGATCCCCTGGTCATATTGGACATGAAGCTCAACGTCGTCGCCGCGAATGCCTCCTTTTACGAGAAGTTTTTAACTACGCCCGATGAAACTAAGGGCCGAAAAATATACGACCTCAACAAACGGAGCTGGGATTTTCCAGAGCTCCGCAAGCTGTTAGAGGAAACTCTTCTTGAGAACACCACCTTTCGGGACTTTGTGATCGATCATGTGTTTCCCGGACTCGGCCATAGGACTCTGTTACTCAATGGGCGGCGAGTTTATGAGAAAGGCGAGGAAACCGAGAAAATTCTGTTGGTCATCGAAGATATTACGTTACGGCGGCGACAGGAAAAGGCAATGCGATTTCAGGCGGACGCGCTGAACCGAGTAAACGACGCCGTAATCGCAATTGATAATGACGGGAGCCTATCCTATTGGAACTCGCGCGCGGAGACGCTGCTTAAAATTCCGACGGATGCGCCAGATGGAATAAGGCTGGACGATATTTGTACACGTATCGAAAGCGAGTCTACCGGGCTTTTTGCCGTCTCGTCCGAGGATCGGCCGTGGCGCGAGTATCGAATTCGCCTCAAAGACTCGGACGATGAATACTACCTGGAGTCATCGGCAACGGTTAGTTTGGAGCAAGACGGAAGCACGGCGGGCAGGTTGGTGGTTCTGCGAGATGTCACGGCGCGAACTAAAGCGGAAAGGCGCCTTAAACGAACCAACTCCGAGTTGGAGCTTTTCACCTCCATCGCTTCTCACGATCTACAAGAGCCCTTGAGGACAGTCGCCATGTATGTGGGGCTTTTGGCCAAGTCCTATAAAGGGAAACTTGATCAGAACGCCGACGAGTATATTGATTTCGCGGTAAGCGGTACGAAACGTATGAAAGCGTTGTTGGACGATTTGCTTCTCTACGCCCGGTTTCAAGTCGGGGGGGGAAACTTTAAGCGGTTGTCTTTAAATCGAGTTGTCGAAAACGTGGTTCACGATCTTCAAGTCGCTATCAAAGAAAGTAATGCATCCGTTGAGGTGCTCGCCCTTCCCGAAGTTATTGCGGACGAGGCGCAAATGCGCCAGGTTTTTCAAAATCTGATCACGAACGCCATTAAATACGCGGACCAGAAAAGGACGCCGGTCATTACGGTCGGCGCGGAAAAGAAAGCCTCCGACTGGGTGTTCTCAGTCAAAGACAATGGCGCTGGGTTTGACATGGCTCACGCCGAACGAGTCTTCCAGCTGTTCCAGAGATTGGAGGCTCGAACATCCACCGCCGGAACCGGCTTGGGGCTCACCATCACAAAGAAGATCATTGACGCACACGGGGGACGAATCTGGGTGGAGTCGAAGCCGGGAGTGGGTTCAGCCTTTTTCTTCTCGCTTCCCCGCTAAACCCGGGTGCCCGAATGGCAGGGCGGGGGAGTCTTTTCGCCTCAAGCCGTTCTCCAGGCTCCGATTCGACTTTTAAACGAATACTTCGGGTAGTAAAACGGCCTCTTTCTCTTCCAAGGGGTGGACCGTGATTCGAAATATCCCGTTCGCAATGGCGATTCTTAGTATGGTCGGCGGTGTTTTCATCGCCATTCTCTTTGGTGTGAACGAAGACATGTTTTTGGAGCGCATCAAAGCCGGGCTGGAGAAGAACGTTAAGATCCAGCAGATCGTGAACGCGGAAGAAAAGGCCGCCAAGATCAAATCGGAAACCGACAAGAACTGGCGCTACTATCAACGCTTCCATTTTCACGCGACCGGCATCGGGGCCATGATGATGGCGATGCTGCTCTTTTTGGCGCAGCTGAATATCGGCGCGAAGGCATTCTACCCGCCCGCTTATCTTTTGAGTGTCGGCGGCTTGCTCTATCCCTTCGTCTGGCTTTTCGCGGGAATTTATGGACCCGAGATGGGGCGAACCGAAGCCAAAGAGGCGTTTGCCATATTCGGCTACATGGGAGGGATCTTCTTGATGGGGGCCCTCTGGACACTTTGGCTTAGTCTTCGTGCAAACTCGTCGGCACTCAAGGCCACCTAGGAACAATAGAGCCGTTGTATCGTCCGCATGAGCTCGATCACCCGGCCGTCCGCGGGAGCATAGTATTGGAATCTCCCGCGACGCTCACAGCAAACGAGTTGCTCCAGCCTCATGCGGCCTAAGAATTGGGCCCCGGCACGGTGGTCGTTGGGCCATTTTGGCCCGGCGTCGGGACACGTAGTCCCGACGGAGAGTCTCCTTAGTCCCGCTCGAATCCTCCCAAGACGGAATTTAGTTACAAGCCATGGATCGCGTATTGCATCGGTTCACTAATGTGAAACTGACGCAAAAGGAGATTTCCCATGACTCGTAGCTTGTTTCTCGCCCTGATTCTTGTGTTTGCCCAATCGTCGACCCCTGTCTTTGCCACCGGAGAGAGCTCCCCGACTCAAGACCCAACCAAAGAAGAACGGCAGACTTGGGCGGAGCGGCACGAAAAGATGGCCGGCGTACAAAAGAAGATGGCGGAATGCCTTCGGTCGGAAAAGCCTTTGTCCGAGTGCCGTGAGGAAATGAAAGAGGAGTGTCCCATGGCTAAGGATGGCAACTGTCCCATGATGGAAGGTATGAAGGGGATGGGAATGGGAAAGAACAAGGGCAAAGGCCGGGGAAAACGCATGATGAAATCCGACGATAATGGCAAGGAAGACTAGATCGATTACGTGTTCAATCAGATGCTTCCGTGAAGGGAACGGAGTGCGATCGCCCGGGAGGAAGTTCGATGAGCCTCAACCGAATCTCGATGAAGGATCTTCATTCAAAAATCCTCCTGCTTCAGTCCGCCGAAGTGGTCTTGGATGTAAGATCCCCCGGTGAGTTTTCCGCTGGGCACGTCAAGGGGAGTCTCAATATTCCCCACGATCAGATCGCGAAGCATGTAGACCAGTTGAAGCCTTACAAGAATATTTACATCCATTGCCGGTCCGGAAAGCGGGCGCAGGCGGCGGCGGAGGTCCTTTCAAAGGCGGGGTTTAACAACCTCACCTGTGTCACCGGTTCGGGGATGGACGATTGGATCGCGGCCGGCCTGCCCGTTGAAAAAGGCCCCTGACTAAGGACTGAGATCCCATGAGGGAATATTCTCCAGTGCTTGCGGGAGGAGGTCTGATTGGACTCGCCTCGTTTCAGATTCAGCCGTTGGTTTTTGTTTCCATCAGGTTCTTAGGGATGGCCATTTACGAATGGACCCAACGCAGGAGAAAAGTGTCATGATTCGGATCAAGGAATTCTTCGACAAAGCGACCTTTACCTTAACCTACGTCGTCTGGGATCCGGTTACACTCGACGCCGTTATCATCGATCCGGTCCTCGACTACGATCAGGCCGCTTCGAAGGTGAGCGAAGAATCCGTCGCCGCCGTGGCATCCTTCGCGGACAGCGGCCGGCTTCAGGTGCACTATATTCTGGAAACCCACGCGCACGCTGACCACTTGAGCGGATCGCAGTACCTCAAAGTGAAGTACCCTGAGGCGAAACTTGCTATCGGGGCGCGGATTACCGAAGTCCAAAAAATCTTCAAACCTATTTTTGACCTCGGTGAATCGTTCAAAGTCGACGGCAGCCAGTTCGATCGGCTGTTTTCGGACGGAGAGCTCTTCACGGCCGGTACCTTGAAGTTTCAGGTTCTCTATACTCCGGGCCACACGCCAGCGTGCTCCAGCTACAAGATAGAGGATGTCGTATTTACGGGAGACGCTCTCTTTATGCCGGACTACGGAGTCGGCCGTTGTGATTTTCCCGCGGGCAGCGCGGAAACCCTTTTTGAATCGGTCACGAAGCGCCTTTACACCTTACCTGACGCTACCCGTGTCTTTACCGCCCATGACTATCAGCCCAACGGGCGCGCGCTTCGTTTTGAATCCACGATCGGCGAAGAAAAGCGCTCGAATATTCAGATCAATGCCGAGACGACCAAGGTAGCGTTCGTGAAGTTCCGCACCGAAAGAGACAAGACGCTCGCGGCGCCGAAGTTGCTGCTTCCCAGCGTCCAAATCAACATCGATGCCGGCCGTCTGCCGCCGCCGCGCCGGGAAGGGCGCCGTTTCCTCTCCATTCCGATATCGAGAAAAGACTGAGCGCTCTGGGTTACATGGCAGACTCCGGGTGGGCCATAACCAGTCGCGCTTGCCAATTCCAATCGGCGAAATTTTTCACGGATGTGTTGCTTTCAGCTCCCCTTCGGCTCGGTCCAGCGGACGACCTCACGGTTCGGACCGAAATGGCATGCTCCCTGCAGATGAGAATTCTTGAACTCAATCTGTGAACCTGAAACGAAGGAAAGAGGAACGAATATGCTGTGGACTGTAGTTATGATTTTGATGGTGATGTGGGTTTTGGGAATGGTCAGCTCTTACACTATGGGCGGCTTCATTCATCTTGCGCTCGTCGTGGCCTTGATTGTTGCGGTCGTTCAGTTAATGCAGGGCCGGCGTCTTACGAGAAATTAACTTTTGATCTTTGAAGGGAATGAAATGTCATCGCTTGCTTAGTTCGGAACATAAGGGTTTCCTAGCAGCCTCATCGATAGGACTCTAGTTCCGAAGGGGAGAAGTTGAGCAAACCTATGCTTCCAGAATCGCATCGTTCAGAACATATCGGCTGGCTAAGGGCGGCGGTATTGGGCGCGAACGATGGCATCGTATCCACGGCGAGCTTGATCGTCGGAGTCGCGGCGGCGAATTCTTCGCCGCACAATATTCTTCTGACCGGCGTGGCAGGTTTGGTGGCGGGCGCGATGTCGATGGCCGCTGGAGAATACGTCTCGGTTAGTTCGCAAACCGACACAGAGAATGCTGATTTGAGGCGCGAGAGGAAAGAACTCGAGACGAATGTCGAAGGAGAGCGATCGGAGCTGGCCCAAATCTACATCGGAAGGGGCCTGGAACCGGCGCTCGCGGCAAAAGTGGCAATGCAGTTGATGGCTCATGACGCGATTGGCAGTCATGCGAGGGACGAGTTAGGAATCACCGAAACTCTCAGGGCGCGGCCGGTTCAAGCCGCCTTGTCTTCCGCTGGAGCGTTTTCCGTAGGTGCCGCGTTGCCGTTAGGAGTAGCTCTCATTTCCCCGCCCCAGCGTCTCATTGCCTTTGTTTCATTGGCTTCCTTGGCATTCTTAATTTTGCTCGGGGTGCTGGCGGCTCGTGTGGGCGGTGCCAACGTTTGGAAAGGGGCTGGGCGAGTCGCTTTTTGGGGGGTACTGGCAATGCTTGCCACTGCGGGAATCGGTCGTCTATTCGGGGCAGTTGTTTGAGTGCAGATGAAAGCGCCCTTACCGCGATACTGATATGATCCCCTCATGCCTCCTCGGGTCATTCGTAACAGCCGAATCCTGTATTTCTTTAACGGACTATTTTTTCTTCTCGTTTCGATAGTTTTGCTTTGGCAAATTTCCGAAACGGGTTGCCTCAGCCTTGGCAGACGAGCCCCCTACAATTCCGTCTGCGGTTCCTGGGCAAAGTTCATTGGTTTGGCTATTTTTGGATTCGGGATCTTCTTCCTATCCCTCGGAATTCGAAACTACAAATCGAAGAAAACAAAGAAATAAGGTTCGTGTCTAATCCCCTCCTTTTTTCGGGTACGGAGGAGTGCTAGCGTCTTCCCATGGAGCGCAAGTCACGGCCACTCCGGGCCGCCGCCGCGGCAGAGATCGTGGTGGCACGGTACAACGAGCCCTCCGAATGGACGCGCAATACTCCGCGGTCCTTCGCGGTCACCCTCTATGACAAGGGCGGTGACCTCGATGACGGGCTCTTTCCTGGAATTACGATTGAGCCATTGCCGAACGTAGGCCGCGAGGCACACAGCTATCTCCACCACGTCGTCAGACACTATGACGAGCTCTTGCCGGTCACGGTTTTCTGTCAGGGCCATCCCTTCGATCACGCCCATGACCTCCACGCGTTCCTGCGCGAGTTGCACGCCGGCGCGACCCGTATCGACGGTTTTCGCTGGTTGGGTTTCATCATAGACAGCGACGATCCGCGGGGGTGCCGGTTGTTCGTGCCTTGGAGTAAGAACCCCGATCGCCGCGAGCTGAAGTTCGACGAGTTTCACCGCCTACTGTTCCAGGAGGGGGCACCTCTCTGGACCCATTTTCACGTCGGCGCGCAGTTTGCCGTAACCCGCGAGCAGATTCACCGGCGGCCGCGTTCCTTTTACGAACACGCCCTCGCTCTCGCGGTAACGTTTCCCGACGGCGCGGCTTGTTTCGAACGGGTGTGGGACCGGGTGTTCTCGGCAAGGGGAGTCGACTCGGCATTACTTGCCGGCGAATTGTGCCGATATCTTAAACCAATCCGTCGCCTCACCATCACCTCGAGTGATCCAAAAAGAATCGCCACATCTGATCCGTGAACGATTTCGGCCAGTACAAATGATAGAGGGGATTCGAGCTTTCGGGCCCTGAGTCGATACGATTCAGCTGAACTTGCGCGTTCAAGCGGCAGCGCGTGTAGGTCATCGCCGTTTGCTTTGGCGGTGACAGTCTTCCGGAAGCCACCGGCTCGGCGAACTCCTGGATCCGCACTTCCCTGGTGCATTGGTTCGCCGACATGAAGAGGTCGATCGTCTGGGGAACGGAGTTGGATCGGAAGCACAGCTCGGGCGAAGCGCGCTGGTTCATCAGACAATTGGTAACCGTGGGAGGCGTCGAATAAGCGACGGCTAAATCGGATGTCGCATTGAACGCGATGACGGAAACGGGCTCGCGCATCGGGCAGGCGCGAGGCCCGTACACTCCGGCGACGGTCCCGACGGCGGCCACGATATCGGAGGCTTCGCAAGCCATTCGATACGCCATGTTCGCGCCTCCTGAATGCCCGGCGATGAAAATGCGGTTCCGATCTGGAGTGAATTTAAGTCCCTTGGACAGATCCTCGAGTACGGCGCGAAGAAAACCGACGTCATTGGTCCGGCTCTTCGGGCAGGTCTTTTCGCCGCCGGAATTCCAGTACGGCGTACCTTTGGATACTCCTTCCGGGCATGGCGAAGCTTCCGGAGCCACTAGAAGAAATCCAGTCTCGTTCGCCTTCTCTATGAGGCCGTACAGCCGAATGGTCGAAGCGGCATCGATTCCCGTTCCGTGCAAAATCAAAAAGACCGGGGTCTTGCGAGAGGCGATAAAGTTCGGAGGCAGATAGTAAACATAGCGGCGACGAACGGTCGCCGAGCATTTGGCATCGAGGCAAACATCAATCACACGCTGGTTCACGAGCGGCTGGACGCCGGCTTGGATTGTCAAAGCGCCGAAAGCCAAGAAGGTGACGATAAGTAAACGAATGGGGGCCTCACTCTTCGGGTGTATCCCTAGAGTAGTGGGCGAAAGTTACAGAAAGGCTACGCGCCAGCACGAGGGGTATCGATCGGAACGCTCCACACCGTCTTCAAAACGACCAGTTACAAAAAGTTTCGAGACACGCTATAAGGGGCAGGCGTCGGTTCATACAGACTGACAATTCCTTAAATTGTTCGGTAGTTACCTGTTGTGGGGGAGAATCTTATGAAGCTGAAAATGTTGGTTGGGGCGTTTACCATGGCCGCTTTGCTCTTCGCGGTGGAGCCTTCGGTGCAGAAACTCATCGACGAAGGGGACGTTCTCCTCCCGACGGACAAGAATCTTGCGGAACGATCCTACGTGGGCGCAAAGGGTGCGGCCGCCAACCTCAAAGACAGCGAGGGGATGTTGGTTCTGAGTAACCGCTTCCTTCAGCTCAGCAGTGAGCTACACGCCAAACAGTGCTTTCTCATCGCTTTTCAGATCGGGCGCCAAAAGGTGCTCGACTCGCCTACCGCCACGGATCCGGCGCTCGCTTGCCTCGAAGGAATCGGCGCTCTCAGCCAGGTTGCTTTCGCCTGGTCGGAAACCTTGAGCGCGATGGGCATGGTACAGCTCACCCGCGACGACATGCAGGGTGTGGCGGATCAGGCCGCGGCTCTTGCGACGCACTATCTGACCAACGGCTGTCCCTAACGGCTTCAGCCTTTGGCTGCAGCGGTACCGGACACGACCGAAAACAAGGAACGCGTTTTGCACAGATCTCATTGAGACGGAGGTCGCAAATGCCTTCCATCGATCACGCGCTCCTGAGACGGATTACTTGGGCGGTAGACGCGGTTCACGAGAACTCGGCGCTTCGCGAAAAAACCGTCAAAGCCTTAAGGGCACTGACTCGTTCCTGGAATGTCACGATTGAGCCGGTCTTTGTCCGATCTCCGAAGGAGTTCGTTTTTCCATCCGAAATGCTGATCGCTTTAGGGGCGCCTGCTGTTCGCGCGGAAGAGAGGCTGAAGGATTTCCTGAAGGGCGTCGAACTTCCGGGAGTAACCGCTCCGACGTATCTGGATCAGGCCGAGACTTCCATCATTCGCGGAAGTGGGCAGTCCTTTGATCAAGTATCTTTTGTTCATGGAAAACCTCAGTAGCGGCAGAAGAGAGACGGGCGGGGTGAGCAGTGCCTCGGGGGTCTCAGATCCAAGTTACTTCACATCTACAGTATCGAACGCTGCCCGGCACGTGAGGTTGCGTTGGAGGAGGCTCACGCCTACGCGAGTCGACTTGAATACGTCCGACTGAAGCTACTTGAGGTGTTTGCGAAAAAATTCGAGCGTTCTTGTCCAGGCAAGTTTCGCCGCTTTTTCGTCGTATCTGGGAGTGGTGTCGTTGTGAAAGCCGTGATTCGCACCTTCATACATGTGGTGCGTGAAGTTCACCTTGGTCGCTGTGAGGGCGGCCTCATAGGCGGGCCAGCCTTTGACGATACGTTCATCGAGAGAAGCATCGTGAATGAGAAGGGCGGCTTTGATCTTCGCGGATTCTTCCGCGGTCGGCTGCGAACCGTAGAAAGGAACCGCCGCTTTCAGCTCGTCGCCCATTCGAACGGCCAGCGTATTCGAAATCGCGCCGCCGAAACAAAAGCCCACGACTCCGAGCTTTCCATTGGACTCGGTCCGGCCCCTCAATGCGCGCGCGGCCGCGAGGAAATCTTCCGTCATCTTTTCCCGATCGACCTTCTTGAAAAGCTCTCCGCCCTTTTCATCGTCCCCGGGATAGCCGCCGACGCTGGTTAACCCGTCCGGCGCGAAGGCGAGAAAGCCTTCAGAGGCCAAGCGCCGGGCAACGTCCTCAATATACGGATTGAGCCCGCGGTTCTCGTGAATGACCAGAACGGCCGGGTACTTTCCGGCTTTCGCGGGCCGCGCGAGGTGCCCGCGGATTTTTCCGTTTCCTTGGGGCGACTCGACGGTGAGATCTTCCGTCTTGATGCGCGGATCATTCTTGGGGACTTGAATCGCGAGCGCGTAGTTCGGTCGAATGGCATCCCAGAGCGCATTGATCGAAAGTCCCGCGATCGCAAACTTCTGAGCGTGGCTCAGGAAGGTCCGGCGATCCATTTCGCCGTGGACATAGCGATCGAAAAGAGACCAGAGCTCCTGGGGAAATTCCCGCGCGGATTTTCGTTTCGTCATATCGTCAGCTCAGGGAACGAGATAGGCCTCGATGCTCGACTTCGCGTACTGATCGGGAAGCTCGATGAAGCCTCTCACCCGGTTGGGGAGAGCGTCTTCGATAGAGAGCGTTACTTGCACCCGGGCGGCAACGGCCTGGTCGCCAATCATCAAATCGGCGGTTCCCCGGTAGTAATAATGATGGGTCGCCGGTTTGTATTTGGAAGGCAAGATTGCGACGCTTTCGAGCCGGATGTTGAGACTGTTGTAAATGTCCCCGGTCACCACAATAGATCCTTTTTCGACTTCGCAGGTCGTCATGGCCGAGTAGGTGGCGTTTACCTCGCATTTGACGAGGGTGCCTCCGTTGATTTCGAGGGGATGCCGTTCGGTGGCGGACGAAAAAACCAGTCCCTTGAAGTGTCCCAGATCGGCGGGCTGAGCCGCCTGTAGGAAGGGTCCAACCAGAAAAGCCAGGGCGACGAACGTGTGTTTCATGAGTTGCTCCTTAAAGAAGAAAAGTTTGGGGCTCCGCCGGGTTGAAGGCACGTTGTTGCGCGTTACTTTGCTCGAAAAAGTGTCTTTATCGCCGGGCTGTACTCGGCCGAGAAAAACGACAGGTAGATCTCGACCGCAAGGACGATGGCCGCGAGGATCAGCCCCTGGGGCATCATGAACGCGTGTACCAGAAAGATGTTCAAAACAATCGGAGCCAACACGACCAAAGCGAGCGGCACGAATCTTCCGCTTATGAGCAAAAGGCCGCAGACGATCTCCGTGCCTTTCAGCAAGTAAAAGAAGTAGCCGGTGGCCGCCATCCCTTTGAAGAAATCGGCGGGCGGTCCTTCCATCGGAGGAGGCGTCGTGAAGAAGAAGGCGACGCCCGAAAAGACGAACAACAGACCCATCAGCACGCGCAGGAGCAACGTTATTTTTTTCATCGAAAGTCCCCCTTCCAACCCGGTGCAAATCCCCGGACCGACCGCGAGTATAGGTGAGGGGCTTTTGGCCGGGAAGCGCGCAAACCAGCGCAACGAGTCAATGTAAGTCCGGCCCCTGCCTGCCTTTATCTTTTCCTTATGCCCTCCCGCCCGGTCTTTGCGCCGAATTGATTCCCATTTCTCCAATATGAAGCTAGGAGGCTTCTTATGGAGTTGGCGCTCGCGGGCATTCTTTCGATCGGCATCTTTGGTTACCTCGTCTACGCGCTACTCCATCCCGAGAAGTTTTAGTTATGCATGCCAACGACGTCGTACAAATCCTGGCCGTCCTGCTTCCCCTTCTCTTTCTTTCGCCCATACTGGGCGATTGGATCGCAAAAACCCTGGAAGGCGAGCGTCACCCGCTCAGCTTCCTTCGGGCGGTCGAAGCAGGTCTCTACCGTCTTCTGGGCGTAGAAGAGTCCGCCTCGATGAATTGGAAACAATACCTGACGGCCATACTGTCGTTCAGCGCCGTCGGTTTCGTCTTTCTTTTCTTGCTCCAGCTCCTCCAGGGGGCTCTGCCCTTGAATCCGCAAAACCTTTCCGGTCTTTCCTGGCATCTGGCTTTCAATACGGCCGTCAGTTTCGTCACGAATACCAACTGGCAATCCTACGGCGGGGAGTCCACGATGAGCTACCTCACCCAAATGGTGGGGCTAACCGTTCAAAATTTTCTGAGCGCGGCCACCGGCATCGCCGTTCTCGTTGCGCTCGCTCGGGGCCTTCGGGCGAAAGAGAGCGACAAGCTGGGAAACTTCTGGGTCGATCTCACCAGAACGACGCTCTACGTGCTGCTCCCACTTTCGATCGTTTTCGCTCTGATTCTGATCGGCCAAGGGGTCGTACAAAGTTTTGGCTCGTATGTTTCCGTGCAAACCCTCGAGGGGGGCGCGCAAAAACTTCCGTTGGGGCCGGCGGCTTCTCAGATCGCTATCAAACAGCTGGGTACGAACGGGGGTGGTTTTTTCAACGTCAACAGCGCCCACCCCTTCGAAAACCCCACGCCCTTCTCCAACTGGATGCAGCTGATGGCGATTCTTCTCATTCCCGCGGCGCTGCCTTTCTCGTTCGGCCGTTGGATCCGAACCAGAAAACACGGGGCCGTGCTCTTTCTGACGATGTTTATCCTGCTGGCGGCCGGTCTCGCCGTCTCGTTCTGGTCCGAGTCGCTCTCCGCCGCGCCTCTGATGGAGGGCAAGGAAACCAGATTCGGCGTCGTGAACTCGGTCTTATGGTCGGTCTTCACGACAGCCGCTTCCAACGGCTCGGTCAATGCGATGCACTCCTCTTTGACGCCGATTTCCGGAGGGGTCGCGATGTTCAATATGATGCTCGGGGAAATCATCTTCGGAGGCGTTGGCTCCGGGCTGTACGGGATGGTCGTTTTCGCGATTCTCACGGTTTTCGTCGCGGGTCTCATGGTGGGTAGAACGCCGGAGTACCTGGGCAAGAAGATCGAAGCGAGAGAAGTCAAAATGGCCATCCTCGCCGTGCTCATTCCCAACGTGACGATACTTCTGCTCGCTGGAATGTCGGTGGTAATGCCCCTCGCCCTGTCGAGTCTTTCCGCGAAGGGTCCTCACGGTCTTTCCGAGATCCTCTATGCTTTCACTTCTGCCGGAGGCAATAACGGCAGTGCTTTCGCGGGACTCAACGCGAACACTCCCTACTACAACGTGCTTCTGGGGATTGCGATGGCTTTGGGCCGATTCGGCGTGATAGCTCCCGTTCTCGTGATCGCGGGGGCGATGGCCGCCAAGAAAATATGTCCGCCGTCGACGGGGACCTTCAGCACGGAGACCGTCACCTTCGTCGTGCTTCTTCTTGGGGTCATTCTGATCGTGGGCGGGCTCACCTTTTTTCCGGCTCTTTGCTTGGGTCCCATCGTCGAGCACTTCTTGTGGCTCCAGGGAAAGGGGTTTTGAACCATGAACGCACAGAAGCAAAAACGAGATATCTACCGCACGGCGGTGTGGGACGCGTTTCGAAAGTTGGATCCCCGGCTGCAATATAAAAACCCGGTGATGTTCATCACGATGATCGGCGCCGCGCTCACTTCCTTTCTTCTTTTGCAAAGCGCATGGGGCGGCCGGGTTTTTTCGGGCTTTGAGCTGCAGATCGCCCTGTGGCTTTGGTTTACGGTTCTGTTCGCGAATTTTTCCGAGGCCATCGCGGAAGGGCGAGGCAAGGCGCAGGCGGAGTCTCTGAAAAAATCCAGGACTCTGACCACCGCCCGCCGAATGGTGAGCGGCAAGCAGGAAAAGGTACCCGCGGAATCCTTGAAAAAGGGGGACGTCGTGGTCTGCGAGGCCGGCGACGTCATTCCTCTCGACGGAGAAGTGATCGAGGGGATCGCGACCGTCGACGAGTCGGCGATCACTGGAGAGTCGGCGCCCGTCATCCGGGAAAGCGGCGGGGACCGGAGCGCCGTGACCGGCGGTACCCGCGTTCTCAGCGACCGCATCTTGATTCGAATAACGGCGGAGCCCGGCCACTCCTTCCTCGATCGCATGATTTCTCTCGTGGAGGGAGCGAAACGGCAGAAAACTCCGAACGAGATCGCTTTGAGCATTCTTCTTTCGGGACTCACCATCATCTTCCTCGTGGCGGTGGTAACTCTGAAGTGGCTGGCCGACTATTCCGCCGCCGCTTCGGGTACCGATCTTTCCCAGATTGTGACCGTTCCGGTCCTGGTGGCTCTGCTCGTGTGCCTCATCCCCACGACCATCGGAGGGCTGCTCAGCGCCATCGGAATCAGCGGAATGGATCGCCTGGTACGAAAGAACGTGATTGCCGTCAGCGGCCGGGCGGTGGAAGCGGCCGGTGACATCGACGTGCTTCTTCTCGACAAGACCGGCACCATCACCCTCGGAAACCGGATGGCGGCGGAGTTTCTGCCGGCTCCGGGAGTTACGGCCCAAGCGCTCGCCGAGTGTTCGCAGCTTGCTTCCTTGAGCGACGAGACCCCCGAAGGGCGCTCGGTCGTCATTCTCGCCAAGGACAAGTTTCAGCTCAGGGCCCAGGCCTATCATCCGGCGAGCCTGACGTTCGTTTCTTTCACCGCGCAAACGCGGATGAGCGGAGTCGACATCGCGGAGGCGCACGGAATCACCGTCGTGAGAAAGGGCGCGAAAGACGCCATCGAGCGCCATGTCACCGCGGCGGGAGGAAACTTTCCGGCCGAAGTTACCGAGGACGTAAATAGGATTTCCCGCAAGGGCGGAACCCCGCTCGTGGTTGCCGTGGGTAACGAGGTCAAGGGAACGATTCATCTGAAGGACGTGGTGAAGGGGGGCATCCGCGATCGGTTCGCCGAGCTTCGCAAGATGGGGATTAAGACCATCATGATTACCGGGGACAATCCGCTCACGGCCGCCGCCATCGCGGCGGAGGCCGGAGTCGACGATTTCATGTCGGAGGCAACCCCCGAGCACAAGCTCCAAAGGATCCGCGACGAGCAGGCCAAAGGACATCTCGTGGCGATGACCGGCGACGGGACCAACGATGCTCCGGCGCTCGCCCAAGCGGATGTCGGCGTCGCGATGAACACCGGCACCCAAGCGGCGCGGGAAGCCGGAAACATGGTGGATCTAGACAGCAATCCCACCAAGCTCATAGAGATCGTCGAGACGGGAAAGCAACTGCTAATGACGAGAGGGGCGCTCACCACCTTCAGCATAGCGAACGATGTCGCCAAATATTTCGCGATCCTTCCGGCGATGTTCGCCTCTCTCTACGCCTTCGGCCTTCCCGTGGGACCGCTCTCAAAGCTCAACTTCATGCATTTGCACTCTCCTCAGAGCGCCATTCTCGCGGCCGTCATCTTCAATGCGTTAGTCATCATCGCTCTCATCCCTCTGGCCATGCGCGGAGTGAAATACCGCGCTCAGGCAGCCTCGGAGACCCTGCAAATCAACCTTTTCCGGTACGGTCTCGGGGGCCTGATCGCCCCGTTCATCGGTATCAAGCTGATTGATATCTTTATCGTTTTTGTGGGGTTGGTATGAAAACTCTCCTCCTCAGCGTGAAGGTGTTCGCGGTCTTTACCCTGCTTACCGGGCTGCTATACCCCCTCGCCGTGACCGGTCTAGGTTGGATTGTGTCGGCGGGCAACGCGGGTGGAAGCCTGGTGGAACGGGAAGGGCGCGTGGTGGGCTCGAAGCTCATCGCCCAGTCTTTCGAGCAGGCGAAATACTTTTGGCCGAGGCCCTCCGCGGTGAAGTATGACTCATCTGCCAGCGGCGGCAGCAACCAGGGCCCGACTTCCGCGGACTTGCTGAAGGCGGTTCAGGAACGGCGGGCCGCGGGGGCCGTGGCGGAAAGCCGATATGCCTCGGCGAGCGGGCTCGATCCTCACGTCAGTCCGGAGTCGGCGCTGTCTCAGGTCGAAAGGGTTGCTAAAGCGAGGGGCGCGAAGGCGGAAGAGGTGGAAAGCCTTGTGATCTCATTTGTGGAGGGCCGGCAGTTCGGATTCCTGGGTCAGCCGACGGTCAACGTGCTGTTACTCAACCTGGCTCTCGACCAACGGATAAGGTGATGCCGGAAGATAGGAAACCAAATCCAGACGCACTTCTTCGGGCCATCTCGAAAGATGAGCGTAGAGTGGCCCGCGGCCACTTGCGAATCTTTCTGGGCATGTGTCCCGGCGTCGGGAAAACCTATGCGATGTTGCAAGCCGCTCAAGAAAGAAAGCGCGGCGGAACCGTGGTCTCCGTGGGAATTGTGGAGACCCACGGACGCGAGGAGACTCGGGCGCTTTTGGAGGGGCTCGAGATTCTGCCCCGAAAATCCATCGAGTACCGAGGCAAGAGATTCGAGGAACTCGACGTCGATCTGATTCTGATTCGAAAGCCGGAGCTGGTGCTGGTGGACGAGCTGGCCCACACGAACATTCCCGGCAGCCGTCACCCCAAGCGGTACCACGACGTAAAAGAACTTCTCGAGGCCGGAATTCACGTCTACACCACGATGAACGTCCAGCATCTGGAAAGTCGGATCGATCTCGTCAAACAAATCACCGGCGTCGCGGTACACGAGACAGTGCCCGATTCCTTCTTCGAAATGGCGGATCAGGTGGAGCTAATCGACCTTCCTCCGTCCGAGCTTCTCAAGCGGCTGAAGGATGGGAAAGTCTACCTGGGGGAAATGGCGGAACGGGCCATCTCCGGTTTCTTCCAAGAGGAGCATCTGCTGGCTTTGCGTGAGCTCGCCCTGAGATTCACCGCCGAGGTCGTCGAAGGCGAGCTTCACGACCAGATGCTCAAGAAGCAGATCTCCGGCCCTTGGCAGACGCGCGAAAGAATTCTCGTGGCGATAAGCCACAGTCCCTATTCGAGACGCCTCATCCGGGCGGCGCGACGGCTCGCCTTCAACATGGAGGCTCAGTGGATCGCCCTCTACATCGATAACGGAGAACCGCTTTCCGACGAAGACCGTGCCATGCTCCGCAAGAATCTGGATATGGCTCGGGAGCTCGGCGCCGAGCTCGTCAGCATGAGAGAGACCGACATTCCGTCGGCGATCCGGCGTATCGCCGAAGAAAGGCACGTCACCCAAATTCTGATGGGGCGCCCCGATCGCCGATTTTTCCGCGACTTGTTCAGCGGAGGGACGATTCTCGACAAGCTGGTGCGGGAAACGAGCGAGATCGATGTTCACGTTCTGAGGCAGGTGCGCAAGCCGCGGATACGCAAATTCCGCTTTCGTTTCCGGATGCCCGAGCCCATCGAAGATCTCGCTTCCTACTCGAATACTTTTTGGGTGATAGCGCTCGTGGCGGGGCTGGGTTACGCGATCGAGCCGGTCATCAAGTATCAGGCCGTCGGATTTCTTTTGCTTCTCGCGGTGATTTCCCTGTCCTCTTTCGTCCGGCGCGGCCCCGCCATCTTCGCCGCGATCCTGAGCGCTCTTAGCTGGAACTTTCTGTTCATTCCGCCGAAATTCACCTTTCACATTCAGGAAGCGGCCGACGTGATGATGATCATCACCTATTTCGCCGTGGCCTCTCTCGCGGGAGCCTTGACGTCGAAAATACGCCGTCAGTCGGACGAGCTGAGGCAGAGGGCCCAGCGCACGTCGCTTCTATATGATTTCAGCCGTGAGTTATCCAGCGCCCACGGTATCGATGCCATCGCTTCCACCGCCGGGCGGTTCGTGGAACGCACCCTCGAGGGCCCGTGCCGATTCGTACTCCGGGGAGAGGATGGGCAGCTTGCGCAGGCGGGCTACTTCGAATCCCCCATGCAGGTAACCGAAAAGCAGTTGGCCGTGGCGGCTTGGGTGAATCAAAACGGAATGCGCGCCGGCTTCGGCACCGAAACTCTTTCGGGGAGCGACGTCTTTTGTCTGCCGATCGAAGGAAATACCGGAGTCCTCGGGGTGCTGATGTTTTTCTCGAAATCCAAGAAGGGACTTTCGATGGAGGAGGAAACCACCCTCAACTCGGTTTGCGCGAGCGTCGCCATCTCCTTGGAACGCGAGCACCTTCAAAAGCAAACCGAGTCGCTACGTATCATCGAGGAGTCCGAGAAGCTGTACCAAACGATTCTGGACTCCGTATCCCACGAGCTGAGAACGCCCATCACCTCGATCATGGGAGCGGCTTCGGCGCTGCAGGATGTGAAAACTTTCGAAAATGAAAAAAACCGAAAGCCGCTCACCGAGGAAATAATCCGTGGAACCCAACGGCTGAACCACGTTGTCGAAAACTTGCTGGACACGTCCCGTATGAGTACGGGAAAGCTCAATCTGAAACGGGAGCTCGTGGATCTATCCGAAAGCGTGGAAGCCATCGTCCGGGAGTGGAAGGCCCGCGAACAGGTGACGAGCCCGGTTCTTACCGAGGGTAAGGAGGTTTACGCCGAAGTCGATACGACTCTCCTCAGAAATGCCCTCGAAAACCTTTTGCATAACGCAATCAAGCACTCGCCTCAGGGCGGGGAGATCCGCGTGACCGTTCACGGCAACGGGAAGGCGGTCATCGAGGTAATCGACGAGGGAAAGGGTATCCCGGAGGCCGATCGGAGCAGGTTGTTTCAAAGGTTTTATCGGGTCCCGGGTACTCCGGCCGGTGGAACAGGCCTGGGACTTTCCATCGTGAAGGGAATCGTCGAGGCCCACGGAGGGACCGTAGAGGCTTTGAATCGCCTCGATCGGCCGGGCAGCAAATTTCGAATGTCGCTTCCGCTGTGGGAGCAGAAAGTACCGGAAGTCTGATGGGCCCTCCGAGCAAAAAAATAGTGATCATCGACGATGAAGCGTCCATCCGGCGTTTTTTGCGGCTCAGCCTGGAGTCCCACGGGTTCCAAGTTTTTGAAGGCACTTCCGGAAAGTCCGGCATACAAGAGGTCATAGCCCGGCGTCCCGACTTGATTCTTCTGGATCTTGGTCTTCCCGACGTCAGCGGCATCGAGATTCTCAAACAGCTCCGGGAGTGGTCCAAGACGCCCGTCATAGTGCTAACGGTGAAGGACTCCGAGGAACAGAAAGTGGAAGCCCTCGATTTGGGTGCCGACGACTACGTCACCAAGCCCTTCGGAGTTCCGGAGTTGCTCGCGCGGGTGCGGGTCGCGATTCGCCATGCCTCTCTTCCCCAGAACGAGCCCATCTTTCGCTCGGGTCCCCTCGAAATAGACCGTTCGGCTCACCTGGTGAAGGTGCTGGGCAAGGAGATCAAGCTGAGCCCCACCGAGTACGACTTGCTGCGGGTTCTCGCCGAGAACGCCGGCAAGGTCGTCACCCACCGGATGCTGCTGCAGGCGGTTTGGGGGCCGAACTCGACCGAGCACACGCAATACCTTCGCGTGTACGTCGGTCAGCTGAGAAAACGTCTTAGGGTTACGGAGGATATACCCGAGCTGATTCAAACCGAAGCCGGTGTCGGGTACCGGCTGCTTCTCTTGGGAGAGGGACATACCGCATGAAAAATAGGATGGTGTTGCTCGCTCTAGCGTTCTTCCTTCCCGCGATTTGCGGGGCCGCCGAGGGTAAGGGCGTGAAGTTCGGCGGATTCGTGGATACTTACTACGGATTCGACTTCAATCAGCCCGCTTCCGATCGGCAGTTCACCACCCAGGCCGTTCGCCACAACGAGTTTTCGGTCAATTTGGCCTACGTGGAGGCCAAGCTCGAGCAGGAAAAGGTTCACGGCCGACTGGCGCTGCAGGTGGGGTCCTCGGTCTATTCCAACTATTCGGCCGAAAGACGATACGGGGTTCTCGGCGGGCCGCAGCTCGCCGATGTTTCCCGCCACATTCAAGAAGCGTACGCGGGTTATCTACTCGCGCCCGGTTTGTGGCTCGATGCTGGCATTTTCCTCTCCCACATCGGAGTCGAGAGTTTCCTCTCGAAGGACAACTGGAACTACACGCGCTCGCTTGCGGCCGACTATTCTCCGTACTATCAGGCGGGGATCCGGATGAATTATCAAGTTAGCGGAAGCTTGCTACTTGGACTGCACTTGCTGAACGGATGGCAAAACACAATCGAAACGAACGGCGACAAGGCCGTTGGGATGCAGATCGCTTATACTCCCAGCGAGACCTTTTCTCTCACCTATAACAACTTCATCGGCCGGGAAGCCGAGTTTCGCTTCTTCAACAACTTCATCGCCAAGGCGAAACTATCGAGCGACTGGTCGATCGCGTTCAGCAGCGACGTGGGAATTCAGAAAAAGCCCGCCGGCGGCACTTCGGCTTGGTTCGTGGAGACTCTTCTCGCGCAGTATAGGCTGACCGGTACGTGGGCGATCGGAGGGAGGGCCGAGTACTTTCACGACAAAGACCAGGTTATAGTCGCGACGGCGACCGCGAACGGGTTCCAGACTTTCGGGGGCTCTCTCAATCTCGATTGGCAGCCCGAGTCCGCTTTCCTCTTTCGCAACGAAATCCGGTCTCTGTTTTCCAAGGACGCGGTCTTTTCGGGAAAATCCGGCGCCAAGACCTCGAGCGTTCACTTCGTGACGTCTCTGGCGCTTTCCCTCTGAGTCATCGGTTCAGGTGGTAGCGGACGCTGGTAACTACCTTGCCCCGCTCGAAGAGCAAGGCCGTCCGGATGAGAAAGGCCGTCTGGTTGTGGAATACGTTGTGCCACCACTTGGCGGCTACGAACTCCGGAATGACGACGGTGAGCATGTCGTCGTGGGATTCCTTATCCACCGATCGGATGTAGTCGAGGATGGGCTTTACCACCGAGCGGTAGGGCGACCTCAGCACCACCAACTCGACTCCGGTGTTCAGCTTCATCCATGCTTTCCGTAAGCGCTCCGTCGCCTCGGACTCCAGCTCCACATAAACGACCCGCACATCCCGAGAAATGGATTTGGAGTACTTCAGAGCGTCGATCACCCCTTTGTGGATGCCGGAAATCGGTAGCACCACGACGTGCTTCATCTCCCTGCTGAAGTCCACGTCTTCGGAAAGCGTGAGCTGGGCGGCGACCTTCCTGTAGTGTTCTCTCGTTGCCCGGAACCAAAAAGCCAGCGCCGGAATCAGCACGACCACGATCCAGGCACCGTGCGTGAATTTGGTCGCCGTGATTACGAGCAGAACGAGACCCGTGAAAACCGCGCCTACCCCGTTGAGGATCAGAGACAAGCGCCATCTGGGCTCGCGTTCCTTGTAGTGATGAACGACCATTCCGATCTGGGAAAGCGTGAAGGACAGGAACACTCCCACCGCGTAGAGCGGAATGAGCAGGTGAGTGGTTCCCTGGAACAAGATCAGAAGCGAAGCGGAGACGAGGCCGAGCAGGAATATCCCGTTGGAAAAGACCAGCCGGTCTCCTAGGCTCGATAGCTGCCTCGGCAGAAAGCGATCCTTGGCGAGAAGCGAGCAAACTCTCGGAAAATCCGCGAAGCTGGTGTTGGCGGCGAGAAATAGGATGAGAGCGGTCGACCCTTGGACTAAGTAGTAAAGCGGCCCCCCCGCGAATACTTTACGCGCCAGCATGGAGATGACCGTCTCCGTTTCCGCCGGCGTGACGGCGAAAAGGTGGGCGAGAACGGTAATGCCGAGAAACAGCACCGTGAGAAGCAGCGCCATCCAGAAGAGCGTGACTTGCGCGTTTCTCGATTCAGGCTTCTTGAAAGCCGGTACTCCGTTCGAAATGGCCTCGATTCCGGTCAGTGCCGCGCAACCTGAAGCGAAAGCCCTCAGGATCAGAAAAAGCGGCAGAGCGGGATAGGTCTCATGCAGAAGCGGCGCTTGGGCGGGAAGGCTTCCGGTTGCCACACGAAAAATCCCTACGCCGAGCAGGAGCATGAAGGAAACGAGAAAGAGATAAGTAGGCAGGGCGAAAACCGTCCCCGACTCCCGAACGCCTCGAAGATTGATCAAGGTGACTACGCCGATGGCGGCGCAGCCGACCGCCACGCGGTGCTCGAACAGAAACGGCGCTGCCGAGGCGATGGCCTCGACGCCGGCCGCGACGGACACCGAAACGGTGAGGATGTAATCGATGAGAAGAGCCGCCGCGGTGACGAGGGCGGGCTTCACGCCCAGGTTTTCCATGACGACGATGTAAGCCCCTCCTCCGTTCGGGTAGGAGCGGATCGTCTGCCAATACGAAGTCGCGACAACCACGAGCAGAGTGGCGATGCCGGCGGCAATCGGCAGCGACCAGTTCATCGCTATGACCCCGAAAAGCGAGAGGGGGATCAAAATCTCCTGTGTGGCGTAGGCCACCGAGGAAAGGGCGTCCGAGGAAAAGACCGCCAGCGCCTTCCACTTCGGAAGTTTCTCGTGGGCCATCTGGTGGGATTCCATCGGGCTTCCCACGAACCAGGTTTTCAGATC
>CAZZHG010000083.1:0-23159 GCA_964653655.1 uncultured Pseudobdellovibrionaceae bacterium
GTCGCTCGACGGCGGGACTCTGATTACGACTGCTACGAAGGGCGGCGATGGGAAAATCTATGCCATGGCCCAGGGCAAGCTCGTGACGGTGAAGCGCTCCGAGCGCATCCGGGGCGGCCCGACGGGGCAAAGTCTCGTGACGGCCGGCATTCCCGGCGGGGCTCTCGTCGAAAAGGAAATCGATTTCGATATGACTCAGCAGCACGAGATCGAGTATCAGCTGCTGATGGCGGACTTCACGACGTCGGCGCGCATCGCGCGCGCGATCAACGAGGAGCTCGGCGGAAAGTACGCGACGCCGAAGGACGCGGGCTCCGTTCACGTAATTTTCCCGTACTCGCACACGGGAACTCCCGTCGACATCATCGCGCAGATAGAAAATATCGAAGTGGAAGCGGATCGGCGCGCGAAGGTGGTCATCAACCAGCGCACGGGGACGATCGTGCTCGGAAGCGGGGTGAAAATCCTGCCGGTAGCCATCGCCCACAACAATTTGAGCGTCGAAGTACGTGAGCCCGCTTCCATTCCGGCGAGCGGACTCGGGCTCGAGCCTCCGCCGAAGCCCCGCAAAGTGATGATGATGGAAAGGGGAGCGACGATGGCGGATCTGGTGTCGGGCCTGAATGAAATGGGGGCCTCCGCGGACGATCTTGTCGCGCTGGTCCAGAGCCTGAAAAGCTCGGGCGCCCTAGTTGCCGAGGTGGTGATACAATGAAAATTGAAGGCTCACCCGCTCCTCAGATTGGCCAGGATCCCACTAGCAACGAGCACGACAAGAAGCTTCGGGAAGTCTCGAAGCAATTCGAGGGGATCTTCGTGAACCAAATGGTTTCGGCCATGCGTAAGACGGTGGTGCGTCAAGGGTTCGTCAAAGAGAGCCACGCGGAACGTGTCTACCAGAGCATGCTCGACCAGGAGAGCGCCTCGAAGATTACCGACAGCGGCGAGCTGGGCCTTGCGAACCTGGTGTACCAGCATTTGAAGGTCCAATCGGGCCGGTGATAGACTAGTAACAGCTACTCAAGGAGAGACCATGAAGGTCACGAATAATCCTTCCGCGAACACCCTAGGCGTCGATTCCGCGCGCGCCGCGGATAAGACGAAGGCCACCGACAAAGCGGGCGAAAGCGCGCGCCAGAACGCGGCGGCCGGCGGTTCCCAGGTGACCATCTCCGAGCGCGCCCAGCTCATGAACACGGCCGCGGAAACCGCGAAGGCGGCTCCCGACGTCCGCCGGGAAAAAGTCGATGCGTTGAAGTCGCAAATTCTCGGCGGCACCTACAAGATCGACAGCGAGACCATCGCCGAGAAGCTGCTCCAGAGTCATCTCGATACGGATTTCGGAAAAAATAATTACTAAACGTCCGCTCGGTACTTAATCCACGATGGATAAAGATACTCACGTCTTCGCCTTGCACGAGGAGTGTACCCGGCTCTGCGCCGAGCTGCGCTCCTCGCTCGCCAAGGAACGTTCCCTTCTCGTCGAGCTCAAGGTCGCCGAGATCCCCCATCTGACCCTCCAAAAGGAAAGCCTCATGCTCGCTCTCGTGAGAAAGCGCCGCGAGCTGAAGGAATACCTGAAGCACCGTTACGGTCTGGAAAAAGTTTCCCAATACGCCGACAAGCTGAGCCCGGACGAAGCGCCTCATTGGTCCGCCGCGGAGGCGCGTTGGCGCGTGGAATGGGGGGAGCTGCGCGAATCGCTCCGGCGCAATCAGGAATTTCTGAAGCACTCCCTGAAGAACCTCGGCGCTCTCGCCGACAATCTGAAACGCTGCCTTGGCGAGCCGTCCATCTATTCGGCGAAGGGCAACCGGGTGGATCTTCAGACCGAAGGCAAAGTGGTAGCGGCCAGTTACTAATTTTTGAGAGGCACCGATGGCGATCAGCGACATTCTCGAGGTCGGTAAGCAGGGCATGGCGGCCAACCGCCAGGCCATGAACACCGCCTCGAATAATATCGCCAACGCGAACACGCCGGGCTACTCCCGTCAGCGTGCCGTTTTCCAGTCGAACGAGCAGTCGTTCATCAACGGCGTGCGGGTCGGCCGCGGCGTGGAGGTGAAGGAAGCCGTCCGCATTCACGACGCTTTCGTCGAGAAGCAGCTCATCGAGGAAGGCCGCACTTTCGGCGCGGCGAAATCCAAAGCGGAAACCTTGAAGCGCATCGAGGCGTCGCTCGCGACCGATTCCTTCCGCGTGAACGACCTCGTGAATCACTTTTTCAACGACGTCCGCGAGCTCTCGCTGAACCCGGAGCAGGTCGCGCTCAAGTCGTCGGTGATTCTCTCCGCCCAGAACGCCGCAAGCGGCTTCCGCGAGCTCGGCGATTCCATGCGCGGCATCCGCCAGGACATCGACACGCAGATCGAGGTGGACGTCCAGCAGATCAACAACCTCGCCCACGAGCTGGCCGCCATCAACGTGCAGGTGGCCTCCGCTTCCGCCCGCGGCGTTGAAGCGCCCCACGAGCTGGAGGACCGGCGCCAGGTAATCTTGCAGGATCTCTCCCAGAAGCTCGGCGTGGAGACGACTCTCGATCAGTTTGGCAGGAACGTCGTCAGTATCGGCGGCATCGGCGTGCTCGTGAACGGCGATCAGGTCAACGAGATGTCCACCATGCGCACGCCGGCGGAAGGCACGAAGGCGGCCGGTTCCGTCGACATCTTCATCAAGGACGGACCGGGCCTCAGCAAAGTCACCGCCCGGATCCAGAACGGCAGCATCGGCGGGAGCCTCGAGATCCGGGACAAGGTTATCAACGGCGCCCTGAACGATTTGGACCGCTCCGCTTACCAGTTCGCGAGCAGCGTGAACTCGATTCACCGCGAAGGTGTCGGAGCCGACGGCTCGACGGGAAGAAATCTGATCGCCGTTCCGGAATCCATGGAAGACGCGAGCCGATTCCTGAAAATCGCCGACGAGATGCAGGGCAACCCGGACGCTCTCGCCGTCGGTTTCACGCCCGGCGGCCCCACGGATAACCGCGTGGCGCTGGAGCTGGCCCGTCTCCAGGAGGAGAAGATCGTTCCTTCCTCGGCGGGGCAGGGGATTCTACAAAGGGGCACTCAAACCCTCAACGAATCGCTGACGTCGCTCGTCGGCGAAATCGGAATCCAGACCCGCAACTCGGAAGAAATTTATTCGCGCCAGGACAGCCTCATGAAGCAGCTTAGCGCCTACCGCGAGTCGGTATCGGGCGTGAACCTCGAGGAAGAGGCGATGAACCTGATGCAGTACCAGACCGTCTACAACGCCTCCGCCAAGGCGATGAAGGTCGGCTCCGAGCTTTTCGAAACCTTACTCAGCATCGTCGACTGATATGTCTACCAGCCGCGTCTCCACAAATCAGATGTACACCAACGCCCAGGAGCACGTCTCCAAGGCACGGGACCGCGAACAGGCTTCCGCCGAAAAGACATCGACGCAGAAGCAGGTCGTGCGTCCGTCGGACAACCCATCGGGCTGGATGCTCGCCAGCCAGCTGAAGGACGAAAAGAGCACGCGCGCGACGTTGGAGAAGAACGCCGAAGTGGCGAATCACGTGCTGAAGGCCACCGAGACCGTCTTCGAACAGGCGCAGGAATGCGTCGGCCGCGCGTACGAGCTTGCGATTGCCAACTCCGGTACGGCCCTCGGCGGCGGAGCCGCGCGCATGGGGGCGTACACGGAAGTGCAGGGCATTTACGAAGGCATGCTTCAGGCTCTCAATTTTCGTTACGGCAACCGGACTCTGCTCGCCGGGCACCGTAGCGACGGCCCTGCGTTCGATTCGAACGGCCAGTTCCTCGGCGACAACGGCCAGCTCGAAATCGACATCGACAAGGACACTTCCTTGTCGCTCAGCTTCTCCGCTCCGAAGCACATTCTCGGAGAAGGCGGCATGGGTGGAGTGAATCTCCTCGATGCCTTCCAACGCCTCATGGTGGGGTTGAAGAGCGACGACACGAACACGATTCAAAACACCATCGAGGATCTCAAGCGCGGAATCGAACAGCTTTCCACGGCCCGCGCCGAGGTGGGTACGCGCATGCAGTCCATCGACCGCGCCCTCGGCCGCCATGCGAGCCATCTCATCAGCACGGCCGATCAGATCTCTCAGATAGAGGATGCGGACGCCGCCAAAGCCTTCTCGGACCTCGCGCGCGACCAGACCATTCTTCAGGCCGCGGTCAAAACGAGCGAAAAAATCCTCAACGAAAACCCCGCCGATATCTTCTTCAAGTAGCCCGCCGGATTGTGTGCTGGGCGTCAAAAAACCTTTAAGATTCCGCTTAAGTGCCGGCCCAGGACAGCCGAAAGGTTAGGTGAGCCTGAAATCGGCTCACCCTCATGCTCGTTCTTACTCGCAAACTCGGTGAAAGCATCGCAATCGACGACGATATCAAAATCGTCGTCGTCCAAATCAAGGGCCGCCAGGTCCGTTTGGGAATCGATGCTCCGCGACACACCAAGATCCACCGCGAGGAGATCTACCTCGAGATTCAGGAGCAGAATAAGTCTGCCGCTGAGTCCCAACCCGACCAGGCAAAAAAAGTTGCTAAGCTCCTACGCGCCAGCTAACCTTTAGGCTGGTTTTCCTCAATAAAAATCAGGAGCAAGGCATGCAAATCGAGACCACGCGTTTCGGCACGGTGACCGTGGAAGACCACGACATAATCACCTTCCCGGAAGGGATGCTGGGATTCTCGAAAATCCACGAATACGTTCTCATCGAGAGGACGGATGACTCGCTCTTCGTTTGGCTGCAAGCCTTGAAGAAGCCGAGTGTGGCGTTCCCGCTCCTCGAGCCGCAACTCTTCGAGATGAACTTCCGCGTGGAAATGGAAGAGGCCGATAGAAAGCTGCTGAAGCTCGACAAACTGAAGTTCGCGAAGGTCTTCTCCATCATCACGATTCCGTCGGATCCGACGAAGATGACGGCCAATCTCAAAGCGCCGATCGTCATCAACCTCAAGAAGCGCCTCGCGCACCAGACGATCCTGCACAATCAGGATTATCCGATCCGCAAGAGCATCTTCACGGAGCTGCAGAAACACTGCGCGGCTTCGCACCGGTCCGTTTTCCCGGACGCGGACTCGACACCGGCGTACCAGGCCGTGCACATCACGGAAGAGCTGGCGACCCCGATCATCGAAGCCTAATCAAGAGAAACAGATCGGGATCGAGCCCGAGAGCAAGGTACTGTTCCTTGGAGCGCCCGTGCGCCCGAACGAGATCAGGAAGACTTCCTTGCTCTCGGGCCCGATCTCGATCTTCCCTAGTTTTTCCGATTCTTTTTTAACTCTTCGTAGAAGGAGAGCACTCGCCGCACGTACTGGCGTGTCTCTTCGAAGGGCGGAATACCGCCGTGTTTTTGAACGTTGCCGGGGCCCGCGTTGTACGCGGCAAGGGCGAGCTTGAGGTCACCGCGGTAGCGGTTGATGAGCGAGCGAAGGTACTCGCACGCGCCCATGAGATTGCTGACCGTGTGGTAGGGAGCGTGGATTCCGGAGGCTTCCGCCGTTTTCGGCATCACCTGCATGAGGCCCATGGCGCCCTTCGGGGAGGTCGCCTTCGGCTCGAAGTTCGACTCCACGCGAATGATGGCGGCGACGAGCTTCGGATCGAGAGAAGCCCGGCGTGCGGCATCCTTGATCTTCTGTTGAAGATTCGAAGGCGTGAAGCCAGTGAGTAAGAGGAAAGCGGCGGCAAGAGCCGCGCTAGAGCGTAATCGCATAAGAGAAGCCGTAGCTGCCGAGGAGAAGGGTGCCGGAGCCGATGTAGAATTTAAGCCCGCCGCGCAGGTTGGCGCCCAGAAGAGGGACGGTGAAGGTGAGGCCCGGTCCGAAGAGGAAGCCTCCGGTGAGGGTCGCGCTTTCGTGGCCGGTGTTGTCCGAAGCCTGGAAGAGGATAGTCCCGAAGCCGACGGAGGCGTCCAAATAAACATACTGACCACTTAGCGGAAGTTGGTACTTGGCGTCAAACGATAGAAGCCCGTAGGTGAACATGTCGAAGGCCAACTCCGCGGAAATACGGTCTCTTATACGGTAACCGGCGAACCCCCCCACGTTCACGACGCTGTTGGAAAGCCCCGCGTCCGCGTAACGGGCCATGCCAAGGTTCGCCCCCACGTAGAAGGGCTTGTCCGCGAGCGAGGCGAGCTCGCGGAACAGATGGCCGGCTTCGGCCGCCTTCCGGCGGGCGATGTCGGATTCCGCGTCGGCGAGCCCTTCGCCAGGCTTATCTTCGCGGGAGCCGGGCAGGTACTGAAACCGCCCTTCCTTATATAGAGCGAGGGTTTCGCCGAAAGTCTTTCTCAGCTTTTCCTCGAGCACGGCGGTCGTCAGCTGGGGGTTGGCCGGGTCGAGCAGCGGATTCACCGCGACGATGAACTGGCCCGGGGCCTGGGCGTCGAAGAGAAATACCGAGATACGCTCGCGATCGAGATACGAGAGCGCGAACAGCTCGGAGTGCAAAGTCTCGTGGGCCTTCTTCGTTTCCTCTTCCGTGAACGCCGCAAGCTGCATAGAGGCGAGCTGCACGTTGAATTCGGCTCCGGAAGCCTTGAAGAGCTGACCGACGGCGAACTGCAGGGCGGAAGCGAGATTGTATCCGGAAGTATCGCTACCGACGAGAATCGTCGTGGTGCGGGCCTTGCCGGGCACGTAGGTGCGCTTGGGCGGCGGGCCCTTGGGAACCGCGGGGGGCTTTTCCTCGGCGGCGGCCGTTTTCGTCTCTTCCTTCTTTTCCTCTACCTTCGCCGTTTCTTCCTTTTTCGGTTCCTCGGAGGTTTTCGCCTCCGGGGCCGCGGCGACGGGCGTTTCGGCTTTCGTGGCTTCGACTGCCGGAGCTTCGGCCTTCGCGCCCTCCGAAGGGGTTTCCGGCGCGGGGGACTCGGCCCGGGCGCCGAACGATAGGCACAAAAACGCGATGAAAAAGAGGTGTCTCATAGAGGAGGAGAGTGCCTCTATTTTAGCACGGAAGGCGAATTACGCGGCGAGGCGCGATTTGGTCTTTTTTCGCGAGAAGTAGTAGTTCGAGGCGCGCTTGTGGGCGCTCGTGAGGGGCACGCAGTTGAGAGCGAGGCCAACCGGCGCCTTGGAGAAGACCTTACAGGTTTGAATGGCTTCCAGAATGTCCTTGGGCCTCGTGACGTACATGCGGGCCACGAGGACGATGAGGTCCGCCATGCCTGACCATTGGTGGGCCAGGTTAGAGGCGAAAAGCGGCGGCGTGTCGATGAGAATGAGGTCGTACTGGGTGCGAAGTTCCTTAATCATCACTTCCACCGCCTTGAGGTTGTGGTGGAGCTGGGTCGGGTCGACGCGCTCTCCGCGGGGCATGAACGAAACGCCTTCGATCGTCGTGTGCACGATGAGGTCGCTCGGATTCGGAGCGGTCGTGGAGGTCAGAACCGATTTGAGGCCCGGCGTCTGGTCTTCCTGAATGCTCGCGAATTTGTACGGCCGCAGAGTGAGCAGGTCGCCGTCGATGAGAAGCGTTTTTCTCGTCGAGCTCTGCGAGGTGATGGCGAGACTGTGCACCACGGTCGACTTTCCTTCGCGCGCGTTCGGGGAGCTGACGACGATGACCGGGCAGGAGACGTCCTTGGTCTCGCGGAGGATGCGGTAATGCATGATCTTCAGATGCTCGAGGCCGAAGGAGGGGATGTCCTCCACGGAGCGGCCGGTCTGGCGCATGGCCGGGACCTTTCCGATGACGGGCAGATTGAGACGGTGCACTTCCGCTTCGCTGTCCAGGCGCGGAACGAGGGCTAGGAGCAGAATCAAAGTGATGGCGATGGCGAAGAGCGAAAGGGAGAGGGCGCGGTAGATGTAGGAAGCCAGGAACGGGCCGTTCCGGTTTTCGTTCCGGGACGGCTCGCGCAGACGGAAAATCTCGGCCTGTCCGGCGGAAAGCTCGATCTCCGTGCGCTGCTCGCGTTTGTAGAGGTTGTCGAGCATCGTACGGTGATGGACCAGTTCTCCGGTGAGCCGGTCGTACTGAAGAAAGAGATTCTGGAACTTGCGGATCTTGCGGTTGGCTTCCTCGAGGTCGGCCTCCGCCCGTTTCAGGCCGGTGATCTTCACGCGGTACTCGAACTCAAGCTTGGCGATCTGCCCGCGGGCATCGTCCACCCGGATGGGCGTCTTTAGGTAGAGGTCGGTTTCCTTCTCGTTGAGGGTCGCGAGCCGTGAGGAGGCCTGGGCGATTTCCTCGTTGAGGGAGTCGAGGCGTTCCTTCTTGCTTGGATCCTGTGACTGCTCAGTGAGCTGCAGCTCGTTGGTCAAATCCTGAATCTGCCGGGTGAGCTGTTCGATGGAGAGGCGCAAGGAAGTGTGCTCGCCGCGTTTCGCGGAGGGCACGTTGAGCAGCAGGTTTCTCAGCGAGCGGTTGTCCTCGATGTCGTTCTTTAGCTTGCGGACCTGCTCGCGTAGCATGCGCGGAAGCTTTTCCTTGCCGCCTTCGGCGAGAAAATCGATGAACTCGGGGTTGGCCTTCTGGAACTCGCTCAGGTTGTTTTCCCGCTCGCCGATCTCACGGGACTCGCTCGAAATCTGGCGCGCCAGGAACTCGCGCTTCATCATGTCCTCGCGCTGCCCGATTTCCGGGTAGTAGTCGTGAATCGTGTTCATGTACACGAGACAGACCGCGTGGGCGGCGTCCGGATTGGGGCCGTTGCAGGCGATGTTGTAAATATCGCTCTTCGCGTCCCAGGTAAGGTTGATGAACTGTCGGAAAAAGTTCGGCGTCGAACCGGACTCGGGGAAGAGCATGCGCAAGAAACGCGGACGGCCTTCTTCGTTGTAGTAATCCGTCATCGCGGTCTTGAGCCGCTGAAACACTTCGTGGCTGTTCAACAGGTGCACGAGGTTTCGTTTCTTGTCCTCGTTCCGGTAGCTGCCAAGCATGTACGTGCGGTACATGCGCCCCTTCGAGTTATCGATGAGCAGCGAAGCATCGGACCCGTAAACAGGCGGTGTGCGTGAGTAGGAGAACAGATTGTAGGCGTAGATCAGCAACACTTCCGCGAGCAGAAGCCACCAGTGGGTTTTGAAGTACCCGAGAGCCTTCAATACGACTTGAAGCTCGCTATTTGTTTGCTGAGTGGGCCGCATGTTTCGGTGGTCCGGGGGGCTGCTGCCGACGGACTCCTACAGATTTCTTAACGGCAGAAACCGAAAGAAAATTGAGCCTCTGCCCGTTTCGAAGGCCCTTTTTTTCAAAAATAATGTGGGAAATATGAGGGATTCTTCATGACGTGACGCATTGGATGAGACAGGGTAGTGGAATCAGCAGTTTCCCGGCGGCGGGGGAGGGTTTAGTATGCGGCCACGATTTCGTAAGCAAGGTGAGAACAACGCATGAATAAAGTAGTGAAAAGCGCGACGGAAGCGGTCGCGGACGTCTTCGACGGAGCGACGCTCGCTCTCGGCGGGTTTGGGCTGTGCGGCATACCGGAAAATTGCATCGCGGCGCTGGTGGAAAAGGGGGTGAAGAACCTTACCTGCATTTCCAATAACGCGGGCGTCGACGAGTTCGGCATCGGCCTGATGCTCCAAAAGCGCCAGGTAAAAAAGATGATTTCGAGCTACGTCGGCGAGAACAAGCTGTTCGAACAGCTCGTGCTGTCCGGCCAGCTCGAACTGGAGCTCACTCCGCAGGGAACGCTCGCCGAAAAGCTTCGCGCCGGCGGCGCGGGAATTCCGGCCTTTTTCACGGCGACCGGTTACGGCACGCAGATCGCCGAGGGCAAGGAGACCCGCGAGTTCAACGGCCGCCACTACGTGCTCGAGAAGTCCTACTTCGCCGACTTCGCCTTCGTTAAGGCCTGGAAGGGCGACACGATGGGAAATCTCGTGTTCCGCGGCACGGCCCGCAACTTCAATCCGATGGTCGCTACCTGCAGTTACAAGACGGTCGCGGAAGTCGAAGAGCTCGTTCCGGCGGGAGAGCTGGATCCGGACAATATCCACGTGCCGGGCATCTACGTGAAAAAGATTTTTCAGGGCAAGAACTACGAGAAGCGCATCGAGAAGCGCACGACGAGGCAGGGATAACCATGGCGCTCACGCGGGAACAGATTGCACAGAGAATCGCGCTGGAACTGAAAGACGGCGACTACGTGAATTTGGGAATCGGAATTCCGACTCTCGTCGCCAACTACGTTCCCAAGGGGATTACCGTCATTCTGCAGAGCGAGAATGGGCTGCTTGGCGTCGGGCCCTATCCGAAGGAAAGCGAAGTCGATCCGGACTACATCAACGCCGGAAAAGAGACCGTGACGACCCTTCCGGGCTCCGCGATTTTTTCGAGCGCCGATTCGTTCGCGATGATCCGCGGCGGCCACGTGAATCTTACGGTCATGGGCGCGATGGAAGTCGACGAGACGGGCAGCATCGCCAACTGGATCATCCCCGGGAAAATGGTGAAGGGCATGGGCGGCGCGATGGATCTCGTCGCGAGCGGAAGCCGCCTCATCGTGGCCATGCAACACGTTTCCAAAGACGGCCAGAGCAAGATTCTTCCGAAGTGCCAGCTTCCCCTCACCGGGGTGAAGGTCGTGAAGAAAATCGTGACCGAGCTCGCCGTCATCGACGTCACGCCCGAGGGACTCGTCCTGCGCGAGCGCGCCCCGGGCGTGTCCGCCGAGGAAATCAAGAAGGCGACCGCGGCCCGGCTGACGATTCCGGCCGACGTCCCCGAGCTTCGTCTGAAGTAGGCCCTTTCGGACATTGACTCCGGGTTCTCGAAAAGGGTAAACGACGTCCAAATAACGCGTTGCATCAGGGAGCAGCGTCCTTTCATAGGAGTCAGTCCGTGATGAGTAAGTCGTTGGTATTATTTAGTGTTCTATCCTCTCTCGGCGCCGCCCACGCGGTCTCGGCCGAGCCCCTGAACCAGATGTTCATGAACGAAGAGCGTAAGCTCGAGCGCTATTTCGAGGATTCCGGTGTGCAGTCGGAGTTCCTCCGGGCCTGCGAAGCCGCGCTGACCGCCAAGGGATCCCAAGCGTGTAAGGAGGCGTTCGAGCGCCTGAGCGATCTGAACGCCAGCTGGTCGATCACCGACAGCCGTGAAGACGGTTCGGACATTCACTTCGAGATCTCCCGAGGGCTCGATGTGGACGGCGGCATCCGCTGCGAGGTCAAGATGAACCTCCTTAGCGAAGAGTCCCGGCGCGTGCTCACGACCTTTGCGCCGTCGGCCGGCGAAGTGCTGACCATCTGTCGGTGACGTCCGAGTCCCTTGCCACGGTGTGAAGGCCGTGGCCATACTCGGAGAATGGCAAAAGCAAAAATACTTTCCCCCATCGTTCTCGTCGGGGCGCTGGGGTACTTCGTCGACATCTACGACCTCGTGCTCTTCAGCATTCTGAGGACGGCGTCGCTCAAGGGCCTCGGAGTTCCGGAAGCGGAGCTCTTGGACAAGGGCGTTTTGCTTCTAAACTGGCAGATGTCGGGGTTGCTTCTGGGCGGAATTCTGTGGGGGATTCTCGGCGACAAGAAGGGCCGTCTCAGCGTGCTCTTCGGATCGATTCTCCTCTATTCCCTCGCCAACATCGCCAACGGCTTCGTTCAAACGGTGGAACAGTACGCGGCGTTGCGTTTCATCGCCGGCATCGGGCTTGCGGGTGAATTGGGGGCGGCCATCACCCTGGTCGCCGAAGTATTGCCCAAGGAAGTGCGCGGCTATGGCACCGCGATCGTCGCGGGAGTGGGTTTATCGGGCGCCGTTTTCGCGGGACTCGTCGCTGATTACCTCGATTGGAAGTCGGCCTACATTACCGGCGGAACCTTGGGCCTGATTTTGCTCGTTGCCCGCATACGGCTCGCGGAGTCCGGAATGTTCACGCAGGTGAAGGCTTCCACCGCGCGCCGGGGCGATCTGCGGCTTCTGTTCGCCAACTGGACGCGGGCCTGGCGCTATCTCTGCTGCATCCTAATCGGCGTGCCCATTTGGTATTGCGTCGGTATCCTCGTCACTTTCTCGCCCGAAATCGCGAAAGCTCTCGGCGCGGTGGAGCCGATTTCGGCGGGTAGGGGCATTCTTTTTTGCTATGCGGGGGTCGCCCTCGGGGATCTCGGCACCGGCGTAATCAGTCAGTGGATAGGAAGCCGCAAGAAGGTGGTGGCCTGGGCGCTGGCGGCGGAGGCCGCTCTCGTCTTCGGCGTCCTTCTATCCCACGGCTTCACGGCAGCCTACTTCTACACGTTCTGTTTTCTCCTGGGTCTTGCCACCGGCTACTGGGCCGTTTTCGTTACGATGGCGAGCGAGCAGTTCGGCACGAACCTCCGGGCAACCGTTACGACCACGGTTCCAAACTTCGTGCGCGGGTCGGTGGTTCTACTGACTCTCGGCTTTCGCTACTTCCAGGAGAGTCTGGGGCTTCCGGGAAGCGCGATGCTCGTATTCACGGTGACGGCGGTTCTCGCGGTAATCGCGCTATACTCTCTGGACGAGACCCACTCGCGGGATCTCAACTACCTGGAGGCGTGACGTGGGAAAAATTTCCCTCAACGAGAACGATCTCGAAATCGTGCGCCTGAAGGGCAGCGGTCCCGGTGGACAGAACAAAAACAAGCGCGAGACCGGCATCCGCATGACTCATTTGCCGACGGGCCTCGTGGTTATGGCGACCGAGCGCCGAACCCAGGGCGAAAATCTGAGAATCGCTTTCGAGCGGATGGAAGAGCGCCTGAAGGCGCACTTTTACCGTCCTCCGAAGAGACGGCCCACCAAAAAGACGCGGGGCTCCCAAGAAAGGCGTCTGGACGGCAAGAAACGGCACGCTACCGTGAAGAAGGCGCGCGGCCGTCAGGGTTGGGAATGAATCGTCCAACCGGTCGCGGTATAATGTAGCCGATGAACTCCTTCATCCAAGGTCTCCCCGGGTCCTACGCGTATCTGCTCGTTCTGCAGATAGTCATCGTATCGACGCTGCTTTTGTTTCTTCTTTGGCTGATCGCGAGGCGTTTGCGCGAAGTGCCCGAGACGGAACCACAGACCGTCGTCGTCCCCGACGAGGCCATCCTGCGCCTGTCGCGGGAACAAGCTTCCAAAATCGAGCAGCTGGAATCCCAGGTCGCCGAGCTCGATAAAGGCGGAGCGGGAGTCGCCCAGGCGGCGGAAAAAAGCAAAGCGCTGGAAGACAAGGTTCGCTACCTCGAGCAGAAACTTCTCGAATACGAAATCCTGCAGGAAGAAATTTCGAGCCTGAGCGTTCTTAAAATCGAGAATGAAAAGCTCAAAGCCCAAATCCTCCAGCTCGGCGGGGCTCCTTCGCCGCGCTCCGCGCCGGCCTCCGAAAGGGCCCCTTCCACGGCCTCTTCTCCGCTGTCGGTCAGTCTGGATGCTCCGGGCCTGAAGGCTTTTGACGACGAGCCCGAAGCCGTCGAGAAGGCTTCCGCCCTCGGACAGGACGAGATCGACGGGCTGATCGAGAAGATCGATAAATTGTCGTCGAAAAAGTAAGAAGCTCTAGGGCTGAATCGCGCGGCCGAGGGTTTTTTCCATCTTCAAAAGATGCTCCATCCGATAGAGCAAAACCTGCTCTTCGATGCCGTCTGAAAAATACGGCGTCCACCCCGTATAGAAGTCCTGAAACCGCTCCAAATTCTTCACCACCCGAACGCGGGTCAGCGGGCGTTTATCGTCGCCCAAAAGCTTCGCGAAATTGAAATCGAGCGAATACCGGAAGCGTTCCGGGAGCTCGATTTTCTCGGGGTACTGAAACAGCAAATCGTTGTAGGGTCCGTTGACGACCTCCGTCGTAATGCGCCCGGTATCCTTGTTGCTCAGCTTCAAAGGGTAATCGGCCAAAGCTTTGAGGCTCGACGCCCAAAGCTCGTCATAGGAACCATCGTAAATCCGGGTGTGAAACGGTTTGCGGGTGGGCTGGGTAGCGCAGCCGACGAGACCTGCCAAAAAAAACAAACAAACGAAGCGAATTCCGAGATGCATTAAGCGAAACGATACCAAAAACCCGCCGAAAAAAGGACCGAAAGCCCCCGGCAAATAAAAACCGCACTGTGTCGCCGCGACTGCCGCTGCCATGGCGGTTTTCCGAGGCGAATTTCGAAATCGATCGACGAAAAACGATGTCATGCCGGGTGAGCCCGCGGGAAGTCCCGAAAATCGTCGAAAAACGGCTTGCCGACCCCATCCGAAAGCGGCTCGAAAAACCCGCCAAAAAACGAAGCCGGCAAAATCCAAAAACCGGAAAACCGAAAACGAAACCGCGAACGAAACGGACTCGGCGAGGCGATCCGCAAAGCTTGGAAAATCGAAAAACGAACTGTAAAAACCGATTCCGAAATTCTATTTATTAGTTATAATTTTAGTTATCGCTAATAAGAACCGGCAATAAACGATGGAACACACCTGGACCAGCCGCTTTCGCTTCTTTCGGTTTTCGGCGCTTTTCGAGCGTTTAGCCTTCCGCGCGACGCTCCAATTGTCCGGTTGGCTACAGCGCAATGCGCAACATAGGTGGCGTTTAATCGTGGCCCTGCGCGAGCAGGGTGATGGTAAGGCAAAAAGCAAATCTATCGACGAGGCCCACGGTATTCGTGAGGCCGCAATCGTTTCGTATAACTCAGAATATGAGAAAGCGTTGCAGACGCCTTTCTCTATTGAGAGACAAGACGACACGAGGCGAGATAAGAAATCCGTGGTCTCTCTGCCAGCTTGGGCCCGCGAAATTCAGCCATTTTTACAAAATCAGCTGAGTCCTTTCACCCGCCGGGCCTACGAAACCGATCTGCGTCAGTTCTTCTTGTTTCTGGAGGGCCGTCTCGACCCCCATCAGATCGAAACTCTGAAGCCCGAGCACCTGATTTTGTTCCGCAAGTCCCTCGAGGAAGGCCGCGTCACGGGAAAACCGATGGCGAAGTCCTCCATCAACCGCAAGCTCGCCGTCGTTAAGAGCTTTTTGAACTGGCTGCGCCTCAATCGGATCATCGACGAGAACCCGGGTCAGCTCGTGAAGGGCTTTCCCCAGAGCCAGGAGTCGGGGCTCAACGGGCTTTCCGATCTCGAAGTGCGGCGGATGCTGGATTTGCCCGACCGCAACTCAAAGTCCGGAGCTCTTCATCAGGCGATTCTCCATGTGCTTCTCTACCTCGGGCTTCGCAAGGGAGAACTCATCGGCCTCAAGATGGGGGACTGGGACACGGAGCGCGGCACGGCGGTGTTAAAGGTGAGGGGGAAGGGGCACAAGGTCCGCATCCTGCCGCTCACGCCCATCGTGCGGGCTTCGCTCGAGCACTATTTCTGGGTCTGCGGGCGGCGCAAAGACGAGAAAGAGGCTCCGCTCTTCATGCCGACGAAGAATCCCCGCTCGGGAAAGCTGGATAAGCCGCTCAATCCGAACGCCATCACCTACCTCGTGCTCCGTTACGCGAGGAAGGCCGGCGTGCTGAAGAAAGTCTCCCCGCACTCCTGCCGCGCCACCTGCATCTCGAATGCCCTCGACCGCAAAGCCACCCAGCGCAGCGTGCAGCACCTGGCTGGCTGGTCCACGCCCCTCATGATCCAGCGCTACGACAAACGCCGCGAGGATCTCAAGAACTCCGCCGCCTATGTCGTCGATTACCGCGAGCCTGAAGCCGCCTCGTCTGGCTAGTCGAGCGGCTTCCAGGGGCAGAACGGCGCCCCGGCAACCTTGCTGTCCGCGTAGCGGTACCGCCGCAGCCGCTTGTCGAGCTGAAACACCCGGTGGGACTTGTCGTCGAGATAGACGTCCACCGAAACGGGCGCCAAATCGTCGCCGTACACTTCTCCGGAGAGTTTCAGGCCCGCCTGCTGGAGCTTGAGCTTTCGAAAAGTTTCTTCCTTCATGTTCAGTTCCCTTGGTGTGCTACGCGTTTCGGAGCCGGGCGCGAAGACAATTTTCGAAGTCGCCCGTCCAGTTCCGCGACGAGCGCGGGAAATTGCGCCGAGAGATCCCGTTCGTTCGACGGATCGGACATCTCATCGTAGAGCCGATGTTTGCCGCTCGCGCTCTTAAGTAGGCGGTAGGGCAGCCGTACGAGCGCGGCCGCCGCATTCTCGGCGAGATACTCCTCGTAGGGCTCGGTGAAGGCCATGACCCCGGCCCGATCCATCTTCCAGAAGCTCGCCTCCTTCGTGGCCGGCATCGGATCCAGCGCCGAAACCAGGAGCAGCTCCCGGCCAGGCTCGGGATGCGCCAGGTCCCTCCCGTCTTGATCGGCGTCGGGCGGAGCGCCGGCGAGCCGGAGCAGGGAGGGAGCGAGATCCATTACCGAAACGAGAGTGTCCACCCGCGTGGGCGCGGCGGCTCCGCGCGGAGGCACCAGCAAAAGGGGCACGTGGTACTGCCCCCGATCGACCGGCAAGCCCACTCCATGAGTGAGGGCCCCGTGCTTTCCCGCGTGCACGCCGTGATCGGAGAGCACCGCGGTCCAGACGGGTTTCGGCGTGGAGGCGGCCTGAGACAGTGTTTTATCGACTATACCGTCCATCCAGTGAAGGGCGGCCCCGAGCTCCGGCGGCGTGCCGGGCACCGCGGGCGCCGTCCACGGTTTCGGCGGGGGGTGCGCGAACGCATGTTGGGTGGCGCACGAGTGCACCGCCATCAGGAAAGGCTCGGGCCGCCGGCTGAGTTCCGCGAGCGTTCGCTCCACTTCGGAAAAGAAACGGTCCGGCCCGTAGACGGGGCTGCAGAAAGAATCGAGCCGGGGGAAAAGCGGTGACAGCGCGTAAGTCAGCGGGTGAACGGCGGTGAAGTAGGCGTCCGCGCAGTCTAGAAAGCCGATGCCCGGTTGAAACCAATCGTCGAATCCCAGGGAAGGCTCGGCGAAGGAAGTGTTCGAGCAGTCGGTGAGAAAGACCGTGCGGTATCCCGCCCGCCGAAGTTTTTCGGTAATCAGGGTACCCGTGTCTCCCTTTCGGTCGAAGGGAAACAGCGTCCGTTTTCCGGTGCGCGAGGGATAGCGCCCGGAAAGAATCGAGTACCAGGAAGTAAACGTGCTGTTCGTGACGGAGTAGGCGTTGGTGAACTCGATCCCGCGCCCGCTCCATTTTTTCTTCCAGAGCGGAGTCAGGGTTTCGCTCGGCACCGCGTCCCCGGAAACCCCGTCGAAGCCGAGAAGCAGGAACGAGGGTGCCCCGGCCGAGGCTTTGGCCGGTGTCTCGGCTCCCCGTTTCCAGTTCGGCGTCCGCGTGAACGCAAGCAGCAGAACCAAAACGAGACACGCGCCGGCCGAAAATGAGCGGCGAGTCGGCGCGGAATCGTCGGACCGGCCGGCGAATGCGAAAGCGGCCGTCAGCATCAGAAAGCCCACGGCGAGCCGCGCGCCCCCAAGGGCCGCCACGTTCGGTCGCTGAGCCAGCAGCCATCCCAGCCAAAGCCCATAGGCGGACAAAAAAACTAGAGCGCGCGTGTGGTTTCGTCGACAGATCGGCTGAAGCAGCCCATCGAGAGCGAGCGCCATCGCGGAGTAGCAGAGCCAGGCCTTCAAGGTCGTTCCCGCCAGAGCGGCGACGCTAAGCCAGGGCTGGCTCGCGAATGAGGCACTCAAATACAGCGGAAGCAACGGGTGCCACCGATGTAGGGTGAGCTCCAGGGCGAAGAGGGCCGCCGGAAGAAAAAGGTACCAGCGGGCCACGGCGGCATCCCGTGCCCTGGAGAACGCTGTGACGTAGATTTTCATCCAGGCGCCCCCATGGTATTGGTTGGGGGTCGAATCCGCAACCGCGCCACCATGGCTTCTAACGAGCTCGGAGTGTCCGTCGTCGTACCTGTCTTCAACTCCGGCCTTCTCTTGCCCGAATTAGTCCGACGCATCGAGGCCTCGGTCTTCGCCGACGGACGGGACGGGGAAATTCTTCTCGTGAACGACGCGAGCCGCGACGGAAGCTGGGATGAGATAAGGCGGTTGAGCGGAGGCCGGGTAAACGGTCTCGACTTGCTCCGTCAGTACGGCCAGCACGGCGCCCTCATCGCCGGCGTCGCCGCCGCGAAGTTTCCCGTCATCGTCACTCTCGACGACGATCTGGACCAGCCGCCGGAAGCCATCCCGCGGCTCCTCGAAAAGCTTTCCGAAGGTTTCGATCTGGTTTTCGGGGTGCCGCGCTCGGGAGCCGGCTGCGGAATGCGCGGTGTATTTTCCCGCGCCGCCCATTGGGTGCTTTCCCGCAGCTCGCAAGGCAAGCGCCCGTCGCCGTTTCGCGCCTTTCGTGCGGAGCTGAAGGCGGCGTTCCCCCAATGCTCTCCGCAATTCGTCACGCTCGACGTTCTGTTGCATTGGTCGGCCCGCCGAACCGCGAGCGTTGCCGTCGATTTCGGGGGCAGCCGGCTGGGGCGTTCCCGCCAGAGCCCCCGTTCTCTCGTCGATATCTTTCTGAACGGAGTGACGGGAATCGGACTATGGCCTCTCAGATTACTGGGGCTTGCCGGAGTGATCGCCTTTCTTTCGGGCGGTGCCTGGTTCGTGTTCTGGATCTCCCGCTGGTCGGCCGGCGCTCCGGTTCCCTCTGAAGCTTGGTGGATTACCGCCGCGCTCGTCCTTTTCGGGCTTCAGGCGGCCGGCATGGGAATTCTCGGCGAGTTCGTCGGCAGGTCCCATCTCTTTCAGCTCCGTCTTCCTCCCCCGGTCATCCGGCGGCGCACGGAGGAGGGAGCTTGAGCTACCGCGCCTACCTCAGCGAGGCCGACAGCCGCCACCTGGAGAGAACGGTCGCGCGCGCCGAGGTTTTTCGTCCCGAGGAGGTGGCTTCCGCCATCGAGTTCGCCCGCCAGTCCGAAGCGAAGCTTCTGATCTTGCGTTGCCCGGTGAATGAGGGACTAGCTTTACGGGCGCTTTGGGAAGTGCGCGCGTTTCTCGCCGACACTTTGATTCAGTACACGCTGAAGCTGAACCGGCTTCCGCCGAACCGCATGGTGACGACGCTGCCGGTGCGCCCATTCCGCTCCGGCGAAGAGGCGGAGCTGGGAGATCTCGCGGCGCGGGCTTTCCGGGACTCGTCGACTCATTACCACGCGGATCCACGCATCGAGCGGGAGCAATGCGGGCAGGTTTACCGAGGCTGGCTGCTCGACGCTTGCCGGGGACGAGGCCCGAAGCAGGAAGTGTTCGTCGCCGAACAGGCGGGCCGTCCCATCGGATTCGGCGTCGCCTCCATCCGCCCGAGCGGAGAAGTCGAAGCGATGCTAGCGGGAGTGTCGCCGGACTCCGAAGTACCGAGGCTATTCGTTTACCGTGCGCTACTGCTCGCGGGAACTCGTTTCGCTCTCGATAACGGAGTCCGCCGCGCGGTCACCTCCACCCAGATCGGCAATCTCGCGATCCAGCGCCTTTGGGTTCGTCTCGGCTGGGAACCGGCGGCGGCCTTTCATACTTTTCACTATTGGCTCGAATGACGGCGGAATTCAAAACCGATCTCCTGGGAGCCTTCGGGCGAATGGCTTCGTCCGGGGGGCCGTTACCGTCTTTTCGCCGCGGGCTTCGACGCGTATATCTCGTCACCGATCCGGAAAGTGCGCGCCACGTGCTCCAAACCAACGCCGGCAATTTCGAAAAATCCCGCAAGCGCGCCTTTCTCGGGCGCGGAATCGTCGGAAGCCGCGGCGCGAGCTGGGCGAAGCAGCGCGAGCTTGGGGCGCGAGCCTTTCGCTCCGTGGACCCAGGTCCCTGGGAGGCGAGACTGGATGGTTTTGTCGACGAGCTATTCACCGAATGGTCCGAAGGCGGAGAAATCCAGACACTACAGGGCCTTTCGCTGCTGAATCTTCGTCACGTGACGGCGACCCTCTTCGGAGTGGATCTCGGTCCCGCGGCTCGGCACGTTTCGGACGCAATCGAAGTGCTCGTCGGGCGGGAGCCTCGCCTTGCGTGGCTTCGCTCCGGGTCGCCGTACGGAAGAGCACTTACTTCCTTGCGTTCGGTGGCGGAGGTCCTGGCCCAACGGGTGAAGGAAGGGCAGGGGACCTTTCTCACCCGGCTTCTCGAGGAGGCGCAGGCCGAAGCGCCGCTCTGCGATCAGCTCACGAACTATCTGCTCGCCGCCGGCGAGACGACGACCATGGCGCTTGCGTGGACCCTGCAAAGATTGGCTCGGCACCCCGAAGCTCAGGCGCGCGCGAGAAGGGAAGCTTTCGAAAAGAGCGGCGGATACTTGCGGGCGGTGGTCAAAGAATCGCTTCGTCTCCATCCTCCCGTTTGGGCCATCGGCCGGCGGGCGCGCCGCAGCGACCGTATCGGAAAAGTGGAGATCTCACGGGGCGCGGAAATGCTGGTGCTGCCCTACTTGCTGCACCGTTCAATGGTCTCCTGGGCTGATCCGGAGGCGTTCCGCCCTGAGCGTTTTCTCGTCGATAAACGACTTTCTCCTTTCGCCTTCCTCCCGTTCGGGGCCGGTCCGCGCAGCTGCTTGGGCGCGCAGTTCGCCCTCGACGAAATCGAATGGGTGGTGCGGCGGGTGCTCCAGCGGTTTCATTTGCGGAGCGCGGCGCAACCGTGCCGAGAACTGCCTCTTTTCACGTTGCGGCCTTCGGATGGTGCACCGCTCCGGCTCCGCCGGCTCCCCTCTCGGGCCTTTTCTCACAAAGGACTGGCCGAAAGGCCCGGCCTAGGCGAGGATTTAGTAAGTCACTCAATCTCCAACCGAACTTGAATATGAACTTTGAAGAGCTCAAGCAGAACCGCACGGTTTGGATCGGCGCGGGTTGCGCCGTTCTCGTCGGGGTAATCGTTTGGTTCGCCGTGGGGCGGACTCCCAAATTGACGACCACTCTCGGAGAACTGGCCGTAACTCCGAAAGACGTCGAGGCCCGGCTGATCGTCTTGCGTACGCAGAATCCCGGGGCCACCGCCGCTCAAGCCAAGGAGCAGATGGTCCGCACTTTCGCCAAGCTCGAGCTTCTCAAAAAGTTCGGCATGCCGCTTACCGAGCAGAACATCAATCAAGAGAGGGAGCGTCTCATCGCCACCGCTCCTCAGAACAGCCATCTGGCCAAATCGATCCAGCTATTGGGAAAGGACACCGTGGAATTGCGCCGCGGCTTGGTTCTTCCGGCTCTCGCCGACCGGATCCTGCAGTACGAGTATTTTCTGAAGAAGTCTCCGGAGCAGGATTATGCCCGCAAGAAGGCGGAAGCTTTTCTCGCGGACTATCGCAAGAACCCGAAGACGGCTCTTCCGCGGGCGCTGAGCCTTCAATTCACGGTCCAGACTGGAACGGTGACTCCCACGGAAGTCGTCTGGGATGCGTCGAGAACATTGCCCCCGACGGTGGCGGGTCCGGAGCCCAAGCCGGACCCGGCGAAGACGGCAAAACCGAATCCCGCAGAGGCGAAATTCTGGGCTCGGCTTCTTTCCAAGATGAAGGAAGGAGAAGTGTCGGACGCTCTTAGGCCCTATGTGGATCAGTGGGTGATTGTTCGGCTGATTTCTCGCACGACGAAGAAGGACGGAGATACCTGCCGGATCGAAGTAATCAAGGCTCCCCAGGCGAAGTACGATAGTTGGGCAAGGGCCCAGACCGAAAAAATATCGGTCAAAGTCTACTGAATCTCTGGCCGCGAATATGGAAAAGAAACACATCCTCATCGCAGCAGGTTCCGCGGCGGTGGTCCTCGTCATCGGAACGATCTTTTTCGTCCGAAACCAGGCGGTCGCGAAGGCGGGCGATTACTTCATCTACAGGAAAGACGTCTCCAACCAGAAGAAGATTTTCGATCTTCAGTTCGAAGGAGCGCAGGCCCCCGATCCCAAGCAGTCGCTCATCCAGACCTACACCCGCGCTCAAGTGCTGAAAGACAACGGCTTTCCGATCACCGACGAAATCATGAAAACCGAAGAGCAGCTGATCAGCCGCGCCACCAAGCCGGGCAGTCCCTTCGAAAAAGTCGTTCGGCTCTTCAAGAACGATCCGGAAGGGTACCGCCGGACGTTTCTCATGCCCATCGTGACCGAGCGGGTGCTTTCCCGGGAAATCTTCCAGAAGGCGCCGGAGTTGGAAGAGGCGAAGAAGAAGGCGGCGGAGTTCGCGGCCGCGTACCGCAAGAACCCGAAGAACGTGAAGTCTCTCGCCGAGGCGGCCAAAGGGAAGATCGATTACGGGACTTTGACTAAAAAAGAAGGACTGCTCTGGGACGGCGACGCGGATAGAAGAAAGAAAGCGGCTCCCATGCCGAAGATCCCGAGCCCGTTCGCACAAATACCGGAAAAGATTTTCGAGAAGGAGTGGAACTGGTGGACGAAGCAAACTCTGGGTGGGCTCAAGGAAGGCGAAGTGCGTCCGCAGCCCGTCGAGTTCGGCCAAACCTGGCTTTGCGTGAAGCTCATCAGCCACAAGACCAAGCCCGAAGAAGTTTACCGCCTCGAAGCCGTGAAGCTACCCAAGGCAAACCCGTACGAGTGGTACGCGGCCCAAGCCAAAAAAGTTAAAGTGGAAATCTATTAATCGCCCGAACGGGTTCCCTGATACACCCGGATGACCGTCGGTTTCGGCGGCAGGAAGGTGTAAGGGGCGACTTTCGCCTGGTTCACTCCGTCGATGATGACGGGGGCCGGGTGTCGGCTGTCGGCGGTGGCGATGCTGGGATCCACGACGACGTCCGCCGCCGCTTCGTCCTTTGTGCCTAAACAACCCGTGAGGCTTGCGCTTACGAGTAGGGCCGCGGCTCCCAATTTAAAGTTCCATTTCGTCTTCATACGTCCCTCGAATTTTTCAGCTTAAGGCTCCGGCGTTTCCTCCGGCGACGGTTCCGGCGCCGTGCTGGGCTCGGTGCTCGGCTCCGTGCTGGGCTCCGTGCTGGGCTCGGTCGACGGCTCGGTCGACGGCTCGGTCGACGGTTCCGCGCTCGGCTCCGGGCTCGGCGGGTTGCAGCCCATCCAGTCGCAGCATCCGCCATAACCATCCGATTCGTAGTAGCAAGCGCAGAAGCCGCCGGCATCATAGCCGTAGTCGCAGGTCAGCGGCGGCTCGGGGCTCGGTTCCGGGCTCGGCTCGGTCGTCGGGTACGGGCACGAGCAGGTCATATAGTCGTAGGAGTAACCGGCCGCGGAGCAATCCGTGATGGCGCTGCCCGTCTCACCGCAGGGGTCGCCTTCCGGCGACGGCTCCGTGCTCGGCGCGGTCGACGGTTCAGCCGACGGCTCAGTCGACGGTTCGGTCGTCGGGTACGGGCACGAGCAGGTCATATAGTC
>CAZZHG010000084.1:0-21902 GCA_964653655.1 uncultured Pseudobdellovibrionaceae bacterium
GAATTTCTCCGACCATGATCACGTCGGGATCCTGGCGGAGAATGGCGCGAAGGCCGGAGGCGAACGTCAGCCCGATCTTCGGATTTACCGGAATCTGGCCGACGCCCTTTAGGTCGTATTCGATCGGATCCTCGACCGTGATGATGTTTCGGTCAATGGAGTTGATGCGCGAGAGGGCTGCGTAAAGTGTCGTCGTCTTTCCGGACCCGGTGGGGCCGGTGACGAGAAAGATACCGTGCTTCTTGTGGATGATCTGGTTGACGGTCTTGATGTATTCCTCGGAAAAACCGAGGTCCACGAGATCGAGCCTTACGCTCGACTTATCCAAAATACGAAGCACAAGCCGCTCGCCGTGGGCGGTGGGCAGAACGGAAAGACGTAAGTCGACGTCTTTTCCGGCGATCTTAATCTTGATGCGGCCGTCCTGAGGAAGGCGCTTTTCGGCGATATCCAAATCGCCCATCAGCTTGATGCGCGAGCTGATGCCGGCATGAAGTCCCTTGGGCGGCCGGACGATGTCATAGAGCACGCCGTCGATGCGATAGCGTACGGCCATGTCGCGCTCGTAGGGCTCGATATGAATGTCCGAAGCTTTCTCTTTAATCGCCCGGAACAAAAGGTTGTTCACGAACTTGATGACGGGCGCGTCGTTCTCCGACGCTTCGAGAAGATCCAGCGGTTCGTCGAGGGCATAATCCTCTTCCGACTCCTGCTCGCTCATCTCCGACATCATGTTCTGCTTCACGCGCTCGTAGACGCGGTTGATGGAGTCGAGCACTACCTTGCTCTCGCAGAGCACGGGCTTGATCTCCTTTTGGAAGATCACGCGCAGATCGTCGAGACACTGGAGATTGAAAGGATCCGAAATGACGACGGTCACCGCCACGTCGTCCATCGCCACCGGCAGTACTTCGTACTGACGCGCATAGGTGATGGGAATGTCCTTCACCCAGTCCGGATTTAGGTGGTTTACGTCGATTTCTTTAAGAAATGGGATGCCGAGCTGCAGTCCGAGTGCGAGCAGAACTTCGTGGGGCTGGAGATACTTCTTCTGGACGAGGATTTCCCCCAACCGGCCGCCTTTGGCCTTCTGGAACTCCAACGCGTCGCGGAGCTGTTCTTCCTTCAGCGTGGTCTGGGAGAGCAGAATTTGGCCAAGCTTGGTCTCTTGGCGCATCGCCTGCTTGATGAGATTTGTAGAATTTTTAGCCACTTACCAGGCTCCAATCCGGGAGGGAGTTCCCCAGACTTATAAGCGAATTCCGCGAGAAAATTGGACCATCATCATAGCGCTCATTAGAGCCCATCGCCACCGTCGGGGGGTGGCGCTCCTCCGAAGTCTCCGCCGCCGGGTTGGTCGGGAGGTACCAGTAGTGCGTCTTCCCCGGGCGCTCCGCCGCCGTCATCGGGCATGAGCGGGGGAGAATTCTCGGGAGCGGACTTCAGAGACGATCCTCTTTTGGGATCGGGTCTGAGGCCCGAAGCGGCGCCTTTGGCCGTCTTCCGGCTCGATTTCCTTACCTCGTCCTGGTCGGCGTAATCTTCGTTCAAGTCGCCGTTCCTGGCATCGCGCGGAATTTCCTCTTCGTCCTCGTCGTTCTTGTACGCGGGAGCGGAGTTCCCCTGGCCGCGGCGGCGCTGGGACTCGACCCGGCGGTTCAGGTCCTTGACCGATTCGGCGTGATCGTCGTCGCCGCCGTTGTTGCGGTCGAGGAAGTCGCGGCGCTTGCGAAGCTTATCGCTGATGATCTCCGCGCCGTTCAGGCTCGTGCCGATGATGCGCGGCTGGAGGAGAATCAAGAGGTTGGTTTTCGTGATGCTGTTGTCGGTCTTCTTGAAGAGCCAGCCGAGAATCGGGATGTCGCCGAGAAGCGGAACCTTCGTGACCGACTCCTCGACTTTGTCCGACATGAGGCCACCGAGCATGACGAGGTCGCCGTCGCGTACGACGACGTTGGTGTTCGTTTCACGCGTCGTCTTCGCTTTTTGAATCGAGGCGAGCGCCGAGGGCACGTTCGCATTGGCGGCGATGGAGTCGACCTTCTGTTCGATCTCGAGGCGGACCGTGCGGCTTGCGGCATTCACGTGCGGCGTGAGCTTGATTTCGATACCGGTCTTCAAGCGCTCGATGGAAGCGACGGAAGAGGCGGTTCCCGCGGCGGCGGTGCCGGGGATGCCGGTCTGCACCGGGATTTCGTCCTGAACCTTGAACTCCGACTTCTCGTTGTCGAGGGCGAGAATCTGCGGCGTGGAGAGCACGCTCGTGTTCGTCGTTTTCGTCAGGAAGTTGATGATCGCCATGAAGCTGCGCAGGTTGATCGTCTGGCCGCCGATGGTGGCCGAAACGCGGCTGCCGGCGAGAATCGGGATCGTCGCGCCCTCGGGAATGTTGCCCGTCACGAGGCCCGTGAGCTGACTCGCATCCGAGATGGTGCCGCCGCTGAACGGTACGCCTTGCGCCGCGGTCGCGATGTTGGCCGAAAGCTTTTTCTGGTTCTCGAGAGTGACTTCGAGAATCGCCGTTTCCACGAAGACCTGCAGGCGCGGGATATCGAGCTTGCGGATGACCCGCTTGAGTGTCTGATAGTCCGTGGAGCTCGCCGTGATGACCAGTGAGTTGGTCGCGGCGTCGGAAGTGACCTTGACGCCTTCGCCGAGCTCCGCCGTGATGGGCCCGGCGCTACCTCCTCCGCCCGTGTTTCCGGCCGCTCCTCCACCGAGAGCGTTGTTCGTGGTGTTGCCGGTGGTGACCCGCGTGTTCCGGCGCGAGGTATTGCTCGTCGAAGACTTCGCGGCGCCGCCGCTGGACAGAGACGCCAGCGTGGAGGCCAAGTCTTCGGCTTTCGCGTACTCGCAGTAATAAACGTGGATGCGGCCCGTGTCGGTGACCTTCACGTCGAGTTTTTCGACGAGTTTGACGAGCGAACGGAAACCCGCGCTGTTAGCCAGCACGATGAGGCTGTTGGTCTGCTCGTCGGGAATGACTTTCGAGATGATGCCGCCGCCGCGGGTGCGCTCGAGGGCGCTTCTACGGAACGTCGTGCGCGGCCGGCCGCCGGCTCCGCCGCCTTCCTCGCCGTAAATCTGGGCGAGCATGTCGGCGATTTGTTTCGCCGACGAGTACCGGATGCGGTGCACGTGAAGCGAAGTTTCGAAGCCCTTCACGTCGAGCGTGCGGAGAATGTCCTCGATGCGCCGGATGTTGGAGCCGGTGTCCGTGATGATGATGGAGTTCGTTGGGGCGTAAGCGAAAAGTTTTCCCTGGCGGGTGACGAGGTCACGGAACTCGCGCTGCACTTCATCGGCGCTGATGTACTGGAGCTGGAAGATGCGCGTGATGAACTGGTCGGTGTCGGGCGTGTAGTCGCCGGTGTAGGTTTCGACCGGAGCGCGCCGCGCTTCGGCCGATTCGATGATGCGGATGAACTTCCCGCTTTTTACCGTCGTCAGGCCGTTGGCTTCGAGGGCCGAGAGAAACGCTTGGTAAGCTTCCTGGAGCGTTACCTGGCTCGGTCCGAGAATCGTGATTTTGCCGCGGACTTTGGAATCGATGATGAAGTTTTTGCCGGTCCACTTCGAGATCAGCGTGACGACGTCCTTGATGTCTTTGTCGGGCAAATCGAAGTTCTGAACCTGAAGGCCTTTCACCGAAGAATCGAGCTCGAGATACTCCTCGAGTTTCGGGGCGGCTTTCTGATTTCCGGGAAGTCCCGCCGGAGCCGCCTGATTGAGGGCGCCGCCGATGTTGGTCGGAGGGGGAGTGCGCGCGCCGCCGAGAGCACTCGGAGGAGCGGTGCGGGCGCCGGGGACCGCGCGGTTGCCGGTCGGCCGGTTGTTAGCGCGGTTCGCGGCCGTCGGCGGAGGCGCTTGGACCGGAGGGGGAGCGGGAGGAGGTGCGCCGACGCCGCCGAAAGTTCCGCCGGTCGCCCCGTTGGGCAGCGGCGGAGGGGCCAGATTTTCCGGCGGATCGAAGCCGAAGTTATCGACCGGATCGCTCAGAACATCGTTCTCTTCTTCAAAATCTTTTTTGTCCGTGGCGCCGCCCGTTCCCCCGAAGGGGTTCGGCGGTTCGGCGAAAGAGGAGGGGGCGGCAAATGCCCACAGGACGAGGGCGAGGGTCAGGCACCCCGTCAGGCGCGGACAAGCTTTGCCCTCATGTTTAAGCATGGGGTTTTTTGTAATCGATATCCGCGTCATTTGACAGAATATTGGAGCGACGAGTCACGTCCGCCCCGAATGATTTTCAGGTTGATGGCGTCCGACCCACGAAGGGCCTGGAACGCTTCCAAGCCCTTGCCTGGGTTGTCCAAAATAATCTCGTTCACGCCGGTCAAAACATCCCCTTGGCGCAAGCCAAGCTCGGCGAAGGGAGAATCGAAATCGATGCTCTGAATGAGAAATCCTTTGAATTTTCCAGTACCTGGATCCGTGTAAGGGACGGCTCGGGCGGTCTGGAGAATCGTGGTCAAATTGGCTAGCTTCTCGTCCAGGAAGTTTCGTTTCACTTCATACTGGGTTTCCGAGACCGGCTTGATGCCGCCCCCGCTCGTTCCGCCCACGAAGGACGGGGCGCTCGCGGTCAGGCCGCTCTTTTCTTCAGGAATTTCAATGAATTCAAATTCCTGAGAGGCGCGGACCTGAAAACAGAGCCGTTTGCGCTCGATTTTCATGGCGAGGAACTTTCCGTCTCCGAAAGTGTCGTCCTTCTTCACGCCGAGGCGGAGCTGGTTGGAGGATTGGTTGATGAGGGCGACCGAAAACCGATCGTCGCTCATGACGATCGTCCCAAGAAGCTCGATGGGCTGGGATGTGGGTTTCGCCTGGCTCATACAATCCAATTGTCCGGCTTCAATCGGCTCCGGAATGGTGCCTTCCACGTTGAAGATGTTCCTTCGCTCGATGGGAGCGGTGTCCTGCAAAGTCTGCGAGGTCGCCGGTCGGGAAGCCACTCTGGGCTGGGGTTTCGGCGCCGTCGATTTCAGATTCAGCCCGATGATGCCGGCCGTGATCTGAGCAAGGAGAAAGACCCCGAGGACCACTAGTCCCCAGCGGATCCAGCCCGCATTCTCAGAGACGTTCTTGAGGTTCACTTCCTTCAGGTCGAAGTCGAACTTCTTGAACTTATCCGGAATGCGGCCGCGGATTTTGGAACCCAGCTTGCCTAGCTTCGGGTTCTTGAAGAGGGAGGATCCCCTGGCTTTCGCACTTTGCAGCCACTTGCCCAAACGTTTGGGCTCATCGCCGCCGTCATTTGACTTCTTGCGCACCAGCCACCTTTTGCCTTGTACCGGGGATCCTGTGCAATGAATGGGCCACTCAGCTGCATGCGCGGATTTGCCCTAAGTGAACGAGATAACGCACCATATCATGGACCTCTTGTCAAATGGGAGACTGCGGCAAGCGACTTTCCGTGACAAGTTGGCAACCGGGTTTAAGACTTTCGGCCGTGAATGATCCCAAAGCTCATTTTGAAGAAGGTTGCCGGCTTTTTGACGCGGGAGATTACTTCGAGGCCCACGAGGTCTGGGAGGATCTTTGGAATTTGGCCGACGGAGCCCGGAACGCTTACCTCCAAGGACTCATTCAGGTTGCGGCGGCCCTGGTGCATGCCCAGCGGGGTAACTGGAAGGGCAACCGAAAGCTGTTTTCGACGGCGCTCGGGTACCTCGAAAAGGGCCGAGGGTCGGAGGAACCCGGAGAAGTGGACCCCGAAGCGTTGAAAGAGCGGATGGTGGACTTCGAATTGGCCTTACGGGAAAAGCTGGAAGGTAAGGAAGTCGAGCTGCCCTACTTCAAGTTGCCCAGACTAGCGCCTTAGCCCGCGAGGGCTTTCTTGCAGAGATCCTTACGCCGGGCCGGAATGGCGTCTTTGGATTTGAGGAACCCGCACAAATTCTTCTTCACGTAAGCGTTGCTCTCGCCGGCGAGAAGCTTTCCGAAAGCGTCCTTTCCGTTCGGCCAGCACGTTTCGAGAAACACGACGGCGCTTTTCGGGGTCTTCATGTCGGCGGGATGGGAGAGAGCATCCCGCAGGGCGTAATGGGCGTCCGTATCGAGGCAAGCGGTCTTCGGATCCCGCTTGGCGAGAACCGTGTACACGCGAATGGAGATTCCCCAGTTGTTTTTGCGGCCGATGATGGACGCGAGCTCTTTGACTTTCGCCGCGTCTTTTTCCGCTTCGGCGGCGGCGACCACTTTGTCGTCGCATCCGGCCGTCACGTCGGCTCTATCTTTGAAAACAGCGGTCGTCTTGTCACCGCTTTCGGTCACCTCGACCTGGCCAAGATTCTGGTAGCACTCCTCGAGGTCGGCGGGAGCCGCCCACGAGGGACTGGACGCGAGAAACAGGGCCAGGCCGAGGATTCCGTATTTCATTTTAGAGAGCCTTCTCGAGTTCTTCGGCGATCTTCGACGAGGGCCAGCCGCCGCTGGCGAGGTCCATGACGTACGTGATGGAGCTGCCCTTCACGGTGAGGCTCGCGGTCTCGCCGGCCTTGCAGGTGATCGAGGTGATCTTCGCGCCTTCCGCCTTGTTGTCGGCGTCCTTCGAGCACATCTCGCCGAGGCCTTCGGCCGCGTTGCCGCAGGAGCCGCCGAGGGAAAGCGTTTCGTTCCAGCCCTTGAAAGTGTCCTGCTCAAAGGTGACCTTCAGCTTCGAGCCGCAGGCCTTTTCCGCCTCGGTGACCTTTTCCTTCACGTCTTTTTCGGCGGCCTTCCACTTCTTTTTGTCGGAAAGTCCCGCGGCGAAAGCCGTGGAGGCGACGAAGGCGAATACTACGGTGAACCACAAAGATGACTTCATGACGGACTCCTTAGGGTTAAAAGAAATCGATGAAAAATTATAACGAAGGAACCCGAAGGTTCCAACCTTCACTCGTCGTCGCCGTACGCCTTTTGAAGCTTAGCGTTGACCGCCTTTTTGTCCTGGGCCTCGTACTCTTTGACGAACTTCGCCGTATCGACGGCTTTTGAGGCGTTGGCGTTGAAGGAGATATCGATCGTCTTCGTCGGGCTTTCGGGAAGGTAGAGGGAGTATGACTTGTACCAGTAGCCGTCGTTCGCGCGCATGCGCGTGTGGTCACCCTCGAAATCCATCACGTAGGCCTGGGCTTTTCCCTGAACTTGGGTTCGGTGCAGCACGATGATCCCGTCGATGGCGGAGTTCGACTTATCCACCTTCAGAAGGACTTCCCCCTTCTTGATGGGCTCGAGCTCGACGACGGTGACTTCCGTCAGGCTATCGCCCGCCTTGTACACCTTCGCGTTTTTTGCGGGCGTCAGGGTGGCTTTGGCGAAAACCAGAGAAGGGGCAAGGAGCAAAGAGACGATCAGGTGGCGCATGGTATCCCCCGGGTGAAATTTCAGACAATAAATTTAGACCGGCCGGACCAGCGTAGCAAGGCGGGGTGGACCGTTAGCTTGCCGGGATGCCCATGACTTTGACGACGACTCGCTTTTTCCGCTGGCCGTCGAACTCGGCGTAGAAAACCTGCTCCCAGGGCCCGAGGTCGAGCTGCCCCTTGGTGACCGGCAGAATCGCCTGGTGGTGCAGCAGCGTCCGTTTGAGGTGGGCGTCGGCGTTATCCTCGCCGGTCTGATGGTGGCGGTAGTCGAGGCCCGATGGCGCGAGCTTCTCCAGCCACTCGGCGAGATCCTTCTTGAGGCCCGATTCCTCGTCGTTAACCCAGATGGCCGCCGTGATGTGCATCGCGGAGACGAGGCAGAATCCGTCGTCGATCGCAGACTTCTTCACGATGTCCTGGAGGCGATCGGTCACGTTGATGAGTTCGTGACGCTTTCCCGTCTCGAAAACCAGATACTCCGTATGGCTCGCCATCGAATCACTTTTCATTGAGGCAACCCTCGACGCGTTTTCCGACGGCGTGGCAGAGCCTCCGGAAATCGTTATGGGCCGCGGCCCAGCCCTTCAGCTGATTGCTTTCGGTCTCGAACATGCGGTCCTGATCGATTCGAAAATCGTTCGCGGAGAGAATGCCGCGGTTGAACCGCTCTAAATTGGCCTGGTAGAGCTTCCTCGCCGTGCCGAGCGTCTTTTCCCGGGCGAGCGCCGTTTCGAGGGAAATGGAGAAGGTGGCCTTGGCGGAGTCGAAGTCCTTTTTCGCGGCCCGCTTCACGCCCTCGAAATCGGCTTCGGCGACGGCGTGGGCGTGGACCTGTGTCTGATACTGGCTGTAGCCGACGAGCCGGTCGAAAAGGGGAACCGTCAGCGAAAGCCCGGCCGTCCATCCCGGGCCCGTGGTCTTTACGCCGAGAGTTTCCGACGAGAAATAGCCGTAAGAGGCACGCGCGTCGAGGCGCGGAAGAAAGGCCCCGAAGGCCGCTTTCGATCTCTGCTCCGCGGCTTCGGCCGCCTGATTGGCCGCGCGCCAGTCGGGGCGCTGAATGAGATCGCTGTTCGTTCGCTTGAGAAGGGGCGCGGCGGCGCGGGCCAGCTGATCCTTCCAGGGCCACTCGGCGGCGATTTCCGGCTCTCCGAGAAGCCGTTCCAGCTCCGCTCTCGCCTGGGCGAGACTCGATTCGGCGTCTTTCGCTTGGGCGCCGGCGTTATCCAAATCGACGGAAACCTTGTCCACTTCCTCCGACGGAAGCTGCCCCTTGTTGTAGCGCTTCTTCGCGATGTCGAGAGAGTCCTTGCGGGAGGCGAGAAGGCGCAGGGCTACTTCGTAAAGGTGCTTGGCTTGAATGAAATCGACGAGCGCTCCGACCGCTTCTCCCTCGGCGGAGAGAATCGTGTTCAGGAGCAGATGTTCCTGGGTTTCGATTTCGCGGCTCGCCGCTTTCGTCGTCGCCCAATCCGCCCCGAATCGAAACAGGTTGAGCTCCGCGACGCCCTCCACGGATTTCGCGGCCGTCGTCGTGCCGAACTCCCGCTGGGAGCCCACTTTTCCCTCGGCGGAAAACGAGGGGAAAAAGAGAAGCGTGCCCTGCGGCAGATTCCTCGAGCGGGTGGCTTCGAGGGTCTCCGACTGGCGGAGCACGAGCGGGCTTCGCTGGACGATCTTGTCGACGGCCTCGACGAAGCCGGCGCGGATGGGCGATTTCGCCTCGGCCGAGACCGCCACGAATAGAAGGAGCCACTTCACAGCCGGGCCTCCTGCCAGTCGAAGCCGAGGTCGGTTTCAGGCGGAAACTCGGGTTCCGGCTCACGCCACTCGAGATACGACACGTGAAGCGCCGGTACGAGGAACAGAGTCAGAATCGTCGACACCCAAAGACCGCCGCTGACCGCGATTCCCAAGGGCTGAAGGATGTGCCCGCCCTCGCCCGTTCCCAGGGCGATCGGAAGCATGCCGAGCACGGTGCAGAGAGACGTAATGAGAATCGGCCGCAGGCGCTTTTTCGCCGCTTCGAGGGCCGCGACGCGGGGGGTGAGCCCCTGGGCGACGAGCCGCTTGATGAAGTCGACGAGGATGATGCTGTTGGCGACCGCGATCCCGTTCAAAAGAATCACCCCGAGAGCCGCGTTCAGGGAGACCGTGCTTTTGAAAACGTAGAGCGACAGTACGACGCCGATGAAACCGAGCGGTACCGACACGAGCACCAGAATGGGCTCCGCGAGCGATCCGAACTGCACGAGAAGGGTCACGAAGATGAGCAGCACCGAGAGCCCGATGGCGAGCCCCAGCTGTTCCATCGCTTCGGTCACGTCCTTCGACGGGTCTTCGAAAGCAACCGAGACGCCGGAGGCAATGGCTTTCTTTCCCTCATTGCCGGTTTCCCATTTGCCGACGAGATCTCGCGCTTTCGCGAGGGCGACGTCTTTCGTCGCCTCCTGTCCGCGGTTCTGGCGGCCCTTCAGGTAGAAAGCTTCCCGCTGGTTCTCGCGGTAAATCGTAGGAGGAGCCTCTTCCACTTTGATGGTGGCAAGCGCCTTCAGCGGAATGATCTTGGAGCCCACGCCCAGCGGGAATGCTTCGATGGACTCGACTCCCTCGACGAGGTTTTGCGGATAGCGGAGGACCATGTCGGTGAGCTCGCGCCCGCCCGTCGGAAACTTGCCGACCTGGCGGCCGTTGGTCGAAACGCGCAGCACGTCGGCGAGATCCGACGGATAGAGCCGGATTCCCTGGGCGGTAAGCGCTTCCCACTGCTCGAAGTGAGGCGTGAGATTGACGGCGCGCTCTAGAAGCGTGTCCGGGTCCGCGCTGATGCGATCCCACACGTGCTGGCTTTCGAGAATGTCGCGGATGGAGCGGGCGGCGTCGGCGCTTTGAATCGTCTTGTTCGCCCGGATGGCGAGCTTCATGTGCGGCGGATCGGGAATGGGCAGCTCGCTCGGGTTCCAGGGGCCGACCCAATACTGATTTACCGGCGTATTTGTGAAATGGGCCTCCATGCCCTTCCACACTTCCTGCATGTCTTTCTTGTTTTTCAGCCGGGCCATGAGGGTCGCCTGATTCGGCCGGCGGATTTGATTGAACGTGTAGCGAACTTTGCTGCCGAATTTTTCGAGAAGCTCGCGCTCGATGGCTTCCGCCTGCTGTTCCATCTGGCGCAGCATCGTGTTGCCTTGCGTGTTGATGGAAAGAATCATCCAGTCCGTGTCGGGGGTTCCGATCACTTCTTTCGGAATCTTCGGTACGACGAAAGCGACCAGCGCCGCGAGCGCCGCGGACAGCCCGAGGTACGTGCCCCACTTCAGGATCGGCAGGTCCATGAATTTTCCGAGGGCCCGCGAGTAGGACTCCTCGAGCCAGCGGAGCGGCTTTTCGATGAGCGAATGGTGGGTCTTGCCCTTTTCGCTGCCCATCAGCTGCAGCCGAATCGTCGGTACCAGAATCAGCGCGACGAGCGCCGAGAAGCCGTGGGAGAAGACGACCGCCTTGGCCAGATCGCCCAGAATCGCGTAGCTCAAATCGCTCGTGAACGTGAGCGGCAGAAACACGACGAGAGAGGCGACCGTGGAAGCAAGAATGGCGAACTGGACTTCCCGGACCGCGGCCGTGATGAGCCGCAGGCGGGAGGCGAAATCGTGCGGCCCCGGATCCATCTCGAAATGCCGGAAAATGTTTTCCATCACGACGACCGACGCGTCGACATTCATGCCCGCCGAAAGGGCGAGGCCGCCGAGGGAAATCAGATTAAGGTTCATTCCGGTGAGCTTCATCATGATGAAGGCGAGCACCATGGAGAGGGGAATCTCGATGGCCGCCGTGATGACGTTACGGAAGGAGCCGATGAATACGAAAAGCACGATGACGGCGAGAAGGGCCGCAAGGCCCACCTCCACTACGACGTTCTTCACGGCGGACCGGATGAACTCGCTCGGGTCGACGAGCTCGCGGTACTTCACGTCGGGCGGAAACGTGGGGGCGAGCTCTTTCACGACGGCGAGCAAGTCTTCCGACATCTTTTTCACGTTGCCGCCGGGTTTGGGCGTCGCGAAAAGAATGAGGCTCGGCGTGCCGCTCGTCTTGAAGCTGTGGGTGTCCATGGACTTCGGGCCGAGATCGATGTGGGCCACGTCGCCCAGGTGAACGAGCTTGCCGGAAGGCGCGACGATCGGAATGAGCGTGAGATCGGAAACCTTCGTCACCGGGCGCGGCAGCTGAACCTGCAGCTGATTCGTGCCGATGGTGACCGAGCCGCCGGTATGGGACTCAAGAATATTGGTCAGCGCCGAGTGGATGTCGCGCGGGAGAAGCTGCAAGGACGCCATGGCCTCGGGGATCAGTTCTATGCGGATCTCGTTTTTCGACGGATTCCAGAGTCCCGCCTCGTGGGCGTCGGGGACCTGGGAAATGCGCGGTCCGAGGACCGGCTCGATCAGATCGTAGAGCTGATTCAGATCGCGCGTCTCGCTGTAGAAGCTCATCGCGAAAAAGCCGGTGTTCTCGTTGTTCAGCCATACGCCGAGGGAGTCCCGGCTTTCCTGGGGAAGGCGCGCGGCAAAGGCGTTCACCGCCCGTTCCGCCTCCCGCTGGGCGGCGTTGGGATTCACGCCCCACTTGAATTGAACTTCGTACTCCACCTGCTGGGGGCGGTAGGACGCGAGAACCTTTTCGACTTCCACGCCTTCGCCGGACAGCTTTTTCAGCTGATCTTCGAGATCGCTGCCGTACGTGTGCAGGAACTCTTCCGCGGTCGAGCCCGCGTAACTCATGTGGATGTAGATTTCGGGCTTGCTGCTGTTCGGAAACAAAGAAACCGGCAGGGTCAGGCCGGAGTAGATCCCGACGAGCGCGATGAAGCCGAGCAGCAGATAGACCCGGATCGGGTTGGAATAAAGCTTACTCACCTTGGCCCGCCGGTTTTTGGGCCTCTATCTGAAGCTCCTCGCCTTCGGCCACGTACGTGCTCGAGCGCACGATGACCGACATGTCGTCTTCCAAACCTTTGGTCACTTCCACCATGCCGAGCCGGGTGGAGCCGAGAGTGACGGGAACGAACTTTGCTTTGCCGCCGGAGACCACCCGCACGAACGGGTTTCTGCCTTGGTAAGCGACCGCGTGCTCGGGGATCTGAATGCCCTTTCGGCCGCGGGCTTTGAAGGTGACCTTGCCGACGATTCCGGGCGGCAGGTTCGACTTTGCATCGGTGATTTGGGATAGTTCCGCGGTCGCGGTGCCCGTCGCCGGATCGACGTAGGGGCTCATGCCGACGACTTGGACCGCGACGCGCGTGTCGAGTCCCGGCACCGTGAGCTCGCCGGCCAGGCCCGGGCGTACGGCTTCGAGATCGGAGACGGCGATTTCCACGGTGATTCGAATCTGAGAAGGATCGGTAATCTGCATGAGGCGCTGGCTGCGCGCGACCCGGCTTCCGATCGTGATGTCCACCGCACTCACCACGCCCGCGACGGGAGCGGTAAGCGGAACCGGGCGGTAGCGGTAAACGGGATCCGTATTTTTCAAAATCAAAAGCCTTTGGCCTTTTTTTACGGAGGTGCCGAGCGGGGCGAGAATGTCTTGCACGACCCCTTCGGATTCCGACAACACGACCGCGTTGATGCGCGGAACGACCCGCGCCGGGTAAGTCAGCACGTCGAAGAGGCTCGTCGCCTTCACGCTCTCCACGAAGACGGTCGGCTTTTTCTTTCCAGCATCGGGAATCGCGGCGAAGGCGAGTGAGCCCGCCAGCCACCAAGTCATTAGAGTCACGGTAAACCTCCGAAGGAAACGCGGCACCGTAGCACGGGGGCTTTCGGCGGGTCAACGATCGGAGGGCTGGGGACTGATTCTATAAATAATTGAAATTAAATGTATTTATCGGTGTCGCCCGGGGCTGGGCAGATCTTATTTCGTCGGGGATAAGAGGAACTTTTTGGAGGGCTCCGCCGCGGGAAATCGGCGAATTTTCGGGCGGTTCCGTCACAAAGGCAGTTGCTCGGGGCGGCAAGGCGGGGTATGTAGTTCGGTCTGCGTGGGCCGGTAGCTCAGTTGGTAGAGCAGCTGACTCTTAATCAGCGGGCCGACGGTTCAAGTCCGTCCCGGCCCACCATTTTTTCCCTTCATTTCCGTTTTGCGTTCGAGAGTGCCGTCGCGGTGAGTACCGCCGCTTCACGGCGCTCCTTGGAAGAACCACAGAGTTCCGCAGAGATTCCAGACTATCGCCAGCACCCCTATCAGCTTCTCGTAGGTTCCGAGCACGGGCCTGTGATTGAGAACGAAAAACAGGGCCGCCGGGATGAGGTCCACGAAATACCGTAGACCGAATTGCCACCCGCCCAGGGTCTTGTGGGAGAGAAGCAAAAGCCCCTCGCCGAGAATTCCGGCGATGACTAGAAGGTCGAGGGTCGACGGGGCCTTGCGCTGCCATATCGATTGGCAAGCCCGCCAGCAGAAGATGCCCAGAAAGGGGTTGGCTATCACGAACAGGTATCCGTCGAATCTTTCGAGAGTGATCCCTTTCCCTCCCGGAAACACGGGCCAGCGAAGGGCCTTCTGGAGGTTGGGAAGCAGGTATTTCAGACTGAATTGCCCGTCCTCGGAATTCAAAAACTCATGCAGATAGTTGTGGCCGAACTCGAAGGGGTTCGAAAATCTCGCGTAGTTGTAGGCCGCGAGGGCGAGAAAGATCGCCACCATGCCGGCACTCTGTAGTCCCAGCTGGCCGGCGGAGCTCAACGAATCTTGCCGCCCTTTCGGTTTCCAGGCCATGTAAAGCAAAACGGGAAGAAAGAAGATTTGAAACGGACGGCATCCCACGGCGAGACCGAGCGCCGTCAGCCCGAGGAAGATCCCCTTCGGCGTTCCGAGGGAAACCTGCCAAAAAGCGCAAATCATGAAGGTGTACGCGAGTACCTGCGCTTGAAACCAAGGGCCTCCGCTGACCGCCATGAACAAAAGGTTGCTGCCGAAAACCGCGAAGCCGGCGAGGAAACAAGCTTCCCAGGCCGTTGATTTGTATCGACGAGCAAACCAGTAGGACGCCACAAATCCCAAGAGCGCATAGATGGTGTTGAGAGTATTGGTCGGAACGGGCGCGGCTTTGTAAAACCAAACCCAGGGAACCATCATAACGGCCGGAACGGGGGGGAAGCTGATGAAGTATTTTCCTTCGTACGTCGCAATCTCCAGGTGCTCGTACATACGGCCGATGTCCATCCGGCCCTCGAACCAGGCGAGGACCTGCAATTGGCCGGAGTTCCAAGCCGAAGCGCTTAGGAAGTGCTGCTCGAGAAACACGTACAGGATGGCGAAGGTGAGCGTTGCGCCGATGAGCCCGATCCAAAAGGGTTCGTTGACGGCGAAGGACCGGCACACGTCGATCCACAGGCGCCTGAGCGGCGGAATCTGCCCCGCGCTGGAGGAGGCGGCGGCTTGGGTTTTGCGAAGTGCGGTGCGTTTCATGGCTCGAGTGCAGGCGCCAAAACCGAGTTTCCCAACAGTCTTATCGGCGGGCCAGGCCGAAAACTTTAGGCGTAACTTTAGGAGGGCTTGGAATTCGCCGAGCGCGCGCGGAATTTTTCGGCGACTTGCGCGTTGGTGACGGGGCCGTAGGAGGAGGAGCCGCCCCAGAGATCGTCCTTCACCCAGCATCCCTTTTCGATTCTCCAGACTCTCGGATCGCGGAAAGTGTCGCAGACCCGGTCGAACTCCGCTTCTGAAATCCCGACGTACGACAGCCAGCGCTCCAAATCGGCCCGGGGTTTCACGTGATCGTACTTGCGGACCATTTCGATCGCGGTCTTGCGGGGCATGAGTCCCGCGCGGATGTCCTTACAGGAATGATCGGTGCCGCGTCCGTAGCCAAGTTTTACGAATTTGAGATAGTCGTGGATCCCGTTCTCGTGCATGTCGTCGAGGTTGGACATCGTCCGGTAGGTGCGCTCGAAGGGTTTTGCGGCCCGGCGCCAGCCGTATAGGCGTTCCATTTCCGGCCCGTGCTCGTTCGCTTCCCACCTTACGAAATTGCTGAGGTAGATCCCGCGCACTCCCGCGGCATCGATCTCGTCGTCCGAGGGGTACTGAGCCCAGAGCAGATCCTTCTCTTCCAAACCCTCCTTCAAATCGGGCCGTTTGAGTTTTTCCAGCCCCTCGTCGGTGAAGTCCTTCCAGTCGTAACCGCGTAAACCGTGCTCGAGCCGGAACTTCGCCGTGAACTCGACGAAATCGTCGTAAGAATACATGCCGCCCAAATCCATGAACCCGTGCTCGCCCCAGAGCATGAGCGGAACCTTGTTGCGGACGGCCATTTGAATCGGGACGGTGAATATCCCGCAGTGGTTCTGCCAGTTCATGTCTCCCTGGAGTCGGAAGCCGATCCGGTTGATTTTGACGAGCATGTCCACCGAAGGCCGGATCACCATGTGATCCGCGTCGAACACTTCGCGCATCCGGTTCAGGTTGTACTCGCCCTCGGGCATGTAGTTGTTGCCGTGGTAGGTGACGAGCAGGATCTTCAGGCCAAGCCGGCTCGCCACGTGGGCCTGGAAGTAGCTGTCCTTGCCGCCGCTCACCGGAATCAGAATGTCGTAGTTGCTTTTCGAGCGGTATTTTCCGACGAGCTCCTCGAGCTGGCCGTAACGAGCCTTCCAATCGATGCCGTCCCTTTGAGCGGAGATGCGGCATCCGGTGCAGACGCCGTTCTCGTCGAGGGCCAGGGGAGTGGCCGCCACGACGGGGTAAACGCATTTCTTACACCACTGCATCCGACTCCTCCTAAAGGCGAACGGCGATTCCGGCTTTCGCCATCGCGCGCTTTCCTTGCCGATCGGCCAGTTCCTTGAAGTGCCAGAGATTGGCGGCGGCCACCGCCGCCGCGCCCGCCTGGATCGCGGGCGCATAATCCTCGAATCGTCCCGCGCCGCCGCAGGCGATCACCGGAATGGAAACCGAGCCGCTCACTTCCCGGATGAGATCCAAATCGTACCCTCGTCCCGTGCCGTCCCGATCGATGCTCTGCAGGAGAATTTCCCCCGCTCCGCGCCTTTCGGCCTCGATGGCCCAGTTCACGGGAGTAAGGCCCGTCGGCTTCGTCCCGCCGGCTACGTAAACTTCCCGATTTCCGTCCGCCCTGGTTTTCACGTCGATATTGACGACGATGGCTTGACTGCCGAACGCCTTTGCCCCGCGGGCAATCAGATCGAGATCCTCCCACGCCGCCGTGTTGATCGTGATCTTGTCCGCTCCCCGCTTGAGCCGGGCCCGCATGTCCTCGACTGTGCGGATCCGCCCTCCCCAGGTCAGGGGCATGAAGCAAGTTTGGGCCACCCGGTCTAGAATCTCCAAGGGATCGCTCGAGCTTCGGGTCTTGTGATCTTCGCGGCCCGTCTCGTAAGTCCCCTCGCGGGTCATGTCCAGATAGATCAGCTCGTCCACGTTCCACTCGTTGAATCGGTGGACTTCGTTCAAGGGGTTGCCGATCTTCTGGTGCACTTCGAACCGCTCGCTGCGGACGAGTAGGCCGTTCTGCAGAAGAAGGACGGGAATGAGTCGGTGTCTGAGCATTCTGTCGTCAGCTCTTTACGAAATGTTCGAGTATCCGCAGCCCGGCCTTCTGGCTTTTTTCGGGATGAAATTGAACCGCGCGGATGTTGCCGGTGCTGAGGCTCGCGGCGAAGCGGCCGCCGTAGTCGCACCAGCCGTCGATTACCCCTTCGTTCTCGGGGACGAAATGAAAGCTGTGCACGAAATAGAAAACTTCCTTAGCTCCCGCCCCTACCGGCGAGACGTCATTCCAGCCGACGTGCGGCACGCGCAGTTTTCCTCCGTCGCCGGAGAGGCGCACGACACGGCCGCGCACGAGACCCAGTCCCGCGTGCTCTCCATGCTCCGTGCCCGTATCGGCGAGCAGCTGCATGCCGAGGCAGATTCCGAGAAGCGGCTTCTTTGCGTACAAGACTTCCTGCTTGAGGGATTGATCCCACTCCCGGGATTTCAAGTTTTTCATCGCGTCGCCGAAGGCGCCTACTCCGGGCAGCACGAGGTGGGAGACGGTCGAGAGGGAGTTCTTGGTGGAGAGGATTTCCGTGTCGATTCCGAGGGACACAAAGGCATTACGGACCGAGGTCAGATTGCCCATGCCGTAATCGATGATTCCGACCTTAGCCATTGAGCGCCTTCATCAGCAACTCCGCGTGGGCCCAGTCTTCCTCGGTATCGATATCCTGAACTCTCCAGCGCGGAACGCGAAGTACGGTGGACTCGGGGCCGAGTATCGGAGTGCCCTTTTTCCACGCCGCGGCCGTTCCCCAGTAGAACTGGCCCGCATCATGGAGCGTTTCGGCGAGGTCCTGCGAGCGGGTAGTGAGATGTTCGGGAAAAAGCATTTCCACCCGGTTCTTGGTCCCGACCCGGATCGCTCTCTGCACCGGGTAGTCGAAAGTGGTCGCCGGGAAAACATACGACCATGGACCGCCTCGAAGCAGCTCGAAGGCTTTACGCAAATCTTCGGCCTGGACGAAAGGGGCGGTGGCGTAAAGGCAACAAACGTAAGCTGGCGCCGCGCCGTTCGCCCCCAGCCAGTCGATGGCGTGGCGTATCACATCGACGGTAATCGCGTGGTCGGTGGAAAGTTCTGCGGGCCGCTTGAAGGGCGCTTCGGCGCCCCAAGCCCTTGCGACTTTGGCGATCTCATCATCATCCGTCGAAACCACAATCCGATCGAACAGACCGCTATTTTTGGCGGTGGAGATGCTGTGGGCGAGCATGGGTTTGCCGGCGAAGGCGCGGGTATTTTTGCCCGGGATTCGTTTGCTGCCCCCTCTTGCCGGAATGATCGCCACGTTCATGAAGTGCCAATAGTATCATTCCCGCCGGGCCGCCAAGAATGGAACTATCTGCGGCGGGCCTTCCTTGTTACCATCCATACATAATGAAAAAGCGGGTGCCGGGACTGGATTTACTGCGAGGGCTCTGCGCGGTCGCCGTTGCGCTGTATCACATCTTTTTTTCGCTGAACGGGCCAACGTTCCTCAATCACTCTCTGTACGCGGTTTACGCCTTTTTCGTAATCTCCGGAGCGAGCCTCTATATCGCCTACTCCGATCGCTTGAACGGTCCCGGTGAGCTGCTCTCCTATTTTTCGAATCGGCTGCTCCGCCTGCTTCCCCTCTACCTTCTCGTAACGTTGCTTTGGTTTTCGTTGTCGCCTTGGGGGCCGCCGCGACCGCGTGACGTGTTTCTGAACGGCACGCTGCTATTCGGGTTGGGCAATCCGGGAATGACTTCGACGGTAACCGGCGGTTGGTCGCTCGGCATCGAGTTTCAGTTCTATCTTTTCTTTCCGGTTCTAGCGGCCCTAGCCCGATCGAAGCTCTGGCTCTACTTCGCAGCCCTGTTCTTCGTGGCCCAAAGGATCTTCATCGAACGGACGTTGCAAACCGGAAGCCTGGCCGAGGCTTGGATCGTCTATACCCAGGGATTGAGCTTCATCGCCTATTTTTTCGCCGGATGTTGCATCGGCAGGCTCGTTAAGGATTCCCGCCGCAAACCCCATCCGGCCGCTTGGGCTTTGGTCGCCGGGGCCTGCTTGATTCTGACGTTCCTGGCCGGACCCAACGAAGCGAGCTCCCTGAAGGGGGTCATGGGGTGCGTGCTCACTCTGGTCACCTGTTTCGTCGTCTGGCCCTCCGCCTATCTGCCGATCTCGAAAACGTTCAGGCCCGCCGCGGACTTTCTAGGAAGGATTTCGTACGGCCTCTATCTTTTCCATCCGCTCGTTTTCGCGTTGCTTAGGCCGCGGCTGAGCGAAATGGGAATCTATGCCTTTGCCGCCATGGCCTTCGCGGTATCGATGATTGTGGCGTGGATTTCCGCTGAGTTCTTCGAAACTCCCGTGCGCGAGCACGGCCGGAAATGGCTTGGCTCGAAAGCGGTACTCCCGCGCTGAGGTTATTGGTAGGCCGTTCGGGGAACGATTTTTTCTGGCGTGAGTAACTTCAATTCTAAGTATTTCTGCCGGTCTCCCTCGTTGCCGACAAAATCCAGACACTCCAGTACTTCTCGCTCCGGAATGTATAGCAACACCGACGACAGTCCGGCGACGGCGTAACGGTCGAAGCCCACGCCTTGGAACAAAAGCACTTCGAAGGGAATGGCTCCCGTAACCTGGTGGAATTTTCCGGGGTGTCTCGCTTCCAGGTAGTTCTTGAATACGTTGTCGCGGGGGTGGGGCTTTATGAACAAGTCATAGTCGGCGGCGTACTTATCGACGATATGATCGGACCAGCGCTTCATTACGTTCCATTCGGCTTCCACGATGGACGTCGACCCCAGGACCAGAAGATTCGGCTTCGGGCCGGCGTTCAGAGCTTGGCGCGTCCCTTCGAGGTCCACTTTCAGGAAAGCGAGCAGGTTGGTCTTGTCCTTTGGGGAAAGCAGCGCCCACCCCTGCTTCAGATTCAGAAATCTAAAGTCCAGGGCCCCCTGCTCCTTCAAGAGATCCAGGCGGCCTAGAAAGTAATCCAGGCGAGGTAGTAGCCACATCGCCTGCCAGCCGAGTTCCTGGCGGGGAAGCTGCCCGTCGAGATACAGCGAGGTCTTTTCTCTCGCAACCTTCGTGCCGGTGGCCTCCTCGCGGCGGCGCTCGTCGACGATGGCGAAGACCGTTGGCAGCACCTGGAGGTGGGAGGCGTTACCCTCCTCGAAAATGTGCACCCGATCCGCCCCGCGTACGAAATCGTCGAGCCCGTTATGGGGCTCGACGTTGCCGATGGAAAACGAGTAGGTCAGCTCGGTCACGTAAAGTTCGAAGGGCCGGTTCAGAAAACGATTTCTGAACTCAATCATCATGGCCTTGGGGAGGATGTTCTCATCTTGAAGAAGAACCCAGTGGATCTGCGGGTACTCCCGCTTCATCAGGGCGATGTCGTACTTGTTGAGAATGCCCTGGGGGGCGAATAAGAGAGTCGGCCTGCGGGAGAGCAGCGCGTGGATCAGGGCGCTCTCGGTAGCGTAGATAGAGTCCCGGAGGAAAAAAACATCGACGCTCGTCTCTTTGCGTCTTCCCTCGAGGGCGTGATCAGTCCAGGTCGTCGTCGAGGGCGGCCGAAAAGCCCACACGAGCGCCACGCAGAGGCAAAGCCCGAGGGGTAACGCATACTTTCTCACTGAGGCTAATTTAGTGGAAAGCCGCGGATTCGTCGAATGCCCGGTCCTGACTCGTCGCGAACAGATGGGTTTCCCCGTATTGGCCGGCGTTTGCTAAGATTCGCATATGAAAATCGGCAAACGTACCGTCGGTCCCGGCGAACCGATCTATGTGATAGCGGAGCTGTCGGCCAATCACGGACAAGACTACGACCGGGCGGTCAAATTAGTCGAAGCCGCGAAACAGTCGGGCGCGGACGCGGTGAAGGTTCAAACCTATTCGGCAGAGACGATGACGTTGGATAATGCCGCCCCGCTGTTTCGGATCGGCGGCGGTACGCCTTGGGACGGCAAACGGCTTTTCGATCTCTACCGCGAGGCGAGCATGCCATGGGAGTGGACCCCCAAACTGAAAAGCCTGGCCGAGGGCATGGGTTTGGATTTTTTCTCGACGGCCTACGATCCGAGCGCCGTGGCCTTTCTCGAAACGTTGAAGGTCGCGGCCCACAAGATCGCGTCCTTCGAGCTCGTCGATCACGCCCTCATCGAGGCCATGGCCCGTACCGGCAAACCGCTTTTTCTTTCGACCGGGATGGCCTCTCTTTCAGAAATCGAGGAGGCGGTTGGGGTTGCGCGGCGGTCCGGAGCAAAACAAATCGCTCTTCTGAAATGCACGAGCGCCTATCCTGCCAGCGCGCCGGACATGCATCTAAGCACGATTGGCGATCTCACTACCAGATTTCAGGTTCCCGTCGGCCTTTCCGACCACTCTCTCGGCCTGACCGTACCGGTTGCGGCGGTGGCCGCTGGTGCCTGTTTCATCGAGAAACATTTGACGCTGCGAAGATCGGACGGCGGCCCGGACGCGGCTTTCTCCTTGGAGCCCGTGGAATTCAAAGCCATGTCCGACGCGGTTAGAGAAGCGAAGTCGGCGATGGGGAACATCCACTACGGTCCGACCCGGCAGGAAGAGAAGTCTCTCGCCTTCCGGCGTTCCCTGTTCGTGGTGAAACCCTTGCGGGCGGGGGAAAAATTCACCGGCCAGAATGTGCGCTCCATTCGGCCCGCTCTCGGGCTCGCGCCTAAATTTCTCCCCGAGGTTTTGGGCAAGACGGCGACCGCCAATCTGGAAGCCGGCACTCCGCTTGCGTGGGAGCACGTGAAGAAGCCTTAAGCCGCTTTCGAAGTGCTTATCGACGGGGAAAGTACCAGAGTCCAGCGCAGCACGCGGCGATCTTTGAACGTCGTCTCGCCCGCGAACGAGAAGCCGGCCCCTTCGAGGGTCCGGGTGGAGGGACCGTTGCCGAACTTGGTGGACGCGGAAATCGAGAAGCCGGGGAACTCCGCGCGAACGAAGCGGATGGCTTCCCGGAGAGACCTGGCTCCGAGCCCTCGGTTGCGATGAAC
>CAZZHG010000085.1:0-21362 GCA_964653655.1 uncultured Pseudobdellovibrionaceae bacterium
GAGGGCGCTTACGTCAGCTACCTCGAAGGCTGCACGGCGCCGATGCGTGACGAGAACCAGCTGCACGCCGCGGTCGTGGAACTCGTCGCCCTCGATGGCGCCGAGATCAAGTACTCGACCGTCCAGAACTGGTACCCGGGCGACAAAGAGGGCAAGGGCGGCATCTACAATTTCGTGACGAAGCGCGGGAAGTGCAAAGGCGTGAAGTCGAAGATCTCGTGGACTCAGGTGGAGACCGGCTCGGCGATTACGTGGAAGTACCCGTCGGTGATCTTGCAGGGCGACGAGTCCGTCGGCGAGTTCTACTCGGTGGCTCTCACCAATCACTACCAGCAGGCGGATACCGGAACGAAGATGATTCACCTCGGAAAGAACACGACGAGCACGATCATCTCGAAGGGCATATCGGCGGGGCAGGGACAGAACACCTACCGCGGTCTCGTTAAGGTTCAGAAGAACGCGGAAGGGGCGCGCAACTACACGCAGTGCGATTCCCTTCTGATCGGCTCGAAGTGCGGGGCGCATACATTCCCCTACATCGAGTCGAAAAATCCGACGGCCCAGGTGGAGCACGAAGCCTCCACGTCTAAGATTAGCGAGGATCAAGTCTTCTATTGCCAGCAGCGTGGCCTCAAGACGGAAGACGCCGTGAACCTCATCGTGAACGGATTCTGCAAGGAAGTGTTCCGCAAGCTCCCGATGGAGTTCGCGGTCGAAGCCCAGAAGCTTTTGGAAGTCAGTTTGGAAGGAAGTGTGGGATGAGTGCGTTGCTGTCCATTGAAAACCTCCACGTGAAGGTGGCGGGCAAGGAGATTTTGAAGGGCCTGACTCTGGCCATTCAGCCAGGCGAAGTCCACGCGATCATGGGACCGAACGGTACGGGCAAAAGCACTCTCGCCAACGTCCTCGCCGGCCGCGAAGGCTACGAAGTCACCCAAGGGCGCGTGCTCTATAAGGGGAAGGATCTTCTCTCGCTCGCCCCCGAAGAGCGCGCCTGGGCGGGCGTGTTTCTGGCTTTTCAGTATCCCGTCGAAATTCCCGGCGTGAACAACATGTACTTTCTGAAGGCGGCCATCAACGCCGCGAGAAAGCAGCGCGGGGAGCCCGAGCTCGACGCGATGGATTTTCTGTCGCTTGCCAAAGACAAGGCGAAGCTCGTCGAAATCGACAAGAAGCTTCTCGATCGCGCGGTGAACGAAGGTTTCTCGGGAGGCGAAAAGAAGCGGAACGAGATTTTTCAGATGGCGATGCTGGAGCCCACCTTCGCGGTTCTCGACGAAACGGACTCGGGTCTCGACATCGACGCTCTCAAGACCGTCGCTGGAGGCGTGAACGCCCTTCGCCGCAAGGATCGCTCGTTTCTGGTCATCACCCATTATCAGCGCCTGCTCGATTACATCGTGCCGGATCACGTGCACGTGCTGCTCGGCGGAAAGATCGTCCGTTCCGGCCCGAAAGAGCTCGCGCTGGAGCTCGAGAAGAGCGGCTACGCCGCTTTCGGAGGAGCCCGCCCGTGAGTGGAGACGTGAAACAACTCACCGCCCGATTCGAGGAGTCCGCCTCGAAGCTTCCCGGCGCGAAAACGCCTTGGATCGCCGATTGGCGCGCGGTCGCTCTCCAGAGATTCGCTTCCCTCGGCTTTCCCTCTATCCGGGACGAGGCCTGGAAATACACGAGTGTCGCCACCCTCGCGGGTAAGACCTGGGACTTGGCTCCCGAGGCAACGCTTTCCGTGGATCCGCGTACCAAGGGTGCCTACCTCGCCGTTTTCGTCAATGGCCGCTTTCAGCCGAAACTCTCCCGGTTGCCTACGGGTATAGCCGCGAAGTCCATCGCCAAGGTTCTCGACGCGGAGCCGGACACGACGAAGTCGTGGCTTCGGCATACGGACGACACGCGGGCGTTCTCGGCTTTGAACGGGGCTTTTCTTCAAGACGGTCTATGGCTGGATATTCCGGCCGGTCTCAAGGTCGATGCGCCCATTGAAGTGGTGTGGACGGGGAAAAAGGCGGCCGGCGCGCTCATTTCCGAGCGGCTTTGGGTTCAGGCGGGAGCCAACTCCGAGATTACTCTAGTCGAGAGATTCGAAGGGGACGGCGGTTACTGGCGAAACGCGCTCGGCGAAATCCGGATCGCGGAAAACGCCCGGGTCCGTCACGTCACCTGCCAGACGGAAGGGGAAGGCTCCTATCATTTCCGCCAGGTTCGGGCGGTCTTGCAGCGTTCCGCACGTTACGAGTCCCACCAGCTCGCTTTCGGCGGCGAGTCCTCGCGCGACGAGATTGAAGTCCGGTTCGAAGGGGAGGGTGCGGAAGCGGTTCTGAACGGCTTGTTCGTGGGCGGCGGTAAGCAGCACCTCGACAACCGCACGTTCATCGATCACGCGGTCCCCCATTGCAGTAGCCGAGAGCTCTATAAAGGAGTGCTCGGCGGCGAAGCGACCGGAGTTTTCGACGGCAAAGTACTCGTGCGGCGGGAAGCTCAGAAAACCGACTCGACGCAGACGAACAAGAATCTGCTCCTCAGCCGGGAGGCGGAAATCAACACCAAGCCGAGCCTCGAGATTTACGCCGACGACGTGAAGTGCGCCCATGGAGCGACCACCGGTCAGCTCGATCCGAACGCTCTTTTCTATCTGCGCGCCCGCGGCGTAGCGAAGCGCGATGCCGAGCGGATTTTGACGCAGGCTTTCGCTCACGAAGTTTTGGACGCGGTTCCGGTCGAAGGGCTCGCCGGATCCCTCGAACACTGGCTGCAAGCGAGGCTCGCATGAGAACCGAAGAGCACAAGCTCTCGCGGGGAAAGCGGGTGGCCGCCACGCTCGACGCCGCGAAGCTGCGCAAGGATTTCCCGATCCTCAATGAAAAGGTGAACGGCAAGCCGCTCGTCTATTTGGACAATGCGGCGACGACTCAGAAGCCGACCGCCGTTCTGGATGCGATCGAGCATTACTACCGCCACGACAACTCCAACATCCACCGCGGCGTGCACACGCTCAGCGAACGGGCGACCAAGGATTACGAGGCTGTCCGCTTCAAGGTGAAAGAATTCATCAACGCCCGCGCCCTCGAGGAAATCATCTTCGTCCGCGGAGCGACGGAAGGGATCAACCTCGTCGCCCACAGCTACGGGACGAAGTTCCTGAAAGCCGGAGACGAGATCCTCCTCTCCGCGATGGAGCACCACTCGAACATCGTGCCCTGGCAGATGGTCGCGGAGCAGACCGGCGCCAAGATCCGGGTCGTTCCGATGGACGATCACGGCGAGTTGATGCTCGACGAGTTCAAAAAGCTGCTTTCTCCGAAGACGAAGATTCTTGCACTCGTGCACGTGTCGAACGCGCTCGGTACCGTCAATCCCGTGAAGGAAATGACCCGTATGGCCCACGAAATGGGCGCGGTCGTGCTCCTCGACGGAGCGCAGGCGATTCCCCATACGCCGGTCGACGTGCAGGCGCTCGGCTGCGACTTCTACGTTTTTTCGAGCCACAAGGTTTACGGCCCGACGGGAGTCGGCGTGCTTTGGGGACGGCGGGAGCTGCTCGAGCACATGCCGCCTTATCAGGGGGGCGGCGACATGATCCGCCACGTGACCTTCGGTCGTACGATTTACAACGCCCTTCCCTATAAGTTCGAAGCGGGGACGCCGAACATCTCGGGCGGCATCGCCTTGGGCGCCGCGCTCGACTACGTGAAGGCGGTGGGCCTCGAGAACATCGCCGCCCACGAAGCCGATCTGCTCGGCTACGCCACGGAACGCGTTGGCGCGGTTCCCGGGGTCAAGCTCATCGGGACGGCGCCGGAGAAAGCGGGCGTTCTTTCCTTCGTGCTCGAGGGAATTCACCCCCACGATATCGGCACGATTTTGGATCATTCGGGCATCGCCATCCGCACGGGTCACCATTGCGCGCAGCCCGTGATGGATCGGTTCGCCATTCCCGCGACCGCGCGGGCGTCCTTCGGGCTGTACAACACCAGGGAAGAGATCGACGCCCTGGTCGAAGGTTTGGGCAAGGTCATCGAGGTGTTCAAGTAATGTCGGACCTGAGAGACCTATATCAGGAAGTCATCGTCGATCACTCGAGACGGCCGCGTAACTTCAAGCGCCTCGAGGGAGCGACCCACCGGGCGGAAGGTTTCAATCCGCTGTGCGGGGACAAGGTCGCGGTGTTTCTGAAAATCGACGGCGGGAAGATCTCCGACGCCGCTTTCGAGGGAGCCGGTTGCGCCATTTCGACGGCCTCCGCTTCCATGATGACCGAGAACTTGAAGGGCAAGAGTTTGGAAGAGGCTCAAGCGGTGTTCGATCTCTTTCACCGGATGGTGACGAGCCCGCCGGATTCCGAGCCCGATACGTCCGGGCTCGGCAAGCTCGCCGTCTTTCACGGAGTCTGCGAGTTTCCCGCGCGCGTGAAGTGCGCGAGTCTGTGCTGGCACACGCTTAAGAACGCTTTGACCGGAAACCATGAATTGGTGACCTTAGAATGAAATTCGAAAACTCATTAGTAGTTCTGAGCCGCGATGTCGTCGGGATTCAGATCCCCGACGGCAACAAAGTAAATTTGCCCGAGGGCACGAACGTCACTCTCCATCAGGAGCTCGGCGGTTCCTACACCGTCGGTACCGAGCTCGGCTACCTCGTGCGTATCTCAGGCCAGGATGCGGATGCACTCGGCAAGGAAGTGAAAGCGCTCGTGCTGGAGAATCAGGGCACCGATCCGGCTTCCATCGAAAAGGCCGTCTGGGAAGTCCTGAAGACCTGCTACGATCCCGAAATCCCCATCAACATCGTCGAGCTTGGGCTGGTCTACGAATGTAAGGTAACGCCCGTCTCCGAGGGCCAGAACGACGTGCAGATCAAGATGACTCTCACCGCTCCCGGTTGCGGCATGGGCCCCGTGCTCCAAAGCGACGTGGAAACCAAAGTGAAGAGTCTTCCCGGCGTGAACAAAACGAACGTCGAAGTCGTCTTCGATCCCGCGTGGGATCGGGAGATGATGTCCGAAGCGGCAAAACTTCAGCTCGGTTTGTTGTAGCCGCCCGTCATTCCACAACCCAGCGTAGCGAGGTATAGGAAACTTTGGCCGTTGCGTGCCGATTGGCCGACGATATCCGCTATGCCGTGGCCAAAGTTCCCACGTCGCTTCGCTCCTGGGATGACGGAGATGGGCGCACCTAGAGCCGGCGCGCGACCGCGATGAGCTCGGTTCGTAGAGCGGTTCCGGGCCTGTCGACGGCGCGCTCCTCGAGAAAGAGCACTTCAAACTCCGCCTCCGCGAGTTTTCTCCATTCCTCCGCCTGAATGAAAAAGGGTGGTCCCTTCGGCGGCGGCTCGGCGCTTTTCACGAAAGGCAAAGCAAGCAGCAGCCCGCCCGGGCGAAGGCGCCGGGCGCAGGAGACGAGATAGCTTTCCCATTCGTCGGGGGGAAAGGCGCAGCAAGCGGCGCGGTCGAAGGCGATGTCGAAGGCCCGCTCGTCTTCGGCGGCGACTTGAAACAAATCGCCGATGCGCAAGCTCAGGTGCGCTTGGGCGCCGTAGAGTCGGCGGGCTTCGGCAATCGCCTCGGGAACGATGTCTTCCGCGACGACGAAACAGCCGTGCTCGGCGAACCAGGCTCCTTCATGGGCGCGTCCGCACGCCGGAATGTAGACGCGGCTTGCGCTCGCGGCCCGCCACGGCGCGGAGATCTCCCAGAGCGAAGGCAACGCCGGGTGCGCGGTTCCCATGTCCCAAGGTGTATTCCCGTTCCGCCATCTATCGGCCCAGAAGTCGAATTCGCTCATCGGGAGACCCTATCATTTCCATAGCCTGGCGGTACAGCTGCCTGCGGTATAGACGGGTATTCCTTTTGTCTGATCGACAGAGTGACGATTCACGGCCAAACCCTCGGATTCTCGTCTCATCCGAGCGCGTATTCGCGCGGTCTTCCGGGCAACGTGGCCGGTTGCTTGCAACTTCTGCAGCGAATGTTTTCCTGGGTTCGGAAGCTGGTGTGCATACTCGCGCTCGCGTTGGCGCCGGTGCACTCGTTCGCCGGCCCCGATACCGACGCCAAGAAGGGCGAGCCCGCCAAACAGAGCGAGTACCAGCAGCTTCGGCCCGATGCGGATAAATGTAGCGCGGCCAGGCGCCTCAGCCCTCGTTACATCAAGCGCGCCGAGCGCGCGAAGGCTCGCCACGATTACCTCATGAACGAGTTCGGCCCCGGCAAGCGGCCGGTCTCCACGAGTGAAGCGAACATCAATATCGATCTGCACAGCCGAATCGACCCCTTCATCAAGGCGAAAGGTCAGGCCGGGTCCTTTATCGGGGCCGGTGGCTTCGACATCAAATATTGGAAATTCGTTCATCCGAAAGAGAAGGGTGCCATCGTCATCTCCCACGGCTTCTCGGAGAATAGCGAGTATTACAAGGAAGTGATCTACAACCTCTACGAGCGGGGTTACTCGGTCTACTTCCTCGATCACCGCGGCCATGGACAGTCTGGACGCATGACCGACAACAGCATGCGGGTCCACATCGATAAGTTCGATAACTACGTGGAGGACCTCAATACCTTCGTCGATACGGTGGTGAAGGCGGACCCCCACGAAAAGATCGTTCTGCTCGGCCATTCGATGGGCGGCCTCATTTCGGCCCGGTACATGATCAAGTACGGGAAAGAGGACAACGTGGATAAATTGATCCTAACGGCCCCGCTCATGGCTCCCGTGCTTCGGGGCATCCCGGAGATGTTTACGGGCATGGTAACCGATGCCATTCGGCGCCTCGGCTTTGGATCGAAATACGCTTTCGGGCAGAACGAGGAACCGGTGCTACGGCAGGGATTCAAGGGCAATCTTCTCACCACAAGCCGGCCGCGCTTCACGATGAAGTGGAAGACGTTCATCGGAGAGGACCCGGTGCAGAGAAATAACGGAGCCACCTTCAACTGGGTCGCGGAAGCGCTCGAGGCCTGCGGTTCCGCGCGCCTGCAAGGCTCGGACATCGATGTACCGACCCTCATCTTCAAGGCCGGTCAGGATAGGGTCGTGAGAAACGACATGATCGATGTTTTCGCAAGAGGCCTGAAGGACGGAAGCGTCATCAACTTCTCGGCCGCGAAGCACGATCTGATGAACGAGCGCGACGAAATCCGCGACGAGCTTTTCGCGCGTATCTTCGCCTTCATCGAGGCGCCGATTCCGGCCGAAGTCGTGGATCCTTAGCGACGGACTTCGGGCGTTAACCCAAATTAACGACATCCTCCGGCCGCCGCCGGACTCAACTGAGAAAGTGGTAGATTCAGTTTTGGGGGGATCACCATGACGAAAGCCCTTTTGGCTCTGTCCGCGGCGTTCATCCTTTCAACCAATATTCAGGCTTCACCCATCCCGGGTGAGTATGTGGTCAGGCTGGAGCCAGGCGCTTCACTCGCGTCGCTTGAAGCTTTGGGCCAGGTCGAGCTGCTCGTGCCCGAGATGAACCTGTACCGGGTCAAAATGATACCTGGGGCCGCGGCCGCGCGAGGGTTCGTTTCTCTCTCCGCGACGAGAGGGGTGCGATATGCCACTCCCAACCACAGAGTGACGCTACGAAACACCCCGAACGATCCTCTTTTCACTCAGCAGTGGAGCCTGAAGCACCCCACCGGCAAAGCCGACATCCGGGCGGAGGCCGCCTGGGATTTGACCGTAGGCGGGACCAATCACCTTGGGCACAAAATCGTAGTCGCGGTCGTCGATGGGGGCGCGGAGATCTCCCATCCGGAGCTCGCTCCAAATCTTTGGACAAACCCCCTTGAGATCGCGGGCAACGGCCTGGACGACGACGGCAACGGGTACGTGGACGATATCCACGGCTGGAACGCCTACAACGATTCCGGAGCGATTCCCTCCGACAATCACGGCTCCCACGTCGCGGGTATCGTCGGAGCGAAGGGCAACGACAACTCCGGCGTAACCGGCATCAACTGGAACAGCCACGTGATGATCGTCGCCGGCGCTTCCGAGTCCACGGCGGAAGTGGCGAAGGCTTACGGTTACGTGATGGCGCAGAAGAAACTTTACCTGGCTTCCAAGGGCGCGAAAGGCGCGAACGTGGTCGTGACCAACTCCAGCTTCGGCGTGGATTTCGGCGACTGCAGCTCCAAGGAATTCCAGGTCTGGAACGATCTCTATGACCAGATGGGCGCGCTCGGCATCCTCTCGGTCGCGGCGACGGCGAACCGCAACGTCGACGTTGACCAGGTCGGCGACGTTCCGACCGGCTGCAAAAGCCCTTACATCATCGCCGTCACCAACACGACGGAAGACGACGTCCGTTACGCGAGCGCGGCCTACGGCAAGACGAACATCGATCTCGGCGCGCCGGGAACGGCGATCCTCTCGACGCTTTCGCGCGGAACGGGCGTTTTGACGGGTACATCGATGGCTTCTCCGCACGTCGCGGGCGGCGTTGCGCTCCTTCACGCGGGCGCGTGTCAGCGCTTCAGCGATCTGTACGAAAAATCACCAGCTCAAGGAGCATTGCTCGTGAAGGAGTTCTTGCTGACGACGGTGGACAAGATTGCGGATCTCGCGAACACCACCGTGTCGGGCGGAAGGCTGAACCTCTATACGGCGGCTCAGAAGATGTACAACTACGGCTGCGCCTTTCCCTGATCGGGGGAGGGGCCCGCTTTCCAATAAAATCGCTCCGTCTTCAGGACGGTGTCGACGCCTTCGAAAGATAGCCACTGTTTCCAGTTCGCCTCGTCGGCCTCCCGCGCGAGCTGGCGGCGCTTCGGATCCGGCCACAATCCCCAGTCCCCCGGCTCTTCTTGCTTCGTAAGCCAGTCGGTTTTTGCCGCAAGGCGCGGCAGAAATCCGCGCTTTCGATCGAAGGGAACGCCGTTCTCCTTATAGTAGCGCTCGACCCGCTCCCAGTTCGCCTCCTCTTCGGCGCCGCGCCGAAGAAGCACCGCCGCCTGATCGTTGGCGTACGCGATGCCCCACTTCGCGGGATCGGCGAGAAAGGGGATCGGGTAGTAAGAAGGAAGGACCGCGAAGCGCGTGTCGGGCCATTTCGCCGTTACTTCGTCGAGTGCGATGCCGCCGTCGGAATCCCATTTCCGCTTTTCCCACAGAAAGATTTCCCGATGGGTGAAAAGCCGCATGTTGTGGGCGATCTTCACCTTGGGATCCAGGCGATAGGACAGATAAGCTCCCCAGCCCGGGTGGTTGAAGCAGTTGCCTTCGATGCCGGTGGCTAGCAAGAAATCCGCGGTTCGATGGATCGGAGGCATGGACCGGGGGCTTTGCCAGAAACGCCCGCCCCATAGAAGTACGGCGATGCCGAGAGCGGCATTGGCGGCGGAAAGCGGGACGGATCTGGCTAGCGCCGCTCCGGCCGCAGCGATCGGAAAGAAAAGCCAGGCCAGATGGCGATGGCCGCTGAAGGCCACGAGACACAGCAATCCGGCGGCAAGCGCCGTCCAATCCTCGCGGCCCTTTTTCAGTAGAAGCCACGCCGTACCCGCGGCCGCGATCCAAAGGATGGGAGGGAAGCTCGCGCTCGTCCACTCGCCGATGCCGAGAGTGCGTCCGCTGTCGAGAATCGCCATGGTATCGAGCCAAAGTCCGGGGCCTTTCGGGTTCGCCAGCTGGACCAGAAACGTGGCGAGGATCCAGCGCGGCCGGCGCGTTCGAATCGCCACTAGCGCTGGAGCCAGGAGCGCGCTTCCGTGCAGATTCGCCCAGAGCAGACTCACGAAACACGCGGCGATCCCCCGGCGGTTCGTCCACGGTTCGGGAGCCAAAATCAGAAAGAGAAGGATCGCCGCAAGCACTTGTCCGAAGACCACCGGGCGAAAGGTGTGAATCTGACTTTGGGCGAGCACCGCGAGCGCGGTCGCGACGCCCGCGGCGGGAGCGGAACCGGATAGGCGCCAGACGAAACGAAACACAGCGAGAAACAGAAAGAGAACACAAAGCCCGTTCAGAATTCGAAGCCCGGTTTCCCCGCCGTGAAGCCGTACCTTATAGAGGGCCCATTGGGAGAGCCAGGAGTGGGTCTCTTCCGGGGCCCCGGGGGCCGTGTAGGCGTAGGAATCGGTCAGAGTCGGGCCGCCCCTTAAGGAAATGTCCTCCCCGCTCTTCAAATGGAGGTAGAGATCCTGGTCCGAGGCAAGGGGCCACGATAGTGCGAAAATCAACGCTCCCAGGAGGGCTGGAGCGGCCCAGCAGAGTAAGGAAAGCCTTTTGGCCATGGGGGTTTAGCTTACCACGGCGACTTTCCTGTGGCCCCCTTACAGCCGCTCCTGTATTTTGTGCGCGTGAGTTTAAAAGCAATCGGAATTTTGGCTGCTTTCGCTCTGTTCGTCGGGGGACTCTTTTACCTGACGCGCGATAAAACCCCGGCTCCGGTTCAGGCCGCCGCCGTGACGGAATCGCAGGCCCCGGTAGGCTCTGGTAACGAGCCGCCTTCCGCTTTGCCCCAGGCCCGCCGTTCCACCGGCCGCATCGAGCGCGCCTCCGAAGGAAACTACAAGGACCAATTCGCTCAGGTCGATTCCCTCATCCGCGCCGGCCGGGCCCAGGATGCCTTCCGGATTCTCGAAGAGATTTTGAAGAAGGATCCGAACCAAGAGCGCGCGCTCGAGGAAATGGGAATGCTCTATCTGACCGAGTTCCAGGATTCCGAAAAGGCGGTCGGGTACTTCAAGCGCGCTCTCACGACGAACCCGAACAACGAGTTCGCCGTGATGGAACTTGTGGGCGTTTCTCTCGCTCCCGAGAAGGCCTCCGCGATGGCGGATTATCTTCGCGGGCTCTACGACGCCAATCCGAGCTCCTCGGTGCTGGCCGACGGTTTGGGCGAGCTTTACCTCAGTCAGGGAAGGTTCGCGGACGCGGTCACTTATCTGGAGAAATCCACGCAGGATGCCCGCTACGCGGAGTTCGCGTACTCCCGTCTCGGCTCGGTCTACGAGCAGATGGGGGAAGGCGAAAAGGCCGCCGACTTCTACCGCAAAGCCATCGATCATCAGAGCGCGGAGCTCGAAAAGCAAAAGGGCAACGGCCAGAACATCGAGCTTCGCGAAGCCGATCTCGCCCGGTCCCAGCTGGACTTGGCTCACCTTCTCGTGAAAGAGCGCCGCTTCGACGAGGCGAAAGAGTTGCTCGGCCGGGCGCGCCGCCGTCTCGGCAACGACTGGGAAGTGCAGGCTCTCGCCGAACAAATCCGCCGCGAAGACGCGGGCTGATCTCCAAGCTCAATCTCCGTAAAATTCGAACAGAAAAACATACTGGGCCGGGTAGTACATCGCTAGCTGTTCCATGCGGAAAATCCCCGTGTTCTTGTCGAAAGTAAACCGCGGCCGAAACGTCGAGGCGAGGATCGCGCCGTATTCCGCGGTCACGATGCGATCGCCGTCCACCGGCGCCATGGAATCGAAAGCCCGGTCGTTCCAGCTGAACAGAATCGTGTTCGCTTCTCCGGATCCGCCGACGACCGAGTAGTAGCCGGTGGAGGTTTCGGCGGCGAGGTCCACCATCACGTAGAGATCCATATGATCCTCCGTTTCGGCGCTGCCGCTGCCGTAGTCCGCGAGGTTGTGCCCTTTCGCCGAAATCTTGACGAGGCGCGAGTTGGTGGGCCCGGCCACCTGGAGGCCGGCGGCCCCTTCAAGGGGAGTGAACGCGCGGCGGAAGATGGTCTTCGCCGTTATGAAACCGGCGGGCTTTCCGGAATTTCCTCCCACGTTCGACGCGCAGAGAGTTCTCTCCGGTAAACCAAAGAGTGGGTTGCTCGAGCTCGTTTGCCAGTCGAGGGGAAGCTTCGTGCTCGGGTGCTTCAGAAACTCTCCAGGTTTACCCGGACGGGCGTAACGCACGACGAGACTCTTGACGGACTTGTCGCAATAGGCGCGAAGGCGATACGGCCCTATTTTTCCCGAGCCTTGAGTGGAGTTGTCGAGCGGACGAAACACTCCCGAAACCGATTCGAGCGATTCCGTGATCGGATCTCCGGCCGCGTCCCGAAGGACGATGGGTTTTGCTTCGCTCGAAGGAAAACAATCCTTATCCAGATCGACGTGCTCGAAAGTTTTTGAGCAGCTGACCCGGTCCTTTACGGTGCTGGAAAGAGCGGAGACGCCGGATTTGAAATCTCCGACGGCGGCGCCGCGGGAAGCGGCGGCGAGCAGTGACTGCGTCGCTGCCGCGGAGATCGCGAGCACGCCCATCAGAACCGCGGCTTCCACGAGGGAATATCCGGCCTGTTTCCGTTTACGTTCCGCTAAAGGTTTCATGGGGTCTCCTTACTGTCAGAGTAAGGGAGGATCCTGGCGGGATCGTTACGGCCGGAAATGTCATCATAAATCATTGATATTACGAAGCATTTAACCCTAACCGGAAGACCCGAAAATACCGAAAAGTCTAATGGGGGTGACCCGTGGATAACGTACTGCTCGTCGAGGACAACAAGCGCTTGGCGGAGGAGCTGAAAACGAGCCTGGAGCTCGCCGGCTTCAGTGTAACCATCGCCGGCACGCTGGAAGCCGCGAGAAAGGCGTTCAAGCCCAACACCTTTCAGGTGGTGCTGCTCGATGTGAATCTCCCCGACGGCAGCGGTTTCGACTGGTGCAAAGAGTTGCGCGAGAAGGACACCACCACGCCGGTTCTCTTTCTCACGGCCAAAGTGGATGAGGAGTCCGTATTGCAAGGGCTCTCGCTCCAGGTGAGCGATTATCTGCGCAAACCCTTCAGCACCCGCGAGCTAATCGCGCGCATGCGCGCTCACCTCGGCCGGAGCGGCAAGGTCGGCAAGCAGGTTTCCTACGGCGGTGTGGTCATCGATCTGGCCGAGAAGCGGGCCCAGTTCGCGGGCCGTGAAATGGAGCTCACCCGCCGCGAGTATCAGGTGATGGAACAGCTGGTACGCCGGGGCGGCAACATCATGACTCGGGAGCAGTGCCTCGCCGAGCTGGACTCCGACGGCGAAATTCTGGACCGCACGCTCGACAGCACGATCTCCCGGCTTCGCAAGAAGCTCAAGGTGGTAGGGGCCGCCGATCTCGACATCGAGTCTTCCTACGGCGAAGGCTACCGTCTGGCGCAAAAAAAATGAAGACGCTGGCATGGTGGAGACGGGCGCTACTACTCTCCCTTCTGTCTCTCGCCTTTTCCATTCTCTGCGTATTCGCTTCCAGCTGGACGCTCGCCAACTTCTCGAAGGAGATGCGGACCGAAACCCAGAAGTACATGGCCACCTACATTAACGCCCCCACCGTGGATGAGATGCGCCAGCGAGCCAGGGTGGCCGCGACGGCGCGAGGGGCCTCCAACCTCATAGCGTTCCGCGTCTGGGTGGTGAACCAGGCGGGCGAAGTGGTCGCCACCACCGAGAATAAACCGCTGCCCATCGATTGGGCGCGCGCTCCGAAGCCCGAGCAAGTCTCGACCTACGCTACCGCCTACCAGGAGGGCGCCTTCGGCCGCCAAATCAACGTGTTCCGGCTTCCCGCCGACGAGCCGCTGTGGATGGTGAACGATACGCTTCCCCCGGGCTCGCTGGGGCAGCGCCTGGGCCGGGCCTTCGTTCTCTTTTTCGTCCTCAATATCATCGGCAACGCCGTTCTCGGGTCCGTTTCGTTCGTCCTCATCTCCCGCTGGAAGGGAAGGCAGGCGAGCGAAGTGCTGGCGGAGTTCGGACGGGGAAACTTGAAGGCCCGTTTCCCCATGACGAAAGCCGACGAGTTTGGCCATCTCATGGTCGAGTTCAACCGCATGGCCTCCACGATCGAAGAAGTGCTCACGAAGCTCCGCAACGCGGAGAGCGCCCGGCGGGCGCTCCTTCAGGACATCAATCACGATTTCCGCACGCCGCTGGCGACCCTCGAGATCGTCATGGAACGTCTGGGCGAGTATCACGACCGGATGCCTTCCGAAAAACGGAGCCAGGCCATCGCCGGCGCCGTGCGGGAATTAGAATATTTGAAGCGGCTCACCGAGTTCCTCTTCACGCTGGCGGAATCGGACGAGCCCGCGTACCGCGTCTCCTTCGAGACGCAAAACCTGCGGGAAGTGCTGGAGGCGGAGTTGAATCAACGCCGCTCCGCGGGTCTCGAGCGAAGCAGGCACTTGAAGTGGGAGCTCGCGGGAGGCCTCGCTTCCTGTCCCATCGAAGGCGATCGCTCGCTCATCGTGCGGCTCGTACGCAACGGTCTGGACAACGCCGCGAGATACGCGAAGGAAAAAGTCTCCATCGTACTCGGCGAGGACGGCAAGCACTGGACCGTCACCATTCTTGATGACGGGCCCGGACCCTCGGACGAGGGGCTGGCGAAGTTCGGGCGTCGGAAAGCGGCGACCGTCGTGGCGCTTTCGCTCGATCCGTCGGAGTCCGCCGGTCTCGGCTCGGTCATCATGCGCGCTATCGCCTCCCTTCATGGCGGGGACGTGGAGCTTCAGCCTCGTGCCGACGGCGCGAGCGGCGGCGCTCTCGTCATCCGCCTTCCGAAGGGGGCCGAGGCTCCCGCCCTTCTTTCCGCCTGATTCATTGAAATTCGAAATGGTCCTGCACCTGAGCGGGCGTCAGCGCGTAGTCGTAGACGACCGCCTCGCCGATGTCGCCGTTCAGGGTTCCGTATAGCGAGGGTGTTCGCCACGTTCCGAGCTCGAAAGGTCCGGTTGCCGTCGAATTGGGCCGGCCGCTCCAAACTCCCGTCGCCTCCAAAGCACCGTCCACGTAAATCTTGGCCGTGGTCGTGAAGGAGGGGAGATGGAAGGAAACGGTGAATACGGCGTGGTGCCACTCGCCGTCATTCACCGCCGTCGTGCTCGTGACCTCGGGATTCGTGCCGGTGAGTCCGGTGCCGATGCGGCCCACGACCTTACCCGACGAGTTGTGGACCATCATCTGATAGTTCTCGTCTTTACCGAGACCGTTGAGCTGGCCCTTGCTGATCAGGGTGTTGAAGGTTCCGTTACCGGACGGGCCCCCGATGCGGAACCAGGCTTCAAGACTGAAGGTGGTCATTCTGAAACGGCTGTCGTCGTTCACGGAGAGGTATCCGCCCGTGAACACGGTTTTCTTCTGGACCGGCACGACGGCGTTCGCCGGAGCGAAGGCCGTGGAGCCGAGGAGGAAGCCTATGAAGTGACGGGAAGTCAGATCCTGAACGAAGTTGCCCGAAGCCGCATCGAAGTTGAAATAGGCGAGCGGGTCGTCGGCGAGAATTTGGCTGCGGTGAGCGGCGTAGTTGTAGGCGGTAATCGATACCGCGTCCACGACATCCGAGTACGGCGTGCGGTTGCCGTCCGCGAAGACCGCCTTCACCCGGTAGTAGTAGCGGGCCCCGCCGAAAGCGGAACCGTCGAGGTGGGTGAGGGCCGAGGGGGAAAGGTTGGCCACGGGGATCCATTGAGAGCCGCCGTATAGGCTTCGTTCCACGACCACCTGGGAATGAGTGGAAGTATTGAGCGTCCAGTTGGTGCGGATGCCCGCGGCTATCGCGGTGGCCGATACCGGAGAAGGACGGGAGAAGGGCGCGCCGAAGGTGAGCGTCGAGGCGGTATTCGAGTAACTCGTCGAAGCCGCTCCGTCGTGGGCGAGCACGCGGTAGTAATACTTCGTTCCCGAGGCGAGACCGATGGAGGCGAAGAACGACTGGGAACCGATGCTCACGTCGGCGACCAGCGTGACGAGCGTTTCCCAGTTCAACCCGTCCTCGCTGCGTAAGACATCGGCGAAGCTGCCTCCGCTGTGAGTCCAAGTCAGATTGATTTGCGTCTTCGAGATCGGCGTGGCCGCGAGATTCGTGGGGTACTGGGGCCCCGGGGGAAGGGTCGCCGTGTTGCGAGCGGTTCCCGGTTCCGTCACCCATTCGGAGGGCCCCGTCTTTCCCTTCGCGCGGATCCGAAACTGGTAGGTGGCGCCGGGCGTGAGACCCTGAGCGACGTGCAAGGTGGAGTCCATCGCCGGAGAGGCAAGCGCCGACCATGTCGTTCCGTTCGTCGAGATCTGAAGCTCGAAGCCGGTTTCGTTGTTGCTTCCGTCAGCCCAGATTAAATGCACCGATCCGTTCGGCCGGCCGGGAAGGGCTTCGAAAGACAAAGGAGCCGCCGGGGTCGTGCGGGGACTGTTGATGGCGATCGTGAAAGGGTAAGCGTTGTCCACCGGGTGCGTTCCCGTGCAGAAAAGCGTGGATCCGGTCGCCGCGCTGTAGTGCCCCATGCACGCAAGATCGCCGTAACCTTCCACGTCGCCGTCCACGACCCGCGCGACAGTGGCGAGAAAAAAGCCGTTACGGGGATAGTTGGTCGCGAGTTGGGGCTCGTCCTTCACGTAGATAACGTCCTTGTACGCGGAAGCCGTATCGTCCAGGTCGCCCGATTCCGGATCCGAGTACGGACGTACCGTGAAGGTTCGGCCGTCCGCGCTAGATACCGCCCGGACCTGGCGGACACTGTCCTCACTGATGCTGTTGAAGGTGGTGCCCAGGTACGTTTGACTTGCGAACTGCGAGACCAGGTTCGCGGAGCTCACGGAAGACTCCGGGAGAAAAAAGATCGCCGAGCCGGGCGAGGTCTTGAAGATTCCAAGCCCGTTCGAGTTGAAAAAGATTTGCCCCGAAGTGTTCGGCGAGTTTCCGACCGCGATGTACTCGCCGGTCGTCTGGTTGCAGCTACCCGGAATGTAGACATTTCCGAGAAAGTAAGGGGAGCCGTCCAAATCCCATTGGCCTTTCACCGTGATCCCTCTTCCCTGGCTTTCGGCGTTCTTGTCGTAGACCGCATAGCCGAGCAGTTTGGTTCCGGTGAGCCGGTTCGTTCCGTTCGCGAATTGCACGTAGATCCAGTTGAGAGTCTTCGTCCCGCCGGTCGGGCAGGCGCTCTCCACCGTGTAGATGGGGGTCTTCGAGTAGAGCGGTGAGTTCGGTTCTCCAAAGGGAGGGACGATCAGAAGAAATCCGGGAATGCCGAACGAGAAGAGCTCCCCACGCTGGCGAAAGGCGGGATCGAGGTAGCCGAGTGTGGTGGAGTCCAAGGAGTCCGTGTCGAGCTTCAGCTTCGTGTAGCCGGTCGGTGTCTGCTGACAGGTGGCTTGGATGGAGGAAGCTCCCGGGCTCGGCACGGTCGCGGCTCCGCCGCCGGCGCTGCCGGGGTCGGGGCAGGTGAGAGCGAACTTGATGTTGGAGCTCGTGGCTTGCGCGGTGGCGCAGCCAAGGAGCAGGATCCAGATTGTCCACAAACGTACCGAGTACCGGGAGTGCATGGGACCTCCTAGTACGTTCAGTAGAACCCACGAACCTTGCGGGATCCTGGATTCGGAGGGGGACGCTTCTTTTTATCTGATTTTTGCGGAATTGACCGGGGGGTAAATATTGGAACTGTGGTTTAAGTAACTGAATCCTAAGGAGTATTTCCTGTAACGTTCGTGCAAGAATCGGGGACTATTCTATATTCATGAACACGAAACACTTCAGCAAAGCCCACTTGGTTCTCCTGCTCACCATCGCCCTCGTATTCGTGGGCGCCGTGGTTCGGGCCGCCAGCTGCACGCCGGTCGAAGCCCAGGGCCTCGGCTTCAAGAGCACGTCCTATCTGGGACAGGCCCTTGCTTGTGAGTTCGAAAAGGTTCGCCAGACCCACTAAGCTTCTTCTGAACCGCTTCCCTCGGAGGCGAAAAAGTCAGCAGGAGCCGTCGGCCCCAAGAGTCCGTAGCCCGCCAAGCTTTGATGAGCCCCATCCAGCCCCAAAGAGATACCACCAGCGGATTGTAACTGTTCACCGGATTAACGAGCCCGTAGACGCACTTCTCCTCTTCCCTTTGATAGGTTCCGAACATTCGATCGAAGACGCAAAAGACTCCGCCGAAATTCTTATCCAGATACTTCTCATTGCTCGCGTGGTGAACGCGGTGCTGGGACGGAGTGTTGAGTACCCACTCCAGAGGGCCCAGTTTACCGACGAGCTCCGTGTGCAGCCAGAACTGGTAGAGCAGGTTCAGGCCGAACATGAGGGCCACGGACATGGGCTCGAAACCGAGGAGAACGAGCGGAACGATGGCGAGGAAGCCGCCGGTGATTCCGGCGGTCCAGCCGAGGCGGTAGGCTACCGACAAGCGCATCACCGTCGGAGAGTGGTGCACGAGGTGACTTGCCCAGAACCAGTGACAGACGTGCGCGAGCCGGTGGAACCAGTAGTAAACAAAATCGACGGCGATGAAGAGGGCGATCCACTCCGCCGGAGAGTCCACGGTGAAAGTCATGAGCCGCATTCCGTACAGGAGTTGAACGGCTTTCAGGGAAGCGAAGCCGGTAAAGTAGTGAAACGTTCTGCCTAGCGCGGCGACCCCCACCGTGCAGAGTGCTTCCTGCCAGCCGTAGGTTTCCCTTCGGTAGAACACGACGATAAGCAACTCCACGACGATGGCCACGGCGAACAGACGTAGGGCGGGCAGGGCGCTGAGAGCGTGTTCCATGAATCCATGGTCCCCCCGAATCCTTGCAGGACTGTGGCAAAGTCCGCCCGGAATGCCGTAACCATTCGAAACTAAAGGGTATAAATTATTCCCCGAAAATTGCCTCCCATGTCAGGGTTCCGCAAGCTTGTCGCCCTAAACTGAATTCATGAAGACGAAACAAACGAAACTCAGCTGGTCGGTGGTTCTCACGGTAGCCCTCACTCTGGGCCTGGGCATGACGATCTTCACGAAAGCCCAAGCCGCTTCCGAAGCGGTGGTCGATGTCTCGACCACGTCCTACCTCGGAGCGCAGCTCGCGAGCGAGTTCCGCAAGATTCAGATCGCCCGCCGCTAATCGAATTCGTTCTTCTCTTGGCCAACCGTAAAATTCTTTTCTTCACGAAACAAAACGAGAGCCCGCTTCCCGTGCCTGCCGGGCAATGGCACCGACTCTGCAAGAGCTGTCGGTATCCGCCAAGGTTCCCTTGAACACCAAACGAACGGTGAAAGGGAACAACATGAAAAATACATACGCGTCGATCGGTCAATTTCTCGTCACGGGAATCGTGGCGCTTGCGCTTGCCGCCTGCGGGCGCTTGGGCAGCGGCACGGAAAGCGACTCGCTCGACGAAGCTTTCCTCGGCATGGAAGCGGAGCTGAACGGCTCTACGTCGCGCGGCTCGAGCCTCACTCTGGAGGAAGTCACCGAGAAGGCGATTCAAACGGCGTATCCGGGCACGACGAGCGTTCAGTACTCGACGGGCTACCGCGGCGCGATTCAAACGGGCGGAGGCACCGGATACTACGGCACCAACTATTCCTGGAAAAAAGGAAGTTACAGCGGCGAGAACGGATCGGCTCTCGGCGGCAGCATCATGGCCACGGGACCGAACGGCGGCAAAGTGCGTGGCGGAGCGATTTATGTGCCCAACTACGGGCTCGTCGCGGTCGGCGGCTACTGCGTTCCCTCGAGCAGCTCCTCGACGGGAAAGAACTGCGGCATCGCCGTCGGCGGAGTCGGGGCTTCGGGTAACGCGGGCTACGTCTACTGCACTTCCTTAAGCGGCTCCTGCAAGAACAAGAAAAACTGGTAAGCGAGCTCTGTCACGGTTTTGCCAGGATTGTTTTTTACAGTTCAATCAATGGGACCCTGGCGGATCCTATCGGCCGGGCGGCGGCGAAGCGGATGGTGTTTGGCTTCGTCTTCGCCCGGCCGTGCTTTCCTGAGCCTCCGCTGAGCGTCCGGCAATCCTTGGCTGGGAGGCATCGGACCGCCGGAACGCCCGCGGTGGCCGAAACCAATCATTGCCAGTCTCGTGCCACCCGTTTCGGGAGAGGCGCGGGCTGTTCCGGAATTTTGGAACGGGAAAAAAGTAGGGAGTGCGGAGCCAAACAGTGCGGAAGTGGTCAGCGGATTTTGTCGAAAGAGAGCTTCGCGAGGAATTCCATATCGAACAGGCCTTCCTGGCTGCGCATCCGGTGCATGGCTTCGGCGCCGCTGAGACCGGCCTGGTGAGGCCGCGTGCTCGTGATGGCGTCGTACACGTCGGCAATCGCGCAGATCTTGGCGTAGGGGTGAATATTCTTTCCCGAAAGCCCTTGTGGATAACCTTTACCGTCGACTCGTTCGTGGTGCTGATAAGCGGTCTGAACGACTTCCGACGGAGCGTCCATCGCCTGCAGAAGTTCCGCGCCCCGGGTCGTGTGGGTGCGCATGATCTCGAACTCCTCGGGAGTGAGTGGCCCTTTCTTCTGCAGGATGCCTTTCGGAATGTAGTAGTTGCCTATGTCGTGGACGAGGCACGCGTAAGCGAGCTTCTTACCTTCGGGCAGCGGATACTTGAAGGACATTCCAATGAGCGTTCCGTAGATGGCGCTGTTGACCGCGTGGTTCGCGGAATAGAGCAGAGGATCGTGGTTGCGGCGCAGATGGCGCACGCCGCGGGAAGGATCCTTGTAGATTTCCTCGACCAGGTGGCCCACGAGATTTTCGAATTTCACGAAGACGGTCTTACGCGGTTCCTGCCGATCGAACTGTTCTTCGTGCGCCATGAGAAGCGCGCGCATGTGGCGCATCCGCTCGTCGGGATCCATCTCCCCGGGCATGTGGTAGTTTTCCACGCCCTGGACGAACTCCTGCCAGTTGCTGCGAAGAATGTGAACGGCGTCGGCGCCCGCTTTACCGAGCGACTGAACCCGCCGGACCGTCAGAGTATCGCCGCGGGAGCGGAGCATGACGAAGCGGTCCGCGACGAACACGTAGATCGGGCAGGGAAGCGGAAAATCGACCGGAAGGCAGTCCAGCGGCACGGGGGTCATCGACGAGGCGGCGTGCACCACGCTGGGCTCGTGGCCGGACGACGAGGGTTTTCCGTCGTCGTGGGTGTCCGGGTTAAGAATGGCGTTCGCGCGTTTCATTTCAGCCTAGTGCCGGAAGAACGAAGCTCAGTGCGATGCAGGCAAGCCAAAGCACCAGCGCCGTCTCCTGAATGTCCTGATCGATCGTGTAGCCCCGGGGAGTGGGAAGCTGGACCACCGACTTTTGCTTCGCCCGTTCCCGGTGCACGTAATTTTTCATCGCGCTCTTGTCGAGAGCGCGGCAACCCACCCGACGAGAGTCGTCGCTCTCGGTCGCCCACGCGATCTCAAGCGGGATGTCGAAGGCGATGCCGACGGCATCGGCCGGAATTTCTACGTTGAGCGTTTCGCCCTTCGCGAACTGTTTCCAGTCCTTGGGGAGATCCGAGGAGTGAATCGAAAGCTGAATCCCGCTCACCGAGCAATCGAAGAGGAGCGCCGGGGCGGTAGCGCCGTTCTTCGAGCGGATCGTTACCGCGCGTCCCACGCGGAAGCGCACCGACCGGCGCCACGATCGGAAGTTGCGGCTGAGCAGCGGATAGAGAAAGTTGCGGTTTCCCATGAGCACGCCGACG
>CAZZHG010000086.1:0-20900 GCA_964653655.1 uncultured Pseudobdellovibrionaceae bacterium
CCCCTTGCGCTTCCACCGCACTGAGGCCCAAGCGCTTCGCCACCCATCTCGCATCCGCCCGGCAGTGGACGGTTTTGGCGAGATTCAAAATCCCGAAGTAATACCAGTCGGAGATGAGCCGGAACTCGTCGTCCTCGAGAACCCGATTACTCGCCTTCATCTTCAGCTTCGAGAGCCCTTTCACGGAAAGCTTTTCCACCTGGAAGGGACTTAGCTCCAGAAACTCGATGAGCCGCTTAAGATTTCTGGGCGAGAGGTTGCGCTCGTAACGAAACACTTTGGACAGCGTCGTGGGGCTGATGCCGATGGCGCGCGAAAAGGCCCGCAGAGAGTAGGCGGGGTTTTTCTCCCGCCGGCTCTGAAACGCCTCCTGCAGGAGCGCGTGGTACGGCTGATGTTCGACGAGTGTTTCCATCAGCGGGCCGTCACCGTCCCGATAGCCTTCGTTTCGCTGGTGTTTCCGCTCGAATCGGTGACCCTGAGATTCACCTGGAATTTACCGACGTCGGCCGCTTTCGGCGTACCGGCGAGAAGGCAGTTGCGGAACGTGAGCCACGACGGCAGAGAGTTCGCCGAGCAAGTCAACGAGTCGCCGTCCGGATCATGAATGAAAGGGCCCAGATCCCACGTGGCGGGCTGGTTCGCCTTGACCTGACCAAGGGGCAAGGGATTCGCCGCCCACTTTGGCGCATGGTTCACGGCCACCACGGTAATTCGCACTTCGAAGCTCGCGCAAGCGCCCGTCTGATTGCAGACCTTTGCTTGAAAGGAGTTCTGTCCGATCTGCGACGCCGTGGGAGTACCCATCACCGTACCGTCGGCGGTCATCATGAGCCACGAGGGACCGGCCATCTTGGAGAAGATGAGCGTGCCCGAACCCGCGACAAAGGGAGAGAGGTCCGCCGAGTAAGCCTGGCCGGGTTTTGCTTCCGGAAGGACGATCGGATTGACGAGAACCGCCGGATCCGACGGAGCATCGGTGCTCGTCATGTAATCGGCGACCGTAACAAGACTCTTTTCGAACTCCACGGGGCAGATGCTCGCGGTAAGCCCTCCCACCTGGGATCGGATCTTCGCGTAGCGGACTCCGTAGGAGGCTACCGCACAGGTTCCTTCGAGTACCCCGACGATCGGAAAGACCGTGGTCTCTATGTTTCTTTTCGTCCGCAGCTCGGAGAACGCGAGCAGATAGCGCTTGAGGGGATAGGCCTTCCAATTCGGATTGTGCTCGGGCTCGACGCCGAAGCAATCCTTCTCGCAGGAGTAGTCGTCCTCGTCGGTTACGTAGATAACCGCCAGCCGGTCGCCGTCCTTGAGAAAAGCGTTTCCTTCCTTCGCGATCGCTTGGTGCGCGCTTTCCAGCCCCTGTTCCCAGAAGGAGGTGGAGCTGTCGCTCACCGCGTTCACGATTGCCGCGAAATCGCCCGCCGGATCGGCCGACGAGGAGTGGGCCACTTTGTTTCCGTTCGCAGCCGCGACAAGCGACCCTTCCAACGTGATGAAGTCGGTGGTCGTTACCGCCATCCGGAAGTTTCGGACTCCTTGAGCTTGCAGCCGCCGGATGAAGTCGCCCGCTTTCTTCGCGAGCGTCGCCCGCTGGGTTTGCATCGAGGCGCTGTTATCCACAACCCAGAGGATGCTCCAATCTTTCGCGGGGCCCGCCTCAACGCGGGCGCTCATTAGAAAAGAAACCAAGAAGAGAGAAAGTAGGGTTCGCATGGCGGTTCCTCCTGAACGGCTTGAATAAAAGCCTAACGAGTGCGCGGGTCCGGCGGCAAGGCGACTCGAAACAAAGTGTTTCGACTATCGCGAAACAGTCTTCGGAAGAAGTTGCGCAGGGGCGGGTTCGCGGTTATATGCGACGAGTCATTCAACTGTTGGAGGTTTATTTATGCGTTTTGCTTTCCTTCTTCTCGCTCTCGTTTCTCAGGCCTCTTTCGCGAAGACGATCACCTGCCGCCGCAACGTGCAGGACTCTTCGACGATCGTCCGGTTCGTGAATGTCGGTAAAGCCACGGCCGTGCGGCTCTTCGTTCCGGCCGGCGAAACCGCCGGGAACTGGGTGGAAGGCCGTTGCAAGTGGGACGCGGGCGCCATCGAGACGTCCTACACCTGCAACCTCTTCACCTCGACGGATTCGGGCTACAATGTTCGGTTGTTCTCCATCGGCGGCGCGGATCTCTTCGCGTCCGTGCAGAGCTGGACGATGACGGGTAACGGCCCGCTCCTGCAGCTCAAATGCGGTAAGTAAGCTTTCCGTTCTCGAAGTCCCGGGGGATTTTCTCCCGGGGCTTTTTCTTTTTCCCCCGTAAGCGGCCGAAACCAAGCGTCCTTTTTCGGTAGCTGTTTTGTAACTTTCCGCCCGTACACTCCTAATAGATCGAGTCGCCTTCCAACCCCTCTCCGGAGGTCCACTGTGAAGAAGCTATTTCTTTTCCTGATTTTGCTCTCGGCCCCACTCGCCCACGCAGGCGGGCCCCCTAGCCCGACGCCGTGGCCTTCCATGCCGCCCACGCCTCCCCAGCCCACTCCCATGCCGTCACCGAGCCCGCGGCCCTGCAGCGCGGGACTTCCTGTCGGGGCGCCGCCGGTCCGCACAGAAAGATCCATCAGCTCGGTCACCAAGGAAATCACTTTCGAGAGCTACGTCTACATCAACAGCGATGTCGTCCACCGCATTCAAACGAGCCGGATCTCCCAAGATCTGTCTTGGGGTACGGCGACCGGACCCTACACAGGTTCCGCGTGCCAGCGCTATTCGACGGTGCTGACGAAAATCAAGGAGCGCAAGATGCCGATGTGGGGCAATTGTTCGTGGAGCGCATGGAAAGAGCAGACGACCGTCAACGACCGCACGAATGTCATGGCCGTCTACCGGCCCAGAACCGGCGGCGGCTGGGAGCTGGTGGAAAGCAACTACGAGTACTCACGCGGAGTGGCCATGATGGCCATGGACTATTCCTACTACCGTAAGTGGGTTCGAGTGCTCGACGGAAATTACTACGGCTCCCTGACAATCGACCGGCACAATGGGGACTTCGAGCACGCCAAGACTCCTTGTCAGTGGACCAAGCGAGTCGGGGGCGTCACCACGCAAGTGCTGGCCCCGGGATCCTGCAATCAGCCTTCGGCGCCCTATCCTCAAAGCAACCTGGCTAGGCTCAAGGCCTTCATCGGCGGTCTCGACGACGACATTCAGTGCCGGGCGTCTCTCGACCGTTAAGAAGCGGGTTCTAAACGCGCGGACGGCGAGATCCAGCGGCGGGCGGCGGCCGTGAGCACGGTAGCCATGCAAACGAGCATTACCAGCGTCAGCGACAAGTTCATGTAGCCGCGAAAGACTTTGCCGGCGTCTCCCGACGAGGTCAGCGGCAGGAACTGATCGACGCAAAGGCTGTACGCCGCGCAAGTCGTGGTGATCAGAACGAAGGTCATCGGAGCGGCCGTAACCCAAGCGTAGCGGGTTTTACCCGAGTGGACCAAAATGCTCGTCCCCACGCAAAGGGCGATGACGGCGAGAAGCTGGTTCGCGATGCCGAACATCGGCCAGATGGTGGCCACACTTCCCGTGTAGATGAAGTAACCCCACGCGACGACCGTGAGGGCGGAGGTCAGTACCGCGCCCGGCCACCAGTCGGTCCGCTCGAATTTCGGAAACGCTTTGCCGAGAAATTCCTGCATCACGAAACGCGCGATGCGCGTTCCCGTGTCGATCGTCGTGAGAATGAAGAGCGCCTCGAACATGATGGCGAAGTGGTACCAATACGCCATCAAGCCCTTCAGTCCGGGGATGGCGTTGAAGATCTTCGCCATGCCGAGAGCGAGAGAAACCGCGCCGCCGGTACGGCCCTGAACTTTTTCCTGAACTTCGGCTTCGAGCACCGGAAGCTCCTCGATGTGGTAGCCGAGAATCTGGAGCTCGGAGAACTTTTCGATGGGCACGTTCACGGCGAAGTAGTCGCCCGGAGAAAGGGAGGCGACCGCTATCAGCGCCACGACGCCGACCAACCCTTCAATCAACATCGCGCCGTAGCCGATGGAGCGGCAGTGAGATTCCTTCGACACCATCTTCGGCGTCGTACCCGACGCCACCAGCGCATGAAACCCCGAAACCGCCCCGCACATCACCGTGATGAATACGTAGGGGAAGACTTTTCCCGGAATGATGGGCCCACCCCCGTGAATGAACTCCGTCAGCGCTGGAAGCTTCAGCGTCGGATTTACGAGCAGCACGCCGAACACGAGGAGCGCGATGGTGCCGATCTTCATGTAGGAGCTCAGGTAATCCCTCGGGCAGAGCAGGAGCCAGACGGGAAGCACGGACGCGACAAACCCGTAGAGCGCTATCGCGAAAGTGATTTGTCCCTTCGAGAAGTGAAACCAGCTGCCCCATTCGGAACTCGCGACGTTGCCGCCCATGACGACGGCAATCAAAAGGAGAACCACCCCGATGACCGAAGCCTCTCCGACCCGGCCCTTTCGGAATCGGTACATGTAGAGGCCCATGAAGAGCGCTATGGGAATGGTCGTCGCGATCGTGAACGTCCCCCACGCGCTTTCGGCCAGCGCGTTCACCACTACGATTCCGAGACCCGCGAGCGCGATGATCAGAACGAACAGGATGGCGATACCGGCCGCCACCCCTCCGACCGGCCCAATCTCTAGTTTCGCGATTTCGGCGAGCGATTTGCCGTTTCTGCGGGTCGAGGCGACCAGCACTACGAAATCCTGTACGGCGCCGGCAAGAACGACACCGACCACGAGCCAAAGAAGTCCCGGGAGATAGCCGAACTGGGCGGCGAGCACCGGCCCGATGAGCGGGCCCGCGCCCGAAATGGCGGCGAAGTGGTGGCCGAAGAGCACCCAGCGGTTCGTCGGGTGGTAGTTGTGGCCGTCGTTGAGCCGGTGAGCCGGGGTTTCCCGCGTGTCGTCCAGGACGGCTACTTTCGCGGCGAGAAAGGCGCTGTAGTAGCGGTAGCCGATGGTCAAAACACAGAGAACCACGATCAAGATGGGAAGGGCGCTCAAAGACTCCTCCGGAGGGATATTTCCCCGAATTTTTACTCAAATTTTGCCCAAAGGAACCAAAGAAGATCTTGTGACGGTTTTTCGTTTCCACTATTAATGCGGCATGTTGTTGGAGCTCTCGGGGGTAACCAAAGAGTTCGCCGGATTCCGTCTGGAACCGACGACTCTGACTATTCAGCCGGGCGAGTTTTTCTCGCTCCTCGGCCCGAGCGGCTGCGGAAAGACCACGATTCTCCGTCTCATCGGCGGGTTCGAGCGGGTTACCGGCGGCACCATTCGCCTCGGCGGCACCGACATCACCGCACTTGCCCCTCACCAGCGCAACGTACACACGGTTTTTCAGCGGTACGCTCTTTTTCCGCACCTGAACGTCTTCGACAACGTCGCCTTTTCGTTGAAGCTGAAGAAAGTGGCCCCCTCGGAGATCGACAGCCGTGTCATTCAGGCGCTGAAGCTCGTCGAAATCGAGTCGCTGCGGACCCGGCGAGTGCATCAGCTCTCCGGCGGCCAGTCCCAGCGCGTGGCGCTCGCCCGCGCCCTGGTGGATCAACCGGCGGTGCTGCTGCTCGACGAGCCCCTTTCGGCGCTCGACCCAGCCCTGCGCACCCGCATGCGGGACGAGCTCAAAGCGCTCTGTAAGAAGGTGGGCTCCACCTTCGTCATGGTCACCCACGATCAGGAGGAAGCCCTTCAGATTTCCGACCGAATCGCCGTGCTTCGAAACGGCCGCTGCCTGCAGGTGGGCACTCCGAAAGCCATCTACGAGGACCCTGTCGATACGTTCGTCGCCCGATTCATCGGCCCGGTGAACGAGATCCCCGCGCAAATTTCGGAAGATCTATCGGATTTGCTCACTCTCAGCACCGCGCTCGGCTCCTTTAAGGTGAAAAAGTCGGGGGCGGCGCTGCCCAAAGACGTCTCCATGCTGCTCAGGCCTGAGAAAATGCGGATCTTGCGAACCCGGTCCGCGACCCAGGAGAACCTGGTGGAGGGAGAGATTGTCGACCTCAGCTACCTCGGTTCCCGCACGGAGTATCTGGTGAGAAGCCGCGATTGCTCCTTTAAGGTATTTGAGCCCGAGCTCGAGCGCCTGAAGAAGCGCTCGCTCAACCCGGGCGACAAGATTTTCCTAACCTGGCGCTCGGAAGATGCTCAGGTACTGCCCAACGGCGCGGAAGGCGTGATTTGAAGAAGGAGCTAACCCCGCCCGGTCTCGTTTTCGTGGGATGGTTGCTGCTGCTCACCCTCATCCCCTTTTGCATCATCCTGGGCATGAGCGTGCTCCAGAAGTCCCCGCTCGGAACGGTCGCCTTCGTGCCGACTCTCGACAACTACCTGCGCTGCTTTCAGTGGATTTACGCGAAGGTGCTCGGAAAAACCGTGTGGCTGGCCTTCATGGCAACCGTGAGCTGTCTGCTCGTCGGATTTCCCGTCGCGTACTATCTCGCCCGATCCCAGGGGCCGCTAAGGCAGTTCGGGCTCATCCTTCTCTTCATTCCCTTCTGGACCAACTTCATCCTGCGGGTCTATGGGCTCGTTTCGCTTTTCGGGAGCCACGGCCTCTTGAATCAGATGCTGATGAAGGCCGGACTCGTTCAGGAACCGGTCGCGATTCTCTACACCCGGCTGGGCGTGTACCTCGGGCTTCTCTACAACTACCTGCCGTTTCTGGTGGTTCCGGTCTTTTCCGCACTCGAGAAACTCGATGATTCCCTGAGGGAGGCCGCGCAGGACTTGGGCGCGAACCGGATTCAGACGTTTTGGAAGGTCGTGCTACCCAACATCAAGGAAGGCGTTTTCATCGGAAGCCTCTTCGTGTTCATCCCGATGATGGGCGAATACGTGATCCCCGATCTTCTCGGCGGGGCGAAGGAAGCTTTTCTCGGCAACGTGATGGTAAGCCAGTTCTTCGTCATGCAGGATTGGCCGTTCGGCTCGGCCATCGCGGGAATGCTGTCGGCCGTTTTGCTCGCGACTCTTTGGCTGCAAAACCGCTGGAAGAGGGAGCTGAAACGTGGCTGAGTCGCGCCGCCAGAAAAATCCCTTCACGGCCGCCGTGTTTTTTACGGCCATCGCCTTCCTCTATATTCCGCTCTTTTATCTCATCTTCCAGGCGTTTCTCGTGGACCCCAACGACTGGCAGAGCGGCTTCACTCTCCACTGGCTCAGCCGGCTGTTCCAGAGCCGAACCCTTTGGGAGCCGCTCATCACGAGCCTGGAAGTCGGCGTCGCTTCCGCTTCGCTTTCGGTTTGCCTGGGAACTCTCGGCGCGGTGGGACTCGCCCCGCTGGAAGCCTATCTTCCCTTCTGGCTTCAGACGCTCATCATGCTGCCGCTGCTTCTTCCCGAAGTAATCACGGGGCTTTCGCTTCTACTGGTCTTCCTGCTCCTGCACGTCGAGCTGGGTTTCATGACCCTCGTTCTCGCCCACGCGAGCTTCAGCGCGAGTTTCGTCTACTTCATCATGATGGAGCAGCTCAGAAAGCTGGATCCGCAGATGCAGGAGGCGGCCCAGGACCTTGGCGCGAAGCCCACGGAGGTCTTTTGGAAGGTGACTCTGCCCAACATCCTCCCCGGGGTGCTCGGCGGCTGGCTGCTTGCTTTTACTCTGTCTTTCGATGATTTTCTCATCTCGTTCTTTACGAGCGGCGCCGGCATCACGACGCTGCCCCTGAAGATCTACTCGATGATGAAAATCGGAGTGTCGCCGGAGCTCAACGGACTGTCGTTCGTGATGATCTCGGTGTCGACGCTTCTGGTTCTCATCCTCATGTCCAAGGAGCAGAGCAGGAAATGGGTACTAAAAGGCTAGTCGTTCTCGGCGTGTTTTTGGTCGCGGTGGTCGGAGGCCTCATGCTTTTCCGCGGAAAGTCCGCGGACGCGACGTTGCGGGTATGCGCCTGGAGCAACTACTTCCCGGACGCCACGCTCGAAGCTTTCACGAAGAAGACCGGCATCAAGGTCGAGCTAAGCTTCATGTCGTCGAACGAAGAGCTGTTCGCCAAGATGAAAGCCGGAGCCACGGGCTACGACATCATCCAGCCTTCCGACTACATGGTCCGTCAGCTGGTAAACCTCAAGATGGTTCAGCCGCTCGATCACAAGAAGCTTACGAACCTCGGACACCTCGATCCTTTCTACAAGAATCTCCCCTACGACCCGGGCATGGGCCATTCGGTTCCGCTTACCTGGGGCACCACCGGCATCGCCATCAACACGGCGAAAGTGAAAGTCCCTGACACGGGCGTCACCTGGAAGTGGCTTCTCGAGTCCTCCGATCTCCGGCACACGTCTCTCCTCGATGACATGCGCGAAGTGTTCGCGGGCGTCTTTCTGAGTCGCGGGCTTTCCATCAACGAAAAGTCGTCGAAGGAGCTTGCGGCCGCGAGAGATGAGATCTCGCGCGTAAAGGGCCAGATCCTCATGTTCACCTCCGAGCCCAAAGCGCTTCTGCAAAAGGAGGAGCTCTACGTCGCGCAGATTTATTCGACCGACGGAGTGGCCCTGCAGGCGGCGAACCCCGCCATTCAGTATTTCATCCCGAAGGAGGGCGCGACGCTTTGGACGGACAACTTCGCCGTTCCGGCGGCGAGCGACAAATCGGACGCGGCCCATGCCTTCATCGATTTCTTCCTGGATCCGGACAACGCGCTCATCCTGGTCGAGACCAATCATCTGGCCACCCCGAACGCCACGGTGAAGGCGCGCCTCAAGCCGGAGGAACTGAACAACCCGAATCAGTACCCGCCTCCTGCGGTGATGGAGCGCCTTCAGTTTCTCGACGACCTCGGCGAAACGCTCAACCTCGTGAGCCGGATGTGGACCGAGCTGAAAAGCTAGCTTTCCGCCACTTGCCGGACACCGTATAGCCGCCCGGCACGCACTGCCTGAATACACAGAGTTAGGCCCAGATGGCCCCCTTTTGACCGCCTTTTTCAGGGAGGAGGCGAATTGTGGTGGCCGAAAGCTGCACACCCGTTGGATTCAAACCGGGGTGTCGCCCGGCCGACGGGCGGGCTCCCCAACCCCCCGAAGCCCCAGGTTTTTCGCGTCCCGCGGCGGATGACCGCCCCCCGGGGCACGCCCCTTGCTCTAGTAATCCTCGTGGCTTTCCGGCGCTTCTTCTTTGAGGGATGCAACTATGAAGAAGGCCGACTTCGGACTCTCTAGCTTTCTCGTCTTGGTAACGGTCCTTGCCGCCGGATGTGGCAGGACTTCCCAAGACTCTCAAATGCCCTATGGGACACAGTACGGACAGGGCTACTCCCCCTACGGGGGATCGGCTTGGGGAACCGGAGCGAACGGCGCGGCTTCCACCGGCGACGTCACCCTCACTTCCCAAGACATGGAGCTACTGAAGGCCGAGCTCGGCGCCTCGAATCAGCTGCGGCTCGCCGATTTGATCCGGCTCATCAACTCCAACCCGTCTGACCTCGACACCATCGCGAAAAGCATTCCCGAGCTGACTCAAATTTTATCCAAAGCGGACGACGACCATGTTTATGCCGACATGGCGGAGCTCATTCGCTTCTTGCGAGAGCAGCTCGGCGCCCTGAAGCGCAACGCGAGCCAGTCCGAGCGCCACTCGTGCGGAAAACGCATCGGAAACCGCGCCGGGCAGAGCGTGAAGAATTTGGTCGGCCGCATGCGGATGCGTTCAGGCGGAAGCCACGGCGGAGGCGGAGGAAGCGGGGGCCACCACTGAGTTTGCTGTGACCTAGGGGCTCCCCGGCAGCCAGCGTCTGCTCACCCCGGACCGATTGCCGGGGGGCCCGCACCCTTTTGACAGTGACCAGTACCCAGCCGATCGATTGGACTTAGCAGTTTCGGCCACTTTCTCCGTCTTTTCGAGAATACGGCCAAGGGTTGTCGGTTTTAGTTCGATGGCTCGTGCCTGGGAATCGGGCACGACGGCTGCAGTTTCAAGTAAGTGGACCGTCGGAGGATCTCATCATGAAACGGCTGCAGGCGCTCTTCGCGCTTTCCCTGATTCTCAATCTCACTCTCTCCGTATTTCTCTACCGAAAGCACCGTGAATTTCCCGACCGGCAACCCAACGTTGCCCTGACTCCCCTGGCTTTTCCGCCGCCCTCAAGCGAGGCGGGGACTCTCGCTGAGATCGGCCCACCCGGTACCTCCAAGGGAATCTCTCCGCCGATTATGCCGGAGTGGTTCGGGCCGCCCCCCACGCTGACCCTCATGCCCTCCGCTCCGGTCGCCGCCGACTGCGAGGGCTTCGTTGATTTCATGCTGGGAGCGAGCTCGGAGCGCTTCAGCCCGACCGACATCATAGATTCAATTTCGAAATGCGAATCCCTTCCCGAGGCACTCGCCGAGGAGGAAGCCGCGTTTCGGCGGGATTGCGCAAGAGCGAAGAAGTTCTCAACCGGAACGACGGAGCTCGGACCGCCCACCGAGGACACTTCCCCCTTCCTGCTCGATATGGCCTTATCGGGGACCGCGGTGTGCTCGATGGCGGTGGAAAAACTGCAAGCGGCCATCGCGCGAAACGCGAGAGGAAATAAACCCCTTTCGGAAGTGACCGATGTGCGGGTTCTTGTGCGCCTGCAAAAGACGATGGGCAACACCATAGACGAGAGCGAGGCGATTGCGAGACGAATCGCCGAGCTCATGCCGAACGACATTCACGCAACGGTCAACTATCTCGACCAGCTGGGCACGAAGGCGATGTTCGATTTGGATCCGAAGTCGGCCGAGAAACACTGGAAGGAAGTGGAAGCCTGGGTGGAAAAAGGGCGCTCGCTCGATCCCTCCCATCCCTACTTCGAGGAAATGGATCTTTGGACCCGCACTCACGGTTTCACCGAGAACGTCGCAGAGGCGATCGCCGAGCACGAGCGCCGCTATCCCAATTCGGGTTATGGGCTCTTTCAGGCGGGAATCGCCGCCGCGAACGCGGGCGACGAGAAGGAAGCGGAGAAGTATTTTCAGAGGGCGATAGAGAAAGAGCCCCGGGATTTCCGCTATCGCACCAATCTCGACAAGATTCGCCGGCACGAGCCGGTGGACCAGATTGCGCCCTCGGGTTACACGAGCGCATCGGAGCTTCTACCGCCGCTCGCCTCTAACTGAAGCCCGCCTGGATGGACTGAGAGAAATTTGAGGGGAAAAAAGAAAGTGCCCAAGGACGGAATCGAACCGCCGACACGGGGATTTTCAATCCCCTGCTCTACCGACTGAGCTACCTGGGCACACCCGAAGGATGACGAAAAGTACCGTTGACGCCCCCTGTAGGTCAAGGATGGGCGAGGGTACTCCAGAAGACTTCCAGGGCCCGGCCCCGGTGGCTGATCCGGTCTTTCTCCACGGCCGTGGCCTCGCCGAAGCTTTTGCCAAGCTCGGGCGAAAAGAAGATGGGATCGTAGCCGAAACCGGCTCCTCCCCGGGGTTTCGAGATGAGAAAACCCTCCACGGTCCCCTCCGTGTACCAGGGAACCGAGCCATCGAAGTAGCAAAGCACGCAGCGAAAGCGGGCCGCCCAGGGCTCGGGCCTGGGGTGGAGAGCCTTAAAGACCGCCTCCCACCGCTGCGGCCACGTGATGTTCTCGCCGCCAAAGCGCGCGGAGTGGATGCCGGGCCCGTCGTCCAGCGCTTCCACTTCCAGCCCCGAGTCATCGGACAAGACCGGAACTCCGTAGACGGAATGAAAGGCCGCCGCCTTCAGGAAGGCGTTCGCCCGGTACGTTTTCCCGGTTTCCTCGACCTCGGGGGCGGGCTTTCCCAGGTCCGCGGGGCTAAATACTTTGAAAGCGGGATTTTTCGCGCGAAAAAACGAACGGAACTCCTCGATCTTTCCCTTGTTGGAGGTGGCCAGAAGTAGCGACGGGGGAAGGGCCATGGGTCAGCCCAGGATCTTCTTTTGGGCGGCGAAAAGATCCGCGATGCCCTTGTCCGCAAGGGCAAGCAGCGAATCGAGCTCGTCGCGGCCGAAGGAAGCGCCTTCGCCGGTGCCCTGAACTTCCACGTACTTGCCTTCGGAAGTTTTGACGACGTTCATGTCGACGTCGGCGGATTTATCGTCGTCATAGTGAAGATCCAGGCAAGGCTTGCCTTTGATGACTCCGACGGAAACAGCGGCAACCGCGCCCTTCAGAGCATGGAGAATCGCGATCTCGGGGTGAACTTTGCGCATGGCGAGTACTAGCGCGACGTAGGCACCCGTGATGGCCGCCGTACGGGTTCCGCCGTCGGCATCGAGCACGTCACAATCGAGAAGAATGGATCGCTCGCCGATCTTGGAGAGATCGAGGCAAGCGCGAAGGGAGCGGCCGATGAGCCGCTGAATCTCCTGCGTGCGGCCGCCGACTTTCGAGCGCTCGCGTCCCACGCGCTGAGTGGACGAAGCCGGCAGCATGGAATACTCGGCGGTCAGCCAGCCCTTGCCGCTGCCCTTCATCCACTGGGGAACGGAGTTGTCGATCATGGCGCTGCACACGACTTTCGTGCCGCCCATTTCGATGAGACAGCTGCCCGGAGGGGCCGCTAGAAAGTTCGGGGTGATTTTGACCGGCCTGAGCTCATCGGGCCGCCTGCCGTCGGATCGCATTGGGTGCCTCTGGCTTCTTTTGCCCGCGGGCAAATCGAAGGATTCCAGAGCTTATACTACTAGCGACCCTCTTTAGGTAGAGCCCCCGCTTCAGATTGTCGGTCTCGACGGGGTTGGTGAGATAGCCCACTTCGATGAGAAGCGCGGGCATGGCGGTCCCGGCCAGCACCGCGAACGGTGCCTGGCGGACGCCGCGTTTGTTGGGAAGCATTTCGGACGACATCGAGGCGTAGATGGTTTCCGCGAAGTCCGAGCTTTCGGCGATGTGCACGTTGGTCTGCACGTCGGAGAGAATCGACTGGATGTCGCTCGTCGCCACCGCACGCTCGTTTCCGTTTTCCGTTCTCGCGACTCTCGCGCTTTCCGCGTCCGAGCTGCGCGGGTTCAGAAAGTAAACTTCGAAGCCCTTCACCTTTTGAACGGGAGAAGAGTTCAAGTGGATGCTTACGAAAAGATCGGCGTCCCAGTTGTTGGCGATTTCCGGCCGTTCTCTTAAGGGAATGAAACGATCGTCGTCGCGGGTGAGCCGCACGCGCACGCCCGTTCCGAACCGTCTCGCCTGGGTCACGAGTTCCTGTTTCACCAGTCGCGAAAGTCTAAGCGCTACGTCTTTCTCCATGAGGCCGCCGAATCCGACCGCCCCCCAGTCGTCTCCGCCGTGGCCGGGATCGATGAGTACTTTCAGGCTCGTATCCTCGCGCTCGGGCGGGGGCGGCATCACTATCGGCGAGAGATATTTCGGCGGATGGAGATCGACCCAGTTCAGGGAAGTAGTGTGGCGTTCCTGAGCGTCATCGTTCAGCCGAAGGCGCAGCTCGGAATCCACGAGCTGATTTAGCCCCGCGTCGACGAAGGGAGAGCTGAGCGCCGGCGCGGTAAGGAGAAAAAAACAGGCGAGGGCCGAGAGGGTGATCGGTGTTTTCATGGTAAGATGGAATCAGCCCCAAGACCTCTCCTCTAGATGGCCCAAATCGGCCACCGTCGCCAAATCACCCGGGAATCGTCGATGAAACAACGCCTGATGCGGTACTTTTGGTTCGCCTGTGTCTCTGTGGCGCTTCCGGTATTCGGGAGGGTTCCTGAGCGGACTGAGATCCATGTTAACACACCCATCCGGGTGCTTCTAGACAAGGCAGGCCGTAAGGCGACGCTCGAAAGCCCCGGGCAAACGCTCTATATAAAGGTGAAACACCCCGGGCCATGGATCGCCATCGGAAAAACCGCGAGCCTTTCCTGGTCCGAGAAAACCAAAAACATTCTGCTCGAAAGCCGCAATGCGAAGCTTGCCGCAGCGATCCTCTTTGTGCGGGGCGGCCCGAGCGCCGTCGACCCGGTGAAGTATTCTCAAAAAACTTACCGCGGCCTGATGAAGTTTCTGTCGAACGAGGAGGGCTGGCTCACGGTGAACGTGCTGCCCATCGAGGAATACCTCGCCGGAACTCTCGCCGCCGAGATGAACTCCGATTGGGCGACCGAAGCGCTCAAGGCCCAGGCGGTCGCCTCGCGCACATACGCGCTTCAGCTCGCGCGCCGGCCCAAGAATCCCAACTACGATCTGGTCGGCACGATCGAGGACCAAGTCTATTCGGGAGCGGACGCCGAAACCAAACGTGTGCGCGAAGCCATCGAGGCGACCCGCGGCCAATACTTGAGCCGCGGCAGCGGTCCGGCGCGGATTTTTTTCCACGCGCGCTGCGGAGGAAAGACGGAGCCGGAAGATCGCGTGTGGCGCGGGGACAAGAGCCACCACGTCACGGTCGGGTGCCCTTACTGCCAGAAGCATCCGCTCGAGTGGAAGTACTCCATCGACTACGCGAGTTTTTTTCAGGCGCTCAAAGTCCCGAAGGCGCTTCTTCCGCCGAAGCTCGTCGCTCTCGATAGAAGCCCCACGGGCCGAATCACTTCGCTCAAACTCGAAGCGGGCGGCAACTCACGCCTACTCGACGGCAACACCCTTCGCTCGTTGCTGGGCTATCAGCGCCTCAAAAGCACGCACTTCCAATGGAAGACCGCGGGCGGACAGATTCACTTCACCGGCAAGGGATCCGGCCACGGAGTCGGCATGTGCCAGTGGGGAGCTTCATTTCTAGCCAAGCAGGGAAAGTCCTACCGGGACATTCTCTCCCACTACTACCCCCAGCTCACCGTCGAAGGCCTGCCCGGCGGAGCCCCCATGCTCGAAGCAAAAAACCGGTGGCGCTGACCGCCGGATCTCTTCTATAGGTACCGGCATGAGGCCGGCCGATTTCACGTTTGAACTCCCCGAAAGCCAGATAGCCCTGTTTCCGGCGCCCTCCCGAGACGGCGCGAGGCTCATGTACGTGCACAAGGGCACGGGCCGGCGGGAGCACAAAACTTTCCAGGAGCTGCCGAATCTTCTTCGCGCGGGCGATTTGCTCGTGATGAACGACACCCGCGTGCTTCCCGCGCGGCTTTTCAGTGAGGGCGAGGGCGGCAGAAAATTCGAGTTGCTCCTTCTAAAAGAAAAAGCGCCCCTCGTCTGGTCCTGCCTCGCCAAGCCCGGAAAAAAAGTCTTGTCCCCCACGAATCTCGTTTTTTCGGACGGTAGCCGCGCCGAGCTCTCCCGCTTGGGCGAGAGAGAGTTCGAAGTCCGGTTCACGACGGTCGCCGCCGAGGAGTTTCTTCCCTGGCTCAGCCGCTTTGGCAAAATGCCCCTTCCGCCGTATCTCAAGCGAGCGGCCGAGGACTCCGACCGCGAGCGCTACCAAACCGTTTTTGCCGACAATCCCAAGTCCATCGCCGCCCCGACGGCGGGGCTGCACTTCACCACGCAGATGCTTTCCACCTTGGAAGCCCTGGGAGTCCAGACCGCTAGGGTCACCCTCGAAATCGGGTACGGCACCTTTGCCCCCATCGACGTCGAGGACCTCGCCCAGCACCGGATGCACGAGGAGACCTACCGAATCCCACCCGAAACCTTGTCCGCCCTGGACCGGGCGAAGGCCGAGGGTAGGCGGGTGATTGCCGTCGGGACCACCACCTTAAGAGCGCTGGAATCCCTGGATGAGTGGGGGCCCCAGGCTTCGACCTCCATTTTCATCCGCCCCGGCCACGCTTTTCGTAGGGTGGACGGGCTAATAACCAATTTTCACCTTCCTGAATCGACCCTTCTCATTCTAGTGTGCGCATTCCTGGGGACTGAAGCCACGCTTCCGGCCTACCGAGAGGCGGTTCGGGAAGGGTATCGGTTCTTTAGCTATGGGGACGCCATGGCAATACTGCCTTGACGTAGTGCATTTTCTCCATATACTCGGTCAGGCTTTTTTCCTTTTGAAAAGAGGGGCTCGTGGATCTTCCTGGTCTGAAAGTTAAAGACAACGAACACTATGAAAGCGCTCTCAAGCGCTTCAAAAAACAGTGTGAAAAGGCGGGTATCCTTTCGGAAATCCGCCGTCGCGAGTTTTACGAAAAGCCGTCCGTTCGCAAGAAGAAGAAAGCCATCGCCGCGCGCAAGCGGATGATGAAGCGCCTCAACCCGATGCCCACCGGCGGACGTGGTGGCCGAGGCGGCGGTGGACGTGGTGGCGGCGGCGGCGGCGAAGGCCGCGGCTAATCTAGCCTCATGGATCTCGTAACAATCCAAACGGACATGAAGAACGCCATGAAGGAGAAGAATGCCTTCAAGGTGGATGCCTTGCGCATGCTGATCTCCGAGATCAAGAAGCGCGAAATCGATACCCGCACGACCTTGTCCGCCCCGGAAATTTTCGCCTGCATCAACAGCCTCGTGAAACAGCGGCAGGATTCCGTCGAGGCCTACAAAGCCGGCAATCGCCCCGAGCTCGCCGACAAAGAGCAAAAAGAAATCGAGCTTCTCAGAAGTTATCTGCCCCAGGCTTTCTCGGATGCGGAGCTGAGCGCTCTCATCGCGGGCGAAATCAAAGCGGCAGGCGCGACTTCCCCGAAGGACATGGGAAAAGTCGTCAAAGCCGTGCTCGCCAAAGCCGAAGGCCGCGCCGACGGAAAACGTGTCAGCGCCGCCGTGCAAGCCGCTCTCAGTAAGCCCCAATAATGCGCCAAATTTTTCTGATCCTGGCCCTGGTATCGCTTCCGGCCCGGGCCATCGACCGCAAAAGCGCGCTCGCCGCGGCAAGAAAGGCCGGCGAGGCGGCGCTCGTCGACTCCTATAAGAAATGGTCCAAGACCGCTCCGGCTCCCTCGAACGGGAAGCTGCACACTCCCCGGCGACGTAGCCCCTTTCTGGAAATCGACCCCACCAAAGTTTCCGAGGACACCGCAAGCGGCCGCTGGACCTTCATCTGGGACCACCATCCTCCGGCGGGCTTCGAGTACGACGCCCACGTCACCGTGGACAAGTCCGGCAAAGCTTCCGTCGTCAAAGCTAATGCCTCTTTCGCCCCCGAGTGATCCCCTGATATAGGGTCGGCTCGGCATGAAAACGCTCCCCCCCAGTTTCTTTTTGAAGCCCACGGCCATCGTCGCCCGGCGCCTGCTCGGCAAGGGGCTCCGGGTGGGCAAGCTTCTCGTGGAGATAACCGAGGTCGAGGCTTACCTTGGAGAAGACGACCCCGCGAGCCACGCCTTCCGGGGTCAAACCGAGCGCAACTGGCCCATGTTCGAAAGCGGCGGAACCTGCTACGTCTACGTGTCCTACGGAATGCACCACTGTATGAACGTATCGACCGGGCCGAAAGGCCTGGGCCACGCGATTCTTTTCCGCGCGGCTCGTCCCATAGAAGGTATCGACGCCATGATCCGTAATCGCGGCCTTGGGAACCTTCCCCGGGAGGCGGCCCTCAAACAACTTCTCAACGGACCGGGCAAGTTGACGCAGGCCCTTGGCGTCGATCTAGGCTATAAGGGTTCCAAGTTCGATCGCCCGAATTTCAAGCTGATCGACCTGGGGATTCGAGTGCCGGAGGGGGAAGTGGTCATGAGCCCTCGCGTCGGCATTTCGAAGGCGAAGGATGCTCCGTTGCGTTTCACCATCCGATCTTCGCCTTGGCTCTTTTGTAAACATGGGGCTCGCGCGTGATATCCGACAACACGCTAAATCAGATCCGCGATCGTCTGAACCTGGTGGACATCGTCGGCGAGTACGTGACGCTGAAAAAAAGCGGCACGGGATTCACCGGTCTGTGCCCTTTCCACAACGAAAAGACCCCCTCGTTCCACGTCAGCCCGCTGAAACAGGTCTTCAAGTGTTTCGGCTGCCAGAAGGGCGGCAACCTCTTTACTTTTTATTCGACGATCGAGGGCCTTCCGTTCCCCGAAGCGGTGGAGGAGCTCGCCAAGCGCGCGGGCGTCGAGCTGGAAAAGACCGCGCGCCGCCAGGCGCCGAAACCCGTCGACGTCGGCCAGCTCCGCCTCATCGAAGTGAACGAGTGGGCGGCGAAATATTTCAACCACCTTCTCGTCACGGGCAAGGAATACGAGTTCGCCCGCGATTACCTCAAAAAGCGCGGCATCACGGAAAAAACCATCGAGACGTTTCAGATCGGCGTTTCGCCGAAGGGCTGGAACACGCTTCGCGATCTGATGGTCAAACGCAATTTCCGTCTCTCGGAGCTCATCGCCTCGGGACTCGTCATTCCGAAGGACAACAATCCCGGCGACGGATACGACCGTTTCCGCGAACGGCTCATGTTTCCCATCCGCAACGCGGAAGGAAAATGCGTCGGCTTCGGCGCGCGCCTCCTTCGCGACGAGGAAAACCAGCCGAAGTATCTGAACACGTCGGAATCGCCGCTGTTTTCGAAACGCCAGATTCTCTACGGGCTTTTCCAGAACGCCCGCGGCATCCGCCTTCGCGAGGAAGCGCTCATCGTCGAAGGGTATATGGATGTCGTGGGACTCCATCAGGCCGGCGTGAACAACGCGGTCGCGACGATGGGAACGGCGCTGACCGAAGAGCATTGCAAGCTTCTCAAGTCGCTTACGAAAAACGTCGTCACCATTTTCGATCCCGATAAGGCGGGACAGGACGCCTGGCACCGCTCGATTCACACTTTGATCTCAGCCGGAATCTTCGCGAAGGATCTTTCGCTGCCCGACGGCCAGGATCCGGACGAGTACGTTCTGAGTCACACGACGGAAAGCTTTCACGAGCTTTGCGCGAAGGCCCCGCGCCAAATCAACAAACTTCTGAAAGAGATCGCGCTAAAAGGATCGATGACGGCGCAGGAGTCGGCGAAAACCCTGGAAGAGCTGACTCCGCTGCTCGTCGCAAGCCGCCGCCTTCCCGATCGCGCCCAGCTTTGGGACGACATTTCACTCGTGCTTAAAGTTTCTCTCGAAGCCCTGAAAGAAGTCGCCGAAAGCGCGTACCGAAACACCCGACCGAAGGAAGCCACTCCTGCCCCGGCGCTCAAGCCCGGCCAAAGCCGGGGAGTCATCACCATCCCGGTGCGCGAGCCGAAACCGCATCCGCTCGACGTCGAGCTTTTCCAGGCGGCCGTCAACTACCCCGAACTTTTTCAGCAGATGGCCCCCGAAGAGTGGAATCACGCCATCAAAGACGAGCGGCTCAAGCAATGGCTCGAGCGCCTTCGGACCACGGAAAACTTCGAAGGGGAGCTCGAACTGCTCGTCCAAACGGAGACGCGGCCTTTTCTGCTTGAGCCCGCCAGCAGCCGGCTGATGGGCCAGAGTCCCCCCGGTAAGGGGGAGGCCCACGTGCAGGCACTCAGGGCGAGGCTCAAAGAGATTCGAAAAGAGAAAGAGATCGAAGCACTTACGACCCAGGTGAAGCTGGGACAGCGCCTTGGGGACGATGAAGCCCAGCTGAAATTGCTCTCGCGGCTGCGGGAGCTAAGAAGTGAATGAAACTGGGGCTTTTCTCCGTATTGACCGCTGTGATATGAGTAACCGTTTGTTTCTTACCTGTTAAAAATTTTCCGGACCTCGATGGGGTAACGCGCAATGGCGAAGCTTGAGAAAAAGAAAGAATTCCAAAAACTTATCGCCGCCGGGAAACAGAAGGGGTATCTCACTTACGAAGAGATCAACGACGCCCTTCCCGACAACGTCACCGACTCGGATGCGATCGATGAGGTCATGAACCTCCTCGAGAGCAACGACATCGAGATCGTGGAGAACGAAAAAGAGCACAAAGCCCGCCAGGAAGAAGGCGGCGAAGAGGGCGGCGGAAAGCGCGCCCGCGGAGAGCGCGGCGCCGCCGCTGCCGCCTCCGAAGACGGAGAAGCTCCCGCCCGGCCGGCTGCCGGCGGTGAAGAAGAAGAGGCCATGTCCCGCGGCCTCGATCCCGTTCGCCTCTACCTGAAGAAAATGGGCTCGGTCGCCCTTCTCACCCGCGAAGGCGAAATCGAAATCGCCAAGCGCATCGAAGAAGGCGAAGCCGAAGTGCTCGACGTGATTTTGAACTCCCCCATGGGCATCAAGGAATTCTTGGCCATCGGCGAGAAGATCGAAAAGGGCAAGCTCCGCGCCCGCGACGTGGTCCGTGGCGGTGAGAGCGAGTCCGAAAGCGGAGAGGAAGGCGAAGAAACCACTGCCGCCGCGCCCGGCGCCGAAGAGGATTCGGAAGAAAAACCCGCGGCCGTCGCCGTGGCGGCCCCCGCCGCCCCCGGCGCTCCGGGAGTTCCCCAGGACCCCAACGCGGGCGTGAACGAGGCTGAGTGCCAGCAGCGCATCGCCGACGGCATGAAGCTCGTCCGCCAGTTCGAGAAGACGCTGAACGCGAACCTTCTCAAGCTGAACAAGGCGACTCTCAATCCGAACGAGAGAAAGAAGCTTCGCGAGAAGCTCGCCGAAGGCCGGCGCAAGATCGTCGCGGCTTTCGTGGAAATCAATTTCAACCGCAAGACGATCAACAAGATCGTCGCCAAGTTTAAAACGCAGGTCAGCCGCATCGAGGAATCCGAGCGCGACGTGAACCGCTGCCTGAACAAGGCCGGCACCGACACCATCGGCAAGTTCCGCAAGCTCCTGAAAGAAACGAAGCGGGACAAAAAGCGCGAAGAACAGCTCAAAGCGAAGCACGGCGTGGACTACGCCGGCCTGCTCGAGCTCGACCACGCGATCTCCAACTGCTCGAAGGCCATCGACCTCGTCGAGCAGGAAGCCAACGTCCGCGCCCGCGAACTTCAGGAAATGTACGAGGCGATTCTCGCCGGCGAGCGCAAGTCGGAGGCCGCGAAAGCGGAGCTCGTGGAAGCGAACCTTCGTCTAGTGGTTTCGATCGCGAAGAAGTACACGAACCGCGGCCTTCAGTTCCTGGATCTCATCCAGGAAGGCAACATCGGCCTCATGAAGGCGGTCGACAAGTTCGAGTACCGCCGCGGCTACAAGTTCTCGACCTACG
>CAZZHG010000087.1:0-20797 GCA_964653655.1 uncultured Pseudobdellovibrionaceae bacterium
CCCCACCGCGGTCAACAACCTCGCCACCGAAAAGCCCTATTCCTGGTTCGAGCGCAGTCTCATTCACCGCGTGCCCGTCCGCTATCCCGGCTACATGCGCCGCGTGTACCCGGGTTTTCTGCAGCACATGGGCTTCATGGCCATGAACCCGTCGCGCCACGCCTCGGCGCACTGGGATTTCTACAACCACCTGGTGAAGGGCGACGACGACCCTGCTGAGGCGCATCGACAGTTTTACGATGAGTACAACGCCGTGCTCGACATGCCGGCCGAGTACTACCTGGAAACCATCAAGCGCGTGTTCCAGGAATTCCAGTTGCCGAAGGGCCGCTTTTTCGTGCGCGACCGGCTGGTGCGTCCTCAGGACATTCGCGACACCGCGCTCTTGACCGTCGAGGGCGAACTGGACGATATCTCGGGCAATGGCCAGACCAGGGCGGCACACTTGCTCTGCACGGGCATTCCTGAAGAGAAGCGTGAGCATTATGAGGTCCCCAAGGCCGGGCACTACGGGATTTTCAGCGGCCGGCGCTGGCGCGAGCTGGTTTATCCGCGCATCCGGGATTTCATTCGCGCGCACGGCCCCGGACGGTAACGCCGCCTCGATCTGAGGTGAATCGGGGAATCTCGCGCCGCGAATCTTCGGGCCTGCGAACAAGGTTCCCCAGGCGAAAAGTGAGGGCGGTGGTGCGGGCGTGAAGTCCCTTGCGCGGACGTTCGCTAGCGTGATCGCTCGTCCAACAGCTTCTGGATGGCCGGCCAGTCATAGGGGACAAGGTTCAGCATCGCAGCCTTGTTCGCATGCAGCACCGAAAAATCGACGCCCATGAATTCCGCTGTGATGGCGTCCAGATTGTCGGAGAGCACGCGCGATTGGGGATCGAGGTTGAGAATGAGCCCGAGTCCTGTGGGGGGGGTCCCGATGGTATGAATGTGCAGGTCGGGCCGGTATTTTTTCAAGATCAGCGCCAGCCTCCAGATATCGCCGCTCCAGAACTCGTTGTTCACTTCGCGTGTGGCGGTTTTCTCATCCAGCGGGTACCAGTCGTGCACAAGCACCACTGTATCCCGTCGCGCCACGCGCTCGATGTTGATGAAGTCGCGCAAGGCGTATTCGAAACGATGCATGCCATCGATGAACGCCATGTCCACGCGTCGGCCACCCAGTTCCGCGATGATGTCGTGCCCGGCGAAAAACGCGTCGCTGGTTTCCGCGAACACGCGCTGATTGGCTCCGGGCGGCCGCTCCAGCTTGGGCTCGGGGTCCACCCCGAGCACCTGCGTTTCCGGCAGTGTCAGCCGCAGCGAGAGCCCGCGCTGCACCCCGATCTCGACATAGGTTGCGGGGCGCAGATGCTGGTGCATGCGCTTGAGCACCGCGTAGTAGGACTCGCCGGGCAGGGTGAGCTCGGCGAGCAGCATGCGCGCAAAGTGCAGGTTCTCTTTGGCCAGCACCTGTTTGCACAGTTCCGCTGCGGCCTCACGCTCCCCCAGCATGCTGCGCGCCAGGGCGATGTTGTACAGAATGCGCGGCTGGTCCGGCAGCAACTCCCGCGCGCGCAGCAGATCGGGCAGTGCGTCGGCAGGACGGCTCATTTCCAGCAGCGCGATGCCGCGCAGCCTGCGCGCTTCTCCATCCTCAGGATACCGCTCGAGCCAGGGCGCGAGGGTCGCGACGACTTCCTCGGAATGGTTGGCTTCGAGGAGCGCCCGCGCCTTCGCCACTTCCCCGCCTTTGCGCGCGGCCGACGGCGTGAACAGGTTCCGTATCAGGTTGGTGAGCATGGGCGGATGGTAATATCGATTGCAAGCTTACGCCCAACCTTTCCTTCCGTCCGTGATGAATCCTTCCTCTTTGCAGTTCAATCCCGAGGCCGCGCGCTTTGGCGCTTCGCGCTCGCAAAAACGCATCGAAGACGACCGCCTGCTCACCGGCCGGGGGCTGTACAGCGATGACCGGCGCTTCGCCGACGAGGCGGTGCTGGTGGTGCTGCGCTCGCCGCACGCGCATGCGCGCATCGTTTCCATCGATGCGGCAAAAGCCCTGGCCGCGCCGGGTGTGGTGGCGGTATGGACCGGCGCCGATCTCGCCGCGGGCGGTGTGAAGGCCATTCCAGTGCCGAGCTCGTTCAAGCGCTCGGGCAACCGGCCGAGTGCGTTCCCGCCGCGTTATCCGCTGGCGCGCGGTGTCGCCTGTCACGTTGGGGAGCCCATTGCGGCGGTTGTGGCCGAGACGCGCCTGCAGGCCCAGGACGCGGCGGAACTGGTGGAAGTCGAGTACGAGGAACTGCCCGTGGTCGTCGATCCGCTGCGCGCCGTGCAGCCGGGCGCGCCGCTGGTGTTTGCCGAGGCCGACGGCAACGTCGCAGCACAGGTGCGCATCGGCAACGCGCAGGCCGCGGAAGAGGCATTCAAGCGCGCCGCGCACGTCACCGTGCTTGAATCGCACAACCAGCGCGTCATCGTCAATGCCCTCGAGCCGCGCGCCGCCATCGCCGTGCACGAGGGGGGACGGACGACGATTTACGCGCAGAACCAGAACGCCGGCGCCATGCGCCAGATAATGAAAGAAGTGTTCGGCGGCGAGCTCACGGATTACCGCGTGGTGATCGGCGACATCGGCGGCGGCTTCGGCCTCAAGATCGGCCTGGCGCAGGAAGAGGCGCTGACGGTCTGGGCCTCGCGCCAGCTCGGCCGCCCGGTGCGCTGGCGCGCCGACCGCAGCGAGGAGTTCCTCAGCACTCCCCATGGCCGCGACCAGTTTTGCAAGGCCAGCCTGGCCCTGGACAAGGACGGCAGGATACTGGCGCTGAAAACCGAGGCCATCGGCAACCTGGGTTCGACGCCGGTGACCGCGGCGATATCCATTCCGATGTTCGTCGGACCCAAGGTGCAGACCTCGGTGTATCACGTACCCGTGGTCGACTACGACATCCGCGGCGTGCTGACCAACGTGGTCACGTCGGGGGCCTACCGGGGCGCGGGGCGTCCCGAGGCCAACTACTTCATGGAGCGCGTGCTGCAGAAGGCGGCGGTGGAGATGGGCATCGATCCGGTGGAGATGCGCCGGCGCAATTTCATCACTCCCGCCATGCTGCCGTACAAGACCCACATGAACGAGGTGTACGACGCCGGCGAGTTCGAAAAAATGCTCGACCAGGTGTTGGCGCTGGCGGACTGGGAGGGTTTCCCCGCGCGCCGTGAAGAGGCGAAGCGACGCGGCAAGCTGCGCGGGCGCGGCCTCGCCACTTACCTGGAGTGGACCGGCGGCGCGCTCACCGAAACCGTGAACATGAAAGTCAACGCCGACGGCACGGTGGCAGTGCTGGTTGGGACGCAGGCCATCGGCCAGGGCCTGGAAACCACGGTGGTGCAACTGGTGGCCGAGGTGCTGCAAGTCGATGTGGGCGCGGTGCGCGTCATCCAGGGCGATTCGGATCAGGTCACCGGCGGCGGCGCGGGTGGATCGCGCACCGCCTTTGTCGGCGGTTCGGCGGTCGTGGCGGCCGGCCACAAAATGGTCAACGAAGCCAAGAACCTCGCCGCCAGCGAGCTGGAAGCGGCCGCTTCCGACGTGGAATACGAGAGGGGTCGTTTTCGCATCGCGGGCACCGACCGTTCCGTGGGTATTTTCGAGCTGGCGGGCAAACAGCCGCAGCGCCAGATTCACGTGGCCGCGACCGAGAATCCCGGCGGACCGTCATGGCCCAACGGGGCGCAGGTGATGGAGGTGGAGATCGATACCGATACCGGCGTGGTGCGCCTCGCCAGCGTCACCAGCGTCGACGACATCGGCCGCATCATCAACCTGCCCATTGTCGAAGGGCAGATTCACGGCGGTGTGGCGCAGGGGGTCGGTCAGGCGCTGCTGGAACGGTCGGTGCACGATCCGGAGACAGGCCAACTGCTGACCGGCTCGTTCATGGACTACGTCATGCCGCGTGCCGCGGACTTCCCGCACATGAACAGCACCTTCGATGAAAGCGTGCCGTGCAAGACCAACCTGCTGGGGGCGAAGGGCGTGGGCGAGATCGGCACCATCGGCTCGGTGCCGGCGGTGGTGCACGCCGTGATCGACGCGCTGGCCGATTACGGGGTCACGCACCTCGAGATGCCCATCACCAGCGAAAAGGTATGGCGCGTCCTGCAAGGCGGAAAAAAATAGCGCAGGCAGGTTCTGCAACTGTGTACTGGTGGCGAGCCGCGGGCACCAAAGCTACATGGGCTTGCCGTTCGGCAGCATGCCCGCAGCGTACCGGCCGCCGACGATTCGTCATCGGCGGCCGGGACTTCGTTACGATCCCGCCGGGATCTTGTTGTCGCTGCTTTGCGGCGGCTTGCCGGGTTCGTTAAGCTTCTTGCGCACGGCGGTGCGCGTGTTATCGGAGGCTCGTTCAACGGCGTTAGCGGCGCGGTGGGTGCCGCGTTTAACCTTGGCGACGGTGTTCTTCGTCACACGCGACGCCTTTTGCCCCACAGTCTCGCCGGTGCCCCTGGTCGCGGGCGCAGTGTTGGACGGCGGCGAAGTGGAGGGGGTGGCTGCAGGAGAGGCGGGCGCTGCCGGAGAGGCGGGATAGGGTGCGGTCTGTGCATGGGCAAAGCCGAGGGAGCCGGCCAACAGCAGTATGCTTAAAGTCGTTTTCATGTAGCGTCTTCCTTTTATAAGATAGTTGGAGCGGGAGCGATCCTGCGGTAGTAGATGCGATATCCGATCAAAGGCAGCGCGAAGTACATTCGATCAGGGTTTACGAACACAAAGGTGAGACCTAATCCGGATTTTAAGTAAGCGGTTACTTCTCTGTCTTTCTGCTCAATACGGTCAATGCCCAGGGTTTCACCCCCCGCCGCCAAGGCATGTTCCGTGATGCTCAATTCGGGTCCTAGCGGCAGTTTCAACCCTTGCAAATTGAAAGACTCGGCCCGCCACCGTCCCTTCAGCGATGCCGGTTCCAGCGGGAAAGTTGTGCAGGCGCCAAGCGGTGCAATCAGAATAAGTAGCCAGACTAGACTGGCGAAGAGACGGTTGCGCTGGAACATGGTCTGAAGGGGCTAGGGCTCGGATATGAGATGTCATCAACCGATCTAAATGTGTGTACTCACTCTTACATGCCGAGGCATTTTTTCTTCGACCGTTCAAACGCTTGTTTGTAGGCGCCGTTGACAGGATTTCTGGATACGCTCATAATTCTCGGTTTCGTTCGGAGGGGTTCCCGAGCGGTCAAAGGGATCAGACTGTAAATCTGACGGCTCTGCCTTCGAAGGTTCGAATCCTTCCCCCTCCAAATTTTCGCCTCCCCGGCGAAAATTAGATGCTAGCGGTTAGATGGTAGGTGTTAGGAAAACCTAAGTCCTCGTAAGGGAGGGCGAAAATTTCCTCCAACACCCAACGTCCAACATCTTCTTCGTTCCCTTCTTTTTCAGAACCATCAATCACAGTCGAGCAGCCGACGCGCGAAGCACATCGCGTCACTCCAATCTGGTCACTTCGCACTCGCCGCAACCGGAAACAACCGAATCACATTCGCCACCTTCTCCAGATTCGTCCCCCGATCATGAACGTACCGATCGGTCACCGCCGTCGTCGAATGCGCAAAGAACCTTCGCAGGTCATCGCGAGTCGCGCCGTGGTGAATGTACAGTTCCGACGTGGAGTGCCTGAGCCCATGAGGGCAGGCATTCGATCCGGGTCCGGCGCTGTGCGTTGGTGGGGTTAATTTTTGTAGTGTCACTCCGCCACCACACTGAATATTTTTGATCGTCGAACTTACCGGCGTGGATCGATGCCAAGCCTACAATGGGTGGAACACACTTTGCACAAGGGCTTCGGCGATACGAATTACAACTTTCACAGGGAGACTGATCATGTTGGCCAGGGCGATCCTTTCTATCCTCTTCATCGGCTACTGGGCAGAGGCGGCGCAGACCCTTACAATTCAGGAGTTCGTGGACACGCGAATCACCGGCGTCACGACGCAGCACTTCGATCAATTGAAGGTTCAGCACGTCGCGGCCTGCGAGGCGTGGCTCAAAGCCTCCCCCTTTCATCGCTACCGTTCGGATCTCTCCCCGACCTCGGCCTGCTCTAAAGCAAAATTTCAAAAGGACACGATCACGAAGAAGGTCCACGATTGCTGGACCGAGGTCCATCCGGTCACGGGGCAATCCATCGAGTACTGCGGCGACGTGAATAAGACCGAACAGGTCGGCTACTCCGGCCGCTCCACCGGCACCCGCACCTTTCAGATCGCCGACACCACCGATCGCATCGAAGAAGAACTCCTGAGCGACAGCTTCGTCGGCGATAAGGCTAAAGAGCGCGCGTGGGCGGATTACGGCGTCACTTGCGCCGACTGGCTGAAGACGCAGCAGACGAACTTCGGCAACAAACTGTTCTTCGCGGGCTGTCGCGGCGCCGAGAAAGATTCCATCGCGTTCAGCGCGAAGGACGGCATCTCCTTTTACGCGTCTAGGGCCGTCGTGATTTTCGAAAAATGAGACTGGCGCCCTACAGGAAGGTAGGCCGTACCTTCTTGTAGGGCCTTCTATTGCTCCAGCGCCGGTGGAGCGAGGGCCGCCATGTATGGAAAGCACGCAGGTCGGCGGCGTTGGGTCTCGGGGTGCTCCCACCAACGCTTCACTTCCTTGACCATGCGGTTGAGAATCGCTTTGCCCACCTCGTCTTCCATCCTTTCGGGATGAAATTGAAAGGTCATGATTCTTCCGTCGGAGGACTCGAGTGCTTCCACGACGCGATTGGGTCCGGAGCCTGCGACCGCCGTGACGATAATCCCTTTGCGATCTTCGTAGCGCACGGCTTGGTGATGGTACGTGTTCACCTCCGCTTTCTTGGCTCCGTCCAGGCCCGTGCGTAGACGCGTGTTGCGGGGCCCGAGCAACTGGACCTCGTGCACGCCTTCCTTGTGCCCGTTTACTCCTTCGCTCTCCAAATCCTGAATCAGCTTGAAGCCCAGCGCGACGCTGATCATCTGGTGTCCGCGGCAAATTCCATAGAGCCGGCCCTTGCCGGTCGCGATGTATTGCCGCACCAGCGCGAGCTCGGCCTCATCCCTCGTTCGGTTGAACTTGTGATTGGGATCCCACGGGGCTTCCCCGTAGAGCGCGGGATCGATGTCGTTTCCTCCGAGAGCCACTAGGGCATCGGCGCTTCGCGCGAGCAACTCGCGGAATGCTTGCCGCTGACTCGGTTCCGGAAGATTCAGCTCGGCCGCCACCGGCAGAACCATCGGCTTCACTCCCGCGTGTTGGAAGGATTTGACGGCCTCTTGGGGCCTCTTTCCGTCGTTGGCGATCAGCACAACCGCGGGCCGATCTTTGGTGAAGGTCCCGAAGGGTGTGAAGGTTCCGTCGGTCGACTTCCAGTGTTTCGCGGTCATTTTCGCGAGATCCGGATCGGCGTGCACCGTGCTAACGTAGCGATCGAGCGCCTGTTGGGGAGGCTCCCCGTCCACGATCGGAAGGACGAAGAATTTGTCCTTACCTTCGGGCTGAAAGACCGTGAGCGAGACACCGGTCTCGCCAAAAAGGGGTAGGGAGAGGACAAGCCCCATCCATACCACCAAAATGTAAGCCCTCGGCCTCCCCATAAGTGGGGACTAGTCAGCAAGGCTAATGCCAGCCTGAATAGGCACTCGACGTCAGCGGGAATACGGCGAAGTTATGTATAATCGCTAGATCTTTCTAGGTAGCTATGCTTAGAGCCATCAAAAAGCGCATCCCCTTTCATTGGAAACGGTACGTAAAAGATAAGATTTGGCCGCCTGAGTATGCCGGTGACCGCTATCGGTGTCCTGCCTGCGGCTCCAACGTCAGGTATTTTCGCCCGATCGAACCCGAGATCCGCGCAATGCAGGAAAAGTACGGGCACACGGTTCCTTTCGAGGCGTCCGAGACTTTTAACCACGAGAACTACTATTGCCCCGGCTGCAATGTCCGCGACCGGGAGCGGTTGTTCGCGCTCTTTCTGAAGCAGGAGCTCGCGAAAGTCCCCCGCCGCCGCAAACTCCGGATGGTGGAGTTCGCGCCGAACTTCAACCTAGATGAGCTGATCCGTCGATATCCCAATGTAGAATATCGCACGGCCGATCTAGCGCGGAGTTATGTCGACGACCTGGTGGATCTCTGCGACATGAAGCTGTACGCCGATCAGTCGTTCGACATCTTTCTCTGTTCTCACGTGTTGGAGCACGTCGTCGACGACCGGAAAGCGATGAGGGAGCTATATCGCATTCTTAAACCGGGCGGATGGGGCATCGCCATGGTTCCGATACTCTTGCACCTGACTGAAACTTACGAAGATCCCACCAAGACGACCGAGGAAGAAAGATGGAAGCATTTCGGGCAGGGGGATCACGTTCGGATGTACGAGAAAAGGGACTACGTCAAACGGCTCGGCGAAGCCGGCTTTGAAGTCGAGTCGCTCGGCGCGGACTATTTCGGAGCCGACGTCTTCGATAGGGCCGGGATCAGTCCCGGTTCCGTTCTCTACGTCGTGCGCCGCCCTCGTTGAGAGGACCCGGAAAACCAGCCACTTCAGTTTACTCTTCTTTGCCCCACAAAGAGCGCCGAGTCGCGGTTACCTTCCGGTAACCGGAATGAGGCAGCCTCGCTTGATCCGGAGCTCGTTTACGCGGCATCTAGACCGTCGAGGAAGCGAGGTTCGCTTCCTCAAACTCTTACCAGGGAACAAATATGAAGTCCGGGAAGGCTCCGTTTTACCAATTGGAAACCGGCGAACGATCCGTTCGATTCCTTGATTTGCCGGAATCCGCTAAACAGGAAAGGCCTCTCTTGATCGTTCAGGGAGGACGGGCCGGTAACCATCTCGTTTCGTTCCCGCTTGGGGAAATCACCTCGAGTCCGTTTCAGTTCACTAACCTCGAGGAGACCTATCTCTTCAGTTCGATCGACTCGAAGTCTGGCCTTCGTCCAGTTCGCTCCGCTGGCGCCCGCGGCTAGTGCGATTTCCATGGCGATCCCGCGGCCGGGCGCCGCCCATATTTGGGTCTGCGGCGACGCTGATTTTTAGCGGAGCGGTTTTATCTCACGCCGGAGTACGGCAACTACAAAAACCGCATCTCGCTCAAGGGAAAATAAAATTCTCCGGAATTCTGAAGATTAACTTCGGCCGCTGATTCCGCGGGGACGCTTGCGTTCAGTTCCGGAAAGAGGGGGCGATATTCACCGGGAGCCCTCCCTCCATCCATCGCAGCCGGATCGGGCCTGCGTCCTGTTCAGAGAGCGGGTTATCGGTCGGCGAAAAGTCCAGACTCAGGCGGAGCGACTCACTCCCGTCTGATTTCGTGAATAGGGACCGATAAGACACCGAGCCGTTCCAGGCGAGCCCGGGGTGATGGGCGTCCCACGAGAAGACTGCAAGCCCGCTGTCTTGCATGGCGGGCTCTTCCACGGCGGTGTTCAACCAATGCGTGGCTCCTTCTTCGTCCCGAACCGTGAGGACAGACCCCTTGGGCAAGTGAGAAGCGAACGGGAGAATACTAAGCGACGTGAGAATCGAGGATTCTCTTGCGAACCGAATCGAGACATCCCCTTTCGGATCGCGTCCCAATAGCCTGCGTAGGGAGAGCCATTCCCAGTCTCCCGCCTTCGGCCGGAACTTGGGAAGGTCGACACTCAAATTGCATTGGGAACAGTGGGCCAGCTCCTGATTGTGGTCGATTTCGCCGATCCAGGTTTTCGGAAGCTGGTTCAGGCGGCTGGCTATGTCGGCGGCCATCACGGTTCCGGGAGCGTGAGGATTTCCATAAACGTGACCCAGCTCGTGAAGCAACATCGTTCGCAGGCCTTCATTGCGGTTCCATCGCAGGTCCGTCTCGTTCTCTTCGGAAGCGAACCAAACGTAGCCGACATCGCCCCCTTTGTGCGCGAAGGCGATGGGGTGACGGTATCGCCGTCTTACCTCTTCCAGTCCCGGTTTCCACGTGCCGAACAGAAAAACCAGAGCGGTGGAAGCGTCACACTCGCGTTGAGGAACCGCGTGAATGGAAAGACGGGACTCCGGAAGTTTCCTTTCGGCAATGTACTTTTCCCATTGGGCGAAGGATTGAGTCACCAGTTCGGAGGCCGCTTCGGCGGAAACACCGAAGTCCGGGGCCACTTCGATACAGTAGGGAACTTCTTTGACGCCGGAAAACCAATGCACCGCTTTCGGTTCTTCCTCGAGGTCTCCGCCGCCTCCGAAATCCGTTCCTCCGGCGGCGGGTGCGGAAGGTCCCCTTTCGGCGGCGGGAGCCTGGGGTTCGATCGGCGTGAGGGGGCGCTTCTCAACGGAGCAGGCCGACACGAGGAGCAGCAGAGCAACCCACTTCATGCAACCTCCTTGGCGGCTTTCGTCCGTCGCGTTTTGGTGAGAGGGAAGAGCTGAACGTTGAGCTGGTAAAGCTCCGTGCAATCTCCTTCGCTCAGGTATCGAATCATTTGCCGCCGGAACCGATGAATCCGCTTTTTGACCTCCGGGAGTCTTGCGGGATTCGCCGGGATCATGGATCCGGAAATCAGCCGTGCTTCGAAGTCCGTTTGATTGGCCGAGGCGAGTGCCTCCAGAGACTTCAGTATGAACTCCCGGTGCAGCCGTCTCATGGGAGCTTCGGAACGGGTGGTGGGGATGGAAAGCAGAGCATCGGTCTTTGTCCAACGGTTCCTTTCCCGTTTCAACAAGCCGAGCCTTTCGAGCCGGGCCGCCGCCGTTCGAACCTGGCTCACCTTGATGCCGAGCCGCTTGGCTATCCAAGGCAATTCGGGGCGAAAGCTCGAAAGCAAGGTCAGGTCCAGAATGGCGAAGTGGTACCAGCTGTTCAGTACCGTCATTCGGTCGATCTCCAGCGATCGAAAGAGCGCGGTCGCGGTGGAGCGCGGTCGACGTTCTCCCCGGTCCATTACGGACTGTACGAACGAGGTGGTTTGGGCGCCGTCCAGCTTCATCGCCTGGGCCATCCAGGTCGCCTGGCGAGGAGAAATGTTTTTCTTCTCGTTGAGTACGAGGCTCAGATACGTGTGGCTGACCCCCAGGTCCCTCGCGAACGCGCGAAGGGAGTAGGCGGGGTTGCGCTCGATACGCTCGAAGAGCGCCGTTCGAATGTGTTGCGCCGGAGATAACATGAGGCGCGAAAGTAGCAATTGCGCCGGTTCCGATTCAATCGGAAACCACAGGTGGTTACCCTTCCTCCAGGAGCCTTATACCTAAGATTTTGTAGATACAGGGTAAAATGGTTTGGTTTTCCCTCGAGCAGTACGGAGCTTCATTAACCTGGTTACCGTACGAGAGCCGGTTTCTCGGGTCACTAGCTCAAGAGCTTCGACAGGATCGGGGCGTCCTGGTTGGTGTTTTCAATTTTCGCTCTGAAAGAACTGATTCCAAAAAGCTGCAACACCGCATTTATGACCGAGTTGTAGGTGAGGTGCTGATCGATTTTAAAAGAGCCTTCAGTCGGAAAGCGAGTGCTCGTCAGAGAGCCCGGGTCAAAAGGGCAGCCCACAAGCCTTCACGACTAACTCGTTTCGTTCCTGCGGTGGTAATATCGGACGATGCGGTTGGTGGTGGGGCTCGTCCTGGCGCTTTGCCTGTTTTGCGGCGGAAGCGGTTTTTCTTACGAAGGAAAGACGGTTTCCCTCGCCGTCGGCGCAAAACTCCTCACCGACATCGTCCGGCGCGGGGCGAGGATCTACGACGGAGTTCAGGCGAGTCCGATCGTCTACGTTGGTCTCTTCGATGATCGCATCCAGTTTCTGGTGAACAGTCTCGAGTACGCGGACTTCGTCTATTCGGACATCGTTCGGCTTCGAACGAAAATCGGCTCGATTTCCGATCGCCCGCTTCTGAAAACCGCCGGCCCTCTCACCATCCGAAATTCCAGACAAAGCTCATGGGAGTGGACGACGCGAGCCGAAGTCTTCTTCCCCAACTACAAGCTGTATTGGGGGCAAATCGATCTTTCGTTTTCCAAGGACATCAAAGCCCACGGTGGCCACTACCTCGAGCTCACCGGCCGGGTGACTCTCGCGCGTCTGTACTTCGAGAACGACAAACCGAAACTTCAGCCGCAATTCTTCGCAACCTTGGGCTGGGGCGACGGACGCCACAACGAATATCTCTACGGCACGGCCGGGCAGGTGGCGGGGTTCAATCATGTCGCATACGGACTCATGATCGTCGCTCCGGCCAGAATCGATCCTCACTATGCGATCCTTCAGCTGTACAGGTACGACGTTCTCGGCGGCGCGAATCGGTCGGGAGCCCTCGTTTCTCAGACGAGCGGGTACCACCTGGACGTCACCTTCGCCCTCGGCATTCTCTAGCTCACTCCTATTTGCCATGCTGCGTCTAAGGGGGTAGGGTTTTGCCCGCTGTTCGTTCAAACATGGTTTAGGAGAATGCTCATGAAATCTTTGCTGGTTGTCTTGTTTGCGGTCGTTAGCTCGCAGGTCTTCGCGGACGCGAATCAGTTCGTCGGACGTTTCCGTCCCGACAAGACGAATTGCAACGCCGGTCTCGCCGAGTTCCCGCGCGTTTACTCCAAAGTCGAAAACGATGCGTGGGGTCCCAAGGGAACGAAGTCGATTACGTTTCAATCCTACGGCGAAGACGCTCGCTCGTTCTCGGTTCTGCTGGGTAAGGGCAAGCGCCAGGCGCCCGGAACCTCGAAGGACATTCACGGCGAAGTAACCCAGTCGTGGACGACGAAGATCGTGGGCAACCAGCTCGAGTCCATCGAGACGACCTCGCGTCCTTCGATCAAGTACACCTCCTGGTCGCGCACCACGCTGACCGCCGACAAGAAGTCGGTTTGGTTCCGGCGCGAAGTCCGCGGCAAGGATGAGACGAAGCGCACCGCCTGTAAGTTAGTTCGTTACTAGAAATGGATCTGACGCTTCGGCCCTGCGTGGCCGCGGACGCGGAAATCGTGTTCCAGTGGAGGAACGAGCCTTCGACGGTTCGTTTCAATCCCGTGGATCCGATTTCCCTGGAAGAGCTGCGCAAACGCTACGCCTCGGGTTGCTCCGATCTCGGCGATAAAGCCGCCACCGACTTTCGTTGGATGGCTCTGCTTTCCGGCGCGCCCTGCGGAACGGTCAATCTCAAGGGATTGAACCGTCGCATGGGCTACGCCGAAGTGGGTTACGGACTCGGCGAGGCTTTCCATGGCCGAGGCGTTGGGACGGCCCTCGTCGGCCTGTTCACGCGAAAAGTTTTCGCCGAGACCGATCTACGAAAGCTCTTCGCCCACGTCTCGACGGAGAATATCGCGTCTTGCAAGCTGCTCGAGCGCCTCGGCTGGGAGAGGGAAGGGACCCTGCGCGCGCACTACCGCATCGGAGATCGCTTTCACGACGAAGCCATCTACGCCATTTTCCGGTCCTGACTTAGCGTTTGAAGGATTTTGGTTTCCTCTTTTTGCCGCCGTTTCCGCGCGCTTTCTCGGCCCTGCTTCGTTTGGCAGCCTCGCCCGCTACCCCGCCTTTGCTGAATCCCTGCTCGACCTGTTCGGATTCGTGACCCCGTCTGTCGCTGAAACGTCCCATGAAGTCCTCCTGAGGCCGCAAGCCCCGTTGTTCAGGAGCTAGAGAGTGCAGGAACGGTGCCGCTCCAAGCGGACTTAGCCTCGAACTTGCGCGCCCGAACCCGAGATGTGTTAAACCCTCCTCCGTGGAAAACCGTATCTGTACCTGCTGCCGCCAGCCTAAGGGCGCCTTCGAGTGTGGCCCCTGCAAGGCCGCCCTTTGTAAGAAGTGCGCCCAGTTCGTGCGCGAGGGCAGCTTTTCCTTCCTGGAAAAGGTACCGGCCGAGGTCCTTCATAAGACCTTCTGCGGACCTTGTTACGACACTCTAGTGGTCCCGGTGCTGCGGGAATATGAGCTCACGATGAGGCGGGCGAAGGGGATCCACGTCTACTTCAAGAGCCAAGGGGAAGAGACCCGGCTCATCCGCCGATCGGAAAAATCGATCAAGGTGGACGGCTTCAAGGACCGTGAGGAAACCCTGCTGAGATTGGCTTTCTTCGCGGCCCACTCGGGCTTCGATACGCTCGTCGACGTCCAGCTCGATTCCAAAAAGATTCGAAACGAGGCCTATCAAACCACCCGATGGTCGGGCACGGGGGTGCCGGTCCGCCGGCGTGTTTGATTCATCCCATGTTGCCGCGCTTTCTCATCGTCCTTCTCAGCCTCGCCCAGGCCGCCGTTTTCGACGGCGCGGGCAACAAGATCCGCGACGGCGAAGTGATCCGCTCGAAGCCGGCCTGGCGGGATTTCAACTCGAATAATCCGGAGAAACTTTCCGGCGTCGGAGTTCTCGGCGCTCCGTGGGTTGGCGACGTCTGCACGGCGACGCTTCTCGATACCGGATCGGCAAGCGGCCCGGCCTACATACTTACGAACGCTCACTGCAACTTCTTCGCCCATTGGGGTCTCGATTTTCTCAGGCCGGACGAAGTCCGCACGCACCGGTGGACCGGCTACTCCGTCACCTTCCACCACTACATGGACCTTCCGGCCAGTCAGCGAAAGAGCTTCTCGCTCAAAGAGATTACGTACATTACGGAGAGCCGCACGGATCTTGCGATCTACGAACTGAACGCATCGCTTGAGGAGCTTGCGAAGCAGGGCATTCGTCCCGTACGGGTATCGAAAACGCGGCCCGCGCAGGGAGACCGGGTGAAGCTAATCGGCGTACCTCTGCTTTACGTCGCCGCCGACCAGAAAAGCCTCCACATCAGCGACTGCGCGCTCCTCGAAGTGGCGAGTTTGAAGAACGGATCTTATGAAGCTCCCGAAAGCGTCCGCCACCAGTGCGCCTCCTTGCCGGGCTTTTCCGGAGGGCCGCTTCTCTCCTCAAAAGGGGAGATCGTGCTGCTGAACAGCCACGGCTCGGACGACGAGGCGGGCGACGCCGACTGCACCTACGAAACCCGCCCTTGTGAAAGGGTGGGCGGAGAGCTCGTGGTTCGGCCGGAGCTCAACTACGGCCAATACGTGGATCGTCTACCTACCTGTTTTCACGATGGAAAATTCGATCTTTCCTTAAAGGCCTGTGGTCTGCCTAAAGCGAATTGACTCGGCGCATCTAATAATTCTAAAACGAGGCTAGGGTTGTAAGCAAACAGGGAACAGTCGTGAAAAAAACAGGTTTGGCCTTTGTCCTTTCTCTCCTTCTCGTAGCGTGCGGGCGTAGTCCCGATTACAGCCGGGCGACGGGCGTGCCTCAGGGCAAGCTCATCCTCAACCACCAGCCCCGCAACAAAGAGCAGCAGAAAACTTTGTCTCCCGTCATTCGCTTTATGGTCGGTGACTACCTCTGCTCGGCGAGCCACGTGGGTAACGGCATTCTGCTCACCGCCTACCATTGCGTGCAGCGGATCGTGGACGCCCCGGAGGGCGAGAAGCCGGCCATTTCCCTTCACTCGCCGGGTTTTTGGTGGTCCGTCGGCGACACCAAGAACTACACGATTTCCGCTCCCCCGGAAGAAGCCCGCGAGGCCCTTCCCGTGAAGGAGGGCGCGAAGCCCGAGTTCGTCCGGGTTCCGGATCTCGCGATAGTCAAAGTCTCGGGCCTCGCGGGAACGCGCCTCGCCGGGCTTCCGAGCATCGAACTCGGAACGGAAACTTTGAAAGCGGGCGAAACGGATCTGGTCATCGCCGGATACGGTAAGGACGGCTTCGGTACCATCGCGGTCTTCGGTCCCTTCGCCGTTTTCCAGGAGCCGAACACCGGCATTCTCAATAGTGGCGGCGCTCAGATCGAGTCCGTCGGCGATTACGCCTACAAGCTCGTCAAAAAGGAAGGCGACGGACGTAGTGCCGCCCTCCCGGGCGACTCGGGCGGACCGCTCATCAAGGTGAACGCGGACGGCAAGCTCGTCACCTACGCCGTTGTCTCTACCCTCGGCACGAAACTCGAGGGTGAGGAAGGCGAAGAGAGCGTCGTGCTCACCAACGCGTACATGCGCCTCGATCGCGAGCCCGTGAAGAAGTGGCTCGCCGAAGCGATGAAGAAGTAGGAAACTCCAAAAATTCAGAAACCCCGGACGGCGAGATCGCGGGCGATGCCCGTGTAGAAGTCCAGGTAGTGGAAGAGGGGCGAGCGGGATCGTTGCAGCTTGCCGATCTCGTCTATATGGTCCGCGGGGATGAGCCCGCGGAAGTTTCCCCACGTCGCCGATTTCACGGAAACCTGCCCGTCATTGGGGCCCTCGGCCTCGCTGAGGATCTTGAAGGAACTTTCCAGGATGCCTTGGACCTTGTCCGGATTTCCATTGAGCGAAGTGATCCCCGCCCAGGACTGGTAATAGACCTTGGGGCTATCGGGGTTCAGCGGATTGAAGCGGTTCGAAACGAAGTCCACGGTGAGGTTCTGTAGAGTCACGACCACTTCGTCGACGTCCACGGAGTCGGCGTGGTTATACGCCGACGACAATCTCGCCATGAACTTCTTTATCAAGAGGCCGTGGAAGGGAAGGTCGTCGAGCGCCTCGAGCACCACGCTGGCTATGGTCGAGCCCAAGTGCGGGGTCGAGACGGTACTGAGAGAGGCCACTTTGTCGTCAAAGTGAAGGCTCGAGATCATGTGACGGGCGTCGAGCCCTCCCATGGAGTGGGCGATGATGTTGACCTTCGGCGCTTCGGACTCTTCGAGTATGGCGTCGACGGCTTCGCCGAGCTGCCGGCCCCGGAACGCAATGGTGTTGAAGGCGGCGACTTCCGTCACGAACACTTCAAAACCCAATTTCCGCAGATGTTGGGCGACGGGCTGAAAGGAAAAGACACTGGCGCTCGCCGCCAGGCCGTGAGCGAGGACGATGGGATATTTGGTGCCCGCAATAGCCGCGGCCGGAGTGAGTAGAAGTAGGCCGAGAAGTAAGCTTCTGGTCTTCATGAATCGGGCCGATGCCCTGATTCCTTATCGGTAGAATCGCGAGTGTCTGAGAGGTGCTGTGCGTTACTTTTTCGGCGGGGGAACCTGAGCGCGCCGGGCCCACTCGTACATGAGGACGGCTCCCGCCGCGCTCACGTTGAGGGACTCGATGCGGCCGAGAATCGGAATGCGCACGCGCCAGTCGAGCAGCTTGTCGATGCCGGCACTGATACCTTCCAGCTCCGCGCCGAGAACCAGCGCGACCTTCTCGAAGTCCGGCACTTCCCACGGAACCGTCGAGCCTTCGCCGAGCGAGGCGCCGACGATCCACACGCCCGCGTCTTGCAGTTTGCGACGGCCGTCGCCGAGATGCACGACCTGAATCACGGGAAGCGTTTCCACCGCGCCCACCGAAGCATTGTAAACGCCGGCGCTCACCGGAACCGCGCGGTCCTTCGGAACGAGCACGCCCTTCACTCCGAGCGCTTCCGCCGAGCGGCAGATGGCGCCAAAATTTTGCGGGTCCTGCAGATGATCCAAGGCGATGACGAGAGATTTTCCGGGCGCGGAAACCTTTTCGAGAAAAGCTCCGAACTCCGTGTAGGTGAAAGGAGCGAGCGAGGCGACGAGCCCTTCGCTATCCCGATCCCGCGATTCATTCTGGTAGTGCACGGGAATACCGAGCGACTCGGCCAGCCGCTGCACGTCCTGCACGCGCCGGTTGGCCTTTTTCGAAACGAGCAACTGGCGGATCTTGTCCGGGCGGTGCTGGAGCACGTGCTCCACCGCGTTCACCGAGCTGACTTCGATCGAGTGATGGGAAAGGGGTTTACTCATAAATCAATGAAACAGCGTCGAGACCGCGGTCCGCGGCTCCCGCGCCTGAAGAATGGGCCGTCCCACGACGAGGAAATCGGCACCCATGTCGAGCGCTTCCTTCGGGGTCGCGACCCGTTTCTGGTCTTCCTGGTAGACCTCTTTGCGCTCGGGGCGGATGCCCGCCGATACGAGCAGCGTTCCCGGCAGCATTCTGGGCCGCACCTGAGCAAGCTCCCCCGGCGAGCAGAGCACGCCGCTCAGCCGGTGCTCGAGAGCCATGTCGAGGAGCTTTCCGACGATCTCGTTTTCCGTTTCCGGAAGGCCGAGGCCCTTCGAGTCGTCGATGGTCTGGGTCGAAAGAAAAGTAATGCCGAGAAGGCGAAGCTGGGATCCGCGGCAACCTTGCGCGGCCGCCTCCAGCATGCCGTGTCCGCCCATGCAGTGGACGGAAGCCATGCGGATGCCGAGCTCGCCGAACTGTTTCACCGTGTCCCGCACCACGCGAGGGGTGTCGTACAGTTTCAGATCGAGAAAAATGGACTTGTTGCGGCTATGGAGGAACTCGATGATCTCGTAACCGCTCTGCGTGAACAGAAGCGGGCCGACCTTGTACCAGTCGATTAGATCGCCGAGATCGTCGACGAGCTGGTAAGCCTTGTCGGGCTCCGTGTAATCGAGAGCCACGATTACTTTTTTCAAGTCTTCGGTGTTTTCTTTCATTCGATCCTCATGCGGTCGATCCGCCCTTCGTCCATGGCCTCGTGCACTTCGAAAAAACCGATCTGCTCGCCGCGCTTCTCCTCGATCTTGAACGGCGGCTTGCCTTTGCCGTAGCGGACGATGAGCGCTCCGATTTCGGCGCGTGTTTCTTCCGTAACGGGGCCGAGCGCCAGCGCCATCGGTCCGGCAAAGCCGTTCGGCTCGAAAAACGTTCCCTCGGAGGCGGGCCACAGTGCCTGCATCTCGAGATTCTCGGGCTCATTGCGCCCGACGATCACTTTCAGCTCGTCGCTGAAACGGAAGTGCCGCCCCAAGCGGAGCAGCGCCGACTGCGCGAGGCGCTTGGGGCCCTTGTCGTTGTCGTGCTTCACGAAGTCGCGCAACCGTCCCGAGAAGGAAGCTTCCGTGAGAAGGCAGCCTCCTCCGGGCGATTCGTAATCCTTGATGCCGTACTTGCGGGCGAGAGCCATCTGCGGCTTTCTTCCGCGTCCCGAGATCCGGTACATGCGATCCCGGCTGACCCAGCCTTTCTTCTCCGGCTCCGTCTCCGGCATAAGGTGCGCCGAGAGCGGCCTCAAAACCAAACCTTCCACCGGGCTTCGGCTGTCGATTAGCTGCATCGACAAACGCTGCTGGGACATCGGCCGTTGCCCGAGTACTTCGCCCGTCACGATGAAATCCGCGCCTATGTCCTGGCGAACCACGTCGGCGAGCTGGAACATGAAGATCCGGCAATCGATGCACGGATTCATCTGGCTGCCGTAACCGAACCGGGGGTTCTTCACGATATCCAGGTACGCTTCGCCCTTATCCTTAAAGAGAACGTTCACCCCGATGGCGTCCGCGTTGCCCTGCACGGAGGTGCGGCAGCTGAACGGCGACACGAGGTGCAGCCCGATGACTTCGACGCCTTCATCGGCCACGATTTTCGCGGCCAAGGTGCTGTCGAGTCCGCCCGACATTAGGGCGACGGCCTTTGGGCGTTTGGTTTCCATTAAGGTAAGAGGCTCTCCGCTTTGAACGCCGGGCAATCTATCGAAATCCCGCACTCAATTCAAGGGACCCCAGGGAAATCCGGGGGTTAGCTGGCCGGGAGGTGGGGTGACCAAGCGGTATACGCCCTAAAGGTGCGGGATATTTGCGGAAATCGTGTTCGTTTTGGGGCCGGCCAAAGGTTCGTCGGGTGGTGTATACCAGACACTTCGCCAAACGTGCGTGGCAGCTGTCGGCACCCCGCTTGCAAAGTATTCCAGTAGGACTCTTGCGAACACACAGCTTAGATTTTTGCATCGGGGTACGACATCATGAGCGTGAACTACAAATCCAGCGGCGGCCGTCCCAAGGCGCGCACTCTTGCTAATCCCCTCTTCAAAATTTTGGCGTTCGGAATGGTGGCCCTCGCGCTGCTCGCGAGCCGCCCGGCCGTGGCCGAACAACAGCAAGCCGGCGTTTATGATTGGATCATGAACACGGGTCAGATCACGTTCAACGGCGGCGGCGGAGCGTTCCTCCCCACGGGCGTGCTGAATGCCATGCGCTACGGACAGATTTCTCCGATCATGCAGTTCGTGACGGCCAACCACATCATGAACTCGTCGATCGCCAACGCCCTTCGGCCTGAGTTGGTTCCGAAGCAGCGCGATCCGTTTCTGGTTTCCCAGAAAAAGTTCACCTACGGCCTTTGCATGATCAAGAAGGGCTGGCAGAACGCCGTCTCCTTCCTCACGCTCTCGGCCATTCAGGCGAACAACACCATGGGCGGCGGACAGGCGCAGATTGCTCAGGTGCTGATCTCGTCGTTCCAAAAAGATCCGGCCTGCGACGGCTCTCAGGGTGGCGGGCTCGACCCGAACATCCTGCAGCTGGCGGGCGTCGGACAATAAGCGGATAATTTTCACATGCTCAGCTTGAGGGGTTTAGGAGAACAGCCGGGGTTTTTCCCCGGCTTTCTCAGTTTTTGCCTGCCCGGTCTCGGGCAGATGTACCAGCGCCGCTATCCCATCGCCGCGCTTGCGGTGCTGCCGTTCTGGTTGCTTCTCGCGAACTTTCCCGGTTATCCGTGGCCGCTTTTGCTATCACTCGCGTTCGGCTGGGAGGCTTACCGCTGGAGCTCGAAGCATCTTCCGGAGGAGGGCGCTCCCGAAGTTGCGCGCCGGCGCAAACAATCCTTCGCCGTCACCGCCATCGGCTCTTTCTGTTTCTGGGCGCTGGTCGTCCATCCTTCGGCCCTGAGGATGAAAGCGATCGGCGAGCGAAACGCCAACGCCCGGCGTAATGAGGCGGCCTACCGGCAATGCGTTCTCGAGCGGGGCAAGGATCTCGCCGCTCACCGGGAATGCGATCGGATCTTCGACGCGCCCGGGCCCGCGAAGT
>CAZZHG010000088.1:0-20773 GCA_964653655.1 uncultured Pseudobdellovibrionaceae bacterium
TTTTTTCCGGCTCCATTGGGTCCCTTTTGACCCTGAACCTTATAAAGTAAAGAACTTGGAGTTCAGGTGCGCTTGGATCTCAGTGTCCGAGAAGCTCATGAAGTCCTTGTCGAGAGTGGCGGAGACCGCCTTGTGTGTCTCCCGATCGAGCTTCGCGCGGATCTGACCCAGAAACTTCGGGGCCGCGACGAGAATGAGCTTGTCGAAGTTGTGCTTCACCCGCCCGTCCGAAAGCATCGTCGAGAGATGGCCCGCGAAAAGCTCTCCTTCGTGCCGACGATCTTGGCCGTCGTGGGAATCATCGTGACGGGGCGCTGGCTCCGGAGGAGAGGGGATGTCTTTCACCTTCTCGATTTTTTTTCCGGGCCCGACGTTTTGATAAAGCTGGGCTCTGCTGTGGTCGGCTACGAGGATCCAGGTCTTGTTGGTGCTCATAGTGGGTATTTAAGAATTGACCCCTCCAATCGTAAAGCCTAACTTTTCGAAAATGCGTAATTACATCTTAGTCTTGGGGTTGGGGCTCTGGACCGCCGTGGCATCGGCCTCGGTAAGCCGTGGGGGCTTCGGCCTAATCTTTCCGGATTCCAACTCCCTTGCGAACCCCGGCCACACGGCATCCCATGCGGGCTTCTCGGCGGAATTGCTGATGGGGAAGTTCACCGGAACCCATGAGGTGGCTTGCTCCCCCTCCGTATCCTGGTCCTCGGGGCACTGGGCGGCGGCCGCGTACGGTACCCGTTACGGGCGAAGCCTGGGGGATACTTCCGAATCCGTGGATGCTTACGGAGTGGGCCTCGGCGCGGTACTCCCCGGCGGGAGATGGACTTTCGGAGTGGCGGCCGATCGAACGGCCGACCCCCACAAAACGATTGCGCGCACCGAAGCCTATTCGACGGTGGGCGCGACCCTCGGCTTTCATCCCGGCAAGGTTTGGAGTTTCGCCCTATCCGGCGGAACAACCCTGGGCCAGCCGATAAAGCAGTCGGCCCGCGCGGCAGCGGCCGTGGGGTGGCGCCTCAACCCGGAATGGACGGCGGAGGCCGTGCTGGAAGTACCGGACCTCTCGGAGGCCGACTCCTATGGCTTGGGAGGGTTTGCGACCTGGCAGGGAAACCGCTTCTACACGGCGCTGGGGGCGAACTACCTGTCCAGCCTGGAGGCTCCTCAGGCACTCATCCGCGTCGGCGTGATTTTCGGGGCCGTCGATCTTTCCGCCTTCGTCACGTACGTCGTAAAAACCGGCGAGAACCCGTTCCACGGCGGGGCCTTACGGGTAGCGCTCTAAACAGCCAAATATTGTCTCTGGATCGGGAACTTTCTTCTGCGCTAGAAGCTTCGGCCGATGGTGGACCGAAGAAACAACCTGGTTCCGATTTCCCTCACGCCGCCCGAGCGATCCTACCGCGCGCAGGTTTGGCGGGACATGACCGGCGTCGCGCGCTTTCTAGGTGAAGTGATTCTCATCGATTCGGTTTACGTTGCCGCCTACGCGGGACAGTCCGTCGCTCCTACCTTGCTCGCGGCTGCGCGGGCGATCGGCGAGACGGTGAGCAATCCCACGATTCACAAGTGGATCCTGGTCTGGGCGGCGTTTCTGTTTTTCACTTGTTACTGATCGCCACAAACCTGGAAGCAAAAAACTAAAACCGAAAAAGGCTTAGTGGGATCCAGGGGGCGGCGTCCGGGGTACCCGGCGCGATATCGGGGCCTTCGCGGGGGCGGCCGTGGGCGTACCGGTAATCGTGTTCTCCGCCTTGCGGTCGAAAAGGTCCTTCAGAAGGCCCAGGCTGTGAGATACCGAAGCGACGGCGGCCACGTGGGCTTCGAAACCGCCGGCGTCCTGGGCGACGGAGTTGCCGCCGGTAATTCCCATCAAAACGGGTTCTTTATTTTCGTCGTAGCAAATGAGCCCGCCGCCGGAATCTCCGTGGCGAACGGCATTGGTGAGCCGCTTCTCGGAATCGAAATCCTGAGCCCGGAAAGTCATCGTGAGAGTTTGGTCGTGCCACCATCCGAGGATGGGCTCGTCCCAAGTCTTGGTTACCTTGCCCGCCCCGTTCGTCTGGGTCCAGGTTCGGGTGCCGAGCTTCCACTCTTCGAAGAGTACGGTGCGGCCGTTGTGCTCTCCCGATTCAAACTTCGCGTTCTCCCCGTATCCGAACAAACCACAATCGGGAGGTGTGCCTTCTTTTGTGCTCTCGTAGAGCCTGTCCATGTCGCCAGGTCCCTTGGGGAGCTTCGCGGGAGAAGTTTTGAACTCTTCTTCGATTCGGACCACGGCGATATCGAGCTTCGCAAGCTGGGCGGTTTCCTGGGGCGTCTTCGTTTCCTTGTAATCCTTCGGGATGGTCCAGCTGGAAATCTTCTTGGGAGTGTCCCCGGGGCAGCGGATTTCGCCTTCCGTGAACTCACGGCCGACAAAGCAATGGGCCGCGCTGGATAGCCTGGACTTGCCGATAATCGTCCCACTGCATTGCACTTGAGGGATTACGATGCGGCCGTCGGGCAGCTTCTTCTCCGCCTGGGACAGCACGATCTGGCAACTGCGCGGGTCCAGCTTGTCCGCGGGCAAGTTGCCGATCATAAAGGCAAAGGCGGACGAGGCCGCGAGGGCCAGAGTGACGGGAACCAAGGTGTAGACTACCGGTCTACTGTGAGACACGCGCTTCATCGCCGGTTAAGAATTGCAACCCCCGGGCCGAACGTTGACTGGCTGAAGACGCTAATTTAGATCGGGCCTTCTTAAGGAGGTCTCCCATGTTCAAGGCTCTTATCGCTTGCGCGCTCGTGCTTCAGGCTTCGTCCTTCGGCGCTACCACCCTTTGCGCGAAGACCGCGAAGGCCGCGGTGCTCAAACAATTCGGCAGCTACTTTTATTACAAAGGTCGTCCCATCCGGACCATCCACCAGATCCGCTGCGGCGAACAGAAATCGAAGGCAGGTAGCGCCTACGTCTCTTGCGACGTTTACGGCGACGGCATCGACACTCCCGGAGCGGTTTCCTTCCGCGTCCTCGAGAATAAGGCCTGTACCCGCGCGTTCCGCGCCTGGCTGACGGCCGAAGAATAATTCATTCCCAAAATTGAAACGGGGAAGTGGAAATTCCACTTCCCCGTTTCGCTTGTCTGATTTCAGCGATCTTAGTTCTGGATGCCGCGGAGCTGGCCGAGCATGCGCACGAGCTGTTTCGCCGCCGGCGACTTGTTCTCCAGGATCGACGTGCAGATGTCGCCCTTGTACAGAAGAACGGTGTCGTTATCCGCCGTGAGTTTCGCTTCCTTGCTGGGAGCGACGATGCAACGGGCGGTGGACGGCGCGCGGCCGATCTTTCCTTTGCGGGCGGCGGCGATCAAGCGATCAATCTGATCGAGCTGGCCGTTGGTGTAGTTGCGCAGGTGGGTGACTCGGCAAGCTCCGGGACCCGTTCCTTGGCAGCTCATGCGAACGGCCTCTCCGCTGCCGTACACGAACACGTGAGTGAGCGTCTGGGCGGTGCCGCCGATTCGCGTGGGAACTTCCCGGTACGCGAGGCGCGTATCGAGAATCGACGTGGCGAAAGCCTGAGAGCTGAGAACGAGAACCGAGAGAGCCGCGAACAACGAACGTTTCATAGAACCTCCAACACAGTTTAGAAAAACACGTGGAAGCGCTAGAGCAATTGGCGTGCCGACTTTTCCACGCTCAAAATGGAACCGCGGAAGTGGTGCCAGATCCGAACCGGTGTCATTCGAAACAAAACGGGAAGAGCGGGAGCGAGAGCGAGCGCAATGTACTGTCCCTTGGAGCGCACCTGCCCGGGACGTAAGACCGCACTTACGTCCTCACGAGATCAAAAGCCTTCCTTGCGCTCGCTCTCGCTCTCGCTCTGATTTTTAGTTGAGGTCGCGGGTTTTACGTCCATCGCCGCCGACGCGGACACCAGGGGGAGGCGCGCCGTGCACGACGAACACGCGGCGGCCGTTTTCCTGTTTGCGATTAATCTGCAAAGCCCAGGACACGATACTTACCATCAGCGCGGCGAGAAACGCGGCACCGAAGGAATCGAAGTGGAGCCCCGGGAGAAGCCCGCCGAGAACCTGGAAAACAATGGCGTTCACCACGAGAAGAAAGAATCCGAGGGTCACAAGCGTAAGCGGAAGCGTGAACAGGATGAGGATGGGCTTGACCGTGACATTGAGAATGCCGAGCAGAAACGCCGCGAGCAGCGCGGTTCCGAATCCATCCACCTGAACGCCGGAAACGACGTAGGGGACGGCAAGGATGGTGAGCGAAGTGAGAAGCAGACGGCCAAACCAGTTCATGCCGTGTCCATAACAAATTTCCGGGGCGGGGGAAACTCTTCCCCCGCCCGAGAGCGAATTATTGTCCGCCCCGAAGCTCTTTCAGCTTGGCGGCGAAGGTCGACACGGGAACCGCGATATTCGCGTGGGCCGCATCGTAGGAGTTCAAGTGGAGCGAGGTTTCGCCCCCGTTTCGGCGCTCGGCCACGTTGAGCGCGACGATGTAGGCCGCGCTTCCCTGCTCGTAGAACATCGGGCCGCCAGAAGAGCCGCGGGCCGTGTCGCAGTTGTGAAGCCAGAAGGCGCCGGACTTGTCGGTGAAGTTGCAGTCGACGTGCACGCCGGCCGTCTGCCCGCCCTGAAAGTCTTCGCTATAGCCGGCGGTCGCGACGTAATGGCGCGGAGAAGAGTCGGTGCCCATCCAGCCGTACCGGTCGCCGAGATTGTCGGCGAGCTCGAGGATCGCCCAGTCGGCGGCGCGGTTGATCTCCGGCGTACCCGTTCCCCAGGTCACGCGTGTGATCCAGCTCGAGTCCTGACTCGAGCCATTCATGTAGTTCGGGCGGAAATATCCCAGGTACTTCAGTTTGCCGTCTTCCACCACGCAGTGAGCGGCGGTGACCGCGAGATTTTTCCAAACGAGAGTCGCCGTGCAGCCGGAATCGATTTTTCCGATGGTACGCCAGGGATACTGGCTGCTGGTGATTTCCTGCCGGTTGTCGGCGCCGAATACGTTCCAGGATTGAGCGAAGGCGGGAACCACCGCCAGACATAGGACGAATGCGAAAGTCCGTTTCATTGATCTACCCCCCCAAAAAGAAACGACAGTGACGCGCACGCTAATTCTCAGACGCGACACGTGGCAACAATCGCCGAGACGCGCTTGTAGCAAGTGTTAGCGGTGGAACGGCTCGTCTCGCCCAACCGTTGCAATACCTGGCAAACTGAATCGAACCCTAAAACTCGTACCTCATCTTCAACAAGGAAGAGCACGGATGCGCTGGCTCCTCATATTGCTTTGCGTCACAACCCAAGTCTGGGCTCGGTGCGCTCCTCCGTCGACTCAACAGACGGGGCTCACCGTACGAGACGGCTATCTCGACTTCATGACTCCGTCGGTAGCGGCCTCCCTGAAAGCGCGCCTTCCAAGACTCGCCGACGGAGAGATCGATTCGCGCATGAGGGCCGCGGACACGATGTTTTACGACGAGGAATCGATGGTGTTCCTCTATCAGGACTCCATAGAATCGGTGGTGGGGGGACGAGCGAACTGCGTGGGCCGTCAGGTGGGCGAAGACAACGCGGGCAATCCGGCGATCCACAAGCTCGTGAACTATTTCGGCTCCGACTACAAATTTCTGTTTCCGTTCCGGACCGCGGCCGGCACCGACAACGTAACCAACGTCCGGGTCGTAAACTTCTGGTCTCCGCCATTGAAATCGGGCCGAGCGCTGCCGGTGAAGTACTGGCGGCCCACGAGCCGCAGCCGCTGGTACTGGACGTTTCCCGTCGGAACGCTCTTCGGCGAAGTGCTTTTCGAGAAGGGCCCCGACGGAAATCTCTACGCTTTCGAAGTCCGCATCCGCCGCCGCTACCTGGACGGCTGGGAAGTGAACGTGTTCCGCCCTTTCGCCCGCGCCGAGGACTTCGCGCAAGCGATCATCAACGAGCAACCCGACTGGAGCATGGCGATGGACCTTCGCGCGCTCGTCAACCACCTGCGCACGCCTTCCACGCTCGTTCCGAAGCGGATGGAGTCGAAGGCCTACGGAAAGATCTTTCCGGCGATCGACGGCGCCCTCGATCCGCTTCCGCCGGTGAATAACCCCCAGCTCATCGCCGACCTGCTCGCGAAAACGGTTTTCGTCTCGACGGAAGGAAAGATCTGGAAAGAGAACGGCAAGCTCCAGACCTACGCTCCGGGCTCCCAGGCGGATTTCCACATCGTGCCGAAAAATTACGAGATGGGCCTCATTCAGGTGAACGAAGTATCGTGCAACCGCTGCCATTCGGAGACGGGCCGGCGGCTAGGGGATCTGGAGTTCGACATCCAGCTCTACGGCGAAGTTTGGGGCGAGGATCGCATTTTCACCTGGCATCTCTTTCAGCCCAATCCACGCATATACAACACCTTCGACGACGCCGATCAGAGCCGGGTCGTGAACCCGCGCCTTTTGACGGCGAAACTTTTGGTGAATCAGCAACCCTCGGCCGGCGATCCCGACTACAAGCCGCTCCCGGGAGTCTACAAACCCGAAAACAGGAGACCGCACCGATGAATAGAAGAGAGTTCATTTTGAAGGCCGCCCTCACCTCCAGTGGTTTGTACTTGTTCGGCTGCGGCCGGGAAAATTCCGGATCGGGCCTGCTCACCCACGGAGCCATCGAGAACCGGGGTAAGATCACCCTCTACGACATGAATGCCCAGGCCCTCTACATGGACGGTACCTTCGGTCCCCATACCGGCGTCATCAAAGTCGACTACATCGTGAACAATCAGCCGGTCGTGCTGAAATTCTGGCACGGCCACGGCGGCCGGGATCACATGTTCACGCTGCAGCCCTCTCACTACGACGAGCTGAAAAAGCTCAAACGCGTCTACGTCGAAACCACCGTCGTCGATAGCCACACGCACAAGCTCTTCATCGAACCGGTGGATCCGAAATGGCGGGTCAAAGGAGCGCAGCCCGTTCAGATCGACGTGCCCGATACTCAGAACACCTAAGAAACTATGAAACGCTGGATAGGATTAGTGGCGCTGCTTTGCGGCGTTCTGGGGGCGCTTACCGCGCGGGCGGACGTCGCCTACACGGTCGGCAAGCTCCGCACCTACTGTGCGGCCTGCCACGCCCTCGGTGAGTTGCGTTTCATCCATAGCGATGACGACGAGGAAGTCTGGGACTACCTGTTTCAGGCGCAGGCTCCGAATTCGAAAAAGATCTGGGCGCAGGCGATTCTAGAGGTACTCGACTGGCCGTCCGACGCCGCCCCGCCCTTCAATCAAATGATGAAACCGCCCGATCAGGACTGGATGCCGAAAGGCAAGAAACGCCTCAATCTCGCCGCAGATTCCGTAGACGGAATCGCGGCCCGCCGCAAAATGCGCGCCGATCTCATCGCCGGAATGCTGTTCGACTGAATCCAAAAGGTGCGGCCTCGCTTCTGGCAGCCGGAAGTGAGGCCGCACCTTTTGGTTTGTAGACCCTGATGCTTGGGTCTACTATTTGCGCCATGGAAAATCCCGTCGGCATCCAAGGCATCGAATTTCTCGAATATGGCGCGAAGGACCCCGAGCCTCTTCGCCAGCTCTTTCTGGGCCTCGGCTTCTACGAGTCCGCGAAGGACCCGAAGCGCAAGATTTCCCTCTGGAGACAGAACGACATCCGCTGGATTCTAAACGCGGAGTCCGGCACTTTCGCCGCCCGGTTCGCCGAGCAGCACGGACCCTCGGCCCCCGCCATGGGGTGGCGCGTGAAGAACGCGAAGGCCGCCCGCGAAAACGCGATTAGCCGCGGAGCAAAGCCCTGTGAAAAGGGCGACTATCCCCTTCCCGCGGTTTACGGAATCGGCGACAGTCTCATCTATTTTATCGACGCGGAAACTTCTTACGAAAGCCTCGGCTTTCAGCCGATTCCGAACGCCCGCCCGACGGACAAGGGCTTTATCCGAGTCGACCACCTGACCAACAACGTGCCGAACGGCACCATGGGACAGTGGACGGACTTCTATAAGAAGATTTTCGGCTTCACGGAAGTTCGTTACTTCGACATCAAGGGAAAGAAGACGGGCCTTCAGTCTTTCGCGCTTCGCTCTCCGTGCGGCACGTTCTGCATCCCGATCAACGAGGCGAAGGAAGAAAAAAGCCAGATCAACGAGTACCTCCGGGAGTACAAAGGCGCCGGTATTCAGCACATCGCGCTGCTCACGAACGACATCGTGCCCTCCCTGAAAGCGCTGCGCGATTCTCACATTCCGATGCTGGAAGTGGACCCCAGCTATTACGAGGAAGCCTTTCGCCGCGTGCCCCAGGTCACCGAGGACAAGGACACGATCAAAAAGCTCGGCGTGATGGTGGACGGGGATCCGGAAGGGTACCTGCTTCAGATTTTCACGAAGAACGCCATCGGGCCCATCTTCTTCGAGATCATCCAGCGCAAGAACCACCAATCCTTCGGAGAAGGCAACTTCGGGGCCCTTTTCAGGACGATTGAAAGCGATCAGGAAAAGCGCGGAACGCTCTGACGATCACTTCACTTTGAGAAGCTTTTTCTCGATCTCTTTGGCGAGTTTTTCCGCCGCGGCCTTCGACTGAGCGCTTTCCTTCGATCCGTCGCTTTTCGCGTTGTACTTCGGGCGCGCGGGCTCGAGGCGCAAGACGCCGTTCGAGATGATGTCGCGAATGCGCGACTCGTGTAGCACCTTGCCACCGACTTTTACCTGCAGCTTCTTGTCCGAATTCTCCGCCGTGATCTTTTCCAGCTCCTTGGCCGGCCCGGCCGAGAGGTGCACGTCCACGGCGTAAAAGGTAACCGTCTCTTTGTCGGTTTGATAAATCTTCGCCTGCCCCACCACCTTGCCGCCCGAAACCTCGTCCACGGCGTTCTTCTGCAAGATTTCGGCGAGCCTCACTTCCGCCACGTCTCCGACGGTAAGCAACATCTCCACCTTGTCGCTCGGCTTTTTTGCCGCGGCGGCCTTGGTTTTTTCGGCTTTGGGAGCGGAAAAGGCGGTGAAGGAAACCAAGAGGAGCGGAATGATTAGGGTGCGCATGCATCCTTTATAGCCGAGCCGAGAGGCAGACTCAAACGCTTGGGGTTGTAACGCCCGAGGCACGTGGCGAATAGCTCCGTAACTAAGCGGACGCGGGGCCCGATACCGCGAATCTTGCTCGGAGTGGCGCCCCGAGGATATCGGCGAACGACCGCAATCTCCGTGGTTTTCATCCCGAGCCGCGGAAGGCGGCAGTTCAGATAGAACTGAAAGTTGAACCGGCTGAGCTCCCGGCGGAAGGGCTGCAAATCGGGATGAAGCAGCGCGCGGCGGCGCATTCCCTTGAAGCCGTTCGAGGGATCCGAATAGGAGAAACCCGAGGCACGGGCAATGAGCGGTCTAATCAGGAAGCGGATGCCCGCCTGGCGCTCCAACGGAAGATTCGCGCTCTCGCCGCCGCTCAAGAAGCGGGACCCCTGCACGAAATCGAAGGTATCGAGAGCTTCGAGAAAGCGGGGGATGGCGTCCATGCCGTCTTTGCCGTTTCCGTCGACGGTAAGAATCTTGTCGTAACCCTCCTGAAGAGCGAAGGCGAGACCGAGGCGAAGGGCGGTACCGAGCCCCTTTTCAGGCGTGGACAGACAGGCCCGAACTCCCAAGCTTTCCAAATTCCGCGCCGAAGTGGAGCCGTCGCTGCTTTCGCCGTCGGCGAGGATGACATCCACGCTGCCCAGAAAATCCCGCAGCCCTCGCAGCTGCTCGAGCAGACGCGTGCCTTCGTTCCAAACGGGAATCACGAGAGCGGCGTCGTTTCTCTTTTCGAAGTGCTGCCGGAGGGAATGAACGGGCAATTCCCAGCTTGAGGGGAAGTCCTCCATCCTCATTTCATGGCAGTGAAAATGCGGTGCACGTCGTCGTTGTCGTCGAGGTCGTTTAGGAAAGCCGTGATGTCCTTCTTGTTGGCCTCGGGCACTTCCTGGGGATCCTTCGGCAAATAGACGAACTCCGAGGCGCTCACCTGCCAACCCATGTCGGTCAGCGCTTTGGTGACGGCGATGAGATCCGTCTTTTCGCAGATGAACCGGCCGCCGTCGTCCGTCTTTTCGACTTCCTGGGCGCCCGCTTCGATGGCGGCTTCCTCGAGATCCAACGCCTTATTGGCGTGGGTCGCTTCCACCATGCCCACGTGATTGAACATATAGGCAACCGATCCGGCCGCTCCGAGAGCCCCCTTCTTGAAGAGACTGCGGATGTCGGCGGACGTGCGGTTGCGGTTGTCCGTAAGGCACTCGACCAAAATAGGAATCTTGTGGGGAGTAAAGCCCTCGAAGGTGACCAGCTCGTAGTTCACCGGTTCGAGAAGGCCCGCGCCCTTCTTGATGGCGCGCTCGATGTTGTCCCTCGGTACGGAACCCTTCTTTGCGGCCTCCACGGCGGCGCGGAGTTTGGCATTATTCGCCGGGTCCGGATCACCGGATTTTGCCGCGACGATGATTTCCTTGCAGAGCTTAGAAATAATGGCGCCGCGTTTGTTGGCGTTTTCCTGTTTACCTGCTTGTTTCCAAGACGTTCCCATAGTGCGCACAGAATAGACCGGCCTTTTGACTTTCTGCAACGGTCAAAGAAAACTACCAGGCTTGGGAACGGATACCTCCATGACTTTCGAACAGTGGTTTCACGAAAAACAGCCCCGCATCGCCCTGGCCTCGGCCCAAGCGGTGCTGCGGCTGGCCGCGGAAGGGGGAACGGTCCCTTTCATCGCCCGCTACCGCAAGGAAGCCACGGGTAACCTGGACGAAGTCGCCATTCAGGCGGTAATCCGGGCCAAGGAGTCTTGGGACGAGATCGTAAAGAGCAAAGCCTTCATCCTTAAGGAGATCGGCGACCAGCAGAAGCTGACCCCCGAGCTTCAGGCCCAGATTGAGGCCGCCCACGAGCTCACCGTCCTCGAAGACCTTTACCTGCCCTACAAAAAGAAGCGCCAGACCAAGGCGGCGAAAGCCCGGGAAGCCGGACTTGGGCCCCTCGCCGATTGGCTTTGGGATTTCGCCCACGGCGTAACGGTGGAAGCTTCCGACGTCGCGGCCATGGCCGCCCGCTATGTCAGCGCGGAAAAGGGAGTCTCCGACGGGGAAGCGGCGCTCGCCGGCGCCCGCGACATCCTCACGGAAAAGATCGCCGAAACCGCGGAACTTCGCAGCCTCGTGCGCGAGCGCACGTTCAAGGAAGGCGGCCTGAAAAGCGCGAAGGGCGCGAAGGTAAAGGAAGCGAGCAAGTTTCAGGATTATTTCGATCACCGCGAAACGGTGGCGTCGCTGCTCAAACCTCAGAACACGCACCGTTACCTCGCGATGAAGCGCGGCTGGGCGGAGGAGGAGCTGCAGCTCGCCCTCCATCTGGAGGAGCCGGTGCTCGCCTCCCTGGAAAAGGCCTTCGAGTCGTTTGCTTCCACGGCGAATAACCCGGCGGCCGAGGTGGTCCGCCCGCTGGCGAAGCTCGCCCTCAAGGCTTACGTGCTGCCCGCCGTGGAGAACGAAGTCCACTCCACTTTGAAGGATCTCGCCGACACCGTGGCCATCCAGGTCTTCGCGGAAAACGTGCGCAAGCTGCTAATGGCCGCCCCCTTCGGAGCGAAAGCGGTACTCGGCGTGGATCCCGGCCTTCGCACCGGTTGCAAGGTCGCTATCGTCGACAACTCCGGAAAATTTTTGGGAACCTTCGTGTTCCATCTCCACTCGGAAACGGAAAAGCCCCAGGCGGCGCTTCTTATCTCCGAAATGGTGAAGAACGGAAACCTCCAGGCGGTCGCCGTCGGAAACGGCACCGGCGGCCGGGACGCGGAAGCCTTCCTTCGCGCCTCGCTCAAGGAAAAGGGCGTGAACGTCCCCGTCGTCATGGTGAGCGAGGCGGGAGCGAGCGTTTACAGCGCGAGCGATGTGGCGCGCGAGGAATTTCCGGACCTCGACGTCACCGTCCGCGGAGCCATCTCGATAGCCCGGCGTCTGCAGGATCCCCTCGCGGAGCTCGTGAAGACCGATCCGAAAAGCATCGGCGTCGGCCAGTACCAGCACGACGTTTCCCAGCCGCAGCTGAAGCGCGGCCTCGAGGAAGTGGTCGACTCCTGCGTGAACTCCGTCGGCGTCGATTTGAACACGGCCTCCCCTTATCTACTGGCACGCGTTTCGGGCATCGGACCCGCTCTCGCCAAGAACATCGTCGAGCACCGAACGAAGAGCGGTCTCTACAAATCGCGACGGGACCTTCTGAAAGTCGCCCGTTTCAGCGAAAAGGCTTTCGAACAATCGGCGGGGTTCTTGCGCATCGCCGGCGGAGAGAACCCTCTCGACAACACGGGCGTACACCCGGAGCGGTACGAGGCCCTCGAGACGTTTGCGAAATCCCTCGGCAAGAACGTTTCCGATCTTCTCGGCGAAGGTGTCGCCCTCGTTAAGTCCGCCGAGCCCTTGAAGGCGACGCTGGGAAAGTTCACCTTTCAGGACGTCGTTCAAGAGCTCGAGAAACCGGGGCGGGATCCGCGCGATAAGTTCGAAGTGTTTCAGTTCCGGGAAGACATCCGCGAAGTAAAAGATCTGAAGCTGGACATGATGTGCCCCGGCATCGTGACGAACGTCGCGAACTTCGGCGCCTTCGTCGACATCGGAGTCCATCAAGACGGGCTCGTTCACCTTTCTCAGCTCGCCGATCGCTTCGTGAAAGATCCCCGCGACGTCGTGAACCCGGGAGACCGGGTGATGGTCCGGGTCATCGAAGTGGACGCCGCGCGAAGCCGCATCTCGCTTTCGATGAAGAGCCCGGAAGCCGTGGCTCCGCCGAAGAAACGCGAGCCCCGGGCACCAAGGGCGCCGAGACCGCCCCCCAAGCCGAAAGAGCCCACGAAGAATCCGCCGCTCATCCTTGGGCCGCGTCGCGAAAAACCGAAGGGACCTCCGCCCCGGGACAACCGGGACCGGCGTCCGCCCCAGAAGCCTCGGCAGTCCGAGAAGCTTACGCAGAACCCGTTCGCGGCCCTTGCCTCTCTCAAAATCAAGAAAGACTAGGTTCGGGGACTGAGGTATGACCCCTCCCATGAAGCTAATCCTGACGCTCGCGACTTTGGCGTTCGCCACCAATCCGACCGAGAATCCGGGAACCGGTTTTCCCGAATTGCTGAGCCACCTGAGGGAAACCGCCCTCTCCGAGCCCGTGAAGCTCGGCAAAGGCGACGACGCCTACAAGGTGTTCGCCCACCACCCGACCGTCGCGAAGAAATTGCAGAGCACCTACGACACCCCTCAGCTCGCCGAGTGGAAGGGGTGGCTCACGCCGTCTCTGAAAATCGCGGTCTCCGAACGGGGCATCGTCCAGGCCGCCGAAAGAATGACCGAAGGAAAAAAGGATCCGACCAACTACGACGCCGTATGGGTGAGAGACAGCTTGTGGGCGTACCTGGGCCTTTCCGCCTCGGCGGAGACTAGCGAGGACGCCGACCGCGTTCTGGTTTCCCTGTGGAATTATTTCGCCAGTCCGAAGCAGCTGGAGCGCATCAAAAGCGTCACCGCCAATCCGTCGAAGCTGAGCGGCAAGGACGGAGCGATGAACGCGCCTCACATCCGCTTCGACGGAAAATCGAAAACTTTCGCCGACGTTCACGTCGGCAAAAAGCCGCAGACGTGGAACCACAAGCAGAACGACGCGCTCGGGCTGTGGCTCGATCTGACGGTGCGGGCGGTAATGGAGTCCGACAAGTTTAATAAGTCCGACTGGACCGCAAGCCGCCTCGACGCGGTAGCGAAGCTGCCCGGCTACTTCAAGGCCGTGAAGTTCTACGAAATGGAGGACGCCGGAAGCTGGGAGGAGATCGAGCGAACCAACACGTCCTCCATGGGGCTCGTCGTATCGGCGCTGGAGCGCTTGCAGGAACTTTCCGCGAACAAGAAAAAAGAATCCTTCTACAAGGCGCTACGCAAACACGGGCTTTTGTCGCCGAAGGAAATCAATACTCTCGTCGAGCTCGGGTACCAGCGAATCCGCAAGCAGCTGGACGCCGGCGGCGAATCGCCTCTTTATCCGGAGCAGTCGTCCCGCCACCGGAAATCGGATGCGGCTCTGCTCAATCTCATTTATCCGGCCCGCCTTACGAAGCTATCGGCCGCCCACAAGGAAAAGGTATTGGCCGCGGTTCAGCCCCTCGTCGGCGAAGTAGGGGTGAAGCGGTACCTCGAGGATTCCTACCAGTCCGGAAATTTCTGGTTTCCGAAGGAAAAACAGACTCTCGCGGAAAAGACGGACGACACCAGCTCCGCTTCGAGCTTCGCCAAACGCGGCAAGCAATTCCTGAACGATACGGAAGCCCAGTGGTTTTTCGATTCGTGGATGTCGGTCGCGTACGCGGCTCTCCTCAAAGAAACCGGCCGGCCCGAGTTCCGGGCCGGACAGCTCAAGCATTTCAACCGAGCTCTAGGACAAGTGACCGGAGACAATCGCCTTGGGGCGGACGGGCGTCCGGTTCCAGGGATGGCTCTTCCCGAGTCGTACAACACTGTGGTGGACGGCACGGACCGCTTCTATGCCCCCAGCCCTATTACTCCGCTCAACTGGGCGAAGGCGAGTCTGCGGCTCGCGATCGAATCCCTGCGAGGCTCATTGCCGGGACCAGGGTAACGCAGGGCACATTTCTGCAAACAGACTCATCTTGCGCCGGGTTGAGCATTGCCTATTTTCCTCGGTCGGGAGCAGAATGCGGCCTACATGGAAGAGCTGGAGGTCAATCAGGGAGCGTCGGCGCTCCTGTCCCTACCGGCGGACGAGCTCGGCGAATTTCTAAGAGGTAGATTCCGTCCGATTCGGCTGCTGAAGCAAGGCCAGGGGATACGTACCTTCCTAGCCAGCGATCGGGACTACGGAGATTCGGTCGTCCTCAAACTCGCCCAATGCAACTTTCTTTCCGGCGAAGCGCTGAAGCGCCTCCACCACGAAGCCTCGATTCTGCGCCGGCTTTCGCGTTCCCGCGGAGTCGCGGTCCGCGCGCTTTCGTACGAGCGCGGAGCTCTCGTGCTCGCTTATCCCTACGTGCAAGGGGTGACCCTCGCCGAGCGAATCGGCCGCCGCCCGCTCAAGCCTTTGGAAGCCATCCGAGTGGGCCACTCGCTTCTCGCGGCCCTGCAGGAAATCCACGAGTGCGACATTTTTCATGGCGACGTGAAGCCCTCGAACGTAGTCGTCACCGACACGGACGAGATCACCGAAGTCACGCTCATCGATTTCGGCCTCGCCCGCAGTCAGTTCCCGACGGAGGGCGAGCTTCAGCTCCAGGCGGGTACCGCCCATTACCTTTCTCCCGAACAGGCGGGACTGATCGAGTCGCCGGTCGACGCCCGCTCCGATCTCTATTCGACGGGCATCCTGCTCTACGAAGCGCTCGCGGGGGAAAATCCCATCGCGGGAGAAACGCTGAATGAAGTGCTGCGAAACCACCTGCTGCATCCGCCGCCGCCGCTTCGGACAAAGGGCGTCTGCGTGCCGGGTGCTCTCGACGAGATAATCAGCCACCTCATCCAGAGAGATCCCGCGGATCGTTACCAACGTTCGGAAGCGGCGCTGGCGGACCTGGCGCAACTCGAAACCCATCTGTTGCGGGGAATGGCGGATCCCCCTTTGACCGTCGGTGCGAAGGATCGCCGTGCCGTTCTCACGGAACCCTCCTTCATCGGCAGAACGGCGGAGCTCGAGAGACTGAATCAATGGTGGCGGAACACTCGCGCGGGACGGGGCGGCCTCGTCCTGGTGGAAGCGGAATCGGGCGGAGGAAAAACGCGTCTGCTCGAGGAATTCGCCTCCCGATGCGGGCGGGAGAGAGCCTGGATTCTTAGGGGCCAGGGAATCGATCAGGCGGCGCAGACTCCCTTTCAGGTACTCGCCGGAGTCGGCGAGGGCATTTTGCATTTGAGCCGAAGCCAGCCCCACGATCTTGTTTCCCTCAAAGAGCGCCTCGGGGATCAGGACGAGGCGCTGGCGGTCGCCCTTCCGCAGCTCGCCCCTCTCTTCGGACAGGGGGCCGGGCAAACGCTCGGGCCCGAGGACTTCGGAGAAATTAGAAACCTACAGGCCCTGTCGGCCCTCCTCGACGCCGTGGGAACCGAGCAAAGGCCCGCGCTCGTCGTACTCGACGACTGCCAATGGGCGGACCCGCAAACTTTGAAGCTTCTGTCCCACTGGCACCGGCGCCGGGGGGAACAGGGAAAACCCAGCCACGTTTTGGTACTCGCCGCCTTCCGAACGGAAGAAGTGCGCATGGGCCATCCGCTTCGCCGGGTGCGCCCGACCGGGCAGCTCGTGGTGCCGCCCTTCCAGGATCCGGAAGTCGTCGATATGGCCCGTTCCATGGCCGGTGAGCTGCCGCCCGAAGCGCTCAACCTCATTTCGGAGCTCGCCGGAGGAAGTCCGTTTCTCGCCGGCGCGGTACTTCGCGGGCTCGTCGAAATCGGAGCGCTCGTCTCGCAAAAGGGAAGCTGGCGCTTCGAGGCGAATCAAGTCGGAGCCCTTAGCTCTTCGCGAAAGGCGGCGAGTTTTCTCATCCGAAGGTTGGAGTTGCTGCCTCCCTCCCACGTCGAGCTTCTCTCCGTGGCGGCGATTCTCGGAAAAGAATTTTCTTTGGAGCTCGCCGCAAAGCTCGCCGGACAAGACGCCGCGGAAGCGGCCGTGGCGGTGGAGGAAGCGAGAAAGCGCCACATTCTCTGGGCGGGCCAGGAAGAAAAGCGCTGCGCTTTCGTACACGACAAGCTGCGGGAAGCCCTGCTCGCCCGGATGCTGCCGCAAGAAAAGGTCGCCATTCACAGGAAGGCGGCCAAACACCTCTTGGAAACGACGCCGGAGGCGTCCTTCGAGCTCGCCTACCATTTCGATGCCGCCGGCGACAGCACGAACGCGTTTCCTCACGCATTGAAAGCGGCCGAACATTCCCGGTCTCGCCACTCCTTGGAAATCGCCGAGCAGCAGTACCGAATCTGCGCGCGCGGCGTTCAGGAGAGCGACTCCGCTTCCCGGCGCCGAATCTGCGAGGGACTTGGCGACATCCTCCTTCTGAAGGGCAACTACGCCGAGGCCGAGGAACAAATCAAGCGCCTCCAGGCGCTGTGCGAATCCCCGTTTGAACGGGCCAACATCGCCTGGAAGCTCGGAGAAATAGCTTTCAAGCGAGGGGAAATGGCGGCCGCCGCCGAATCTCTCGAGCGAGGCTTGCGCCTTCTCGGACGTAGAGTGCCACGCTCCACTTTCTTCTACGCCGCCTGGGCTGCGTGGGAAGGGTTCGTTCAAGTTCTTCACACCCTGTTCCCGCGGATTTTTCTGGCCCGCAGGCGCCGGACGCCCGCCCACGAGCCGGAGTTCCTAGCCATACGGCTCCTCAGCCGCCTCGCTTACGTCTACTGGTTCGGCCGCGGCAACATCCTGTGCGCGTGGGCCCACTTGAGAGAGATGAACCTGGCCGAGCGCTATGGCCCGAGCCTGGAAGTTGCCCAGGCCTACTCGGAACACGCGCCCGTCATGACGATGATTCCGTATTACAGGCGCGCAATCGCCTACGCGAAAAAAGGCCTCGAGATCCGGCGCCAGCTCGGCGATCTGTGGGGCGAGGGACAGTCACTGCATTTCTGGGGGGTTGCTCTCCACGCCGCTTCCCGGTTCGAGGAGTCGATCGAAAAGTGCCGGGAAGCCGTGCGGATTCTCGAGCGCACCGGCGATCGGTGGGAAGTGAACACGGCGAACTGGCACACCGGATTTTGCCTTCAACGGCTCGGCGAAATGGACGAAGCCATTCGCCTTCTCAAACGCGTTCATCTCGAAGGCCTCGAGATCGGCGATCATCAAGCCTCGGGGATAAGTCTCGAAGCCTGGTCGAGGGCTTCGGGCGGCGCGGTGCCGGGAGAGATCATCGCGGCGGAGATGGCGCGCCAAACCGGCGACGCCCTCACTCGCGCCGAGCTTTGGTTCGCCGAAAGCACGCGCCTGCTGCTCAGCCGGGACGAGCCGGAACGGGCGACCGCGGCCCTCGAGGAAGCACTCGCGATCGTCCGCCAATGCCACATGCGTCAGGAGTACGTGATGGCGTATATGCCCTGGCACGCGACGTGTCTCAGGCGACAATCGGAGCAGGCTCATGAAGATCTTTCGCCGAAACGGCGGCAAGCTCTGCGCAAGCGTCAAAAACGGGCGGTTACCAGAGCCCTGCGATCGGGTCGGTTGTATCGCAACAGCTACCCGCATGCGCTGAGAGAGGCCGCGCTCTATTGGGCCGACCGCGGAAAGTATCGCAAAGCTCGCCGATATCTCGCGGCAAGCTTGCGGGTGTCGGAGCAACAGGGGGCCCGGGCCGAATCCTACGACACCCGGCGGGCAAGACTCGCTCTCGGCCGGGAGCTCGACTGGCCGACCGTCGCCGAGGACGACACGGCCATTCGCGCTCTCGAGCGCTCCAGCGGATTCGGCACCAGCGTCCGTACGGAAGGACAGCGCTACCTGTCGCTCGCGGACCGATTCGAGACAATGCTCGAATCGGGAAAAAAGATTCTCTCCTCTCTGCAGAGGGAAACGGTCGTCGAATCGGCGCGCGAGGCGATGGTCGCGCTCCTTAGGGCCGAGTCCTGTTTGTGGCTGGATACCAAGGCTATGCAACAGCCGCCTTCGGCGGCGAGCCGGAAACTCCTCGCGGAAGCCATCGACCTGGGAAAACCCATTGCGCTCGAGGAAGACGTCCCCCGGAAAGACAAGTTCCAGACGGAAAGCATTCTGATCGGCGGCATCAGGTCGGCGCTTTGCGCTCCCGTTTACCGTCGCGGAAAATTGGAAGGCTGCCTCTATCTTTCTCACCGCGGGGTGAGCGGGCTTTTCGGGGAAGAAGAGCTGCGGCTTGCTCAGTTCCTCGGCTCGATTATCGGAGTCGCCCTAGAGAACGCCGCCGGCTTCGAGGATCTGCGTAAAGCGAACGAATCGCGGGCCCAGACCATCGCCGCGCTCGAGCTCACTCAAAAGGAATTGAAGCAGAACGCGGCTCAGCTGACCCGATCGAACGAGGATCTGGAAAACTTCGCCTTTGCCGCCAGCCACGATCTCAAGGAGCCGCTCCGCATGGTGAGCACGTACCTTCAGCTTCTGGAACGCCACACGGATGGCGGGCTCGATGCGGAAGGCAAGAGCTACATCGAAAACGCGCTGGGCGGCGCCCGCCACATGTTCCAGCTGATCGACGGCCTGCTCTCCTACTCCCTCGTGCGCGCCGACGGAACGGCGGTGAAGGAAGTGGATCTGAAGGACATTCTGCAAAGAATCGAAGTCGACTATCGCCTTACCATTCAGGATTCGGGAGCGAGCGTCGTGTACGGAGAGCTTCCTCGGGTCTGGGGCAACGAGACCCAGCTGAACCAGCTCTTCCAGAACCTGCTCAGCAACGCCCTGAAGTTCCGCTCCCACCGCCCATTGCGTGTCGAGATCGAAGTGGGCACGCGCGGCGACCGCTGGATATTCCGTGTGAGTGACAATGGAATCGGCTTCGATCCCCGGTACTCCCAAAAAATTTTCCAGATGTTCAAGCGCCTGCACGCCAAGACCGATTACCCCGGCTCGGGCATCGGACTCGCGCTCTGCCGACGCGTCGTCGAGTTGCACGGCGGGGAAATCGGAGCCGAGTCCGCTCCGGGAGAAGGCGCCACCTTCTGGTTCACCCTTCCGAAAGGCCGCATTCCTGCGGCACCGAGGCTCGATTGAAACACGAAGACGAATCGGAAGCCGGAGTCGAGATTCCCTACGAACAGCTCGCGCCGGAAACCTTGATCGGAGTCATCGAGGCCTTCGTCCTTCGAAATGGAACGGACTACGGTAGCCAGGAAGCAAAGCTCGAAACGATGGTCGCCCAAATCAAGCGCCAGCTCGAACGAGGGGAAGCGGTCATCGTCTTCGACGGCGTGACCGAAACTTGCTCCATCCAGCCGAAGCGTAAGTAGGCATTCAGGCTTGTTCGCCGGCGTGAATCGGCACCCGAGGTGACGCAGCCGGGTCGCGCACACGGGCCTTCGAGCCCCGGCAAAGTGGCCCTCCCCTTGCACAGTTAACCAGCGACCCCGAGAGAGAGGAGATTTCGTAGGAGGGCCTTATGAGTGCCCGGATTATCTTGTGTTTTTTCTTCATGGCCATCGTCCTTACTTCCTGTCAGCAAGCCAAGAAGGAGCCCATGGAGCTGACTCACTTCGTTGAGGAAGTGGTCACGCCGGACTCCATCGAGGTTTCCGGCTCGGATTTCAGTCACAGCGGAACCCGCAATGCCGTCGATCCCGTAACCGGTGTGTTGATTCTGAATTTCTTGGTCAACGCCGGGGAAAAGCTTTGGAGCGTCGTGGAAAACAATCGTGCCGTGACTAACGCCAGCGGAATCTTTGCGAGCGCCGTACCGAAAGGCGCGGACGGCCGGGATCTGGAAGGCTTCTCCGATCTTCAGAAACAAAGTTTTCGCGCCTACGGCAAAAACCCCTTTGGCGCGACCGTCTACGATGTCGAGTATACGTTGTTGCATCGTTACTCCGGCAGCGTAGGCGGTAAGGGGCATTTTCTCGATCAAGTTACCGTGGTTCCCACTTACGTGAAGGCCCTATGGGGCTACCGCGTGGACGTCATGGTTACGGCCTCGCCCCCCACGAACGTGGGAACGGCGGAGGACCCGGTGGGCGATCTGCTTTTGGATCTGTCCATCAAGGTCGCCACCTTGATCAAGTCCGCGTATACGCACCGGGTGTTCG
>CAZZHG010000089.1:0-20488 GCA_964653655.1 uncultured Pseudobdellovibrionaceae bacterium
AAAGTCCATGAAGCGCTGAAGGACCTCGGCGCGAGATTGACGGACACTCTCTACGAAGTGACCATCAGAATGACTTATCGGGCGACCGCGACGTTCATCACTCCGGTGGGCAAAGAGCTCGAGCTCTGCGCGAAGGTCGTGGCCCATCCCTATCTGAAGCAGTTTCACGTCGATTGCACGCAGCCGGACTCCGGCTACGGCCTCGTTCGTCCCTAAGCTTCCAATTAGTGCGGCCTCACTTCCGGCGAACCCCCGCGAGTGGGGCCGTGTTCCTTTCGAGTTCAACGACAAGTCCACCTAGATGAGAGTACTTCCCTCCGGAACGGGGTGGTACCATGAGGCAAGTCGAAAGGTGGAACGCATGAAGAGACTCATGACCAAATGGTTCTGGCGCGGAGCCCTAATAGCTTGCCTCTCAGCCGTGGTTTCCTGCGGATCGGGTGGCGGTGCGGTAACTCGGTACCTTTTCATGACTTCGGACTTCTTCACGGTCGCGCAACTCGGCGGCGCCGCCGGCGCCGACACCAAGTGCGCCACCTACGCGTCGGGTGGTGGGCTGAGCGGAACTTTCAAAGCCTATATCACTTCCGGTACCGCGACCGCCGCGAGCCGCCTGAGCGACGTAGGCCCCTGGTACCTGGTGGGAACGACGACCGTCGCGGCGACCAATCTCGCCACCTTCGTCACGGGTTTCCCCACCAACACCAACTTCGACCAGAACGGAACTCAACTCATCAGCGCAACCGCTTACTGGACTGGCATGGCCGCCGGCGGCGTCGTGGGCAGCACGTGCGACGACTGGACCAATACGACCTCCGGTAACGGCAACACCGCCAATCAGCTGGCCGACGTGCAATTGAGCGGCGCCTGCGCCAGCGGAGCGATGCGGGTAATGTGCGTTCAGCAATGATCTGGCAAAAATGGGTGGGACGGATCTGGGTATTTCTAACCGTTCTTCTCTGCCTCGCCTCCGCCACCTGGCGCTGCACTTTCTACTGGCGGATTCCCGTCTGCAAAGGCGACCCCTACGGCCTCGGCGATATCCTCGAAGGGCTGCTTTACGTCGGAGCTTTCGGCTCGGCGGCGCTGGGAGCGATCGTCATCACGGTGGTCGCGATCTTCAAACCCCAGGCGAGACGCCGGTGTTTCAATTTGATAGGCGCGTTGGCGCTCCTACTCGCGGCGACAGTCTTCCTTCAACGCCACCTTCCCTGCGACGGGACGAACGCGCGCGGCAAGCTTCTCTGGACGTGCTGAGCATCCCGAATTTTGAATACTCATTGTCTACGATTGGAACGCCGACCCCGAAATCGGCGCCCGGAACCTTCGCAAGTGCTTGGAGCGACTCGGCAAATTCCGCGCGTTCAAACCTTGGACGAAATCGATTCTTTACGCATGGGCCAATTTTCCAGCAACTCGGGAATCGGCCGATGAATTAGAGGGTTATCCGCTCTCCCCCATCTGGACTCGCGTTTGCAATTCTTCGAGCTGCCTGACCCAGCCCAACCCCCGGAGACCTGCCATGCGCGCGTTTATCTTCGCTATCAGTTTGGTTTGCTTGCTCGCCTCCTGCGCAAAGCCCGGAGACTCCGCTTCTTCGGCGGAACAGATGGGCGACAACTGCGCGCTGATGCCGGACGCCACGTCGCCGGCCAAGAAAGTTTGTTTCGAAAACCGCGGAGGCTACGCCCTAATCGAAGGCGACATCCTCCTCGGCACGGTGGAAGAACTGAAGGCTCAGACCGAGATTTTGAAGAAAGGCGGCCCCCGGGGCGCCGTCGCCCTCACCGCCGGCAATCTCAGTAGGTGGCCGAACCGAACCGTTCCCTATGTGATCGACGCTTCGGTCCCCAATCAATTTCGAATCACCGATGCCATGGCCCACCACCAGGCCAACACGGGAACGCGATTCGTGCTCCGCACCACTCAAGCGGATTACGTCCGGTTTTCCAACTCACAGGCCGGCTGTTTCTCCTCCATCGGCCGGCGGGGCGGACAACAGATCATCAACATCGAAATCGGCTGCTCCACCGGGAATACGATCCACGAGATCGCCCACGCGGTCGGTCTCTTCCACGAACAATCCAGAGAAGACCGCGACCAGTTCGTGAACATTCTGACGGGCAACATCAACCCGGCCGCCCTCCTCAACTTCGAGCGCCAACTCGTCTTCGCTCAGGATTTCGGCGCCTACGATTTCGGCTCGATCATGCACTACGGTGCCTTTGATTTTTCGATTAACGGCCAGCCCACCATTACCAAGAAGGATGGCTCAACGTTCGGGGTTCAAAGAAACGGCCTGAGCGCCGGGGACATTTCGGGAATCGAACAGATCTACGGAGCCTCCTTCGTCGAAGCCCCGTCGTATCGATCGACCGAGGACGGAGGCGCCCCGAACCGCGCGCCGGCCGTGGCCCTTTCGGCGAACTCCATTCAGGTTTTCCTGGTCGACAACTCCGATTCCGAGACCTCGACGGTGCTGGAGATGGCCACGAGCGCTTCCGGTTCATTCAGCGTGGCGGCGACGCGCGCGGGAGACGCCGCTCTTAACCTCTGGTATCCGTCCATCGGCAGCCTTCTGCCGGACACTCTCTATTTCTTCCGGGCCCGGGCGTTGCGCGGCTCCGCGAGCTCCGCTTACTCGGCCCAAGTCTCGGTGCGCACGCCGAATTCGGTACCAAACGCTCCCTCGGCGCTCGCCTCCCAGGTGATTTCGTCCTCCCAGATCAATCTCGGCTGGGCGGACAACAGCTCGAACGAAACCGGTTTCCAGGTGGAACGCCGCCTCGGCAGCTCGGGAAGTTACGCCCTCGTCGCGACCACGGGCGCTAACGCGACTTCATTTGCCTCGACGGGTTTGGCTCCTTCCTCCACTTATTACTTCCGGGTCCGAGCGGTGAACTCCGTGGGAGTTTCCGCCTACACCTCGGAAGTGTTCGCCACGACTCCGGCGGCGGCTCCGGCGGCCCCGGGCTCTCTCGCCGGATTGGCGGCAAGCCAGACGCAGATCAACTTGAGCTGGGCGGACAACAGCAGCAACGAAACCGGTTTCAAGCTGGAGCGCAAGACGGGCTCCTCCGGAACCTACGCCCAGGTCGTTCAGACGGGCGCGGGAGTGACGAGCTATCAGAATGCCGGGCTGGCCGCAGGCACCACCTATTTCTTCCGCGTTCGAGCCACGAACGCCGCGGGAGACTCGGCCTATTCGAATGAGGTTTCGGTGGCCACGCTGGTCACGCCTCCGAGCGCCCCCTCGAATCTCGTCGCCAGCGCCGTTAGCGCCAGCCAGATAAACTTGAGCTGGACGGACAACAGCGGCAACGAAACCGCTTTCTTGATCGAGCGCAAAATCGGGTCCGGTGGTACTTACTCTCAGATCGCACAGGCGGGAGCCGGCGCGACTTCGTATTCCAATAATGCCGGCCTCTCCCCGGGCACGAATTACGTCTACCGGGTGCGCGCCTCCAACAGCGGGGGCAGCTCGGCTTACTCGAACGAAGCTTCGGCGACCACGCCCATTCCTCCTCCGATCGCCCCCTCGAACTTGGTCGCCAGCGCCACGAGTGCCAGCCAAGTCAGTTTGAGCTGGGCCGACAACAGCAACAACGAGACGGGTTTCAATATCTATCGCAAGACAGGTTCCGGCGGAACGTACGCCCGGATATCCCAAGTGGGCGCCGGAGTGACTTCCTACGCGAATGCGGGCCTTGTCTCGGCGACCACCTATTTCTACCGTGTACGGGCGGTGAACTCGGCGGGAAGCTCCGCCTATTCCAACGAGGCCTCCGCCACCACCTCGGTGATTCGGCCGGCCTCGCCGACCAATCTGACCTTCAGCCGCAGCGCGGGCCAGGTGGTTCTGAGCTGGCAGGATAATTCGACGAACGAAACGAGATTCGACGTCGATCGCAAAATCGGCAGCGGCTCCGGAACCTGGGTGCGCTACGGCAACACCGCCGTGAACACGACGTCTCTCACGGACACCGGAGTGGCTCCCAACCTCACCTACCAGTACCGGGTTCGGGCGTACAACTCGGCAGGAGGCTCGTCCTACTCGAATGTGGTGACGGCGACGGGCGTGCACGTGGCGTTCGTATCCTCGGTGTCCTACTCGGCAAACATGGGTGGGCTCGCCGGCGCGGACGCCAAATGCCAAACCCTGGCTTCGAATGCCGGCCGGCCCGGCACGTGGAAAGCCGTTCTCTCCGATAGCAACACGGACGCGAAGACTCGCCTCAATCTCGTTTACGCCGTGCAGACGACGACAGGCCTGACGGTAGCCTCGTCGCCCAACGCTCTCTGGAGCGGATCGATTCAGAACTACATCGGCTACACGGAAACCGGGGCGCGGACGAACTTCGACGTGGTCTGGAGCGGCACGCAGACGAGCGGACTGCGGCACGCGCAGCCCTCAATCTGCGGAAACTGGACGATGACGGCCGCCAATTCGGGCGTCGAGATTGGCCGGGCGTTCGCGACGGACTTCCGCTGGATTGCCGCTTACACGGGCGGCCAGGCCGGCAATGCCTGCAGCGCCTCGCTCAGACTCTACTGCATGAGCGTGGATCGCTGAGCTTAGGCGGAGAAGTCTTTGCGGAAAATTTGGGAGACCTTTTCCCTCGTGTAACCGTTGCGATCGTAAAAGACGTGCGCTCTTTCGCGCGTAAGACGCGAGGCCACGCGGACTCCCGTGCACCCCTGATCCTTTCCCCATAACTCGAGCGCGGTGAGAAGAGCGCCACCGGCTCCCTTGCTGCGATACTTCTCGTCGATCACCAGGCCCGCGATGACGAGACGCCGGCCTACGATGAGAGTGGACTCCACCTGTCCCTGCCCCCAGCCGATCACTTTTCCCTGATCGATCGCGACGAGCAGGCGTTGGTTCGGATCGGCGGCGAGCGCGGGAAAGCGCCGCGCGAGATCCGCGCCGCGGACTTCGTACCCGAGCTGAGTCAGCAGAGGACCGATGGCCGCCAGATGATTCGCCTGCATCGGAATGATTTCCATCTCTCCCAAATTAATTCTCCAGATGGTTCCGCTCACGACGCAACCAGTCACCAATCGCCATCAAGTTATCGATTTCTTTCTAGTCAGACGTATTAGCCACGTATAACGTGCTGACGTTTTGGGGACGGCGCCGCTCAGGTTGAGGCCCATGTCCCAAATGGTGCAATTAAGGAGTAATCATCAATGAAGAAAGTACTGTTCTCCCTGGCGGCCCTGGCCCTGTTGGTCGGTTCGCCCTCGTTCGCGAAGGAAAAAAAGGCCGCCGCCCCCGCCACGTCGTATGACAGCGACAGCGGTCACGGTTCTTTCTGGCTCGGTCTCACGACCGACACGTTCGCCACCGGCACGACGGCGCCCGGTCTCACGGGTCTCATCGGTTTCAGCGACAAGCTCGGTCTTCAGATGTACCTCGCCATCGACGGCACGACCCCGAAGTTCGGCTTCGGCGTCGGCGCGAACATCAAGTACAACGCGGTCGGTAACTGGAACAAGGGGTTCCACATCGGCGGCGGCTTCGGCTTGGGCTCCACCGTTGCGGCGGCGACCTTCTACGCGAACATCTACGGTTTGATGGGTCTGCATTGGCAGCCCACCGACGGCATCCTCCTCTCGGCGGATGGCGGCCTCGGCATCACGATCGTTTCGGGCGCGACCACGATGAAACTCGGCACCACGAGCCCCATGCTCGGCGCCAGCATCTTGTTCCGTCTGTAATTCAAATATAGGGAGAGGCACCCGCTCTTTGGGCGGGTGCCTTTTTCATTTCATATGATTCAAATCCGAAAATCCGAAGAACGCGGCACTTTCGATCACGGCTGGCTCAAAACCCGCCACACGTTTTCCTTCGCCGACTACCGGGACCTCCGTTACATGGGGTTCTCCGATCTTCGGGTCATCAACGAAGACGACGTGGCTCCGGGACAAGGCTTCGGCACTCATCCTCACAACGACATGGAGATCATCTCCTACATCGTTAAGGGGGCCATCGCCCACAAAGACAGCATGGGCAACGTGACGGAAATCCCGGCGGGCGAGATTCAGGTGATGTCCGCCGGCACCGGCGTCGAGCACAGCGAGTTCAATCCGTCGAAGACGGAACCGATGCGGCTCATTCAGATTTGGATAAAGCCCAGCACCAAAGGCCTCACACCCAGCTACGGCCAGGTCGCCCTCGATCCGGCGAAGCTGAAAAACCGGTGGGAACTTCTCGTGGCACCTCCCGGACAGGGCGGGCTCACGATCCATCAGGACGCGCGCATCTTCGCGACTCGTTTGACCGCGGGAGCCACGGTGGACTTCACGATTACCGGCGAGCGCTCGGCCTGGCTTCAAATCGTCTCGGGCAAAGCCCGGCTGAACGGCGAAGCGGTGAGCTCCGGCGACGGCGCCGGCATAAGCGAGGAAACCAAGATCACGCTTTCCGCGGACTCGCCGACGGAAGCTCTCTTATTTGATTTGCGCTGAGTTTCGAAACTCGACGAGCGCTTCGGAAAAAGCCTCTCGGAGCTTTACGGTGATGGGGCCAGGCGTTCCCGCGCCGACCGGCTTTCCGTCGAGACGAACGACCGGCATCACTTCCATGGTCGTCGCGGTCAGGAAAAGTTCCTGGGCGCCGCGAAGCTCCGCTTCGGTCAAAGCTCTTTCTTCGTAAACGATTTCAAGTTTCCTCGCGAGATCGAGCACGAAGTCGCGGGAGATTCCCGGAAGAATCGCGTGAGAGAGCGGCTTCGTGCGAAGCACTCCGTTCACTACGCCGAACACGTTCGTGTGGGTTCCTTCGGTCACTTCGCCGTCGCGGTTGATGAGAATCGCTTCCATCGCGTCGGCTTCCTTCGAGGCCTGCGCCGCGAGCACGTTTCCGAGCAGGTTCACCGTCTTGATGTCGACCCGGGCCCAGCGCTGATCGGGCTGGGTAATGCAAGCGCCCCCGTTTCGGCGAAGCCCGCTCTGCGGATCGTTGAACGGCTGATTGAACATGAAGACCGTGGGCGTAACCGGCGTGACCGGAAAAGCGTGGGTACGGGTCGCCGCGGTTCCGCGAGTGACCTGGAGGTAGACGCAAGCTTCGTCCTCGCCGGAAGCCTTCACTAAGGCCCGCACGTCGCCGCGGATCTTTTCCACGTCGGCGCCGGAGATGCGAAGGCAATCGAGGCTGCGGCGGAGCCGCGCCATGTGGGCGTCCTCGAGAAAGGCTTTGCCCGAGTAGATGCGCATCGCCTCGTAAACGGCGTCCCCGAAAAGAAAGCCCCGGTCCATCGGAGAAATCCGGACCTCGGAGAGAGGCATGATTTTGCCGTTCAGACTTGCGAGCCAGTTATCCAAAAAGCACCTCCAACAAGAGTTGCCCACCATAGCGGGTCGGGCGACGTTTTTCCACCCTGTCACATTAGACGTAAATCCCGCGTCTGTTGTGAGTGAGGGAAACAGAAATGGGAAAGTACCACCTGCTTGTTTTTACACTGGTTTGCGGCAGCGCCCTGTCGGCGAGCCCCCTCCTTCTGAAGATGGAAGGGAAGTTCGTCGAGGACGCCGGCGGACCTCACACAGTCCATGAGTGGAGCCACATCGTCTCCGCCGAACCGGGTCAGACCACGGTGGCCGACGAGGCCAGACGAAAGCAGTGCAGCGGCAAAGACTGCCTGACCGAGGAGTTCCGCACGGAAGTGACCCCCGAACGGATGAGAAACGACCTGATTCAGGCAAAAGTGACCTTTTTTAGAAAGATCGGCGACGACACAACCAGGATCGACGGGGTCGTTTACGCCAGACCCGGAGAACAAGGCGAGTTCGGGGTGAAAACCACCCAGGACACCAAGCAGCGCTACGTCCTCAAACTCACCCCGGTTGCGGACCCCAAGCGCTGACCGATATCGGCTTCGGCCAGCCCCCTGTGAGCACCTTGCTGCCCCAAGGCGCCCAGAGGGGACCGGCCGAGCCCCCCAGAAGCCCCTTCCCAAAGCTAAAATAGACGCATTGCATTAATCCATTCCATCTACCTAATAATTCTAGGAAAAGGTGCGGTTTACCTGAAACGCGAGAAATGCTATGAAAGGCTACTTTATCAATTGGTAAGGAGCCCCCGTGTCCAACATCGACCCCAATATTTCCGTTAAAAACATCTTCCGCAATCTGTCCCCCGCGAAGCTTTACGAAGAAGCCCTGACGAACGAAAAAGGTTCGGCCATCTCCAGCGCCGGCGCCCTCGTCGTTTCTTCCGGCGCGAAGACCGGACGAAGCCCGAAAGACAAACGCGTCGTCAAAAATCCGGCGAGCGAGAAAGACATCTGGTGGGGAGACATCAACATCTCCCTCGAACCGACGAACTTCCAGGTGAACCGGGAGCGCGCGTTCGACTATTTGAATTCCCGCGAGCGCCTTTACATCGTCGACGGTTACGCCGGCTGGGATCCCCAGTACCGCTTGAAGGTCCGGGTGATCACCTCCCGCGCCTACCACGCGCTTTTCATGCACAACATGCTGATCCGGCCGAGCCACGAAGAGCTGAAAACCTTCGGCGATCCGGACTTCACGATTTACAACGCCGGCTGCTTTCCGGCGAACCGTTACACCCGTGAGATGACTTCGAAGACGTCCGTCGACGTCAGCTTCGAAGACAAACAGCTCGTCATTCTCGGCACCGAGTACGCCGGCGAAATGAAAAAGGGCGTCTTCACGGTCATGAACTATTTGATGCCGAAGAAGGGCGTGCTCTCCATGCACTGCTCGGCGAACCTCGGCGTGGACGGCAACGTCACGCTGTACTTCGGGCTTTCCGGCACCGGCAAGACGACCCTCTCCGCGGATCCGAACCGCCGCCTCATCGGCGACGACGAGCATTGCTGGAGCGACAACGGGATCTTCAACATCGAAGGCGGCTGCTACGCGAAGTGCATCAACCTGTCCGCCGAGAAGGAACCGGAAATCTTCAACGCCATCCGTTTCGGAACGGTCCTCGAGAACGTGGTTTACGACGAGGATTCACGCTGCGTCGATTACGACAGCATCAAGGTGACGGAAAACACCCGCGCCTCGTACCCGATCGAGTACATCCCGAACGTGGAAATCCCGTGCCGCGGCGGCCACCCGAAAAACATCATCTTCCTCGCGGCGGATGCTTTCGGCGTGCTGCCTCCGGTGTCGAAGCTGTCCCCGTCCCAGGCGATGTACCACTTCATGAGCGGTTACACGGCGAAGGTCGCCGGCACCGAAATGGGCGTCACCGAACCGCAAGCCACCTTCTCGGCCTGCTTCGGCGCCGCCTTCATGGTCTGGCACCCGAGCAAGTACGCCGAGATTCTCGCCAAGCGCATCAAGTCGTCGGGCGCGAACGTGTGGCTGGTCAATACCGGCTGGACGGGCGGGCCTTACGGAGTGGGCCAGCGGTTCCCGCTCAAGTACACGCGGGCGATCTGCGACGCCATCAACAACAACGAGCTCGCGGGCGTGTCGACGGTGGAAGACAAGACTTTCGGATTCCACATCCCGACCCGTTGCCCGGGCGTGCCGGACAAGATGATGCAGCCGCGGGACACGTGGCCGAACGCCGCCGAGTACGACAAGAAGGCGGCGGAGCTCGCGGGTCTCTTCAAGAAGAACTTCAAGAAGTACGAAGCGGGCTGCACGGCTGAAATCGTCAACGCCGGTCCCAAGTAATGTCCGGGCCCATTCTGATGCTGGTGCTGTCGAACGTCTTCATGACGTTCGCCTGGTACGGACATCTCAAGCATTTCAACGAACGGCCCCTTTGGATGGCCATCGGCGTGAGTTGGCTCATCGCCTTCTTCGAGTACTGTCTGCAGGTGCCGGCAAATCGGTTCGGTTCCGTGTACTTTTCCCTTCCTCAGCTGAAGATTCTGCAAGAAGTAATTACCCTCGTGGTCTTCGTGGCGTTTGCCACCTGGTACATGGGCGTGAAACCGAGCTGGAACTACTTGTGGGCGGGCCTGTGCCTCGTCGGGGCGGTATTTTTCATCTTCCGGGACAAGGCGTCCGCGTGAGTTTGCTATGCTAGAAGGACGGAACTGACTCCCGATGGCGCGAGTACACAAATTCTATTCCGAAGACCTGATGCTGCGGGTGTCGGCCGCCATCACGACCGACGTCGTTAGGGAAATGGCCCACAAGCAGGCAACTCTTCCGCTCGCCACCATCGCGAGCGGCCAGGCTTTGACGGGAGCCCTTCTCATGGCCTCCCACCTGAGCGACAACCAACGAGTCGGTCTTCACTTTCGGGGCAACGGTCCTTTGGGCTGGTTCTATACGGAAGCGAGTTACGAGTGTGACGTACGCGGCTACTGCTCGAGTCCCCATGCCGACTTGCGCACTAAAGACGGAAGCCTGGATATTGCGGGCGGTCTTGGTACCGGCGTGCTGACGGTGACAAGGAATCTGCCGTTTCAAAAGCAGCCGCACACCGGAATCGTTCCGCTCGTGAGCGGGGAGATTTCCCAGAACCTGGCTCACTATCTTTTTCAGTCGCACCAGGTTCCGTCGGTGGTATCGCTCACGGTTTCCCTCGACAAAAACGGGCAAGTGACGGCGGCGGGCGGAGTCCTGGTCGAGCTGATGCCAGGAGCGACGGAAAGTTTCATCGCCCAGCTGGAAGAAAAATGCCGGAAGGCCCCGGCGCTCTCCAAGGAAATTCTCGCCGGCGCCACTCCCGAAAAGTTCGCCGCGAACTACACTCACGACTCAAAGCTCGTTCACGTGGAGCATCCCTACGACATCAAGTACTCATGCCGCTGCCAGCAGGAGCGCGCCCAACGGGCAATCGCCTACCTCGGCAAACCCGCCATCTCGGAAATGGTGCTGAAGGGAAAGGACGTTTCGGTCACCTGCGAGTTCTGCGGGCAGACGTATCTCGTCACCGTAGCCGAGATGCGCGCGATCCTTCACCCCGACGCTCACTGATCAGAAATAGAGCCCAACCCGCAAAATGTAAGCGACAGGAGTACCGAGAGAGCCGGCCTTCAGAAGGAAGGCCGCCTTGGCGGCGACTTCCAGGTTGATCGCATGGGTGCGAAGCACATGAAAACCCGCCGTCGGGCCGAGGATGAAACCGGAGATGGTTTCGTTGGTGAGAAACGCGCCTTGATCGATGCGCGAAAAGCCAAATCCTAAATCCAGTCCCACGAAAGGCGCGAAGGATCTGTCCGACAGGAAGTAGCTCGCGCCCAAACCGAAGTCGGTGAAGATCGCGCCGCCGTTCACGGCGAGCTCCACCCGGAGCCGCACCATCATGCGGTTCACGTCCCAGGCGTAAGCGCCCGCGCCGTAAAATCCGAGGCCGGTCGCATTGAGGTGGGAGAAAGCCGCCGGCCCGAAGGCGACGAAAGTCCCCCTCTTCGCCGGACGCCGCCGCATCCCCCGGGTCTCCTCGTCCTCCGTGACATCGCCCACCTTTTCGTCGCCACGGGCGGGCACGCCCTTCAGACAAGCGCGGGTCACGCGGCTCGCGACGTCGTCGAGTTCCTCAATCTGCGCCGCTTTCATTTGAGTGGAATAGACGAGTGCGGAGGACGTGCGTTTTTCGACGGTGAGAATGTAGCTGCGGCCGAGGCGAATGAGTTTCGGGCGGAGCTGGAACTGGGACTTTTCCTTTTCCATCACCGCCTGATGGCCGGCCTCCGTCACCGCGTTGCGCACGAAGTGCTGGACCGCGATGGCGTCTTCCGAGCTCAAGCCGGTTCCGGTGGTGTCCTCGACGTAATAGGAGTCGGCGAAGGTTAAGGCGCAACACACCAAGGCGAGAAGGATTAGAACGCGCATGAAAGCAATTGTACCTCAGCTCCCGTCCTCCCAGGAGCGGAGCGACGTGGGAACTTTGGCTAAGGCAAAGCGGATAGCGGCGGAAGTTGGCGTGCAACGGCCAAAGGTTCCTATCCTCGCTACGCTCAGCTGCGGAATGACGGGTTTAGATTATCGAACGTATTTGCGGAGCACGGTTTGGCAGTTCTGCGGGAAGTACTGCATACCCTGGCTGATGTCCGTGCCGCAGGCGTTGAAGACGGTCTGCAACCGGTTCTTCAAACCGTCGCACTCGTTGTTGTAGAGATCCTGAAAGCGCGCCGCGCAGCCGGAGGTAAGCTCTTCCATGTTCTCCTGGAAGAAAGCTCCGCACGCGTTCTGAATTTCGAAAGCGGCTCCCCGGTACCGATCGCACTCCTGAAGAGCGGCGTCGTAGCCGGTGTTCGGGCCGCTGGTGCCCCCGGTCGGATTTCGAGTGGAAGTCGAGCCGCCGGTCTGAGTATTACGGCCGGTGCTGTTGCCGTTGCCGAAAGGCGAACCGCCGCCCGTGCGCGAATTCTTTCCTCCGGAGCCGAGCATCGCGCCACAGCCCGAGAGAAGCACGACGGCGCAGAAAAGCGCGATCGAGCTAGCAAGAAAACTTCTGTTTTTGAGGGATCCGAACATTTCAACCCTCTCTGATGCCGTACCTGATGAAGCCGAGTCGAACTCTGATGACAGCTTCATTATAACAAGGGGCGTTACAAAACACCCTAGTCTAGTTTCACTCGGAGGACCCTATTTTATTCATTAAAATTCAATTACTTACAGATCTGGCCACCAGAACTTAGACGATCGGGGCTCACCCCTTCTTGGGTTCCTTCTCGTCCTTCTCTTCCCCGCCCAGCTCACCCGCTTTTGCCTTCTGCCAGAGGCGAATGAGCCCACGAACGGACATGTAGCCGGTGACTCCGGTCACACCGGCTCCCAGACCCGGAGCAATCGATCGAAGAATCTGCCAGGGAATGCTGGTCAACGCGCCGGTCATTCTCGCCGCCGCCACGGCATCGCTAAGCGCCTTGAAGCCGGCCGCGCAGCGGGCGCCCGCGTACTGAGCCATCTTGTCCGCCGTGATGGGAATGGGCGCGCCCGAGTCGCTCGTGTGAAAAACTCCCGGCTCACGGTTCGCCCAAAGAAGAAGCTCGGAGAATTTGTGCTTGGGATCGTGGATTCCGTCGTTCAAGTCTCTCGTGAACGTGGCGAACTCCCGAATGAAGACGCCGGCGGCCTTCGTCTCGTCCGCGCGAAGCTTCTTGAACTGCTTCTGCCACTTCTTCTCCTCGTCATTGAAGACGGCGACGCGGCCCTTGTTGCGCTCGGACCACTGATCCATGAGAAGGGCGCTGCCCTTCTCGAGCCAGTAAGCGGCGGCCAGTTCCTTCTGGTGTTTCGTATAGCGCTCGAGCCAGGCGGCCCCGGGGCCCGCTTTCAGAAATTTCGTACCGAGGTGCTTACCAATCCAGCTTTCGATGGGATAAGACCGGTGGTCGGCCCGCCACTCGTCGAGGGCGGTCATCAGTTCCGTCGACCAGCGCGAGGCGCCGGGTAATTCCATCAGGCTCTGAATGTCCTGCTCGACAAGGTTGTAGCGGACACCAAGCTCGGGGGGCTGTCCTCCGAGAACGGACTTCACATGCTCGTCGAGTTCCTTCAAAGCCGGGCTGTAGCGCTCGATCGCCTTGTTAAGCACGGCGAGCTTCTTGTCCTTCGTCTTCATGAACTCGGTGAGCTCTTCCCGCTGGCGCAGGTACTCCGCGCGGTGCTCTCCGAAATTCCACAGCTCTCGAATGGCTTTGCCCGAGTTCTGCACGGAACCGGGAATCGTTTGAATGGCGATTAGCGCCGCCACCGTCGAGGAAAGCGTGGTCGTGATTTGCTGAATGGACTCGGGGTCGACCTGATTGAGGATGCTCTTCTTGTTTTCGTCCTCGTCTTTGGACTTGGAGTCGTCGTCGGCGGTCTTGGTGAGATTCTCGGCCGAGGGAACCGTAGTGGGAGGCGCCTTGTCAGCGGGAATCGGATCGGCGCCGAGGCTCACGGCGCACACGACGGCGCACATGAATACCCACAGACCACGCCCCAATTTCCCCAAACCCCTTTGCACGGCGCTTCTTAAGGAGCAAGAAATCGGCCACGGGGGCCCGCACGGATTCGTCCGTAGACATTCGGTCCTCTGTCGAGCGGGTGTATAATCCGTCCGTACCTATGCGTTCTCTTGGAGGAATCATGAAAGGGCCGCTCGTACTTCTCTTTCTAGCTTCGACCGCTTTTGCCGACCAATGCGCCTGGATTTCGGAGGCCGTCGGAAAGAGGGCCCTGGAAAAACTGAAAAAGGGTTCCGTGGCGCTTCAATATTGCGAGCCCTGCGGAGATACCGACCCGAAGCCCATGACCGTGGAAGCGGCGGAACTGAAGAAAGTCGACGGGCAGGACGATTACTTCGAGGTGGTTCTCAATACCGCCGCCGAGGATCTCGCCTACCTCTACGTTCTCGACAAGGGAACCAGCTACAAGAATTTGGGCAAGCTCACCGAGTGTGGAGCGACGGGGGTAAGCCTTCAAGTGACCTGGCCCGCGCCGAAGGAGAAGCCTGCCCTGTGGCGAGCGCAGTACGCGAACAAGAAGGGTGGCGCGACGCTCAACGTGAATCAAGAAAACCGTGGCCCGAGCGTTCAGATCCGGTTTCATTACATCGCCGATACTTCCGGGGACCGCCTTGCGGAGATCCAGGGGCCGGCGGAGCTCGTGGAGAAGAGGGCGCGGTTTCAGTCACCGTTCGCCGGATGCGTTTTCGGTCTTACCAAGAACGAGAAGAACGTCTCGGTCAGCTCGGAAGGAACTTGCGGTGCCATGGGCGCCGCCCTTTCGGGGGATTACGTCGAAGTAGCCAGCCGAAAATAAAGAAGGGGAAGGAGCAGAGCCGCAAGCGGCTCTATCCCTTCCCCTTCAGTAGATCCGTTCGAACGTACGGTTACCAGTACAAACGACGGTGAGAACGCCGATGACGGCGGTGATGCCGTCTGTGGTGCCGCCGACGACGACGTTTCCGACGACAGATCTCGCGCTCAACCGTATTTCCCGATGCAGAATCAAGCTGCGTGGACTCAGGCTGAGCGGCGGTCTCGGAACCGAGGCCTTCCGCGGCCGGGCTGACGACAGCAAAAGTAGCTCCCATCAACCCGATCAGAAGTAGCTTTCTCATTTATCCCCCTTGATGCTCGTCGGTGCCCTTGCGGACACTTGCTGAGCTGCTTCGAGCGGGGACTAAGCAAGATGTGTTCCCTGCCTCCGCGTGCGGAAAAGAAGATCGACAGACGATCATCTGTCAGACAGCGGTGACAAAAAGGGCGCTTACCCTATGATCGCGAGGCGCCTGAGATTTTGGTTCGGGCGATGCCGAGACGCCGTGGCGACCCAGTCCTTTATTGTTTCAGGCGGATTTCCGTCGAGGGGTCGCCGAAGACGACGTACGTCTCCCAGTAATACTTGCTACGGCCCTTGCCGCCGTAGAAGCGCCAGACCTCTTCCAGACCGGCGTCCGTGAAATCCTCGATGCGGCGGTTGCCGTCCCGGAAAAGAACGTCGTAGACCTTCCGCTGAAGTACGTCGTCCTCATCCCAGTACGTGCTGTCCATGGAACCCCAGAAGGCGACCGAACCCGACTCGTGCCGCTGCCAGGTCTCGGCGAAGGAATCCACGACGAATTTTCCGGTGATGCACGCGTTCGACATCACGAAAGGGGTGGCCTCGTGGTGAATGGACTCGACATCCTCCTGACTGACCTCGGGGCCGTCCCAGGAATCCTCGTTGCCGTGCCCGCCGTAGTTGATGAAGCCCCGCCCTTCTTTCAGCCGTTCTACGACCTGCGAGCCCGTGGCGCTGTGCCGGATGGCGTAGAGCAAGTCGCCGCCCGTCTGCGCGAGCTTCGGGAAATTACCAAAGTAACCCTGAGGCCCGGTGTACCTGTCGGTCAGGTAGTCGAAGCTCGCTTCGGCGACTTGAAAGTGGCTGCTGTCGTCGGTCGCGATGAGAGAAAAGCGCTTCAGCCAGCTGCGATCCTTGAAGTTACCCTGCTCGTACCGGATTTGCTTTTTTACGACGACGGCAAGCTCGGCTTCCGTTTCGACGGCGAAGCGGCCGAGAGCGACGTCGGGAGCGCCGATGTCGGACTCGTAATCCGAATCGAGACAGCGGTAATAGTGATCGGTCACGCCCTCTAAGAGATCGCTTGTGTAGCCGGGGACCTCTCCATTGTCTCCCACGAGAAGAATCTGTCGCAGATCCACTTTCGGATCCTTGTAGGAAAGGGAAAGCGCCTTTCTGAGGTCGGCCGGCGTCTTCGCGTCTCGGCCGAAGTGCACCCGGACCACGTCGAAGCCCTGGGTTTTCTTGAAGGCGACGTAGCTGTCCAGCGCGGGACTCGTATCGAAAGTCGCTCCCGCGACGACGGCGAGCGTTTTCCTGCCCGGAGCGCGCGCGGGCTCCGCCGCCGCAATCACTTTCACCTCGAACCTCCGGATGATCTCGAAGCGGCCCGCCGCCGCTTCGAAGCGGATGGGATAGAGCCGGACCAGACGGCGCAACTTCCCTTTGTGAAGGCCGACCTTCTCCACCGAGTAGGCGTCGAAAGGATAAAGCTCGCTCGAAGCATAGGCCGCGCGATCGTAATAGAAGACGTAGGGCTGATTGGGCCGTTTGGCCTGAGAAGGCTGAAACGGAAACACTTTTACGAAAGACCCGCGAGACCAGGGATTGTCCGGAGTGCCGGGGGAAACTTGAATGTCCCCCTCGCCGTCGACGTAAAAGTGAATGGCCGGAATCTCGGGTTTTCCCTCTTCGGCGACGAGCCCTTCGTAACCCTTGAGCCCCTCGAGCCGGACTTTGATATAGCGCTCTTCGTCTTCTTCGGCCGGATCCAGCGTGACTCGGTCCACATGGAATCGGTAGGTCGTGGCGCCGGGAGCTTTGTCGATTTGAACGGAAGCCGGGGCGTGGGCCGCCCAGAGAAAGAGGATCGAGAAACCAAACCTACAACCAAAGCCGTTGGTCATGGGCGCCTCTGAGGAAAGATTTCCTATATTATTTGAGGAGACGTTCGACCCGGCAACCGATAACTTTTCAGGAAATGGCGCTCAAACCCGATTTCATAATGCTCGGCATAGTGGGCGCGGCCCTGGTGGGCTCGCTCGTCGTCATGATCCGCCGCGCCTGGATCGATCCCAAGTCGTCTCGAGCCGAACAGAAGGCTCTGCTCGGCGTGGCAACCAACATCGCGCTCGCTCCGGCCTCCACTCTCGCGACCGCCTACCTGGTGAGGCCGACCCTTGGGTTGCTCGCCGTCGGCGCACTCATCTTCACGGCGGTATCGATCGTGCTTCTCTCGCGCATTCACGGCGAGGTTTTGGGCCACGAGGGGCTTTACCGCCGCGTGCGCAATCTGGTCTTCTACTATTCCTACCTGAGCTTTCTGCTGTCGCAGTTTCCGAAGATTCACGTCACCCTCGCCTGGTATCTCGCGGATCCGGGAAAGGCTCACGTCGTCCTGCTCGCGGCCCTGCTCATTCCCGGATTCTTTTCCCTCGCCACCGCCCGGCCCGGCGCCGAGGAATGGACCCGCTGGTGGCCCATCCGCCAATGGTCGGCGCTCTTTCTCGTGGTTCTGCTCGGACTATGGATGGGACTCACGACCCACCTGTGATTTGACGCAGCCGTGTATGCCTGCCCATGACCCGGCGTATTCAGCCGTTAAAGGGCGTTGGGCCGATTCCCCCGCATGAACCCGCACGCCCGTAAAATAAAGGTACGGGGGAAAAAACCATGCAAGCCTTGCTAGCCTTTCTTGGCGGTCTGTTTCTGACTGCGGGTGTTTCCGTTCCTGAAAAAGAACACTACGTGGAAGTTCCCTACGGGAACGTCCTGGATCTGAAGGCTCTCCACGACCGAGGCTTCGACATCGGCGGGGTGAACCTCGAGAAACACACGGTGACCCTCGTGGTGAAGGAAAGCGGGCTTCGCCAGACGCGCGATCTGCGAGTGCTTTCGACCCGGGAAATCCGGACCCCCGACGCCCAGTTCAAAAAGTACAACGACGTCGAGCGCGCCCTGAAGGACGCCGAAGATCGTTATCCGCACCTCGCGGCGATGGAAGTCATCGGCAAGACCGGCGACGGACGCGACTTACTTGCGATTCATCTCACGGCGAGATTCGTGATTCCGAACCAGCCGAAAAAGGCGGTGCTGTTCGATGCCATGCACCACGCCCGCGAGGTCATGACGACGGAAGTGGCTCTGGACATCGTCGACTACCTCACGAAGAACTACGAGACCGACGCCCAGGTTCAGAAGTGGATGAACAACTACGACATCTGGGTCGTGCCGATGATGAACCCCGACGGCAACAACAAGGTTTGGACTTCGGACTCCATGTGGAGAAAGAACGCGAGAGGCGGCTACGGCGTCGACATCAACCGCAACTACCCGTTCAAGTGGAATTCCTGCGGAGGCTCCTCCGGCAGCAAGTCTTCGGATACCTACCGGGGCGACGCGGCCGGCTCGGAGGAAGAGACGAAAGCCATCACGGCGCTTGCTTCGCGCATTCACCCGATGATCGCGGTCTCCTATCACTCGTTCTCGGAGATCGTCATCTACCCGATGGGCTGCAGCCCTCAGAAAATCCCGGCTCCGGACTTCGCTCCCTACACTCAGGTAGGAAAGGAGCTGGCGAAGACACTGGTCCGCGACTCGGGTAACGGCACCTACACGGCGGGAACTTCTTACGAGCTTCTCTACAACGTCGACGGCGGTTCGGTGGATTGGATGTACGACAAGGAACGCACCATGGCCTTCGTGATCGAGATCAACGGAGACAGCCAGGGCTTCCAACCGTCCTATACGAAATGGCGCGACATCACCGTCCAGCGCCAACGGGCGGGATGGCAGTACGTCCTGGACCGTATGGCCGGTCCAGGACTCAAGAAGAAGAAACGTTCCTGATCTACTTCCGCGGCCAACCGTCGAAAGAGATCTGGCTGTTCTTGTAGCAGAGGAGTCCGCTTTCGCTGATGGAGCCCGGACCGTCCTTCAGAAGTGTGAAGTCCGCGGTGAGTTTTCCGCGCACGTTGTGAAGCTGAATCTGGAGCGTGCGACTCGCGTCCGTCCACAACGTCCGTCCCTGGGGGCTACGGCTCTGGGCGACGAAGCGGCGAGCGACGAGCTCGGCGGTGTCGTCGTCGTGGTGCTGAACGACGACCACTTGGGTGCGCTCGCCTTCCTTACGAAGACCGAACTCGACCCATTCATCGCCGTCCTCGACCTGGCAGGTGAGCGACGTTTTGAAAGTGACTTTCGCGAACGCATTCACGCCGGCGAACAGAGCAACGGACAAGAGAACCAACCGCATGCGAACCTCCTAGAGAAAACGCGACGAGTAACTCTCCGCATCACCTCCTGACAACCCTATGCGTTATTCCCTGTAGACTGTTTGATTCACCGACAAACGAGTGCCCCTTTTCGGCTCCCGCGGCGATTTCGTGCGGGAATTGCCCGGGAACCGCCTTTGCAATTCAACGGGCCGAGGTATCTATGCGCTCGTTGCTCTCGTTGGTTGTCGCCGTTCTAATCGCCGCCCCCGCTTTCGCTCACGAAGGCGGCAAAGAAAACTGCCGGGTGACCCTCCAGACCTACTACCGCGACGGTAAGCGCAAGGTGGACGTCCTCGAGTTTCACACCGACAGCCACGATCAATGCCGAAGCGAAGCGCTCATGAAGAAGGGCGCCACCGAGTCTTCGACCGACGACGAGGTCTACCGCGTGAACGTGATTTTCGCGTTCCGGGGTTTCGAGGACTTCAGCCCCAAGCAGGCTGGATACTAAATATCTGAAAATATAGCGTTTTGTTTCCGACAGGGCCCCTTACCCAGTCTTTACCTTCTCTTTACCGTTTCTTCTAAATTCGGCCTTTCCCATTGATCGGCCTCCCTGTAGATATGGCGTCATTCAAAACGCATCCCGGGGGGAGCATGTTCTCGAGCATCTTGCCTAAAGAAGGCCGCTTCTTCGATCTGTTCAAAGAGCTTTCCACCTGCCTCGTTCAGGGCGCGACCGAGTTTCGCGACCTCTGCTCCAATCTGAAGGAAGCCGAGCGCCGGGTCCGTTCGATCAAGGACATCGAGCACAGGGGCGACGAGATCACCCACCGCACGATGGACTTGCTCCACAAAACTTTCATCACGCCCCTCGATCGCGAAGACATCCACACGTTGGTGTCCCGCCTCGACGACATTTTGGATTTTATCGACGCCGCCGCTTCCCGCATTCACTTGTTTCAAGTGGACGACATGCCGAAGGAAGGGCTCGAGCTCGCCGAGATTTGTTTGCATTCCGTTCACCTCGTTCAGTCGGCGGTGAGCGCCCTCGACAACCTGAAAAACCCCGAGAACGTGATCAAGACCTGCGTCGAGATCAACCGCCTGGAAAACGACGCGGATCACGTGCTGCGCTCCGGTCTCGCGCGGCTTTTCCGCGAGGAACCCGACATTCGTAAGCTCATCAAGCTCAAGGAAATTTACGAGCTGCTCGAAACGGTGACCGACCGCTGCGAAGACGTGGCCAACATCATCGACGGAATCGTTCTCGAGTACGCCTAAAACACCATGGACCACGCGACCCTGCTCATCTACGCGACCATTGCCATGGC
>CAZZHG010000090.1:0-20392 GCA_964653655.1 uncultured Pseudobdellovibrionaceae bacterium
GAAGCTCTCGACGGCAAGATGGAGAGGCCGTGATGCTGGAGCTCTATCTCTGGACCAACGCGATTCTGGCCGTCGTTTCCGCGAGCTTCCTTCTCGTGGTGAGAGCCAACGACCGATGGGGCTCGATTCGCCACCGCGATCTCGCCTGGCTCGGCCAGTTCCTACTCTGTCTTTCGCTCGTGGCGCCGGTTTGCGTCCGCTCTCTGCCGAAGCACACGCTGCCCCAAGCGACTTTCAACTTTCAGCAGATGCTCCGCGAAGCGGGGGCACCGGCGAAAACGATGAAGCGGAAGATGAAGCCGGCGCCTGTCTTGATTGCGGCGCCGGTCCCTGAGCGACGGCCCGTCTCCTTTCCTTTCGAAAAGGCGATGCCCTGGGCGCTTATGGCCGGAATGGCAATTGCTTCGGCCTGGCTGCTCCGCCAGCGGCGAAAGCTGGGACGCATTCTGAGAAACTCGACATCCCTGCACCAGCTCGGGCGGGTCCGGGTCGCCGTCAGCGACGAAATCTCCGTTCCCTTCGCCGCGAGAATGACGGGCATGAGCTGGGTGGTTCTGCCCTTCTCGCTTCTGGAAAGGCCGGCCGATTTCCGCCTCGCCCTTCGCCACGAGATTCAGCACCACCGCCAGGGCGATACGCACTGGGCGTTCGCGGTCGAGGCGATTCACGTTCTATTCTGGTGCAACCCGGTTTTGAAACTTTGGAAGCGCACGCTTTGTGAGCTTCAGGAATTTTCCTGCGATGCGGCCCTCCTCGGCCGAAGAGGGATCGCCGCGCGGGAATATGGAAGCTGCTTGGTGCGGGTGGCGGAAGCAGCGCTGGAAACCAGTCACGGGCTCGTCGGTACCACGGGCATGGCGGCTGGTCTCCGGAACCCGGCCTACTTCAAATCGTTCCTGAGAAGGAGAATCGACATGTTACTTCAACCTTTGCCGACGAGATCGCGAAAGCTCTCGCTGCTGGCCATCGGTACCCTGCTGGCTACCTTAACCCTCACGCTCGCCTATGGGGCCCGTGAGCTCAACCAGGAGATTGCGGCCTTCGAGCCCGATCCCGAAATTCAAAAAATCAGCGACGCCGCCGTGAGCGGCGCCGTCGCGCGGTTCGGCGCCGAGGCGGGATTCGCCATCGTGGCGGACCCCGACACCGGGCGCATTCTCGCCGTTTCGAATACCGACCTTCGCGCCGGTGGACGAAAGGAAGCGCACTGGTCGCTCTCCCAGATTCTTCGCCCCGCTTCGGTGCTGAAGGCGCTGGTGGTGGCGGCCGCTATGGAGAAAGGGGTCGTAAAGGCCAGCGATGCCCTCTACTGCGAAAACGGCACGTACGAATGGGACGGCCACACGTATCACGATTGGAAAGGCTTTCCGAAGCTGACGATCACCGAGGCCGTCGCCAACTCGAGCAATATCTGTGTCATCAAGGTGGCGCAAAAGATGGGGCTCGCCCCTCTAGAGACCGCGCTGAAAAATTTCGGGTTCGGGCCCGGGGGCAGTTCCGAAGGTTTTCCGGAATCGGTTCCGGGTTTCTTCGGGCTCAGCGACGAAGCGCGCGAGTCCTTCCGGCTAGCCACTCTGACGACGGGAAGCGCGCTCGCGACGACTCCACTCGAAATCGTCACCGCGTTTTCGGCGGTCGCCAACGGAGGCATGCTTCTGAAACCGCTCGCTACAAGCGGAGAAGTCCCCAAGCCCGTGAGACGCGTGCTATCGGAAAATACCTCGCGAGAGGTACGTAAGATGCTCGCTTCGGTCGTCACGGACGGAACCGCGCGCCGAGCGAAAGACTCCGTTTACACGATGGCCGGAAAAACGGGCACCGCCCAGGACCCGAGCTTCGGGCCCACGAAAAAGAGCACGGACGGCAACGTGGGTAGCTTCGCCGGTTTCGCCCCCGTCGATCACCCCAGAATCGTCGTCTACGCGGGAATCATCCGTCCCTCCAACGGGGACGGCGGAGCTCACGGCGCCGAACATGGCGTTCCAGTATTCCGCGAAATCGCCGAAAAGACCCTCAAGCTCTGGGGAGTTCCCCCGGACAAACCCTGACTGAAAGCCGGAGACTGGCCATGTCCGAAAATGGCCGGTCTCCGGCGCCCAAACTACAAAGGAGAGTTGGCAGGGAGGCCCCGAAGCGTTTAGAAGAGATTCATGATCAAGCGCTTCCGTCTCATAGGCACTCTCGAAGCCCTTTCGTTTCTCGCTCTTCTCGGCATCGCGATGCCGCTGAAGTATATCTACGGTTTGAAAATCGCCGTCAGCATCGTGGGCTCGATTCACGGCGCTCTCTTCATCGCTTATGCGATCACGGCGAACTCCTTAGCCATGGAACAGGGCTGGCCCGGAAAGAAACTGGCCGCCGCCCTGATCGCGGCCGTATTGCCGTTCGGGCCTTTCGTGTTCGATAAGAAGTACCTGAACCAGCCGTAAAACCCCTTAGTTTTCAGCCCCTTCCGATTGTGTCGGCGGTCCCGGCATTTCCTCGACTGTCCTTGTCTAAAATAAGGACCTAGCCCTTCCATGGAGGTCCCTTGCAGTACGTACGAACGGCTATTCTGGCCATCGCCACGGCAATTCTTTTCGCCATCCCAATCCACGCCGAAACGCTTCAACCCGCTCAGGGAACCGGCACCGCTCGGGACGGAAGAACTCCGGAGCCGCCGCCGGGCACACCTGCCATCTCGACGCTGACCATAAAGGGTAAGCACGTTTACATCGTCTGTTTTTATGGCCCTAGCGATCACGACGGCGTGGCGAAGAAAGAATGCGCGAGAATGACGGCCGAATGCGGAAAGCGCTACGGCGCGAAGTTCTGCCATCAGGTCAACAATCCAACCCAGGAACGGCTAACGAAGCTGAAGGACGAGGGATTGGTCGTCGTCGTTACCCACTCGACGCCCGACCCGTCCGAGGAATGCGGTTACGACGTGTGGGACTCGGATCTCACTCCCAGTCAGATCGCCGCCTGCTTCATCGATACTCCCGTCGTTTGGTTCGGTTGTTTCGGCCAGGGAATTTCGGATGGAAAGAACTGCCAAAACATAATTCCCCTCGATCCGGTGAACCAAGTTCTCCACAGCGGCAAGCCCGAGGTTTGGTGTCGGTTCCGCGCGACGATGGCGTGCCTCGAGGAGTTCAGCGGCACGGGCGTAGAGTTCACTCAAGCCGACGTGGAGGCCTGCGTGCTGAATAAGTTGAAGACCATGTCCAGCTACGATCCTAGCTGCAAATAGCTCCCACAAGGCGCGTCATAGCCCAGAACTTTTTAGCCTGATCCTCCCGATCTCCCATGTTATGGATCGGGGATGCGGCGAGTTTTGCGCATCCTGGCCCTGATCTCGGTCTTCCTGGGATGCCTGTACATTTTCACGCTCTTACCTTGGTTCGGTAAGCTCACGGAGCCGACCGCCCAGCGTACGCAAATGGCGGCGACCGCCCCGCTTCCGATGAAGCTTCCGCTCGCCCGTCCCTCGCGCGCCGTTCGCGAGGCCTACCCGTATCAGGGAAACTGCACCGCCGGAAAAAAGGACCTCAACTGCGTGCCCCAGGAGCTGGGCCGGGTGACGGACTTGATCGACGAAGGAAAGAACGAGGAGGCGCGCGATCTGCTCCTGCAAGTCTTGAAGGACCGACCGGGCAACGTGAACGCGCTCGGCACACTCGGCCTGATTTATCTCCACCGCCTCGACAATCCGCAGGCCGCGGCCAACGCCTTCCGCCGCGCGCTCGAAGGCAATCCCGACCGAATGGATGTGGCGAACAACTTGAGCGAGATCTATCTCGAGTCCCCCGACTTGACCGAAGGGATCGAAGTCTTTCGCTCGATCGACAAACGGCATCCGAGAAACGGAACCGTGAAGCTCGGCCTCGGAGAATTGGAGCTGGAAGATGGGGAGTCGGAAGCCGCCGTCTATCATCTGGAGCAGGCGGTGAAGCTCTTGCCTGACGTGCCCAGAAGTTATGAGCTTCTTGCCGACGCCCATCTCTCCAACGGACACCCGGAGCGCGCGATCGTGGCGATCCGAAAGCTAATCAAGCTTCAACTCGAGTGGCGCCAGGAGCGCGTGCTTCAGGGAATCGATACGGAAGGCCCGGACGAGGAAATCCGCCGGCTCCGCAACCGCCTCGCCGATCTCGGCGCCAATTAAATCTGTTTCGCGAACGCCGCGAGCGCCGTGGGGAAGTTCCGCCGGCCGAAACCGATCCGGAAATGTCCGTCGTAGGAAAATTTCGATCCCGGAGCGAGCAGCACTCCGCCGCTCTTCAACACCTTGTCGCAGAACTCCTCGGAAGAGCCCTTCAGAACTTTCGGGAAGGCGATGCAACCGGCCTTCGGCCGCACCCATTCGAAACGATCGTAGTGTTCGGCGAAGAATCGATCGAGAAGCACTACGTTTTCCGCGATGATGCCCCGGTTGCGGCGGAGCAACTTGTCCCGATGGCGTAGCGCGACCACCGACAAAAATTCGCTCGGGGCCGAGTTGCACATTGAGGTGTAGTCCTTGAGCTTCGCCATCTCGGCGAGAAGCGCCCGGTCTTTCGTCGTCACCCAGCCGATGCGAAGGCCGGCAAGCCCGAGGCTCTTCGACATCACGCCGAGAGAAACCGCCCGCTCCGAAAGATCGCAGGCGTAGGGAAGCTCGGTGCCCGGCTCGTACTCCAGTCCTTTGTAGACTTCATCCATGAAGAGGGTGGCGCCGTGGGCGTCGACCGTCTTCACGACGTCCAAATAGTCCGAGCGATCCATCAGAAAGCCGGTGGGGTTGTGGGGGCAATTCAATATGACTGCCTTCGTATTGGGCCGCAGCGCTTTCTTCAGCTCGCCGACATCCACGCGCCAACCTTGCGCCGGTTTCGCTTCCCAGCGGGTCACTTCGCAACCGAGAGATTCGGCGACCTGGAAGAGCGACTGGTAGCAGGGCCAGTGGACCACGATGTGATCGCCGCGTTTCACGGTCGCGTGCATGAAGTTGAAGATCGCCTCTTCCGCTCCGGCGTGGACGAGCACATCCTCTGGCTTGGCATTCTGATAAAGCCCGGCAATGGCCGCCCGCAGTTCCGGATGACCGGCCGACTCCGTGTAGCCGAGCCAGACTTCGTCGAGGCGCTCTCTGGCGCCGGGCTCGAACCCGAGCACTTCCCCCACGTTGTGAGCTTCGCAGTCCGAGGCGCACAAAAGGTGGGCGACGGAGAACTCGTGTTTGGCGAAGTATCGTTCGAGGGCGAAAGGAGGAAGGCTCATCCCCTTTTCCTATCCCGAACGGCCGGGGCTATCAATAGATCCGGCCGCCGAAGCTTTCCCGGTTCAGCGTCTGAAAGAACCTGTCCATTTCCGCCACGCGACGGGCGCCCTCCCGCTTCGCGTCCGGAGTCAGCAGCTTCGCCGGAAGGTTCTGTCTCATTTGAGCGGCGGCTTTGACGGAGTCGCCGAGTCCCGGAGCAAAGGATTCCCGACCGGTGACCGAAACCATTCTCGCGACCCCGATGCTGCCGAGAAAATCCAAGAGGTCGGCATCCCGGAACACGGTCTCTTCCGCCGTCACGGGGGCCTTCGGGTTGTAATAAGTATGGGCGAGAATGGTGCCCTTCACCGCTTCCAACTTTTCCATGGGGAAACCGGCGGCACGCAAGATGGGCTCCACCAGCTCGGCGGAACGAACGGCGTGGTCCACGCCCTTCTTCTCGAAGCCGGGAAATCCGCCCATGTCGTGGAGAAAGGCCGCCGCGAAGAGCACGTCCGTGTCCACGGCAAGGCCCGAGGCCTGGGCCAGTCTCGTCGAGAGAAGAAAATTTCGTTGCGAGTGGCCGAAGCCCCACGCCGAGTGCTGGAAATGTTTAGCGGCGAAATCGACGACCGCCTTCTTCCAAGGTTTATCGATGGAGATCGGATCGGCGCCGAACGACGCGGCCGTTACCAGAACGAGCATCAGCGAAAGCATTTTTCCCATGAGTGTGTCCTCCACGCGAAAGCCTCGCGCGGGATCGCCCCCGGGAAAAGTGATGTGTTTTCAGGAAAGCCGTTGGGAAAAATTCACCGCACGACTTTACCATCCGCCGAGAAGCGGAACGTGCACTTGCGAATGCGCGGGCGATAGATTCCGCCGCGGCCGGACCGGCCCCGGTACATCGAACAGGCCGAATCGCCCTGCTCCATTTTCATGAGTCCCGACTTCGGGAACGCCTGGCCGAAAAATCCTAGAGTGGTTTCCGCAAGCGTTCCCTTCACGTTCAGGATCGCGGCGGCCCGGTCATCGCGGTCGAGGTTGCCCATTCCGAGCTTGTCTTCGTCGTAGGCTTTTCTGCTCTCGGAAAGCGGCACGGGAACGGCGGCGACTTCTCCTTCGGGAAGCACTTGAAAGGCGCAACGATCCTCTCTGACGTTGTTCTCGAGTCTTTCGCAGGAAATTTGCGGCCCCCGCTTCACCCGAAGAGCCCCTTCGGTTTTTACTTCGACACCGGTCAGCCGATCGAACAGCTCGCGGGCGAGCGTGCCGCGGACGACGACTCCAAGCTCCTCCTCGTCCCAGTACTGAACGGAAACAAATCCCGCCGGCAGCTCCTTGGCCGCGCCCGCGGAAGCAATCAGCAACAACCCTAGAAATAACGATCGCATGGACCACCCCTTCGGTAAGGCGCGGGGATACCACAGTTTATTGCGTTTACAAATATGTGAACGTTAATAACTTCTTAACCAATAAATGCATTGCGTTATGCTGCTATGCGTTCTAAGTTTTTCGCGCTCTCGAAAAAAAGTAATCAGGAGGAACCCCATGTCTCGCACGTTCGCCGGACTCGTTCTGGCTTTGTTCATTACCACCGCGTCTTTCGCGGAAAGCTCCGACCCCCGGGTCGGCAAAATGACCTACGAAGGATCCGGCGCGTCCGAAAGAGCTCCGGAGTTCGGCGAAGTTTGGTTCACGTTCACCGTGAACTGCCGCACCTCCGCCGACGATGTCCGTAAGGCCATCGAAGCGGTCAGCGGAAGCATCTGGAAAGCGATCGACACGAAGGTTCCGGCTTCCGCCGCGAACGAAAAGCGCCAGCCTCTTTGGGGCAACATCGGCAGCATCAACGAAGCCGCCGGTTCCAGACTCATCGCGACCCCCCCGCACCAGTACAACGGACCTCTCGTTCCGGGTACGGCGAAACGGATCGAGACATGCACGGGCAAGCAGATCGCCCTCGACGCGAAGACGGCGTCCATCTTCTCGGGCAGCCAGCGTTTCGGCGTGCGCACCGACGACCTCGACTGGGTCGAAGGCCTCGTCCGTAGCGTGCAAGCCATCGTGCAGAGCAAGGACACGAACGCGGTCCGCATCTCCGCGACGCCCATCTCTTACAACGTCACCGAAGGCACCAAGCGCACGATGCTCAGCGAAACACTCGAAAAGGCGCGCCTCGAGGCGACGGGCACGAACAGCAAGTTCGACAGCGATCGCAAGACGCTGAAGTTCGCGAACGCCCACTACCTCGGCCACCACGTGGCTCAGGCTCCGATGTATTACCCGCTCGTCGGCAACTCCTTGAACCGGGCGTCCGCGCCGAAGGTCACCTTGGAAATGCCGCTCGTGTACACGGTTTACTCGGAAGCGAAGGACCTCATCGACCAGACGAGCTCGGACAGCCAGGGCATCCGGTCGGAGTACGAAATCGTCGGTAAAGCGATCGTCGACGCGGACTACGCGCAGGCGAACGCCACGATCTCCGTCGAGTGCCAGGCCAGCAAGCAGGCGGCTCTCGCGGCGACCGAGCCCTACGCCACGGACCTCTTGAAGGATCTGCGGGATTTCCAGGGAACCCGGCCCGCCACCGAGACCGATCGCGTGGAAAACAACGAAGCCGAAGTGCCCCAGCAGAACTTCCCGTACCAGCCGGTCGAGTGGGACACGGCGAAGCCGAATTTTCCGGCGACCCGTTACCTCAACACCTGCACGGGCGATCTCGTGAACGCTCCCGCGAGCGGCAACACGAGCGATCTTCCGGCTTACTGGTCGGTTACGCGTAACCTCGGACTCAAGACGAAGGACTTCTCCGGCATTCTCACGCTGGTCGAAAACCTTCAGCACCGCTACAACCTCTCGACCTCTCGTAACGACGAGACCCGGGTGGACGTGGGCGATGCCACGGGCCAAGTGTCGGACGCGACCAAGCGCCGCCTCGCCATTCTCGCGCGCGAAAACGCGACGGCCTACATCCTGAATCCGAAAGGACCGGTCGCCCAGGACGCGAAGGCCCACGGCTTCACGAGCGCTCACCTCGTCAACGTCCGCGTGGGAACTCCCCGCGTGGCGCGTGAGGAAGCGGCTCCGGCCGGCGCTCCGAGAGCGGCGTTCAAGTCGGCGGCTCTCGCCGACGGCGCTCCGCAGGAAGAGCTCGCGGTCGAAGTGGTCCACAAGGACAACGGCGAGCGTCCGCAGTTCCGCATGAGCCGGAACTACGCTTTCGACTTCCAGGTGCGCACGGTGAACTACATCCCGCTGCTCACTCCGGCGAAGCCGAAGCCGGCGCCGACGGCCGAAGAAGTCCCGGCCATTCTCTAATTCAAGAAAGAACGAGGGCCTCTTCCCTTTCGGGAAGAGGCCCTTTTCTTTTTCCCCGAAAATAAAAAAGGGCGCCTCCCGCAGGAGACGCCCTTCTCGAATTACGACTACAGGCCGCGGGCGCGGAAGCAGCGGAGCGCGCCGGAACGCGGATTGCCGCGCTTGTCGACCGCGCTGAACCGGGCGGAGCCGGCCGGGTTGATCGAGAGCGAGAACTTGGAGCCCTTCGTCGCGGTGTCGAGGTAGGTCCAGTTGCCGCGATTCACCGTGGGATTCGCTTCGAGCACCTTCCAGGTGCCGACCTGCTGCGGCCCCATGATGGACTGCATGGAGACGGTGGCCACGAGGCCCTTCTTGCCGACCGAATCGATGGCGACCGAGAAGCCGTGGTCGATGCCCTTGTTCACATCGCTGCACGCCCAAACGTGAATTTTCGGGACGAACTTTTCGGCGGCGAACGAGTGGATTCCGACGGTGACGGCCAAGAGTACGAACAAAGAACGCATTGGAGACTCCCTAGATAAATTGAACCGAGCGACACAAACCAATCGATCGATTTGACGCCAGGTATCATCAGCACCCCCATTAGGAAAGCCAAGAAGGCCTAAAGCGATAGCAGGAGCACAGGGTTGTGCCGAATGTCTCAGCGAAATCAACCTAAACCACTGAATTTTAAGTGATAATTTTTGAATGAGGGACTGAAGAATTACTCGGTGGCGGATTGGCTGTAGAGCTCTCCGGTGCCTTCTCTAGCGGACCACACGACGTAGGTGCGGTCGGGGCCGTAGCCGCCGATTTCGGCAAGACCGTCGCCGTCGATGTCGGGAAGAACGTCGGTGGCCCGTCCCGGAAACCGCCCGGCGACTTCCCAGCCGCCCGACGTCTGGCGGTAAACGACCGACGCTTTTTCCTGGGGCTCTCCGCTCCGAACCAGAATTTCGAATGGAAGAATCGTCCAGGCCTGCTTGTTCTGGCGGAAGGAAAGAATCCACTCGTTTTGCAGCTTGTACTTCGCGTCCAGCACGGCGTCCGAGTCCACCTCGGGCTTCACCTTCCCGTCGAACGACGCCGGCGAGCGGGTACCGAAACGCACGGCGAGGGCCACCTTGCGAAGCTGCGCAAGGGTGGCCACGTCCGGCGAGGGAGCGCTCGAAAAGCTTTTTAACGACGAGAGAGGCCCTTCCGTCAGAAGAAACGGCGGAGCTTCCCCGAAAGAGTTGGCCTTCGGAGGAATCGGAAGATTCGACTCGATCGCTTCCACCTCGATGGAAATCCCGGTGCGGTACCCTTCGGCGAGCGCCGTCATCTTTTGCAGCTGAACGGGAATAGTCCGCACGGGATCGGCGAGAAAAAGTTTTCGGCCGGTGACCCAATTGAGTCCGAGGCCCGGCAGCGAAGTGATTTCCTTTCGCAGCTCGCGCACCTGGGAGGCGGCGTCGGCGATGCCTAGAATGTGGCGGATTCCCGCGTACCCGTCCTCGAGATGAACGGCGTGAATGAAGATCGTCCAGCGTTTGGGAGTCGCCGTATCGCGCTCCGGCCAGACGACAAAGAGCTTACCGTGGCCGGAGCCCTGCGCAGCCGCTCCCAGAGCAAGCATGCAAAGGACGGCCAATCTGGTTATCCAGCCCATGTGTACAGTCTATCAAATCCTGTTTAGCGAAACTTGTCCCTTGCGGCTGCCCCCTAGACGCACCCCAGGCTGGGGCTAGGCTCGAACCTCCCCCTGATGAGTCTGGCATGGGCGTTGCTCCACACCCAAGGGGCCCTTATGTCGGTAGTGCTGCAAAAAGTGATCTGGTTACTGGGTCTTACGGGAGCGGTGCTCTCGTTCGCCTTCAACCCCCATTGCCTGGTCGCCGGAGCTTCGCTTTCTACCCGTCCCGGTCTCAACCCGCAGCCATACGTTCCGGAGACCGGCCTTTACGGCGTTCAACCGGAGCATTTGGAACACCTCACTTCCATCGTCCAAAAGCATCTGGGCGACGCCATCATCGAGGTTTACGGAATCGGCTCTCGGGCGAGCGGCAAGCGAAGCCCCGGTAAAGGCACTTCGGGCCCCATCGAGGGGTCGGACCTCGATTTGCTGGTTCACGTGAAGAACCGCGAGGGTCTCCACAGAGCCTACGGTGGACTTTACGACGAGATGGCCAAAGCCAACCTGCCCTTCCGCGTGGAACTTCATATCGTTTCGAGCGACACAGGCAAACCTTTCGATGGCAACATCGCCGTCGCCTACCCCGCCGGAGATCCAGCGTATTATCCGATTATCAACCTGGCGAAAGAGGTCGATCCGGCCAAACGGGCCGCGGCGGTCGCCATTCCCGTCAGATTGCCCGAACTCATCCGCTGATTTCCTGGTAGAGTGCCCCCCTGTGAAGAAGTGGACCACCCTCGACGAAACCGAATGCGACGGCAGCCGGCTCACGCTCAGTGAGCAGGACGGCCATTTCTACATCCGCGTGAACGGCGACGAGCTGATGTCCACGCGCCGGCACCACTCCGAGGAAAAGCTCGCCGAGCTCGGCTGCTCCGGCATCCGCTCGAAGGAAAAGGCCTCCGTTCTCATCGGCGGCCTGGGATTCGGCTTCACGCTTCAGGAAACTCTCAATCAGCTTCGGCCGGACTCCGAAGTGGTGGTGGCCGAGCTGTTACCGGCCATCGTGGAATGGAACAAGATGTTGCCCCTCGGCCCCGCTCTCGCCGACAAGCGAGTGCGGATGGAAATGAAGGACGTGCGCGACTGCCTTCCGCCGGCCGCTTACGACGCCATTCTTCTCGACGTGGACAACGGCCCTGAAGCATTCACCCGGGCCGCGAACTCTCATCTCTACGGCGACCGCGGGCTCAAGCAACTTCGCGCGGCGCTGAAACCGGGCGGATGCCTCGCGATTTGGTCGGCGCACGCCTCGCCGCCCTTCGAGAAACAGCTCACGCGAATCGGCTTCCGCGTGAAAACCGAGCGCGCGAGAGCCCACGCCACCGCGGGCGGTTACCACACTATCTTTTTAGCTTACTTGTGATCGACGACCCGGATCGGAAGCCGCCGCATCTGCGGAATGTCTCCGCCGCCCGTCACACACGGGTTGGTTCCCGCGGTTAGGTCGACCTCAAAGTGGCCCCAAGAGCTGCCGCCGTTGACGAAATACGCCGCGCGCCCCGGGCTCTCCACCTTGAAGATGAACTGCAAAGCCGTGAAATTGAAATCGTGCCCGCGCGAGTGAAGCGTTTCGCTTTTACGCGCCCGCCACGTGTGAGCGGAAACCGCCTGCATCGGAATCGAGCGATCCCGGTCCCAGCTGAAACCGTACTTCTGGCCGTTGCTCGTTTTGTAACCGGCGAAAGCGACGACCGCGGTGACCTTGGTGCCCCACGGAAGGCTCGTGTCGCGGAAGGTGAGATCGTAGTCGCCCCAGGTGAGCGTGTAGTAGCTGCAGCTGTTGGTGAACTGACGGCCCCAAACCTGAATGTCGGCGGCCATGGCCGGAAGAGAGAGAAACAGGAAAGTCAGAAACGCTTTACGCATGAAACACTCCTAAGAGATTCAACCCCGGGAGGTTTATGCCAGGCGTCAGAAAGCGAAGAAACTTATTTGGACCCTGAGTTTAGACGTTCGTTAAGGGGGACGAGGCCTTCGTCGGCTGGCTCGCGGTAACCCCAAACGAAGTTCGGCCGGAAGGAGCTGGGCGCCCACGAATAGCCCCAGTCTTTTGATTCGTAGACGTAGAGTCCTGTGGGCGCGCCGTAGGCGGCTTGATCGTCTAGCGCCACTTCGATGTGCCCGACTCCCTTCTCCGACATCTCGAAGGTGTGAAGCCCGCTTTGGTAATAGGGCTTTCGAAGGGACGGTCCCACTTTCCAGGTTTTTCCGCCGTCCTCACTCAGCACTATCCGGAGGGACCACGCGGGAGTTTCCACCTGGGAATCGAGCACGCCCCAGAATCTCGTCTGGCGCGCGTCGGCGCCCACGAAGACCCAGCCCAGATGGTAGAACTTCTCGTCGGCAAACTCGAACTGCGTCCATTTGCCGCGGTTCTCGACGAAGATCGCGGGCCGGCAACCGACCGGCTGGCATTGTCCCACTTGCCCGAAGATCACCGACTGCCCGGTCTCGGCATTCTTGAAACTGCTTTTCACCCAAAGGTCCTCGACTTTGCCCAGCTGCTTCGGCTGCGGTGTGAAGGGAGGGGAATCCTCACCCGGTTGAATCGCCACGGGAAAGGGGGTGGAGGCGCATCCGGCGAGAACTAATCCTAGAGCCAGCAGTAAACGGTTCATGAAGAGCAACGTAGAAGAGCGGGCCTCCAAGCACAAGTGTCTGGACGCTTCGCTCTCGCCGCTAATGATTAGTGAAGCACGCGCACGACGTCTTCGAGGTCGAAGCGCACTTTCTTGAGGGTGGAGTACTTATCGTCTTCCGCGCGCCCGCCGAGGGCGCACAGAACGACGGAACGTAGCCCCTGCTCTTTCAATCCGAGAATCTCGTCCGTCTGATCCTTGTCGAACCCGCCCATGGGACAGGTGTCGATGCGGTGCTGGGCGCAGACCGTAAGCAGCGTACCGAGCGCGATGTGAACCTGATTCTCCATCCAGTTGGCGAGCGCTTCGTCGCTCATGCCGGCGACGAATCCCTTGATGGCGCCTTCAAGGCCGGCGAGATTCTGGCGCGGAACTTCACGCGTCTTCGCCATCGATTCGATGTAGCGCTCGACGTCGGCGGCGGTGCAATGGATCGGACGGGTGAGCACCACGAGCGTGTGGCAGTCGCGCGCCTGCGGCTGCTTCCACGAGGCCTCGAACATCTTCGCTTTCACCGCCGGATCGGAGATGAAGAAAAAGCGCCACGGCTGAACGCCGAAGGAGGAAGCCGACAGACGGAGCGCCTCTTCGGCGAGCAGGAGCTGCTCTTCCGTGAGAGTGGCTTCGGGATTGAACTTTTTAACCGCGTAACGCCAGCGAAGGGCGTCTAGGGATTCGGAAATCGTCATGGGCCGCCTCCTAAAGGAGCGGCAATCTATTCCGAAAGCGCCGGTGAAATCAACTCAACTTCATCGCCACCGGGTTAAGCCGGCGGCGAAGGGCTGCGAATTCGGATGGATAGAGAAGCAGCGTTCCCCAAACTCCTTCCGGATCGGGGTGGGTGGCGCCGGGTTGGGTCACACCCGTTCGGGTTTGCAGGCGATAGGCCAGATACTCGGTCCTGAGCATCAGGTCCGAGATGGCCCTGTCCTCGCTCGGAGAGTGGGACTCGATCCAAAGCAGGGGGCGCTTTCGCTCCACGCACTGGATCATCTTGCCGAGGGCGAGCACTCCCCCTCCCTCGATGTCCATCTTGATAAAGTCGGGCGCGGGCCGTTTAGTCTCGCCGAAGAAGAAATCGTCCAGAGTCACCGCAGGAACGCGGATCTTGGGTGCCGGGCCGCCGCCGTTGGCCGCCCAATCCGCAAGCAGGGACGAAGTGTGGTGATGATGGCCGAGATAGAAATCGATTTCGCCTTGTTTGTCGGCACAGGCCGCTTCGACGATTTCCACGTTACCGACCGAGTTGAGCAGCAGGTTCTTTCTCAGAACGGAGGCCGCATAGGGGGCGGGCTCGAAGGCAAAAACGTGCCCCCATTTGCCCGCGAGGCGGCGGCTGGCGAAAAGGGAAAAGAGCCCGATGTTGGCACCGAGGTCGGCAATGACCCGATCCGGGCCCATCCAGTTAACGTCCTTCAAAACGCGCTCCAGAAAACGGTAAGCCTCGATGTCCCAAAGCCCTAAAATGGCGTGGTAATTGACGGTCCGGTCGTAGTGGAGGCGAAGGCCCCTCAGCGGGCCTAGCGGGATACGGTAGTCGTTGTTCTCCCGATAAAGGAGGGAAAGCACGCGCCGCGCGATTGGGGAATTGAACTTCGCGTACTTGAGGGCGGCGAGCACGGGGCCACTCTACCTCAATTCTGCAAAAGCACCGGAACATACTGGCCGTTGAAATAGTCGGCCTGAACGGAAACGGTCTGCGTCTTGAAGCCCGGCGCGGATACCGTCACTTGCTGAGGGCCATCCCCAGTCAGCCGGTGCACGTACCCATCGTCAAAACGAATGGGCCGGCCCGGGCTGGACGCGACGGTGATCGTCGGCTGGGATACGAGGTTCCATTTGCTGTCTCTGATTTCCAAGTGAACGCCGCGCAGACCGCGCCACAGATAGGTCACCATCGCTTCGCGGTTGTCGTCCCAATACTTCACCAGATCGTTCGCGTTCGGCCACTTCGTGTACGACAGCTCCACCACCGCGTGCACCGAACGCCGGTAGAAGTTGAACCAGTCGTTGATGCCCCCGTTCACCGGGTACCACTCGTATCCGTACGTGAGGCCGTGATCGAAACTGTCGTGGTGGTTCGCGTACATCGTCTTGTTCAGCTGCGTGTACTCGCGGCCGATGGGATTGAAGAAGGAATCGTCCCAGTACATATTGGCCGGCTTGTCGTTCTTGATGTTTCCCCAGGGAAGATTGAAGCAGATCTCTCCGCCATGCCAGTTCATGCCGAAGACGAAATGGTAGCGCTGAACGAACGTCATCATCCGCTCCACTTCCACCTCGCGGCCGACGGGGCTGTCCGCCGGCGACTTGAAGCGATCGGGGAAGTTACGGTTGAGATCCTTGCCGCGGGAATTTTCGCGGGTTCCCGCCTCGAACCCGTCCGGGTTCATGGAAGGCATGATGAAAATTTGGGAGTGATCGACTAGCTGAGTGATGCGGGAGTCTTTGCCGTAGCTCTGCAGCAGGTGCTCCATGAAATAGAGCATCAGCTCCCGCCCCACCACCTCGTCGCCGTGCATGTTGGCGTGGTACAGAAAGTTCGGCTCGTTTTCGTCCTCGTCGGCGTTGTCGGAAATCACGACGTACCAAAGCTCGCGGCCCTTGATGCTCTTTCCGGCGCTGTCGATTCGGATGAGGCCCGGGTACGCATTGCGAAGGCGTTTCAACTCGTCCGTAAGCTGAGTGTAGTCGTGGTATCCGGCGCGAGCGGAACCTCTTACGGGCAGTACGGCGAAAGTTTCGCGGTCGTAACCCCCGCGCGCCCAGCGGAAGGAGTCGAGTACGGCGACTTGCGATTCCAGCGCGGGCGGAAGTTTAGCGAGATCCGCCTTTTCCACGTAGCCGACCCGGTATCTCGGGTGGGAGAAATGGTCCGGCGTGAACTCGATCCCCAGAGTCGCCAAGTCGAGTTCGGCGGGTATCCGCACCAGCTCCGCTCTTACCGTGAGCGGCAAGGCAATGACACACAGGACCAACCGCAGGCGAAGTCCCCAACTCATGCTCAGCTCCTCTTATAGGGTGTACCTATAAAGGATAGCAGAGCCGGAACGCGCGGCCTTTTTGGGGGGCCATTCGATTAACAACTGTGCGCGGCCTTACTTACAGAAGCAGCCGACCGTCATGTCGGTCTTGTCCGCGTCCTTCTTCTGGCCCGGCCGGTAACAGAACGGCCCGAGCGTATCCGTCTGAATGTTGCCCTGAGCTTCGCAGCCCCCCCAGCAACCTTTCGAGAACGGTACGAGACCCGCCGCAGAAGCGGGGCGGGCCTCTCCCGAAACACAAGAAGCTCCGGCCGCGTCCTTTCCGGCGGCCATCCCGCGCGAGCGGCAAACGCTATCGCACGATTTTCCGTCCGTCGGCACCCACTGGCCGTCGAGACACCGGCGCCACGCGATTCCGTACTGCTGGTTCACGTAGCCATCGAGCGAATCGACCGTCATCGTGCCTTGCGGGCGGTTCGCGCCGCTCGAGTTATTGAACTCCACTTTGAAAGTTCCGCGGCAACCAAGATTGACCCACGCCTTCTTTCCGGAAGAACCGAAGGAGATATTCTTCAGACAAGGGGAGGCCGAGTCCTTTTTCACGAGAGAGATGTCGGAGATCGGCATGCCGAGATCCATCTCGCTCTTTTTCGCCTGGCTGCTCGCGAGGTTTATCTCGCGTGAAGCCGGACGCGATTGCACCTGCACCTTCGTCTCGATGTTCAGCGGAGGAAGATTCGGATTTCCGCAACGCGACCATCCCGCCGTGTTCAGGGGAATGGCGACCGAGTGAACGTAGTCGTTACTGAAAGGTCCCTGAATGACGAAGGCTCCGAGATCCGTCTTGGGACTACTGCCGAACCCGTACTTGCTTCCTTGGGACCCGGAGGTTCCGGCCTGCAAGTCCGCGTATCCGCGGTAGTCGAGAGCGAAGAGCGAATATTCCCAGCCCACCGGCCCCTCTAACTGAAGGCGCACGGTACAGGATTTCTGATCCGTTCCCCCGTGCCCGTTGGAGGTATCGACGACATACTCATCGAAGAGAAGAGTCAGAGCGCCGTTGTCCGGCGAGAGAAGAGAAGCGACCGAGCCGCCCGGGCAACCGGTGCCGTTGTAACTTACGCCCGTGATGCTGATCAGACCCGGCAGCGGAGTGTCCGCCATCGCCAAAGACACCCATCCGAGTAATCCAACCGCAAGCCAACGGAACCCCACGCGCGTCCTCCCAGCTAAGACGGCACCGCCGCCGTCTTGGACTGGTTCCAAGAGCAAACGTGGGGCCAACGTGGCTCAGCCTGCCGCCCCGGCGGATCCGGTGTCAGATCGCTACCCGGCCCTCGAGTGGTGTCTTTTTGCCCTTATCCTTTAGTACGTATGTTCTTGGAGGCGAAGTAAGCGCGGATGAGCTCCCGCTTGTCCCCTTGAATCTCGATGACCCCGTCCCGGCCTTCCATCTTATAGGTGCCGCCCGAACCGCAACGGTTCTTGAGATCCCGGGTCAGCTCCTTTAGGAAGAGCGCTTCCTTAGGAAGACCGTCGATGACGGAAACCACTTTCCCTCCGCGCCCTTGTTTTTCCATTCTGAGAACGGCCACGTACTTCGCGGTCTTGGCGTCGACCGCGGGCAGACAAGTACACTCCGAGCGCACCTCTTTGCATTTCGGGCACTTTTCGTTCAGCGCGGGGTCGGTGGAATAAACTAATTTGCTGTCCGACACGGGCAAAAGCTACACCAATCCCCATCGACTTGATACCCGCTCCGGAAGGCATCTGCCGAAGCCAACCAGCAATCTGGCCATCGAAATGCAACCTTGCCTCGGCGAACCCTCGACTTGTGCGTGGGTTCGTTATCACTGGAGGTAAGTATGTTTCGTTTCTCAACAGTTCTAATGGCTCTGCTACTGAGCTTGCCGGCGTACAGCTGCCCAAATGCGGGTGACAATAGCCAGCTGAGCAAGCTGCCCAAGGTACTGGTCGTCCGCACCACCGTCGATAAGGACGGGGCCGAGACCGGCGCGACGATGTTCGCCGCGAATGCTCAAACCCTAATCAACACCGACCAGGCCGCTTCGGACCTCGCCGCCAAGCTCGACGAAAAGAACGGCGTCGCAATCGTTCCGGAAGATCAAGGTAGCGGCACGGCTGTCGGCGTGGGAGTGAGAGCGTCGTGGAATTGGAACTATCGTTACGGTGGTTACGGTTACTACGGCTACGGGTATCGCCCGTATTACGGTAACTACGGTTACTACTACGGCGGCTACCGATATCCGTACTCGTACTATCCCTACTACTCGTACTACAGCTACCCGTACCGGTACTCGTACTACTACAATCCCTACTATTACCGTTACTGGCCGTGAAATGAGTTCGGGGCGGAGGGAATTTCCTTCCGCCCCATTCTTTTTGCCCGCTAGACTTGGCACGTGGCGATCAAACTCCTCAGTACCCGTTCTCCGAGTACTTGAGCAGGGACACGTTCTCGACTGCATCGCCGGCAACGCGAATCTAGCCGCGCAGCATAAGCTCCCGCCAAATCTCGCTCCCCAGCCGCCGTGCTTTCACTCCCCGAAAGTACGGAGGAGAAGGCTTGGCGTAAATCCCCGGCTGGGCTATGAGCTTCCCATGGCCGAGACCCAAAGTTTTCCTGAGAATCTTCCGCCCCATTGGCGCGAGCAGCTCGCCCCTGAAGCTAAGAAAGATTATTTCTCCGGCCTCACCAAGTTTCTCCGCACCGAGTACCAGTCCGGAACGCCGGTTTTTCCTCCCCGCGAAAAAGTTCTCCGGGCCCTCCAGAGCGTCGATTACGACAAGGTAAAGGTCGTGATTCTCGGCCAGGACCCGTACCACGGTCCCGGCCAAGCCGTGGGCCTGAGCTTCGCGGTTCCCAACGAACTTTTGCCCAAGCCGCCCAGCCTCGTGAACATCTTCAAGGAGATCGAGTCCGACCTCGGCACGAAGGTGGACCGGACGAAATCGGAGCTCGGCCACTGGGTGGAAGACGGAGTACTCCTTCTCAATACCGTTTTGACGGTGCGGATGGGCCAGGCCCACTCTCATAAAGAGAAGGGCTGGGAAAGTTTCACCGACCGGGCCATCAGCCTTCTCAACGAGCGGCAGGATCCGATCGTTTTCATTCTGTGGGGTGGGCCCGCCCGCAAGAAGAAGTTGCTCATCACGAACAAAGCCCACTACGTGATCGAATCGCCCCACCCTTCGCCGCTTTCGGCGCACTACGGATTTTTCGGCAGCCGGCCCTTTTCGAAGGCGAACGCCATCCTGAAGAAGCTAGGCAAAACCCCCATTGATTGGGCAAAAACCTCGTGAACGATTCCCTGACGGCAGCCTTCACTTTCATAAACTTCGCCATCATGCCCCTTTGGTTCGGGCTCATCTTCATGCCCGACCGAAAATGGGTCCGCACCGCCATCGACGTATTCTTTTTCGTGGCGGCGTCGCTCTTTCTCGTGAATCTCCTGCCCGGGCTTGCCGCCTCGGTACCAGTGATTCTGAAACCCACCCTCGACGGAGTGGCGACACTACTTTCGACGCCCGCCGGAGCTTTCGGCAGCTGGACCCATTTCGTCATCGGAGATCTGTGGGTCGGCCGCTTCATCAACGAAGACGGAACGGCGAACGGCATCGCGCGCCCGTGGCTCATCGGGCTCCTCGTCGTGACGCTCTTCTTCGGCCCGGTGGGACTGCTCGGCTATTTCCTGCTCAAGCTACTCCTTAAGGGCCGTTTCGGAACGGCACCCGTCGGTAAAGGCCGGTGAGCCGGCTGCCGGTAATTTTCGTCGGGCATGGAAATCCCATGCACGCCCTCTGGGACAACTCATTCACGCAGACCCTCGCAAAATTGGGCGCCTCCGTGAAACCCAAGGCGATCCTCTGTGTTTCGGCCCACTGGCTGACCGAAGGCACGTGGGTCACCCACATGGCGAAGCCGAAAACCATTCACGACTTCCGTGGCTTTCCGAAGGAGCTGTTCGCGGTGAAGTACCACGCTCCCGGAAGCCCGGCGCTCGCCGACCGAGTCCGCGATCTCGTGACGTCACCGGAAATCGGCGCCGATGGAGTCGAGTGGGGACTCGATCACGGAAGCTGGGCCATCTTGAAACACATGTACCCGAAGGCCGACGTGCCGGTGGTGCAGCTGAGCATTCATCTGCAAGGGCCGCCCGCCTATCACTTCGACCTCGGTGAAAAACTGCGCGCCTTGCGGGACGAAGGCATTCTCATCGTCGGCAGCGGCAACATCGTACACAACCTTCGCCAAGTGAACTTCGCCCCGGACGCAAAGCCTTACCCCTGGGCCGTCGAGTTCGATGAATGGGTGAAGGAACGGCTTCTCGCCCGCGACTATCAAGCTCTAGTAAAGGAAGCCCAGTCCACGGAATCCGGAAAGCTCAGCATTCCCACCGTCGATCACTGGTACCCGCTTCTTTACGTGCTCGGAGCTTCGGTTCCCGACGACAAGCTGCGTTTCGATTTCGAAGGGATCGAAAGTTCTTCCCTTTCCATGCGCACTTTTACTCTCGGCTGACGCATTGCTCACGTTTTGTTTCTCCTA
>CAZZHG010000091.1:0-19648 GCA_964653655.1 uncultured Pseudobdellovibrionaceae bacterium
ATCCCCGGATGAATGCGGGCGTCAGTGAGTGGCTCAATCTCGTTTTGCGCTGGACGCACATCATCGCGGGCATTTCCTGGATCGGCAGCTCCTTCTATTTCATGTGGCTCGACTCCGCTCTGGAGAAACCGGAAAAGCCCAGCGACACGCTCGCCGGCTCTCTTTGGATGGTTCACAGCGGCGGCTTCTACCGGGTCGAAAAGCGATATCTCGCCGCCGGACAAGTTCCGCCGAATCTGCATTGGTTCAAATGGGAAGCGGCCTTCACCTGGCTCACGGGTTTCGCGCTTCTGGTGATCGTCTATTACCTCGGCGGCATCACCGTCGACGCGAGCACCTCTTCTCTAACTGACGGCGCCGCCGCGGCCATCGGCATCGGAGCGCTGCTCGTATCGTGGGTCGTCTACGATTTGCTCTGGGTCTCGCTGGAAAAAACTCCCGGAATAGCGGCGCTGATTTCTTTCGCCCTTCTCGCGGGCGCCGCGTTCGGGCTTTCGCAAGTGTTCGGCGGCCGCGCGGCCTACCTTCACGTCGGCGCTATCCTCGGCACTTTGATGGTGGCGAACGTTTGGATGCGCATTCTTCCCGCCCAGCGCCAGATGATTGCGGCCACTCAAGCGGGTCAGGCCCGGGACATGCGCCTCGCCCACAGGGCGAAGGGCCGCTCGGTCCACAACAACTACATGACCTTTCCGGTCATCTTCGTGATGATCAGTAACCACTTCCCGTCCACTTACGGCCATCCCTGGAACTGGGTGGTGCTGATGGTTCTGTTCATGGCCAGCGCCGGCATCCGCCATTACCTGAACGTGCCCAGCAAGAAAACCATTTGGCTCGTAGTGGTCGCGCTCATCGCGCTCATTTCCTTGGGGTACGTGACCAGATGAATCCGTATCCTTTTCTTATCCGAAGCAAGCGGGTGATGACCGACCCCGATCTTCCGCCCGGTCCCGCTTCGATTCTCGTCGAGGACGGCGAGATCGTCGAAGTGCTCGATTTCAATTTCCCCACCCGCTACGCGATGCTCGACGTGGGAGAGAGCGTCCTGATGGCCGGAATCGTCGACACTCATGCTCACATCAATGAGCCCGGCCGCACGGACTGGGAAGGCTTCCGCACGGCGACCCGCGCGGCGGCGGCCGGAGGCATCACGACGGTGCTCGACATGCCCCTCAACTCGATACCGCCGACCACGACGCTTGCGGCGTTCAAGACCAAATCGCAGGAAGCGCGAAAACAGTGTTCCGTCGACTTCGGTCTCTGGGGCGGGGTGATTCCGGGAAATTTGAGCGAGCTGGAGCCGATGATCCGGGAAGGCATCTGGGGATTCAAAACGTTTCTTTGCGAGTCCGGCGTCGATGAGTTTCCGATGACGCGCGAGCCGGAGCTTCGCGCGGCGATGGCCGTTCTCGCCGACCACGACGTGCCCCTTCTCGTGCATGCGGAACTTTGCACACCCGTCACGGCCGGAGGGGACGCTCGAACTTACAAACACTATCTGGACTCCCGGCCGGCTATCTTTGAAGTCGAAGCCATCCGGATGATGATTCGGCTCTGCCGCGAGACGAAGTGCCGCGTGCACATCGTCCACCTTTCCGCGGCGGAAGCTCTGCCGGACATTGCCTCCGCGAAGGCGGAGGGTTTGCGCTTTACAGTCGAGACCTGCCCCCACTACCTCGCTCTTCGGGCGGAGGACATCGCCGACGGCGACACCCATTTCAAGTGCGCGCCTCCGATCCGCGGCTCAGCCAACCAGGACAAGCTCTGGGAAGGCCTGAAAGCGGGCACGATAGATCAGATCGTTTCCGATCATTCTCCGTGCACCCCCGAACTAAAGAAGAAGGAGACGGGCGATTTCGATAAAGCGTGGGGCGGAATTGCGGGGCTTCAGTTCAGCCTTCCCGTCGTCTGGACCGAGATGCACCGCCGGGGAATCCCTCTGGAGAGAGTAACCGGCTGGATGAGCCAGGCCACCGCGAAGCTAGCCAACCTCGACGACAGAAAAGGATTTCTCGCCAAGGGTAAGGACGCCGATATCCTGGTCTTCGATCCGGAGGCGCTTCTGGTTCCGACTCCCGATCGGGTTCTGCACAAGCACCCCGTGACTCCTTACATAGGAAAAGCTCTGCGGGGCCGGGTCGAGATGACGTTTCTTCGGGGCGTTTGCGTTTACGATAACGGAATTTTTCCCATCGAGCCGATGGGCGGGGAGCTGAGACGCCCCGGGGAGGATGCGCCATGAGTGGAAGCCGAGTCGCCTTTACGGAACTGCCGGATCTCGCCTCCGTGCGCGTTGGCACGAAGGTACTGAGCGCGAGCGATGAATTTTTCGCCGAGAAGGAAAACCTCATCAAAGTCGAGGCCCCCCTTTGGCTGCCCGACAAGTACGTTGAAACCGGCAAGTGGATGGACGGCTGGGAGAGCCGCCGGAAACGGGTTCCTGGATACGACTGGTGCGTGCTGAAGCTTGGTATCCCCGGAGTCATTCAGGGCATCAACGTCGACACCTCCTGGTTCACGGGAAATTTTCCCGAGTACGCTTCGCTCGAAGCGGCGAATGCCCCCGAGGGAACCGCCGAGTCGTCACTGCAGTGGAAGGAGATCCTTCCGAAGTCTCTTCTCAATGGCGACAGTGCCAACTATTTCGGAATTTCCGACGGCAACCGCTGGACGCATTTGCGTTTGAACATTTTCCCCGACGGTGGAGTGGCCCGGTTACGGGTGTACGGCCGGCCTCAGCCCGACTGGACCAAGATGAAGGCGGGCAAGCAAATGGTGGATCTCGCCGCCATCGAGAACGGCGGCCGTGCTCTGGCGTGCAGCGATCGGCACTACAGCCACCCGGACAATCTCATCATGCCCGGCCGCTCGAAGTACATGGGCGACGGCTGGGAGACTAAGCGCCGGCGTGGGCCGGGCAACGATTGGGCCATCTTGCGTCTCGGCCACTCGGGCCGGATCAAGAAGATCGAAGTGGATACCAATCACTACAAAGGCAATTTTCCGGAAAGCTGCTCAATCGAGGTATGTCAGTTTCCGGGAGGCAAGGAGCTACTTCCGTGCGATTTCCGCGACGGCAAGGAGCTCGTTTGGGAAGAGTTACTTCCCCGAACCAAGCTGCAGGCGAACCATCAGCATTATTTCGAAAAGGAGCTGAAAGCTCTTTCGAAGCCGGTGGACCTCGTTCGCCTTCAGATGTTTCCGGACGGCGGCATCAGCCGCCTCCGCATTTTAGGAGAGCCTGCTTGAAACTGGCAGAACTGAACGAACTTCCGGAGAAAGACGCTGTAAAAGAACTCCAACGCTGCTGCGGCTCCAAGGAATGGGCGTCGCAAATGGCCGAAAGCCGTCCGTTCCGCGACGAAGAGGACCTCTTCGAGGCCGCCGACGAGATTTGGAGCGACCTGTCCGAGGAGGACTGGGTCGAGGCCTTCAAACACCATCCCAAGATCGGCGAGGCGCCGGACAAAAAGCACGCGAGCACGGCCGCCTGGGCAAAGGAAGAGCAAGCCGGCGCGAGCAAGGCTTCGCCCGCGGTACTCAAGGAGCTCGCGGATCTGAACGCCGAGTACGTCAAAAAGTTCGGCTACGTGTTTCTGGTGTGCGCCACCGGAAAGACGGCCGACGAGATGCTCGCTCTTCTGAAAACCCGTCTCACCAATCATCCCGAAGAGGAGCTGGACGAGGCGGCCGACGAGCAGAAGAAGATAACCCGCTTGCGTCTCGAGAAGTTGTTGAAGTCATGAAAGACCGAAGCCCCATCACGACTCACGTTCTCGACGTAAACCGCGGCAGGCCCGGCGCTCAAATCGCCGTGACTCTCGAGTTCCGCACTCCTTCGAACGACTGGAAGCTTCTCGGCAAGGGCGCGACGAACTCCGACGGCCGGGTCGAGGATTTGCTACCGAAGGGCGCCCTTCTGAACCTCGGCGTGTATCGCCTTACCTTTGCCACGGGCGACTACTTCGCCGCTCAAGGATCGAAGACTTTCTATCCTTTCGCGGCGATTGCCTTCGAGGTCGCGAGTCAGAACGAGCATTACCACGTGCCTCTGCTGCTCAGCGGGCATGGTTACAGCACATACCGAGGAAGTTGAGATGAAGCCGACGCTCTCCCCCGACAAGCTCAAACCCATTCTGAAGGATTTGAAGAAGGCGAACCGCCGCCTCAACGAGGTTTATCCGGGCGAGCCCGTCGGCATCCAGCCCGTTCATACGATCTACGGCGGCGCGCACCTCTTCGCTCCCGGCATCGTAAAGAAATTCGGTAACAGCGCTCTCCAGACTCTCAGCGACTATGCCCCGGACGCTTCGGTTCTCGCCAATCTGCTCGGCGACGGAAACACGGAGCTTTGGCAGAAAGTTTACGATCGGGTGATCCAGAAGCTGCGCAGCTCTCCCATCGAAGACTTCCGCATCGATTTCGAGGACGGCTACGGCAACCGCGCCGACAGCGAAGAGGATGGCCACGCCGTCGCGGCGGCAAAGGCCGTCGCCGAGGAGATGAAGGCAAACGCCCTTCCCCCGAACATCGGCATCCGCATCAAGTCCTTCACCGACCTTCTTTTCCCGCGTGGCCTTCGCACCCTCGATCTCTTTCTCTCGACCCTTCTAGACGAAACCGACGGGGAGCTTCCCCAAGGTTTCGTAATCATGCTTCCGAAGGTTCAGGCGGCGGAGCAGACGCGAGCGCTCGCCCGGATCCTCACTCAGTTCGAAAAAAAGAAGAAGCTCAAGAAGAACTCCCTCAAATTCGAGTTCATGGTGGAAACCACCCAGTCGGTTCTCGACGAGAACGGCACCTGCCCCCTCCGAAGTTTCGTGGAGGCCGGCGAAGGCCGTTGCGTCGCGGCCCACCTAGGCACCTACGACTACACTGCTAGCCACAACATCACCGCCGCTCATCAGACCATGGCTCACCCCTCTTGCGATTTCGCGAAGCAAATGATGAAGGTGGCCCTCACCGGCACCGGCGTTCTCTTTTCCGACGGCGCGACCAACATCATGCCCGTGGGCCCGCACAAGCCTTCCGCCGGCAAGCCGCTTACGGAAAGCCAGCGTAAGGAAAACGAGCAGGCCGTGCACCGCGCGTGGAAGATCAGCTATGGTCACATCCGCTATTCGCTCATCACGGGTTTCTATCAGGGATGGGATCTCCACCCCGCTCAGCTGCCCATCCGTTATGCGGCCGTGTACGCCTTCTTCCTGGAAGCCCTCGCGCCGGCGACCGAGCGCCTGAGAGGGTTCGTCGAGAAAGCGGCCCGGGCCACTTTACTCGGCGACGTCTTCGACGACGCGGCCACCGGACAGGGACTGCTCAATTTTTTCCTACGGGGACTGAGCTGCGGCGCTCTTACCGAAGAGGAAGCCAAAGCCACGGGCCTGACGCTGGCGGAGATTCAGGGCCGCGCCTTTCTTCCCATTTTGGAAAAGCGCCGCTTAGCTTCCTCGTAAGGTCTGTAGAATGGCCGGCCCGTACAGCTCCAGGCGTTTCTCGCCCATTCCTTTCACTTCGAGTAGCGCTTCCTTCGACTCCGGATTCACCGTCGCGATGTCCAGAATCGTTCGGTTGCTGAGTATCTGGAACGGCTTCACCTCCTTTCCACGCGCCAACTCGTTGCGCCAGTGACGTAGCTTTTCGTACCGCCCTTCGATTTCGGTGATTCGTTTGGTGTCTTCGCTGCACGGCGCGAGATACCGAAACACTCGCGACAAAGCGGACAGTGGATTTTTCCGACTCATGGGACCTCCTGTTGGAAACTACTCAAAGGCAGCGGGCCCAATCCGGCAATGGTCGTTGGGGAGCGTGTTTGGTAGAATTTTTCGTCACGGAGGTTTTGCGATGCGTTTGGTTTTGATTGTCACCTCGATCTTTGCCGCCAATTGCGGAGCGGCGACCCTCCAGGAAAAGCTCGATCAGTTCCGCAAATGCCGGGAGGGCGCCCCCGCGCTGACCAACGGCCCCGTTTACGTCGATTCCCTGACGAACCGGCGCACCGGCAAGGACGCCGTCGAAATCGGTTTCATCCTGGACAACTTGGGGCAGACGGGCGGCACTTGTTACGTCGTCAAAGGGGACAAGAGCGTCGCTTTCGACTATGCGAACTTCAAGGCGAAGGCTCCCCAGTCCTGGCAGATTCCGCTCTCGAAGAGCGCGCCCCCGCCTTATGTCTTCGCTTCCCGTACCGAAGTCGGTTCCCGCAGCCTCGGTACCCTCAAGCACATGCTTTCGGTGAGCCTCAGCGACACACCTCACCCGGAGGCCGCCGGACAGAGGGTGACTTTAAGGAAAGCGAACTCCGAAGAGGTGCTGACTCTCGTCCGCAAGGGGCTTCTCGATTCCATCGAGCGCAACGTTAAGGACGAGCGCGAAATCGCGCGCAAGCTCGCGGAAGGGTACTCGGCTTCGACGGCGGACTCTCGGGCGGCCGTCTCCGACGTGAACCCGAAATACACCGACAAAAAATCCGAAGCGAAGAAAAAGGCCGCGCGCCTCGATCTGAAGCAGGCGAGTCAGATGATGGCCGAGTCCGGGGTAGAGGACATGCAGAAGGAACTCGGCACCCTCGATGCCTGTAAGAAGGTCGACGACGACGCCTTCCGCACTGCAGTAGAGAAGATTCAAAAAGGAGGCTAACCGGCCCCAGCCAGTTGAAATTATTTCACTGGCGCGGCGCACGAACCTCTTTTTCTCGCAGGGCCGCTCTGGCACCGGACTTGAATACTTCCCGCCTATACTTTCGTACAATCCTCGAAAAGGAGAACCCCATGAATGGACGTGCCGCCCTCTCTAGTTTTCTGATTTTGGTGCTTGGTTCCGCCGCGAATGCGATGACGTTCGGAAGCCGCGGCATGGACGGGCAAGACGGCTACAACGGTTACAGCGGAAAAAGCGGGCGCGACATGACGGTAGTCGCCGACGGTTCCGCTCAGAACTACCAACTCGGGGGACTCGACGGCGAGGACGGACGCGACGGATACCGCGGCGGGGACGCCATGGGTTGCTCGCATCCCTGGAATCCTTCCTACAATCTCGAGGGCGCCGACGGCGGACGAGCGGGCCGCGGCGGCAACGGGGGTAACGGAGGAAGCGGCGGCGACATCACGGTTCACTTCGAGCACGCCGACAATCTTAAGAAGATTTACGTCTACTCCGTCCCGGGCGAAGGCGGGCGGGCGGGACGAGGCAGCCAGGGCGGACGCGCCTGTTACTGCTCCAACACGCAATGGACCGTGACGAACGGAACCTCGTCGCAAACTTACTACTGCCAGAACGGACAAGACGGCCAATGGAGTTACGACGGCACGCAGGGAAGCCGCGGATCTTATGGTGCGGTGACGATCATCAGCCAGCTCGATCCGGTCGCACCTTCGAAGCCCCAGGCGACGATCGCGATGGCGGACATGGAAAAGGCTCCGATCGATCTCAGCACGAACAACTGGGAGAACAGAAAAGGAGCCCGCGCGCTTTTCGTGGTCGGCTCCGACATCAGTGACAGCTACCGATACTACGCCGGCCGCACGGAAGTGCGCTACGCGCTCTCCTGGAAAGCAAATCGGCCGTTGTCTGATTTCGGCACGCGAAAAATGACGCTCGAGCTGAAAGACGGAAAGGTCTCGAAATTTTTTCCGACGGACGTGTGGGTGAAAGGCGATGAAACCGCGGAACACAACGGGAAGCTCTACACGATCTCGAATGCACTCTTCACGAACCAGATCTTCAACATCTCGATTCCGGCTTTCGTCGGAACGGGTACGAATCTGGTCGTGCAAGTAAAAGACACCGGCAACGTGTCGGACCAGGTGAGCACGACGTTCACCATCGAGTATCTCACCGTCCAGAACGGCTACTGGTACAAGCGATTCTCCGGGGCGGTGGATCCGAAGCTCGTGACGGCGACGCCGGCCGGGCTCTCGATTGCGGTCGGTCAGCTTCCCATTTCGGATGTGAAATACTTCGCCGCCGGGGTGCGAGCGTTCGTTCGCCTTTATGCGAAGCGCTCGCTCGGCAACTACTACGCCACGAAGGAAATTACGCGGGATCAGACGCTCAAGGATTGAGCGCCTTCTGATAGCTGAGCGCCAGGTCTTCGGTGTGGCGGATCAGCTCTTTCCACAGGGACTTGGTCATTTTCGGGGCCGTCGAGGAGAAAACCCCCTCGGCGGCCCCCACCGAGCTCACGACGGAGAGCAGTTCCGTCGCGCAGAGCGGGGGCTCGAACTTCGACGCCTGCAGCAGCGGCGTCAGTTCCTTCTTCAATCCTTTCGACCAATCTTTCAGATCCATCCTAGGCAACAACTCGCGGTTCGGATGCTTCGTCATCAGCTCGTGTAGCTCGGCGAGCGTCTTGATTCCCGAGTTGGGAATCGGCGCTTCGAGTGGTTTCGGCGCGCCTTGCCGGTAGACGAGCGGATATAGGAGTCCCATCGTGTAGGACGCGGGATTGTTTTTCTCTTTCAGCAGTTCGCTAACCTGATCGTCGCCTATGCCGCCGACTTGCTTGAGCGCGTCCCGCACTTTCTTGTCGCGCGCGGGATTTCCGAAAGCGATTCCGACGAAAAGAAGGCCAAGTAGGATTTTCGGCATCAGTGCGTATCCGGCATGGTGGCCGCCCAATTCGGACCGGTTTCGAGCGCGGCTTTGTACCGGATGGCGAGCTCTCCGATGAAATCGCGGAACTCATCCCACTGGACCTTGTTCAAGGTTGGTTGCGCGGGAAACCCCGGCGGTGGGGCGAGACCTTCGGGACCGATGGAGGTGATGATGGAGAGGACTTCCGTCGCGCTGAAGAGGTACTCGCTGCCTTTGATCTCGCCTAGCCTGTCTCTCACGATGATCGGAAGGAGTTTCGCGCGAAGCTCTTTCGACCAGAACTTCGTGCTCATCTTCGGAAGGGCGTCCTTGTTTGGATGCTTCTTCATCGCATTTTGAAGTTCACCTAGGGTCTGGAAGCCGGGGCCGGGCAGTGGCTTCTGGAAGGGTTTCGGCGACGCTTGCCTGTGTACGAGCGGATCGATCATACCGAGGGCGTAAGACGGGTAGATCCCGGGAGTGTCGATGAGGCTATCGAGTTCCTTGTCGTTCAGGGCGCCGGCGACTTTGAGCGATTCCCTCACCTGTTTGGCTTTCGCCTTGTCGCTGTGAGGCTCGGCGAACGCCAATCCACAAATAAGGAATGCGAGGAATAGTTTCATTTGGCTCCCTGATTACGTCTGGCTTCCAGCAGTTTCTGAAAGTCGATTTTCATAGTGATCGAGCGATGATCCGTTTTCAATTTCTCGGCGTCTTCCTTCGTCTGGGGGAGCGGAATTTCCGCGCCGCGGGGATCGATGAAATTGTTCGTGATCACTTCGGAGACGAATTTGTCGCCGTTCCCGTTGACCATCCAAGCATCGAGCTGATTCTCGACCCGGCCGCCTTCCGGCGGAAACCAGACGTAGGTGGTGCGGCGTGAGTCGTCGGGCGGAATGCGTTTCTCTTCGGGGACCAGGTCGTGGGCGTCCTTCATTCCGGTCTCCCGTAGCCGCTCGAATTCCGGATCTTTGTGGACCGCCCCGTTGAAGTCCCCGCCCTGGAAAATGGGGACGCCGGGGTATTCAGTTTCAAAGTGTTGAATCAGTTTCGCGGCGGCTCTCGACTCCTCGGCGCGAAGCTTCGTGCCCAAGGGGTCTTCAGGTCTTTCCGTTATTTTCGACTTCTTGTGGACGGGAAGGACGATGAAGAGCGGATCCTTTTCGCCTTTCAGGCGGGCGATGAGCGCGGGCTGATCCCGGGAGAAGGCGCGTTCCCGGCCCGGATAAGCGTCGAGGAGCATCGGTTCATAGCGGTGGGAGGAGTACTCGAACTCCAGCGGCAGACTCGCTTTGACCATCACGCATAGCTCGATGCCACGGCCATCGTTTCCTTTCACTAGAAGGCCGATGTAGTGATCGTCTTTGTTCGCTATTTGGGCGTTCACTCGCTCGACGAGATCGTCGAGCCCCTTCTTGCCGCCCATTTCCTGAACCGAGACGACGTCGGCGCCCTCTTTGGCGATGCGAAGAGCGACGGCATTTCGGGCCGGGATGGGTTTCAGCGTGGACTTGGCCTCTGGATCCTCGACGACGAAGTAATTTTCCGCGTTGGTCGTAAGAAGGGTGAGCTCTTTGCGGGCCAGAAAGTCTTCGACCTTTTGAACCTTGCGCCCCTTGAGTCCCAGAGTAATCACTTCCGGAGAGGGAGCGATTTCGGGACTTGCGAGCCGGGCCTGCAAGGCGAGTAGCTTGTACTCGTCGGCCGTGCAGGTGGCGTGAGCCGGCCCGGCCTGTAGGAATAGGGCGAGGAGGAGAATCCAGCTCATGGGGGTTCCCAATGATACTCCGGTTTAGGGTAGGACCTCTTATGCGCCTGGACTACTGACGCCGGGCATCGACCGGTAAAATGATTGGGTGCGAAACCCCACCCGCTTTCTCGGTATTTTGGCGTTGTTAGGCTTCCTTTTCGGACCGCTTTCTTCGTTCGCCGCCGGCGGCGACGGGGTAGCGGCTCTCGAAAAAATCGCGGCTCGCTTCGCGACTCTCGATGCGTTCTTGAAGGATAAGAACGGCCGCCGCGAGTATGAGGAAGCGCTCACGAAGTATTACGGGCGCACTCAGTTTCCTTGCGACAGCTTCAATGAGGTGGTGGATCAGGTTCGCCGATGGGTCGAGGCGGATCCTTCGGTCGGGGAGAAGTTGTGGGCGCGGATGAAGACCTGGGAGTACGAAGTAAGTTGGAAAGCGAAAGCCTCGAAGGTGAAGGAGGATTACCGCTTCGTCAGTCTTCCCCGAAAATTTCACGGCATCTGGCTGGATTTCTCTCAGGCGGGTTGCAGCGAGGGTGTCTGCCCTCCCCTTCGTAAGAGTGCTCCCGGCCGATGGGCTGCGGCTTTGGATGGGACGGCGGTATTTCACCTCGAAAAAGGCGAGCGCTTTTCCGGAACGAGCTTGATGGTGGTGGACATGCTTCGTGGCGACAAACGAGTGCGCCTCGTCGCTTCGCCTTCCTCGGGATTTTTGATGTCCAAAGGAACGGCGAATGGAAAGCCTCGCACTTTGCTGCAGGACTGGGCGCTTGCGGCCGGCGGGAAAACTCCTATCGCCTTCACCGATTCCGGTGATCGTTTGCGTCCTCTAGGAAAAGCGAAAGTGGACGGAAAAGTTGCTGGCCTGAAATATCGGGATGAGCTCGCGGATACGTTGATGGCCGTCCAGCCACCGAAGTGCATTGCCGCGGAAAAAGGAACGGCGATCAAGGACACGACGGCTTCGACGGGTGGCGCGGGAGCTGGTTCCGCTTCGAGCGGTGGCTCCGCGGCGACCGCTGTGAATCCGAACAATGCATTGGGCGCGGTCCTGCTCGCACTCAATACTCCCCCCGCTCAAGCGGCGGCGCCCTTGGAAAACAAGCGGCCCCTCGAAAAGTCTTTGGGCGATCAATTGCAAAAGTCACCGGACCCGAAGAAGCGCGCGATGGCTGCCTTGGCCCTGGATCTTCTGGGGAAAGCGGCGGCTCCGGAGCCGAAATTCCCCCCGGGCGTTCCCAAACCGATCTCGGCTCGTGCCCCCGGGTACTTGGATGGCTTCAGCCCCTCGACTCGATCTGCTTTGCGAAAAGCTTTGCGGGATCCGTCCCCTCCGGTTCGAACTCAAGCTGCCCTTGCACTATCCGCGGCAGGAAACTCCCGAAACGCGGGCCACTCGGATGGGTTGCCCCGCGACATCGCCTCGGCGCTGAAGGACATAAACAAGACTTTGAAGGAAGCTGCTCTCGCTCCGGAAAAGTCAGCAATCGAAGGCTCCGGGCTGGTCGGCGGGCTTCTTTCTCGTGACACCGTCGACCGCAGATCGGTTCAGGAGCTGATTCGACAGGGACAACTCCTACCGCCTGCGGTGGAGGATCGCCTTTGGCAGCAAGCGGGAAAAGGCGAGACTCCCGAAGTCCGGAAGGAAACGGTGGAGTCCCTAGTGGAAAGTTATATGGATATCAACGCTAAACCGGACGATCCGAATAGGTTCGCCTATGGCCAAGCTAGCATCGCCAATCTACAAGCGCGGCTAGATAGGAACCCCGAACTCTTCGACGAGTTCGTGAAAACCATGAATAATCCGGATGCGGATTTATGCAAAGAGTGTTTCGGACCTCCACCGCTATACCGACCGCTCCCGAAAGTCGCCTTTGAAACTTCAGTGGAGGAATGAAAATGAAAACCTCAACTCACCTTTTGGCGGCTTTCACGATTCTCCTCCCTTTCAACGCACTTGCCGAAACCGGCCATGAGGAAGAATTGAATGCACAGCAAGGTCACACTTCGGACTCGGAGGAAGGGGGTACCGCAGCCGCACGGGACCAGCGCTATTACAAGTGCGACAGCCAGGGGAAGTTGCAAGGAGAAAGTCCCGTAAAGCCCGAACCAGTTACCATCGCAAGCTACCTGGTACTCCCTGGCAAGGGAAGGTCATGGGCCGCGGCTCGTGGAAGGGATATCGATTCGGGTCGTGCGGTGTGCCGCCAACTTGTTACGGGACCGGACGGAGAGGTGATGGGCCAATACTTGGCCACACCAGAGTCTTCCTTCGGCTGTGGAAATCCCAAAAGCATGCAAGCGGAAGAAAGAGAACCTTCTTATAAAGTGACCGTCCCAGGGGCCTTCCTCCCATCGATTGGACGGGACAGAGCCGCCGTCAGGTACGTGGCCATCGAACCTCCACCTCAGTTGGGGGGCGATCGACTACCTGCCTGGATTCCCACTCCCTGTGTGCTTCAAACCGAGGATACGGTGTTCCAGGTTCTGCACCCGGGTGGGGCAACTGGATTTGAGGGATTCCGTTACGACGATAAGCTGGGTTGGAAGAGAATCGAACCCACCGCAGCAACTACTATTGCCGTTAATGGTCTCGTGAGCCTGGCCAGTGGAACGGTAAAGACCTGCCTCAAAAAAATTCAGACCAAATTAGCTGCTACCGAGCCGGCAAGAAGGACCGCCACCATCGAGAATACGGGAGCGGATCCAGAAAAACCGAAAGAATACTTCGAAGAGTAATTGAGTCGGATGTCGCGTCCAAGTATACTGGACGCCATGCGTCACTTCCCGAGAAACATCCTTTCTGCACTTCTTGGGGTGAGCTTCGTCTTTTTTTCCACACGGGGCTTGGCGGGCGAGCGGCCGGAGATCACCGAGGTTGCTTCCACGCTCTCAAAAGACGACATGCGGAAAGCTCCGGATCCTTCCAAGAACGAGACATATTTACTCGAACAGTCTCTTAAGGGGTTTAGAGTCGTTAGCGTCGTCAATCTGGCGTCACGAGTTTACATGAAGAAGACTTCTGTCGATCGGGTGCTTGAGTTCTTCCTAACCGAACCAAATGGCAAGCTGAACTCCCCCCAGCAATTCCTGCTGGCAGGCACTGTCGTCCGAGGAGATCGGATTGGTGGTCTAAAAGAGAGGTTCTACGTCCTCACTGCCGACAAGATTTGGCGTCGGAGCGAAGCCCCTGAAATCTACTATGTGCAGGATGATACCACCCGTGGACTGAAACACGTGCTGGTACCTCCGGCAGACGAGACCGCTTCACAAGTCACCTCGACCACTACGCATTCGCTAGCGCCGAACTAACCTCAGTCTATTTCTCTGTATTGTCTGCTCGTTCAAACATGCGATAGCCCGCTCATAGGCCAATACAACTTTCCTCAGGAAAGTAACACTGGCCTAGGCGGGCGCACTAAGGTCCACGCCTGAACGCACGCTGCCCCCCAAGAACACTCTTGTACTTCGGTCCCCCGATGGAGAAGCAGTTCAATCCGTTGTAACAAACCATACCGTCTTCAATCGACACGCCGACAGACGGTGGCTCGTCCGAAGCGAGTACCCGCTCCGGGCCCGTACCCAAAGGCTGCGGCCCAACCGGAGATCGCGAAGGCCCAAACTGAGCAAGCTTCCACTCGACGAACCCTTGCTGAGGCATTGCCGGAGCAGGGGTTTCCGGAAGCCATTTGAAACCGTCCCAAATCTTCTCGCGCCCATCCGCCGACTTGAAATGTATCCGGTTCGGATCGTTCTTGATGTCCAAATTCACCAAAAAAGGCGTGCCATCCTTCCCATAGGCCACGAATCCCAAACTATCCAAAGCAGCAAGATTCTTCTCTTCTCCAATCGCGTAGCCCTCCTCCTTCTGGTTCAGATAATGAGCCCGGTAAGTCTCGGACTCGTTGATATTAACGGCGACGTTCTGTCCCACGCCTCCCTTGTTGGTCCACACGTCGACCTGAAGAGGCTTCCCCTCCTCCTTCACTTCCAGAAGTTTCGCCACACCCACGGGAACCGGCTCTAGAACTACCTTACCCGCTTCCCTTCTGATCTCGAGCTTCTGAGAAAGGCTAATTTTCTCGTCTCGCATCATCTCCCTCAACTTAGCACCCGACAGGTCTCTAGCGACTTCCTGAGCCTTCCGCTTCACCACGTCGGGAGGAAGAACCACGACCGGATCAGGAGGAGGAACCTCGTCGTCATCCGGAGGCACAATTTCCACCGGCGGCTCGGGCACTGGCTCGGGCAGACTTTGGTAGTACTCATTGAACGCCGGCAAATTTCTCGCGAGATACTCCCGCTGGCTTTGATCAAGATACTCGTCGACCACCTCAGCATAATCCCTTTGCCTCTCCGGATCCGTCTCACTCCGCAACAAGCCGAGGTAGAACACGAGCCCTACGGCTCTTCTTTTTTCCTCGTCGTCGCCGGCAAAGTCTTGGGCCGCTTGGGAAAGCCTTTTCGGATCGTCTCCCTCCGCGAGGGCGGCGGCCAGCTTTTCGATATCGAGACCTTCCGGAAGCACGCCGTTCTTCACCAATTCTTCGAGGCCAAGCGGGTCAGGCTCGGTTTCCTCTTCCTCCGTCTCCTCGTTGTCCGCCTCCGGCGCTTCAACGCCTGGATCGGGCAACTGGGACATCGGATCAATTTCCTCCTCCGACCGAACCTCGGAAGCGGACACACAGAAAAAGATGGCCAGAAGCAAAAACAAGATGCGAATCACAGCCCTCATGTCGACCCTCCACTGTCAGTAAACAGCAGACGAGAGGACACGACGGAGTAACCAGATTGTCGGGATTAGAACGCCCAGAACTAATTGATTTTTATAGAAAATATAACGTCAAAGACAACGATTGGAAGCGTCCGAGCGGAGCCGGAACAGCTCGTCGGGCCAGACAACGCCATCATAAGGAAATACCAGATCGCTATCCTTCACATGCTCGTCCAAACGGGCGACAGCCCGCTCCTGATTCTCTCGGGCGACGGCAGTCTCGACAGAAGGCATCTTCACCTCGTCCAGCTGGCGCATCAACTCAACCTTCACGAAACGCATCTTTATAATGGCTTCCCGCAAAGAGGCCGAAGCATTCTTCCACTGCCGCCGATACTCCGAAGCCCGAACCCGAGCCAAACGCCTCTGCTCCGAAGACAACCCAGCCGCCGCCTTCTTCCAGGGCCCGCCCTTCCAATCAGAAAGCTTTTCAGCTTCAACCTCCGCGGAAGCCACGGCACGATCCACCAGGCGAACGTACCAATCAACATCAGGAGGACGAACAGGCTCCGCGGCCTCCGGAGCGGATTCCATCGCGCGAACCCAACGCCGATTCGCCGTCATGAAAGCCTCAAAATCCTTCTGAGCCTTCTCGTAATGACAAAGCTTCAAATTAGAAACGGCGCGAACCGCATAAAGCTCCGGATCCATCTTGTTGTCGAAAACCGGAGTCGATAACGACTCGATCGTGCCGCGCAAGCGTTCCGCATCGCCTTTGCGCAACCAAATCCACGCCAACTCCTGACGAGCGGGCACATACTCGTCCGTCCCGATCGGAACCAGGTCGTACCACTTCTCGGCCTCGTCGATATCACCTGTCTGATAAAGAAACCGCGCAAGCTCCAAAGCGTAAACGGAAGCCACCTCTTTACGAAACGGAACTGCCGCCGCCGCGTCCATCTCAGCTTTAATGAGGGCAATCGCCTCGCGGTTCTTCCCCTTACGCGCTAGAGCCAACGTCACCGTCTTCGAAAGAGCGGCCTTCCAAGGATGGCCCTTGGGCAAAAGTTCCATCGCCTCTTTCGCCGGAATCCCCTTACGGAAAGAAGTCCACGCCTTGAGCCGGTTGTAAGCGGGAGAAACCGGAAGAGACCGAATGATACGTTCCTGCTCGGGCGTGAAAATCACACCGTTCTTTTCGAGAAAACCTTCCAGCGAAGGCCCCACTTCATTTTCCAAAGCCGTCCAAAGAGTCGCCTTCGGTCCGTGCTTACGGGACAAAGCGGCCACATACGCATTTAGAAAAGTATGCGGAAGGTTCAGCTTCCAATAACAATAAAGCCGTTCCGCCTCTTCGCGATCCTTCACGGAATCGGTAAGACGGCCCTTCGCCGCCGGCCACTCCCGAACCAAATCGAAACAGGGATTCTCATCCCCGGCGAACGCCGTCACGCAAACGAGCGCAAGAAGGAAAAACGCTTTATGCACCCTCGCCTCCTCCAAAGACGAAACCAAGAGACGCATGCCCGACGAAGTGATTCACGCGGCTCTCGTCCGTCCTGCGAACTTCCTTGAAGTAGTAATCCTTGAGTCCCACCCGAAGGCTCCAATGCCGGCCGAACCAGAAAGCGAAACCGACATCCGCCACGACCGCCGGCATCGTTTGCCTCGTCAGGCCGTTGTCCGTACCGACGAGCCCGGCACCGATCGCCCAATACTGATCGAAATAAAAAACCGTATCCATGCTCAAACGGAACTTTCCGTAGAACAAATGGTAGCCCAAAGTCAGATCGCTTCTGAAACGGGTGAGGGAAATATCGGGGAAAATGTTTTCCTTCTCCCACAACCGGTTTCCTTCCGGGCTCAGGTGGTTGAACACATACGCGCCATGAACCCCGGCATAGAAACGGTTCGTGAAGTAAAAGCGCAAATCCCCGTGCACTTCTTCCTGCGAAAGAAAGCTGCTCGGATTGAAGTTCTTCGCGCCGCCGATATCGAACTCGAGCCGGCTTTTCAGCGGCGAGTACCGGGACTGAGCCGCGTAGAAGTTCTCCGACGGAACCGAAACCGGCACCCGCTTCTGCTCGAGCTTCAGCGTCTGAAGCTGACTCTCCAAAGAAGGACCCGTCGCTCCGAAAGCAACTCCCCCCACCAACCCCAAGAGCCACGCCTTCTTCATCATTGAATCTCCTCCGCGGAGTCGTTCGCGAGCTTATCCAGAAAGTTTTCCCGAAGCCGGAGCATCCCATTGTCATCGCTCGTGCCGTTGCCCGTTACCACCAGCAGATCGGGCCGTCCGAGGTCGCCTTTGATCTCGGTGGAATCAAAATTGATCTCAGCACTACTCCGGTATCTCACTCCCGAAGCGGGCGGCGCCACCGTCTCAGGCTTTTTCGCGCCAAAGACGGTAACGGCGAGCACGAGGGCCAAACCCGAAATCAAAGCCTTCACGGTTTAGCTCCCTCGAAAACGACGAGAACCGCCGTGCGGATCAAAACGTCTTCTTGATCCGTGTCCGCCCTAAGGTGAATGCGGATCGGGTACGAATGAAAATGGGATCCGATGCGCGTCGACTTCGAGCTTCCGGCCGGCGGACGCCAGCTGATGCGCCAGTCCGCGCCCGAAAAGGTAGCCGTCGCGGGAAGCCCTTCGATGGATACGACGGGTTTGTCCTCGGGGACGGAAGCGACGATCACGTACTCGCCCAGCTCACCCTCGACGAACTCCATCACCTCTTCAAACCCAAGCTTGTATTGGCTCGCGTCCTTTTGCGCTTTCGCCGACAGAAGACTTCCCTTGGGAAACTCCACCTGCTTGCCACAGCCGGCCAGCGCCGCCGCCACAAACATTCCCGCTACGAACTTTCTCATGGTGCCTCCTGGAAACTGACTTCCGCTTCTTCTTTCGATCCCGTGGCGAAAGACAGATCGTGGAAGCTGACCGAGTTGTCGGACGCGTCGTAAACCCAAATGCCGCCGGAAGACTTCGGGCCTTCCTGAAGGGGACTACCCTTGTATTTGACCTGAATGGTGCCCAGCACAGGCCTCGCGCCCAGGAAGATCTTCGGCGTCAGGACCGCGCTCTGAATGATCGTCTTCGCGAGATCGACCAGGGCCTTTCCGAACTCCTTGTCGCAAATCGGGAACGCCTTGCCGTTCGTCTTTACGATGTACTCTTCGTACTTGCTGCCTTTGTAGTTCCAGAGATCGTCGGTATCGGTGCAGTTGAAATCCTTCGGGCCGAGAATGCCGTACCCGAAGACCATGTTGAGATCGCCCTTCTTCTTTACTAGATAATCGACGAAATCCGCCGCCGACTGAGAGCTCTGCTCCGGAGCGTCGGTCACCGTGATGATGGCAAGCCCCGCGTGCGGGCGCAGGAAGTCCGGATAATTGTCGAGAGCCGTCACGACGGGACGGAAGGTCTCTTCCGTGCTGGTTCCGTTCGTACCAAGCTTACTGACTGAATCGTTGAACATCTTCACCGGCAGCAGAGTCAGATACGTGAACAAGTCGGCCGGGGTGAAACCCAAGTACGGCTTTTCGGAGTGATCCGTCGAGATGAGCCCCATCTTCCACTTCAGACCGGCCACCTTCACGTACTCCTGAATGAAGACGTCCATGTTGTCCTTCACGGCCTGCTGATAGCTGCTCATGCTGCCGCTGTTGTCGATGACCCACAACATGTCTAGGTCGGTGATGACGGAAATCTCTTTGATGGTTTTGGTGATCTGATGGGGAATGGTGATGCCGTACTTCGCTTCGCACGTGGCCGTTCCGTAAGGGCCGACGACCTCGCCCTGACCCGTGTACTTTCCGCTCGCGGTCTTCACTACCTTGATCTCACCGCCCGCTGTCGGAACGCCCTGCTTGTCGATGCTGGAGGAAGTGAGCTCACCCGTCGTCGTCAAAGTGAGCGTGAACTCGGTACCGGACGGCCCAAGTGCCGGGCTCGCCGTCAAAGTGCAGCCGGGAGCCACCTTCACTTCGTACGGAGCGTCGCAGGTGGCCGTTCCGCCGGGTCCGGTGACCTGGCCCTTCGCCGTATAGGTACCGGGCACCTTCGGAATAATCGTTTTCATGCCTTTCGGCGCCGGCACGATCGACCCATCGATGGTAGCCTTCGAAATTTTGTTCGTGCCGACCAGCGCCAAAGCGATGGATTTTCCGGCGGCGACCACATCCGGAGTCGCCGTCAAAGTGCACGTTGGCGGAAGATCCCGCACTTCGTAGGAGACGGTGCAAACGGCCGAGCCACCGGGCCCATCCACCTGCGCTTTTGCCGTGAACTGGCCCGCTTGGGCGGGTTTCACGTTTTTCTGGCCCTTCGGAAACGTCACGGGCGCGCCCTCGATGTAGGTGACCCACCGCCCCGCGACCAGGCTGGAGAGCGTGCAGGTCCCCCTGCCGCCCGCCGCCCGCATGCTCGCGAGGAGGTCGGTGGTCGTTGCCTCGCGCGCGACGACGGACAAGCTGCGTGCGCCGGCGAATCCGCTCAGTGGGGCGCCACTCGCCGAGGCCGCGACGGGTGTTGGGGTACTCGGTGGAGCCGGGGCGACGACCGGCACAGTGGACGTGGTGACGCCTGCTGACTGCACGTTCGTCGAACGGAAC
>CAZZHG010000092.1:0-19073 GCA_964653655.1 uncultured Pseudobdellovibrionaceae bacterium
ACCTGGCTCCGAGACCTCGGTTGCGATGAACGGCTCCGAGACTGTATCCCACTTGAAGCTCGGCGCTCCCGGTTCGCTCGAAATGCACTTGGCCGATGGGGGTTCCGAGTCCGTCTTGTAGAATGAGAAGCCGGAAAGACGGATCCGTCAGGCGTTTACGTAACCAAGCCCGGTGCGTTTCCCAGGCGATGGGCCCTTCGGAAAAGGAAGCCGCGCGCACGGCCGGCTCATGGGCCAGATCCCACAAAAATTTGGCGTCGGTCTCCTTCGCGAGCCGGGGCCGTACCGTTCGGCTCATCAGGTAGGCTACGGTCCTATCGGCGCCCAGACCGTCGACTCTCGACTCGCAGGTTTCCGCTAGCCGCACTCTCGTCTTTCGATCCGCGAGTAAGCGCGTGAGAGCGAAGGCGAGATCCCGGTCGGAAAACTCTTCGTGCCAGCCAAGACTGAGCGCCAGGCCGTCCCGGGCCATGGCTTCGGCGGTATCTCTCTGGTTGTCGACGGCGGCAATCAGTATCGTCGGGGTCTGGAGAAAGGCGAGCTCGAGGGACGTAGTTCCGGCGGCCGAGACGGCGACATCCGCCCATTTCATCCATTCCGCCATCGTTTCCGTGTGAGGCTCGAGATGGAGCTTGCCCGCCCAGCTGGCGAGCGACTCTTTTACCCGCGCGAAACCCGGGTTCGCCCACCCGCCGATTACCGCGAGCTCGTAGTCGCGTCGCCCGAGGGACTTGAAAGCCTCGACCGCTTTCAACGTCAGGCCGCTCGGGTCCGATCCGCCGAAAGTGAGCAGTATCCGCTTGGGCGTTTGGGAAATCTCGCGCTTCCATCCCTTCTTCGCCGTAAGGAACTCCTCTCGCAGCAAAGCATAGGAGCATCCGAGCAGGAGATTCGGGGTACGCGCGTTCGATCGGTAGGGGGCCGCGTCGGCGTAGCGGTTCTGGTTAAGTACGGAATCGGCAAGGGACGGGGCGCTCGAGCCCAAATCATCCAAACAGAGTACGTCGCGAAATCCGCGTCTCAGGGCCCTTTGGAACGCCTCTCCGAAATGGTGGCCGTCGGTGACGATCCAATCCGCGTCGAGCTCCCGGGCTTTGGCGAGGGTGAAGGCGGCGTCCTCTTCACCGGCGGGCCGGGCGGAAACCGGGGAAATTCCGAAGCCGCCTTCCTTCCAGAGGAGGGTGATTCCGTCCGGAAGCGGAGCGGAAAGCAAATGGGCGCGTCCGCCGGCTCGTTTCCAGGCCTGAGCGAGCGCGAGGCAGCGAACGGCGTGGCCCACTCCTAGCTGAGAACCCGCATCCGCGCGGATCAGCAAAAGCCTTTCATTTGCCATAGTGGTCCCCGATTTTTTTCAGGGCCGCAAGCACGTCGGTGGCGTCCGCGTCGGTCATCGAGGGAAAAATCGGAAGGCTGAGAATCCGCGCATACGCACGTTCCGCCACTGGACAAAGTCCAGGGTCCGTACCTTGGGTGCGCCGATAGTAAGGATGCAGGTGCACGGGAATGTAGTGAACCATGGCGCCGATTCCTTCGGCCCGGAGGGCGGAGAAGACTTCGTCGCGGCCGCAGCTCAAGGCTTCGAGCTTCAGCTCAATCACGTAAAGGTGGTAGGCGTGCTTCGCCGAAGGGCGCGAGCCCAGGGGACGAACGAACGAGCTGCCCCGAAAGGCGGCGTCGTACTTGGCTGCGACCTGACGCCGCTTCTCCACCCATTCGTCGACGGCGGGAAGCTGGCTGAGGCCCAGCGAGCACTGCAAATCGCTCAGGCGGTAGTTATGGCCCAGCTCGGCCATTTCGTAAAACCACGTGCCGCGCTCTTCGCGCTGGCGGACGTCGGTGGTGATGCCATGGTTGCGGAATTGGCGTGCGCGGCGGGCGATTTTTTCGTCCGACGTCACGAGCATGCCGCCTTCGCCGGTAGTAATCTGTTTCACCGGGTGAAAGCTGAAGATTGTCACGTCGGCCAGGCTGCCTACCGGTTTTCCGTCGAGGGCTCCCCCGAGAGAGTGGCAGGCGTCGGCGAGGAGAGTAAGGCCGCGCTCGCGGCAAAGCTCGGAAAGTGCTTCGTACTCGCAGGGCAGGCCGGCGTAGTCCACCGCGATCACGGCCTTCGTCTTCGGGGAAATAAGTCCGCGAACGGATTCGGCGTTCAGAAGGAGCGTGCGCGGCTCGACGTCGGCGAAACGGGGGGTGGCTCCGCACATCGCCACCGCATTGGCGGTGGCCGCGAACGTCATCACGGGAACGATGACTTCGTCTCCCGGCCCGATTCCGATGGCGTGGCAAGCCGCGTGTAAGGCGGCGGTCCCGCTGCTTACGGCTACCGCGAACTGAGCGCCTACCTTACGGCAGACGGCCTGTTCGAATTGTTCGACGGCCGGTCCGGTGGTGAGCAGAGCGGAACGAAGCGTTTTGGTGACCGCATCCACGTCGCAGTCGCGGATGGTTTGCCGCCCGTAGGGCAACGGAACACTTCGGACCGGAGCCCCCCCGTGAAGGGCGAGGTCCGTCGTCCTCTTTCTGGCTGGCGCGGCCATTTACTTATTTGGCGGCTCGCCGCCGCTCCTCGACGAAGTTCGGTTCCGAGACGAGCGCGCGGATCTCATCGAGCGTCAGGCGCTCGCGGGAGCCGCCGCTGGAATAGGTGAAGAACTCGGGAACGGGTTTGCCTTGCCGCTTGGAGGGTTTCGCAGATGTGAATCCGGGGGGCTGGATTACGTACATGTCCTCGAACTCGTAGGCGCTTCGCGCTTCGTCCTCGGAGATGAGCATCTCGTGCAGCTTTTCTCCGGGCCGGATGCCGATTACGTCCAACGTGCATTCGGGGGCGATGGCCTTGGCGAGGTCGGCGATGGTCGTGCTCGGAAGCTTCGGAATGAAAACCTCTCCGCCTTCCATCTCTTCCGCGCACCTCAAAACGAAATTCACGCTTTGGACGAGTGTCACCCAGAAGCGGGACATCCGGGGATCGGTGACCTTCAGGTACCCGGTCTTACGCTGCTCGAGAAAGCTCGGGACGACGCTGCCCCGGCTTCCCATCACGTTGCCGTAGCGGACGCAGCTGGCGATCGTCGGCGAACGGCCTTGGTTGCTTTGAACAACCAGCTTTTCAGCGCAAAGCTTGGTCGCTCCGTAAAGATTGACCGGCCCGACGGCCTTGTCCGTGCTGAGCGAGAGCACGCGCTTCACGCCTCCGTCGACCGCGGCTTCGAGCACGTTGTAAGTGCCGAATACGTTGGTCAGCACGGCCTCGAACGGATTTTGTTCACAGCTGGGGACTTGCTTGAGGGCGGCCGCGTGTATCACCAAGTCCACGCCTTTGAATACCCGGCGCATCCGGTTCGCATCGCGCACGTCCCCGATCACATATTCGAGCGGGCCTCCCGTGAGGCCGGCGGCCCGCATGTCGTGCTGTTTCAATTCGTCGCGGCTGAAAACGATGAGCCGGGCGAGATTCATTCGTCCAAACAAAGTTTGGATCAGCGTGCGCCCGAAAGAGCCCGTGCCTCCGGTTACTAGAACGGACTTTCCTTTCCAGAACTCGGCGTTGAGCCGCGGGGCATCCGGTCGGGTGGGAAAATTGGAAACCTTCTTCACTATTCACTTTTCGGTTCGGAACGCGGCCCGCTTAATCTCGTAGATCCTAAACTGCGACGCCACGCGTTGGCCGGGATCATTACGTTAAATAAAATTAATATAATCATATGCTTATAATTGTCTCAGTGCCTGGGAGGGGTGTCTAAGTTTTGTACAGGTGTCTGGCGGGTTGTCGCCCGGTTTCAGCGCCGTTCGAAACGAAACGTGCCTGAGGCAGGTGTATTCCGCTTGGTACAAACCCTGCTCTTCCGCCGCCCGAGACAGCTCGGCAACAGCGCCGAGTTTTGGAGGTAGTGGAATGCGGACCGTGAATAAGTTTTTGTACGTCGTTGCTATGGGCCTCCTGGCCGTCGCGACGACCTCGTTCGGTGAAGGTTACATGGACCCGATGATGAATCACGGCGGGTTCGCCCCCGGGTTTCAAAATCCGTATCAGCAGCGTCCGGTCACCCCTTACGGCGGCGGCATGGGCGGCGGAACGGTCGCCAACGGCGGCGGCGCGGGAATGGGAATGGGCGGAATGGGAATGCCGGGCTTCAATAGCCCGTACCAGACGATGCCTTACCAGAATCCGTATCAGTCGATGTACGGACAGAACAACATGATGTTCAACCCGTACCTGCAGCCCTACATGAACCAGGGCATGTACTCTCCGTACAATCAGTTCAATCAGTCCTCGATGTACTCGCCCTGGAACCAGATGACGAGCCCGTACTTCGGCAATTCTTTCCAGCAGCCGTACAACAACTACAGCTCTTGGGGACAGCCCAACTCGTGGATGTACAACAACGGAATCCCCGGCCTCGGTTACAACGTCGGCGGACTCGGAACGAACAACTTCTACGACTACGGGCTCAATGGTTACGGCAACAACAACTTCTCGCCGTATCTCGGTAACAACGGCTTCAACTACGATTCGTACGGCATGGGCATGGGATACGGAAGCCAGTACAGCCCCTACGATTACTCGGGCGGCTTCGGCGGTTCGTACGGTAATTACGGCGGCGGCTGGGACATCGGTCTCGGCAGCGGTTACGGTGCCGGCGGATACGATACCTACGGCGGTTTTGGTGGCGGATACGGCGGTGGCTGGGATGTCGGCTTCGGCGGCAACGGCTGGGACGTCGGTTTTGGCGCCGGCTACGGCGGCGGCTACGACAACTGGTACTGATTCTGGATTAGAAAAGAAAAAGGCCCCGAACGGAGCGATCCGTCCGGGGCCTTTTTAATTCTTGGTTACTTACGGCCTTTGCGCATCTTCTTCACGCGCATGCGGGCTTTCGCTTTCCGCCGGGCCCGAATCTTCGGGTCCTGCCGTTGCTGCTGGCGGCCGCGTTTCAGCTTCGCCTTCCTCTTCGCCTTCAGACGAGCCGATTTCTTGGAATTAGCCATTTCTGCTCCCTTCGAAAAAAGCGAATCTAACCAATCCCCTTCATACTCGTCAATTTGGGTATTAAGCTTCGGGCGATGAAGTTGCCCAAGCCCAGCGACGCCGTGAAGGCCATTGAGCGGCGGGGTTGCCTGCTCGTTTACCCCATCGACAACCGTAAGGAGCCGAGCTCCCTGTGGTCCGAGTTCTATCCGAAGAGCAAAATGCGTTGGGAATGGGACTCCGGCGGTGACAATCGGGTCGCCGAGATGTGGCACCTGAGGGAGGAGCTCTCCCGGTCGGGCAAGGTGGTTTACGCGAAATGGTTCCGGGGAAGGGCCACCTTTCTTGCGAAATCGCTCGTTCCCCACCTGCTGGCGACGCTGGCCCCCGGGGAGCCCGAGCACATGGACTTGTCCCCCGAAGCGCGCCGGATCTTGGAAGTCCTCGAAATGGACTCCCCGCTCTCCACGAAGGCTCTAAAGGAGCGTTGTGAACTGAAGGGCAAGTTCTTCGAGGCGACCTACACGCGTTCCATCCGCCAGCTCTGGGAACGGCTCCTTATAGTGGGGTTCGGGGAGGTGGACGACGGGGCTTTTCCCTCCCTCGCCCATGGGGCGACGCGCCTACTTTTCGAGGAGCTTTGGCGGCAATCCCGCGGTCTCGATGCGGCCTCTTCCCAGGCAGTGGTCCGTAAGCGCTTGGAAGGAAGCCCTTTTCTCAAATTCTGGGAAAAGCTGACGCTTTGAGGTAGATCTCTCGGGCGTGAGCAAAGCCTTCACAAAAGAGACGGACAACGACGACGATGACGATTTGTCCGATAGCCCCAGTCCGCTTCCCCAGGGCGCAAAGAACTACATGACCCCGAAGGGGGCCGAAGCGATGCGCTCAGAGCTGCGCAAGCTGATGCAGGAAGAGCGCCCGAAGATCGTGGAAGTGGTGCACTGGGCCGCCGGCAACGGCGACCGGAGCGAGAACGGCGACTACATTTACGGCAAGAAACGCCTTCGTGAGATCGACCGGCGCATCCGCTTTCTCTCCAAACGGCTCGAGAACGCCGAAATAATTGATCCGAAGAGTCAAAAGGGTGATCGCGTCTTCTTCGGCGCCACCGTGACCGTTAACACCGAGGACGAGGGAGAAAAGACCTACCGGATCGTGGGAATCGACGAGACCGACGGTGCCCAGGGAAAGATCAGCTGGATCTCACCGGTGGGAAAAGCGCTCCTGAAGGCCAAAGTTGGTGACACTGTCACGTTGAGGTCGCCGAAGGGCGAAGTGGATCTCGAAATCGTGAAAGTCGAGTACAAAGAGATCGAATAGATCCCCCCGCGTCGAAAATTTCCCCATAACTTTCGTTGAATGTCTCCGAAATCTCATTATATTAGCCCTCAGTTTCCCTGCGGCTAATTGAACGGACAGCTAGATGAGCACCGGCCGCAGGGATACTTTTTTCTAGCCGTTTCCCCTCTCCCTTCCCTGTGGTAATTCATTCAAAACTACGGAACTCTCTATGCCTGAAATGAAGCCGCCCCGGGTGCGAATCGCCCCGAGTCCCACGGGAGACCCCCACATCGGGACCGCGTACATCGCGCTTTTCAATTACGTCTTCGCCAAACAAAACGGCGGGAAATTTCTTGTGCGCATCGAGGACACGGATCAAACGCGCTATCGCAAGGAAAGCGAAGCGATGATCCTCGATGCGATCAAGTGGTTCGGCATCCAGTGGGACGAGGGCCCGGATATCGGCGGCCCCCATGCGCCGTACAAGCAAAGCCAGCGTCTGCATCTCTATAAGGAGCACGCGGAGATTTTGGTGAAGAGCGGTCACGCTTACCGCTGCTTCTGCACGACCGAGCGGCTTGCGAAGCTGCGCGAGCAGCAATCGGCCGCGAAGCTTCCGCCCGGCTACGACCGTCATTGCCGCGCGCTCAAGCCCGAGGAAGCCGACAGAAAAATTAAGGAGGGGCTCTCCTCCGTCGTTCGTTTCAAGGTTCCGCTTCAGGGGACGACGGTGTTCCGGGACGTTCCGCGCGGTGAGGTGAATTTCGAAAACACGAAGCTCGACGATTTGGTGCTTCTGAAGGCCGACGGTTTTCCGACGTATCACCTGGCGAGTGTCGTGGACGACAAGCTCATGGAAATCACCCACGTCATCCGCGGCGAGGAGTGGGTTTCCTCGACTCCGAAGCACGTTCTGCTCTACGCCGCCTTCGGCTGGGAGCCGCCCATGTTCATTCACCTGAACCTGCTTCGCAACCCCGATAAATCCAAGATTTCCAAGCGCAAGAATCCGACGAGCATTCTGTATTACCGCAGGAAGGGCATCCTTCCCGAGGCGCTCCGCAATTTTCTCGCCCTCATGGGGTGGAACCCGGGCGACGATCGGGAAATTTTCTCGACCGAAGAGATGATGAAGCTCTTCTCCTGGGAGCGCTTCAATCTCGGCGGCCCGGTGTTCGACATCAACAAGCTTGTTTGGATGAACGGCCAGTACCTGAAAAACAAGCCGGACGTGGAATGGCTGAAGGCTTTGAAGACCGACTTCGTCTCCGACGACTATCTTCTGAAGATAATCCCGCTCGTGAAGGAAAAAGTCGGCGCGCTCGAGGATTTCTTTCCGGCGGCGGCCGTTTTCCTCGGCGGGGATCTCAATTTCGAAGGGGCGCCGCTCGTTCCCAAGGGGCGGACCGCGAAGGAGACCGCCGGCTGGATCAGCGACGTTCTCGATCAGCTGGAGCTCATCGACGAGTGGTCGGTGGAGGGCATCAAGGGCGTCATGGAAAAGTACCTGAACGAGCATCAGCTCAAGACGAAGGAACTTTACATGGCGCTTCGGGTGGCCGTCTCGGGCGGGCCCGTTTCGCCGCCGCTCTTTGAAACCTATCAGGTGCTCGGTAAGGAAATGTCGCGCCGGCGCATGCGCCTTGCCATCGAGCATCTGAAGAAGATGAAAGACGCCCCCGCGGCCCAATGAGCTTTCCGCTGCTCCCCTTCGTAACTTCTTTCGGGGCGCTGCTCTTCGAATTTTCCCTCGCCCAATATCTGGCGATGGCGCTCGGCAATTCCGCGTTCGGTTATGCCTTTGTCGTCGGCAGTTTTCTGCTCGCGATGGGAGCGGGCTCCTGGCTGGGCGACAAGGATCGGGGCGATGCGCTGGTGCGGCTCGCGATGGTCGAGATCGCCCTCGTCCTGCTTTGTCTGTCGGCGCTTCCGTTTCTCGCCTGGTTCACCGGCTTTTCGAAGGGCTGGGCGCTCGGAGCGGACGGGTGCCGGGCACTGATTTGCGAAGCTCCCGGGCTAGCGCTTTCCGCGGTCACGTTTGTTTTTCTGCTTCTCACGGGCGTACTCGTGGGCGCGGAAATCCCTCTTTTTCTGAAAGCCTTTCCCTGGCGCCTAGGCCAGGTGCTTGCCGCCGACTATGTCGGAGCGTTTGCGGCGGGGCTCGTGTTTCCGTTTCTTGCTTTGCCCGAGCTTGGGCTCGCCGGAAGCCTCGCGCTCGCCGGCCTTTGCCACGGGCTATCGGCGCTATTTCTGTTGAAACGACTGAAACGCCCGGTCTTTGCCGCGGTTGGCGCTCTCGGCGTGGTGGCGGCATTGGCCATGCTTGTTCAGTCGGAAAAAGTGGAGCGGACGCTCATCGGTTGGATAACCGCCCGAGTGGACGCCACTCGCAGTGAGGTGCTCACCTTTTTCCGTACTCGAAAACAGACGGTGCTTTACGTCGAGGACACGCTCACCGACGGCTCCAAGGACAAAAGATTTTATCTAGACGGATTTCTGCAGTTTTCCTCGGCCTGGAACCAAGACGCTTATCACAAGGCCATGGTGCTTCCGGCGCGAAACGCCCTCGACAAGAAAGCCGCCCGAGTCCTAATTCTCGGCGGCGGGGACGGTCTTGCGGCTGAAGCCCTGCTCTCGGAATTCCCCCAGGACCACGTGAAAATCGTCGATTTCGACGAGGGTTTGCTCGGGCGCGTGATAACCGATCCGGTTTTGCGATCGCTTGCGCCGAAAACCTGGGACTCTCCGAACGTGGAAACCCTCGTGGCGGATGCCTTCTGGTTCGTCCGCCGGGACAAGTCGGAGTGGGATCTCATTCTCGTGGATTTTCCTCACGGTGTCGGCGATGCCGCCGCGGCGAAGGTGGAAAGCTGGGAATTCTTCCGCGATTTGCGGGCCCGGCTGGTGCCCGGGGGCGCCGTCGTGCTTCAGCATGAGAGCTTCGGCTCCAGGGCGCTGACCTGCGTGGTTGCGACTTTGCAAAACGCGGGCTTTCTCGCTCAAGCGGTTCCGGTTTCCGAGGATCTGGTCGCGGAAGCGATGATCACCGGCCGTTCCTTCGACGGCGTTCCCGTCGTTCCGGAGGGCCAGACCGCCCTCAACTATCGTTGTCAGGGCGATGCGCGCCGCTTCGCCATTTGGCTAGGCGCTTAGGGCCTTTCCCCGCATCCTGTCCCAGGTGCGTACGATCGCTCGGCAAACCATCTCGGTCGCCGGCATGTAGATAATCGCGACGAACGCGACGGCCTCGTTGTGATAAGCCGTGGGCCGCGCGAATTCGTTGCCGAGAAGAGCTATCGCGTAGGCGAGTGGATAATGTACGAGATAGGCGAGCCAGAACTTTCTCGAGATGAGAAGGGTACTCACCCAGCGGGCGAAGGCGTTTTGTTTGAGCCGGTTCTGAACGCGGTCGTCGAAGGAAGCCCGCATCAAGAAGACGGCCCAGACCAGATGGCTCCAGAAAACCAGCGGAGCTCGTCGGTAAACGTAGCAGGAGAATTCGTTTCCCATGGGCGTGCGGAAGTACTCACCCCACTGGGGGATGGAGGCGGCGAGCAAAACCAACCAGACGGCCGCCTCCCTCCAGTGAAGCCGGCACTTTTCGGAAGGAGCGCTGATGTGGCGGGCCTTCATTTCGGAGCCGACCGCGTACCCAAGCCATACGAGACCGATCCAGGGGAGAATCGCCCACTCCGCCATGTCGGAGCCGCAGTCGCCAATGATTGCCTGACGAAGCCAGAGTGGCAGCGCCTGCAACCACTCGAAGTTCCAGAAGGGAATCCAGAGAAGCACGAAACCGATTAGCCCCGCGGCACGCACCCAGTTCCGGCCGAGCGTTTCGAGGCCGTGAAGAATGAGCAGTCCGACGAGAATGAGCGGGTAGATGTCCCAGGGAAGGACGATGACGCTTTCCCATTCGATGAACATCGTAAAAAGAACCCACGCGGCCAATAGATAGACTAAGAATTCCTTCTTTCGCTTCGTATCCCGCCCGCTGAGGGCCGTGAGGGCCATCGTCATGAACAGAATCGTAAAGCCGCTGAAAGCAAGCGAACGTGCCTGGAACTCGAAGAGCTGAATGATGAACGAGTGAGGAGTCGTCGGAATGTCGACGGAGTAGAAGTAAACCCACGACACGTGATGGGTGCCGATGGCGAGAAAGCTGATTAATCGGATCAGGTCTAGGCCGAGGGCCCGTTCCCTCGGCTCAGTATTCAAGCAGCACCGGTCTCAGCAGGCTGTGCTCGGGAAGCGAGGTCGGGCAGGAGTCACCGAAGCGATCCCACGGATCCGTCCGAAGGGCCACGAGCATTTTGCCCGTCTTCAGATACTTTCCCGGAAGCTTTGCCGACGATTCCGGCCACTGCAGTTTCTCGGAAGACGCGAGCGTGTAGAAGTCCTGGTCGGTGCCTAGAAGCGTTTCCGGCGTGAAGCGCGCCTTGCGAAGGGAATGCTCTATCGTGCAGACGAAATGATCCCGCCCGAAAGTCTGACCGCCCTGGGAGCTGGTCTGTAAGGCGAGCACTCCCTTCGGAGATAGCCAGGGATGAAGCCGGGACAAAAACCCTGGCGTGAAAAAACGGGCTATGGCCGGGGTCGAGGCTACCGGCAGGTCGAAGACGATGACGTCGAAGGGGCCTTCCGGCTTTCCGTGAAGAAGCCGGGTGTAGGCATCGCCGAATCGGGTTTCCACACCTGGCGCCGCGAATATGTCGCCCCCTTCGCTTTTCCAAAAGTCGATGGACTGGGCGAGCTCCGGCATTCGCGGATCGAGCTCGAAAATCTTTATTTCGCCGGTTCCGTAGAACTTTCGGAAACGATCGGCGGCAAAGCCGTCCCCGCCGCCGATGATGAGCACCTTCTCGGGGTTTTTGCCGCTCGCCTGGTGAAAGGCCTCCGACGCCGGGATGACGAGCGACTCATGGTACGGCTGGAGGTAACGCCCGGTCGTCCATTGCACCTGACCGTTCAAGAGCAACAGATTTTGGGGGGCTCCGTCGGGGCCTTGCGGAATCGTCAAAAGGGAAATGTGGTTGTAGCCGGTCCATTCGGAGTGGACGTAGTCGGCGCTTAGAGCCTTCGATGTCCAGGACTCCTCTAGCCATTGCTCGATTCTTGTGGCGCCCGCGAAACCCGCGAGCGAAACGATGGAAAAGAAAACCACGCCGGCGGCGACCGCTTTGGCTCCCTTGGTGTCGGCCCAATTTCTTTGCCCCGCCCAAAGGCAATAGGCGGCTACCACCTCCAGCAGCGCCGAGAAGGCCGCGGTCGCGATAAGGCCTAGCTTCGGTAGCAGCCAGAACCCGAAGAGTAAGCTCGCGATGAGAGCGCCGACGTAGTCCGCCGCGAGTACTTGGTGCACGCGGGCGTCGGAGCTGCCTTCCTTTTCGCGGACGATGGCGAGAATCAAGGGAATCTCGGTTCCGACGAGAGTGCCCGATACCAGGAGCGAAATCCAAAATGCCAGGTTCGTCACCCAGCCCATCACGAAGAAGGTCCAGACCAGAAACGGAACGGTCAGATGCAGCACGGTGAGAGCAAGCTCCGTCGCCATGAGGCGCTGGACGGGACGTTTGACATCGGATCGGACGGCGAAGGCTCCGACTCCCATCGCGAACATGTAGGCGCCCGTCGTGAGCGAGAAAACTTTAACGGAATCGCCGAAGAGGTAGGAACCGAGCGCCCCCAGAAAAACTTCGTAAAGGATGCCGCCGCTCGCGGCGAAAAAAGTAGCGGGTACGAGCCATCCCATCAGCTTGCTCCTTCCAATAGCAGATAGCGTGCGAGAACCGGATCCTCTTCCATTTTCTCCGGCTTCACCATGCCCGCGCCCACCCGGACCTCACAGTGAGCCGAACGGAACTGAATCGAATAGACGGAAGCGGTCGCGGAAGTTTCCACGGTTTTCATGAAGGCGCGGCCCTTCGCCATCGTCGTGACGGAGCAGTCCCAGCGGCTCCACTTGCCGTCGGTGGTGTCGCTCGGATCTTGGGCAATCAGGGCGCTATCGAGCGGTTGATAGATCATAAGATGGCGGTAGGCCCTCATTTCGCCGGGTTTCTCCAAGGGGCAATCTCCGGCGAAGAACGTCAGGTCGGATTCCAGATAGTGGATCTTGTCGCTCTTGAAGCGCTCGCAAAGCTCGGGCGTGACGGCGCCACCGTAGTAAAGCCCGTCGTCCGCGCCGCTTATCTGCTGCCAGCGAAGGGCGAAGCGTACCGGCGATAGGGCGGGGTTTTCGATGTAGCGCCCTCCATCGCTAATCCAGGCTTCGGAGGTACCCAGAAAAATCCGGCCTCCGGGGCCGCGAAAGGCCTCGACACCGAGGCTCGTGGAATCCACCTCGATCCGGTTGAACAGGCCGAGGGCGGTGGCGTGAATCTGATTGTAAAAGAGAAAAGTTCTCGGGCGCGTGTAGCTGAACCCGACGACGAAGGTCAAAACCCCGGTCAGCATCGCGGCGAACCAGAATCGGCGAGTCCCGCGAAGGGCGACGGAGAGAGAGAAGCTGCCCAACCAAGCGCAAATCCATTCGATGGGAAGAAACGGTCCGAGGGCGAGTAACGCCGTTCCGGCGAGAAAGCCGGGACCGGCGTGGCGAAGAAGAACCGGCTGGTTCGGCACGGGGTTGCTTCTGCGAAACAGAAATCCCGCGCCCGCTCCCGCGATTACGCCGGCCACGAGAGGGGCCTCCGCCGCATAGGCGAAGCCCGCTCCGAAAGTGGCCCCGATGAGCAGCGTGCGCGCCATTTCCCACTTGAGCCCGGCGGCGGCAAGGGCCGCGACGGCGTAGGCGAAAAGAGTGCTTTCAATCGACGAAACGAAGACAAGGGGGCAAGCGGAGGCGGCCCACAGAAACGCGGGCATCAGTCATTGACTCCGCGGCCGCAATCTATGAGGTGAGCGTTCGTTTGATTTTCCAGGCGGCCATAGAATTCGGTTGTAGTGGCGATGTCGGCGGCGACCGTCAGCCGATCCTGTGCCGCCTGTCCGGTATTTACCCGATCACTCGTCGTGAAAGACGCATAGAAAAGCTGCGTCGGGGCTTGAGTGGGATTGTTGGTGCAGATCGTGGCCGGGTTGGGCGGCGGGTTGCAGTTGCCGGCGGACGAGCCGGGTCCGCACCAAAACGGCGAAATGTAGGAGTTGCTCGAGAAGTTATCGGCCGAATCGCAGAGCGCGGTCACCGTGAGAGGTATTCTCGAAAAGTCGAAACCCATGGGGCGAAGGCGAATGCCGGTGAAGCTCGCGCCAGTCTGGCCGAAATTTCCGTAGCACCTTCCGCCCACGTCGACGCCGTTTCGCCGGTAGTTGATGGTAAGCCCCGGGGTTCCGACCCGGCATCGGTTGGGGACGTTCATGTTTCCCCCGAAAGGGCTCGCCACGTTGACGTTGGCGGTCGTGATGGGCGGGCAGCACATGAACGTAACTTGGGTCAAAACGTTGTTCGGCGAGTTCTGCGGATTGAACTGATTGACGTTGGCGACCGCGTTTCCGGGTGGGCAAGGCCGCAAGTCGGCGGCTATCGTAAACGCACCGATTCGGTTCGCGGAACCGGGGGCGTCCACGGGATAGGCCGTCGTTCCGTCGATGGCGGTTCCGGGGCCGGTCGTCGCAATCGTTCGTCCCCTGGAGAAAACCTTTCGCAGTTCCCTCAGCACCGAAACTTTGGCCTTCTCCAGCTCGAAGGAATCCTGTGTCTGACCCGTGAACTTAATCGCGGTGTAAAGCTGGCGGGCCGCATACAGTCCGATGATGCCGGCGATGCCCATGGCGACGAGAAGCTCCGTGAGCGTGAAACCGAAATGTCTTTTTCGCGATCGCTTCATGGCGGAATCACCGCGCTGGATAGGGATTGAACGGCGGCCGGCATCGAGGGATCGGGATTCAAGGCGCCCGAGGCAACCGACATTCTCGGAATCGGAACCACTTTGCCTGCGACATTACCGAAGCACTCGTACTGTTTTATGAATCCGACGCATTTCGGAGGGCAAGGCTGGAAGCAGTCTTTACCGCATGAGCACTTGCCGGTATCCGTGTCCGTGTTGATGCAAACATCCGCACAGGAGCCGGGAACCATCGCCTCGGGGGGCGCGCAGTTGGTTCCGCACGCGGCGCTTTGGGTGGTTCGGAAAGTCGTCGTGCCGGCGTCCGTGACGATGTTGGGCGATTCGAACCGAATGAAACTCTGGATGACGCTTCCGTAGCTTAGAAAACCGAGGCCCAGCGCCGTTGCCCCCGTCTGTTGGCGGTTGAGCAGGTAGTTGGTGAAGTACTGGTTCATCGATTTCCAGGCGTTGGGAGTTCTCGTCTCGTGAGGAAGAAAGAGCTGGCCCATTCGGGAGGTCAGCATGTTTCGGCTCGTGAGCGGCCGCTGAAGATTGGCGTCGCAAGGAGCCAGGTCGTCGCGCCAGGCTGCGGGCTGGGAAAAGTCGCAATCCTTGATCCAATCGGGCACTTGGGACTTGTTGCCTGCGCCTTTAGAGGCGCCGCCGACTCCGTCGTGACAGACCGTGCAACCGGAGGCCACCGCGTCGGCCGCGAGAGTCGCGGCTCTCGCCGCTTGAAGGTTGTTATTCAAAACGCTGCCGCCGTAACGGGCGGGGCCCCGGTTCGGCCAGTCCCATAGATCGTCGTAAAGCTGCCGGGTATTCGTGATGTATTCCGGAGCGTCGATCGGGTTGTTGGTGCCGTTGGGCCGGGCGGGGTTACCGCGAGGCAAGCAGTGATCGTTCGCCGGATTCACGAAACGGTAGGGGTGGGGACGGATGAATCCGCCCGGAGGTTGATTTTGCTCGTTGCCGAAAATCGCGGGGTTGAGGGCCTTGTCCGTGAACACGCAATTTTGAAGCAGCAAGGCGCTACGGGGAATCGTGGCGACGGTTCCGAGAACTGCTTTGTGCTCCTTCGTGAGATGTACGTCGAACCGGCCCTTCTTGGAGATTCGGCCGAAACCGCGAACGAAACTTCCCCACGCCACGGCGAGCGTCACGAGCATTCCGGCGGCTACGAGCACTTCGACGAGCGTATAACCGCCTTTGCCGAATACCCTCCGCCGGTTGCCGTTCTTAGAGGAAATCATGGGGCCGTAGCACGGAATATACTACAGGCTATGACTCGACTCACTCTATTGTGTAGAATCAGCCCATGACCTACGGGGAAGGATCGCCGAGTTCCACGCCGTTGCGCGGCTCGGCGTTGCTGGTCGTCATAATGGTGATCCTGATCGTGGCGTTGCTGATTCCGAGCATACTCAGATCTTTCACTCTCAAGAACCAGACTCAGCTCAACTACCGCAACTCGGATGCGATGGACGCCGTGGTCCAGGCGATCGTTACGAAGTCGGTGTTCGAGTTAAGAGATATTTTCCAGAGGTATGGTGGGGGACCATTCCCCCAAGGGCCGCTTCCGGGCACTCCCGACGTCCGTTACACCCAGCTCCGGCCCCGGATCTTCGCCAAGGGGGATCCCGCGTTTATCGTCGATGTTCGGCAGTTCGACGGAAACCTGTTCGGTCCCCGGAGGTTTCTCGCCCCGGAAGAGGATCCACAGGTTTGGATCGCCGCCTTCGGGGCGGGCATCGGCAACAACGTCATGCCCCTGCGCGTGGTGACTCAGATTTGCCGGTTGGAGATTGCCGGCAGAGCCGTGCCCATCTTTCCCTTCAACATCGATCCGGTGAAGTGGAATCCATTGTGCCCGCCGAATCACCTGATCAACGTCAACTACACGGGTCTGATTCAGCGAAATAATTTGTAGCGCTTATTTTGCGGCGAGCTTTGGGTCTTTTTCCTCGCGGGTGAGCGTGAGCTTGCCCGGGTCGCAGGTGACCGTGAGAACGAAAGCGTCGCCGATGCGAACGTCCTCCGACACCGGTTCCTCGATTTCGATCCATTTGGTGTCGTCGTTCGGATCTTTCACCTTGTACTTCTTGATCTTCGTGCGGGTTTCCATCAGGTCTTGCCGCTGCCATTGCACCGGGCACTTCGAGTAGCTCGCCGCAGGCCACGAGGTGTCGGTGGCCTTTTTGATCGTGAGCGAAATGACTCCGCTCTTGGAATCCTTGCCGCCCGAAAGGGCCTGGCCGACGGAGTAGTATCCGCTCGCTCCGTCTTTGGTGTTCTTGTACGTCTCGTCGTTACCGAAGATCACCTGCGAGCCGTCCATGTACCATTTCTTGGCGAGCTCCGCGTCGATGGCTCCGCCGAACGCGGAATCGACCAAACTGAGTAGCGCCAGCGTCACGAATAAGAATAGCTTTTTCATGGGGTCCTCTCTCCTCATACATACCGAATTGGACTGGGGTGCGAAAAACCGTTGGGGTGTAGACTCATTGTATCAAAGGCGTGCCTGAATCACCACTTGACGCGCCAGGCAAGAATGGTTAAAAAACCAATCAATATAGAAACTTAACTAACTTCCGTTTAAGAATTTGGGGGCTGTATAAAACGCGCGTTTCACTGTCCAGATCGGGGGCATACGAGCGGGTCCGGACGCTCCAATGCTTCCGAGAAGTTGCCCGGCCGACCGTCCATTTCCGGATCACTATTTTCGCCCGGCCGTACGGGGTTGGGAGGTGTTTCGGGCTGGGTTAGAATGGGGCGTCCGCCACCGGGAGAACCGCATGAAGACCGTTCAGTACCAATGGGATCATCCGCATCTGGCCAAGTATAGAAAGGTGATTCCCCCCGGTAGTTATCTCTTCCGCCAGGGCGATCTCGGCTCCACGATGTACATCATCGCGAAGGGGATCATTCAGCTGATGGCGGTTCGCGACGACGCGGAGCTGGTCGTCGCTTACGCGCAGGCCGGCGAGTTTCTGGGCGAGAAAGCCATCGTCAGCGACCAGCCCCACAAACGATTTTTTACGGCGATCGCCAAAAGCGAGGTTCAGTATCTCGAGCTCGATCTGGCGGCGCTCGCCGTAATCGAAGGAAGAAATCCGGATCTGTTCAAGGACATCTTCAAGGAGATGTTTCTGCTCGCCGCGCGCCGGCTGGATCAGGCGAACTATTTGAACCGCGTGCTTCGGTCCTCGAAAAACACCACGCGCCTTCTCAATCTTATTCTTCACTTCGCCATCTGCACCGGGCGCAAGCAGCCCCACGGCTGGGAGGTTTCGCTGACCGTGGATCGAATCCGCTACTTCATCGACATGAGCCAGTTCGAAGTCGAGGAGTGCCTGAAGGCCCTCATCGGCAAAAAACTCCTCGTTCCCCAGGGAGAGGACTTCTACCTCATCCCCAACGAGCAAGCTTTACTTGCCGCCGTTCCTCTGCTGAAAGATTCCATGCCGAATCTGGAAGCGATCTGAGGAGCTCATGGAAGGAAAAGTGAAATTGGTCATAGTGGGGGCGGGTCCCGCCGGCTTGAGCGTGGCCGCCGACGCCTCTTTCCACGAGCTGGGCGAAGTCTGCCTGCTGGAAAAAGGCACGAGCCACAACCAGACGGTTCTCCTCTATTACCCGGACGACAAGCGCGTGGATGCCGCCTACAAGGGCCAGGAAGCGATTTGCGCCGGAGTGCTCTGTTTCCGGGACACCACCAAGTCGCATTTTCTCGAGGTCGCCGATGAAATGCTCAAACTTTCGAATGCGAGAGTCCGTTACGGCTGTAACGTCGATTCCATCAAGAAAGCCGCGAGCGGAAAGTTTCTCGTCTCGACGGGAGACGGCGACGTGTTCGAGGCCACCCACGTCGTGATCACGACCGGGCGTATGGGAAAGCCGAATCGTCCGGACTATTTCTCCAAAGTTCCGGCGTCCGTCCGCAATTTACTTCAGTTCGATATCCGCGGGCTCAAGCCCGAGGGAAAGTCCGTTCTCGTCGTCGGAGGCGGTAATTCCGCCGTGGAGTTCGCCCTAAGTCTCGCGAAGAAAACTCGGGTCACCCTTTCTTACCGGGGTACGGAGTTCAAGCGGCTGAATCCGATGAACCTCACCCTTCTTCAGTCCGACCAGAAGCTGGGGAAAATCCGCGTGCTGCTTTCCTCCAACATTGAAAATGTCAGTGACGGCGGAGGTAAGGCTCTCGTGAAGTTCAAGGAAGGAACCGAGGAAGCTTTCGATCACGTCATTTACGCAATCGGCGGAAGCAGTCCGGCGGCGTTTCTCTCGAACGCCGGTATCGAGCTGGACGAGCGGGGAAATCCGAAGCTCGACGAGTGGGGGCAGACCTCCGTGCCGAACCTCTACGTCGCCGGCGAGCTCGCCGTTCCCCAGGGCAAGGGCTCCATCATCGTAAGCTTCAACACGGGAAAGCGCGTGGTTGAGGGGATCATGACCCGGCTGAATTTGGACCGCAAACCGGAGATGGTTTCACTCGTCGGCCACTAACATGGATCTCTACTTCGGAACCGTCGTGCGAAAGGCGTCCATCCGCGAGGGGGGCCATCTTTACCGTCTCGACTGGCAACGAAAGAAGATCCTGAAATCGGTTCCCATTTTTCCCGAAAATCCGAGCCTCGATCACGATCCGAACCCGAGGGGGAACGCCCGGGGGTGCCGCGGGGTGCAAGTGGCGGGCGAAACGGTACTCGCCGCCAGTTATCACACCGTGCATGCCTTCGATCTCGAGCTGAATCCGAGGGAGACTTTTTCCCATGAGCTGATGGCGGGGCTACACGAGATGACCGTTTCCGGCGCCGGCCGCATCTGGCTCGCGTCCACCGCTCTCGATGGCGCGCTGGAGTTCGACTGGGAGAAGGGAAGGCTTCTTCAGGAATTCTGGCCGCGGGAGAGGGAGAGCTTTCAGAAGCGGCTCGATCTGAAGCCGCTGCCCTTCAACAAGGCCGCCGATCAGAGGGCGGCGTTTCTGGGCGGAG
>CAZZHG010000093.1:0-18630 GCA_964653655.1 uncultured Pseudobdellovibrionaceae bacterium
TCCCCGTCTGGCGGTCACCGATGATCAGCTCGCGCTGACCGCGGCCGATCGGGACCATCGCGTCGATGGCCTTGATGCCTGTCTGCAGCGGCTCTTTCACCGACTGGCGCTTCACGATACCGGGGGCCTTCACCTCCACCGGGCGGGTTTCCTTGGACTGAATCGGGCCGAGGCCGTCGATGGGCTGGCCGAGGGCGTTCACCACGCGGCCGACCATGGGCATGCCGACCGGCACGGAGAGAATCTTTCCCGTGCGCTTGACGGTGTCGCCTTCGCGAACCGAGGTGACGTCGCCGAAGAGGGCGATACCGACGCTCTCTTCTTCGAGGTTCAGCACCGCGCCGAAAACTTTGTTGGGAAATTCCACCATCTCACCGGCCATGGCGCTCTGAAGGCCGTAGACCTTCGCGACACCGTCGCCGACGGAAAGGACGGTTCCGGTCTCGGAGACTTCGACCTCTTTGTCGAACTCACTGATCCGCTTCCGGATAATCTCACTAATCTCATCAGCACGAATTTGCATCGAACTCATCCTCCAACAAGCTGTTCTTGAAAGGCTCCCAGCCAGCCCGAGATCGTCCCGTTGTAGGAACGCCCGGCGGCCGTAACCCTCAAGCCTCCCACGACGGCGGGATCGACGACGTAGGTGGCTTCGACCTTCTTACCCAGAAGGTTTGAAAACTTTTTTTCGACGGCGGCCGATTCCTCGGCGGCCAGCTTCGCGGCGCTCTCGACCTGGATGGGCACGATGTCTTCCGATTCCAGCACAAGCTCGTGCAGGCGAGCCGCAATCGACTCGAGCGACTCAAGGCGTTTCGCGCTCGAAATGACGAGCAGGATCTTCAGGGTGTCACCCTTGAGATCGAGCTTCTTCGCGATCTCTTCCACCACCGGACGGCGCTGAGCCTCCGAGAACAGATTGGAGGTAAGCACCCGGTCGAGCTCTTCGTTCGAGCTCACCACGTCCGCAAAGGACTTCAGCGCTTTTCCCAGTTCGCGCGCCTTCGCGCCGGAGCCCACGAAGTCGTAGGCGGCCTTTGCGTAGCGATGCGCGACCTTATCGTGCCGAACCATCGTTCACTAACTCCACGTATTCCGCGACCAGCTGGTGGCGGTCTTTGTCGCCCACGTGGGCGCCCAGAAAATCCTTCGCCATGGAAACGCTCTTTCGCACGATCTCGCGCTGGAGCGTTTCACGGCCCTTCGTCGCCTCGACCTGGCCGACGGCGTTCGCTTCTTTAACGATCCGCTCCGCCTGCTTTTTCGCCGTTGCGAGCGTCGTTTCTTTCAAGGAGGCAATTCGGGTTTGCGCGTCCACCTGCGCTTGCTTCGCTTCCGCGGCGGAGCCGTTCCATTTCGCTTCCCATTGGGCAAGCTGCGCGGAGGCTTCCTTTTCGTCCGCTTCGGCGCCGCGGATTTCAGTCGCAAGCGAAGTAGAGCGGGCCGCGAGCATTTGGGCGAGCGGCTTTCTTCCGAAATAAATCAGCACGAACGCGACCACGGAGAAGTTCACGATGGGCGCGAGGAGTAATGTCGTGTTGGCGTCCATTAGCTGAGCACCGTTTCCGTTTCAGTGGATTTCGAGGCGTCGGCGGACTTCGGCGGAACCTTCACTTTGTAGCCGAGCAGCTTCGAGGCAATCGCACTGGAAAATTCCACGGCGAGCGGAGAGAGCGCCCTCTGCGCTTCTTTCAGTTCGTCTTCCGTCTTCTTGCGCGCGGCCTGGAGATCTTTTCCGGCCTGATCGCGCGCGGCTTGAAGGATCTCTCTTTCAGCGTCGGCGATTTTGCGCCGTTCGCCGTCGGACCACGCGGTCACTTTTTTGCGCTCTTCTCGCATGTGGGAATCGTATTCGGCTTGCAACTTCTGGCTGCGCTCACGGGCGTGAGCCGCCTTGTCGCGCATGCCGATGGTGCGGGCCTGGCGGAGCTTCAAGAGTTGCACGTAGGGTTTGAAAACCAGGAAGTGCAGGGCGGCAAAGCTCACGAAGAAAAGCACCGCCTGAATTCCAAGGATTTGTAGATCTGGCGGTGCCAGTAGGCCGTGTCCCATTCGCCCAAAGACCTCGTAAGCGCGCTAAGGAGTTACAAAAACTGACAAAATTAGTCCGAAAGGATTTAACCGGCGTAGGCAACTGTGTCAAGGAACGAGGATGCGCCTTCGCAATCTTGCTAACTAGCGGAAAATCCAACGGAAGAAATTGGCCGATTGCTCAGCGTTTCGTGCAGCGCAGGCTCTTGTCGTTGCCATACTCGGCGCCGATGACGCCCCGCCCCTCAAATACGGCGAAAACGATCTCGTTGTTACTGTCCGTGTCGGTGAACATTGTGGTTTGAAAGCCTGCGAGGAAGGCGGACCGGACCTTGAGGCCGTCGAGATCCACTACCACGGTGCCGTGCTTGTCGACGCCCGTAATTTCGCCGTGACGGGAATTCGCCGTAAACGTGACCCCGCTCTTCGAGCTCTTGCAAACGAAGGTGGGTTGGGTTGCTGCAAACGCGGGAACGACCAAGGAAAGAGCGAACAACGCGGTAATGAGCTTCATGGAACCTCCAGAAAAATTTCTGGAAGTTAGATATCGGTGGTAACGCGCGGTGGCAAGCGGAGATCCGCTATCAGGTTACTTCTTGGCGATGGGCGCGAAGAGCCGGCACTGGCCCGAGCATTTTCGTCTTGCCGTCGAAGACGGCTCCTTCTTCGACCTGAAGGATCGCCGTTTGGATGGTTCCCTTCACGACGGCGGGGGCTTGGATCTCAACCCGCTGGGTCGCGAAGATATCGCCGTCAAAACGTCCGGAGATGACGACCACGTCGGCCTCGATCTGGCCGATGACGTTGGCTTCATCACCGATGACGAGAATGTCGGGCGTGAAAATCTCCCCCTTGAAGTTGCCGTCAATCCTCGCAGTGCCTTCAAACTGGAGCCGCCCCTCGAGGTTACAGCCCTTCTGAAGCACCACGGTGATTTCGTGGCTTACGGACGGGAGATCGAATGGGTCAGAGCGGCGCAGAAACATTTTCCTCTTTCAACTTATCGGCAAGTTGCATCAGTTCCTCGCGGCTCGAATAGGGGAACTGGATCATTCCCTTCGAGTCGTTGCCGAAGAATTTCACCTGGACCCCGAACTTACGACGCAGATCGTCTTCGAGGGCTTTCATGTTCGGGTCCAACTCCTTTTCCGCTTCCGTCGTGGATGCGATGGAGTTGGGGCGCTTCAGGAGGTCGTTCACCTGCCGCTCGGTTTCACGGACCGACAGCTTCTTCTTGATGACCATTTCCCGGAGCTTCAACTGGTCTTCCGACGACTCAAGGGCCAACAGCGCCCGGGCATGGCCCATGGTCAGCGCGCCGGAAGTAAGGTCTTCACGGACGACGGCGGGCAGGCGCAGTAGACGCATCGTGTTAGCAATGGTCGCCCGGTTCTTGCCAACGCGCGTCGCGATGTCTTCCTGAGACAGCTGAAACTCGTCCATCAACTGCTGATAGGCGATCGCCTCTTCAATGCAGTTCAGCTGCTCGCGTTGAATATTTTCGATGATCGCAAGTTCCAGAGAAGGCTGGTCGCCCTCCAGGTCTTTCACGACTACCGGAACTTTCTTTAGACCGGCCCGCTGGGCCGCCCGCCACCGACGCTCACCGGCGATGAGCTCGTAATGCCCGTCTCTCTGACGGACGACGAGGGGCTGGATGATCCCGTGAACCCGGATGGATTCGGTGAGCTCTTCCAAAGCCTCTTGCCCGAAAATCTTTCGGGGCTGGTAAGTGTTCGGTACGATTTTTTCGATGTCGCACTCAAAAAAGTTTTTCTGAGGAGCCCGAGCGCCCGCTTCTTCGCCGGCGCCAACTCCGGGGATCAGGGACGCTAGTCCGCGACCCAAAACCTTTTTCTTAGGATCCGTCTCAAGTGAGGCCATGTGTCTTATCCCCTTCCTCAGAAGCTGATGCCGTTACCGCGCCAGAAACCGTAACCGTCTCGGACTGATTCTCGCCAAGCCCAACCGCGAGCTCCGGTTCTTCGAGCCGCTGAATGACTTCTTGGGCGAGATTCAAGTAACTCTGCGATCCGGTAGAGCTGATGTCATAGAGAAGTACAGGCTTCCCGTGACTCGGGCTCTCGCTGAGTTTTACGTTGCGAGGAACGATCGTTTCAAAAACTCCCTGACCAAAATGCGTGCGGACATCGTCGACAACCTGGTGGCAAAGCTTGTTACGGCTGTCGAACATCGTCAGCAGAATGCCGAGCTGCTTGAGCTTGCGGTTGATGCCCTTGCGAACCAATTCCGCCGTATTCAAAAACGCCCCCAATCCTTCCAGCGCGTAGTACTCGCACTGGAGAGGAGTGAGGTAGTAATCGGACGCCGTCAGAGCGTTTAAGGTCAGTAGACCCAGAGACGGCGGACAATCGATCAAAACATAATCGAAGCTCGGGCCGCCCAGGCGGTGGAGATCTTCGAAAGCATTCTTGAGGCGCATTTCGCGGGCTATGGCCTGTACGAGCTCCACCTCGGCGCCGCTCAAGTTGTTGTCGGCGGGACAAACCTTTAGGTAGCGCATGTCCGTCGGGTAGATGGCTTCCCGGATTGGCAGCTCGTCGATGAGAACCTGGTAGACGTTTTTCTCGGCGAAAAGTCCCCGCTCCAGCCCCAGACCGCTCGAGGCATTGCCTTGGGGGTCGAGGTCCACGAGCAGAACCCGTCGCTCGGCCGCCGCAAGAGAGGCCGCGAGATTCACCGCCGTGGTGGTTTTTCCAACACCACCTTTTTGATTCGCGATCGCAATGATGTTCATAGGCGCTCTAAATTTGTTGTGGGGAATAGGCCTATTTTTTACCACAACCGGATCTCTCAGCCAAACTATTCCAAACTATTCTCGTCCCCATTCCCAGAAGTAGCTGGTTCCACGTGGAACAATTTGATCCCTATTTTGTTCCACGTGGAACCAGCTCGTAGACCTCGGCAAAACGGCTTCCGCAATCCATGGGTAGGTTGTACTTCGCCGACCTGAGCGGCTTGAAAAACGCAGGCGGCCTCACCTGTTCCGACTGGCCGCCCCGCTGAAAGACGAGTCTGCTTCCATTCTTCAGATGAGCGCTCATGAACTTGAAGATCTTGTCGGGCGGGAAAACCGCACGGGCCATCACCAGCCCGTAGGATCCTTTTTCCTCGAAGAGCCCCTTGATCTGGACGTTGGAAAGCCCGAGCTGCACGACCACGGTCGAGAGGAACGTCTGCTTCTTGAGGCTCTTCTCGTACAACGTGATCCTGGACCCGGGATAACGAATGGCGAAGATCAGCCCCGGAAAACCCGCGCCCGATCCGATGTCTAGAATTGGCCGCTCTTGAGCATGGGAATGGGCGGTGTCGGCGACATGAATGCTGTCGACGTAGTGATTGGCGAAGGCCTTCTCGAAAGCGTTTCGAGAGACGAGGTTGAACTGCTCGTTCCAGTGCTGGAGGAGCTCAAAGTGTTTTGCGTAGAGGGTGACTTCTTCGGGGCGGACAGGGGGGATCTTTCCCTTGAACTCCTCGAACTGCTTAATGAGGTCGGGCATCAGCCCTCCGATCGACGTGATAGAGAAGGGCGGACAAGGCGGCCGGAGTTACTCCCGGAATCCGGGACGCATCCGCAATAGTCTGGGGACGCGAGCGGGTGAGCTTCTCCCGGAGCTCGTAGGAGAGGCCCGCCACCTTCCCGTAGTCCAAGGACTCGGGCAAATGGGCGAGCTGCATCTTCGAAAGCCGCACGATTTCTTCCGCCTGCATAGCGATGTATCCCTCGTACTTCACCTCCACCTCGAGGGTTTCGATGCTTTCCGGGGGCAAAGACAGGCTGTCCGGGTGTCCGGCGAGCTCTCGGATCTCCAATAGGCCCAGTTCCGGCCGTTTCAGTAACTGATTTAGGGGCTGGGCCGCCGCCATCGGGGCCGTTCCCCAGCCGGCGAGCTTTGCCTGGAGGGAAGGCTCGGGCTTCAAGATGGTCTTATTCAAGTATTGGCGGACTTGGATAAGGTTCGCTCGGCGGGATTCCACCTGCCGATAGTCGGACTCCGGCAAGAGCCCCACTTCGAAGCCCCGGCGTGACAACCGAAGGTCCGCATTGTCCTCCCGGAGGGAAAGCCTGTACTCCGCCCGGGAAGTGAACATCCGGTACGGCTCGTTCACCCCGTGGGTCGTGAGATCGTCGACGAGAACTCCGAGGTAGGACTCCGCCCGCGACAGAAGAAAGGGATCCGCCTCCTTATAGAGGAGGGCCGCATTGATCCCGGCGAGAAGGCCCTGGGCCGCGGCCTCCTCGTACCCGGAAGTTCCGTTCACTTGGCCCGCGAGGAACAGTCCCGCGAGAAGCTTGCTCTCAAAGGTGTGCTTCAGGTCCCGAGGGTCGAGACAGTCATATTCAACCGCGTAGCCGAACCGGGCGAACCGTACGTTCTGACAACCGGGCAAAGTCTTGAGAAAGGCCTCTTGGACATCCTGGGGCAGGCTCGTCGAGATTCCGTTCGGATAGATCCAGTCGGAATCGAGGGCTTCGGGCTCAAAGAAGACTTGGTGGCGATCCTTGTCGGGGAATTTGACCACTTTGTCCTCGATGGAAGGACAGTAGCGGGGCCCGACTCCCTGGATTCGGCCGCTATAAAGAGGGGAGCGGTGCAAGTTCTGCCGGATTACATCGTGGGTCTGGGGGTTCGTGTAGCCCAGAAAGCAGGAGACCTGGGGAAGCTCGATCTCGGACTCGAAGAAGCTGAACTTCAGGGGCACTTCGTCCGGCACCTGTTCGGCGAGCTGGGTCCAGTCGATGGAATCGCGAAAAAGCCGGGCAGGGGTTCCCGTCTTTAGCCTGAGAACCCGAAACCCTTCCGTTGCCAGGAAGTCCGAAAGCCCAACGGAGGCGTCTTCGCCGATTCTTCCGCCGGGGGACGTGGTCTCTCCGCAGTGGAGAACCCCTCTCATGAAGGTTCCCGCCGTGATGACGACCGAGCGGGCCTCTAGCGTCTCTTCGCCCCCGGGGGTTGCGAGGATGGCTCCCACTACTCGGCCGTTCTCCACCCGCAAGCGCTTTAGCTCTCCCCGGGCGACTTCGAGATTCGGCTGGCCGCTCAAAACCCCCTGCATCCGCTTCGCGTAGAGATTCTTATCGGACTGGCAGCGGGAGGACCGAACCGCGCTCCCCTTTCGGGTGTTCAGGCGCTTGAAATGAATGGCGGTATAGTCGGCGTTTCTGCCCATCTCCCCACCGAGGGCATCGACCTCTTTGACGAGCTGACCTTTGCCGACTCCTCCAATGGAGGGGTTGCAGCTCATGACGGCGATCTTGTCGGGGTCGAGGGAGACCAAGAGGGTGGGCACACCCATCCGGGCAGCGGCCAGGGCTGCTTCACAACCGGCATGGCCGCCTCCGGCCACTATGACTCCGTACCGTTTTGCCATTTCTTACTCGCGTTCCACGTGGAACATATTCGACCTACATTTGTTCCACGTGGAACTTCGTCATTTTCCGATGCAAAAGTCCGAGAAAACCTTGTCGAGAACGGCTTCGGGGTCGACGGACCCGACCAGTCCCTCGGCGAGCCCAAGAGCCCGACGGCTCCGTTCGCCCAAAACTTCGGGAGGCAGTCCCGCCTCCAAATCCACCGCCAAAGCTCTGAGCTCTGTGAGTATCGAGTCCAACTGGAGGGCGAGCGCCAGGGGCGGCAGAACTTCGGACGTCCCCGCGGCCCCCTTCATCTCTTTCCCAAGCCGCGACCACAGGCCGTCGATTCCCATTCCGGTCAAAGCCGAAACATCGATGGCCCCTTCCGTGGAACGCCAGGCGGCCTGATCCCGCTTGTTCGCCACCACCACATGGGGCTTAGAGCCCCACTTGGCGAGGAGATTGAGCTCCGTTTCGCCAAGCCCCTCGGTCCCATCCACCACGAGGATCCAAAAGGACGCCCCCTGAAGGTGGGCCTCGCCCATTTCCATTCCCTGGCCTTCGACTAATTCCCGGGCCTCCCGAACCCCCGCGGTGTCGGCGAGCCGCCATCGGTGGCCGCCGATTTCGACTTCTTCCTCCACCACATCGCGCGTGGTTCCCGGCGCGGGCGAGACAATGGCGCGGTATCGGCCCAGAAGCGCGTTGAAAAGGGATGATTTACCCGCGTTCGGGCGGCCCGCGAGGACCAAACGACGGACGGTTCCGCCCTCCCGGAAGCGTGAGTATCTTTGGCTAACCGCGGAACACTCACGAATAATCGTTTCCAGCGGCTCTTTCGCCGAGTGAATCACCGCCGAGTACTCCTCGGAAAAATCGACGGCGGTGTCGAGAATCGCCTGAAGGCGAAGAAGTTTGTCCCGAAGCTCGGCGACAAAGCCGCCCAGCGCCTCCTTGCGGTTTCCATAAACGCGGGAAAGATCGGCAAAGTCCCGGGCTTTGAAAACTTCCGAAAGGGTCTGCACCCGTTCCCAGGGCAATTTGTCGTTCAAGTAAGCGCGGAATGAAAACTCTCCCGGGCCCGCGGCCCGAGCCCCGAAGGCTTCGAGACTTTCGTTCAGTTTTCGAATGATGACCGGGGAACCGTGGCAGTGAAATTCGACGACGTCTTCACCCGTGAAAGAGTGGGGCGCGACGAACGAAAGGAGCAATATATCGTCGATTTTTTCGCCCGCGCTCGAGCGCAACTCGCCCAAAACCATTCCGCGCGTGCCCCATTCCCAAGGAGAGGCAGGGAAGAAGAGGCGTCTTGTGATGGCAAAAGCGCGTGCTCCCGACAGGCGGACCACCGCTATCGCGCTGGGAAGACTTCCGGTTGAGAGTGCAAAGAGGGTGTCGGTCGTATTTAGCGGCCGCCGCCACATAGGCTAGCTACGTGAGACGGCGAGATTCCCCGCCGTCTTCCCTTCGCGATTAATGAGCATCTGCTGAAGGATGCCCATGCCTGTGCTCAAGAAGATGTAGAGCGTAAGTCCCGAGGGGAGATTCAGCATGATGAAAGTGAAAATGACCGGCATCGCGAGCATCATCTTCGCCTGAATGGGATCGAGACCGGCGGAAGGAGTCATCTTCTGCTGGATGAACATCGTGATGCCCATGAGAATCGGAAGAACGTAGAACGGGTCCTTGTCCGAGAGATCGTGGATCCAGCCGAAAAAGGGCGCGTGAAAGAGCTCAATGGAGTTCTGCAGAACCGTATAGAGAGCGAAGAATACCGGAAGCTGAACGAGCATGGGCAGACATCCGCCCATGGGATTCACCTTGTTGGTCTTGAAAAGGTTCATCTGCTCCTGGTTGAAGCGGGCCATGTCGTCTTTGTACTTTTCTTTGAGCGCGGCGATTTGGGGCTGCAGCTTCTGCATGGACTTCATCGACCGGAAGCTCTTCACCGATAGCGGATAGAACAGAACTCGCACAACGATAGTCAGCAGAATGATCGCGATTCCGTAGTTGTGGAAAAGTTTGTTGAAGAACCTAAGCAGCTCGAGAAGCGGGTACGCGAAAATCTTGAAGAAGCCGTAGTCGATGAGGCCCTTCATCCCCTCGACCTGTGACAGCTCGGAATACTCCTTCGGCCCGACGAAGAGGCGCAGACTGAACTCCGCGGTGTTCGTATCGCCTTTGACGACGAGAGGATAGCGTAGGTAGACGCCCTGAAAGTCCGTCCGGTTCGAGTAAACTACATCCGGATTGATCCCGCCCTGGCTTACTATGGCGTTGGCAAAGTAGCGGTTCCCGTAAGCGACCCAACCGGTGTTTCCCTGATGGACTTCTTCCGCGGGCAATTTGTCCTGATTGTGCCGCTTCACAGAACCGTTCTGATAGGAGACCGCCTCCCAATGGGAGAGCGGCTGGGTCGCGTCGAAGTGAAGATTTTTTCCGCCGACCGGAACGAGCATGTAGCCCCATTCCTTCTTGTCGCCGGCCGGAACGCGGACGGTAAACTTCGCATCGACGAAGTGGCCTTTCTCCGAAAGTTTGTACTCTTTTTCGATGGACGCCGAACCGGAGGAAAATTTGTAAGTAAGATTGCCGTCGCCGGATTGCGAGTCGTACTTGGCGTCGGAAAAAGCCTTGAGGGCCGGGTCGGTGAAAAGGGTCGCGAAGGTCAGGGGTTCTTCCTCGAGATTGAGGGGGGCCACCTGCGGCGCGTCTTTCTTAATCGTAACGCGATGAGAGAACACCTCGCCGCGCGTCAATTTGCCGCCCCGGTCCGAGACCGTCAGTTTGAGATCCTGGTTTTGGAGCGTCAGGTCACTGCCCTGAGTCAAATTCAGAGTGAAAAGCTCGTCTTTCGGGGGAGTCGTGGGAATTGGATTGGTCGGGGAGGTGGAGGCTCCCTGTTGCTGCGCGGTGGGGGCGCCAGGCTGCGGCGGAGGCGGAGCAAACCACTTCAGGTAACCGAACCAGACGAAACACGCCAGAATGACTGCAACCCAAGTTCTGCTCGCCATGAAGACACCTCAAGAAGCGGAAACCGGATCGGGACCCCAGGAACCACCAGGTCGGCACCGAAGCACCCGGCGGATCGCCATTGCTCCTCCCCGGACGATTCCGTGACGCGTTATGGCTTCACGGGCGTACTGGGAGCAGGTGGGAGCGAACCGGCAACTTGCCCTCAATCCAAAAAAATCGTGGAACGTACGGGCAAGCGCGTAAACCAACTTACCGACAAAGGCCCGGAGCTTATCCATGGCTTCGTCGGATCCTGGACAAAAATTCGCTGAACTGGGCCTCGAAGTCCTGACGCTTCAACGTGGACCAATTCCTGGCGAGCGGGTCGCGGGCGACCAAGTGGAGGTCGACTCCTTGAAACCGATCGCGGTGTATCCGAAACGCTTCGCGCACCAGCCGGCGGACCCGGTTCCGAGGAGCGGCGTTTCTCAACACTTTCTTGGAAATCGAGATCCCCATGCGGGCGGATCCCCCCGTGGAATAGATGAAACTGAAGTTCTCGCTTAGATACCGGGAATAGGGGCGAAACTGGAAGTCGCGCCTCTTAAGGAGACGAGCGGACTTCGGGAATGCCGCCCTCGGCGCCAGCGTCATTTTCCGCCGATTCCGACCGTCAGCCGCTTGCGGCCCTTGAGGCGCCGGCGCTTCAGGACCAACTTTCCGTCCTTGTCGCTGTTGCGCTTCAAGAAACCATGGGTGCGCTTGCGCTTCGTCCGACTGGGTTGCCACGTTCTTTTCACGGGTATTTCCTTCGCTAACAGGTTTAAAAGCTTCGGCATCTTAGACACCAGGTGCGGCCGTGTCAAACCCAAGATCCTAGGCCCAGGACCTGAGATTAGGCCTCGGATAAGGCCTTTCCCTCATCCATAAAACCCAAAGAATTTTGTTTAGTTACGCTCTCCGGGACGGCCGAAAACGGGAAAAATCTGGGATGGTTGCCAACGGAAGGGGGGTTTGTTACCTCTTCAGGCTTCGCGGCGGATTACCTCATCTTGGATGGGTTGTTAGGGGCACATGGAAGAGCGTTTGTGGGATCGATTGAGAACCGGGCTGAAGTCGTCGCTTCCGCCTCACGTGTACGCGTCACTCGTTGAGCCCACCCGCTGCGCCCAGGAAGAAGCCAGTCACCTGCACCTGGATTTCACGGATCCTTTTCACAAGGAAAACTTCGAAGAAAAGTGCCTGGAGACCGTAAAGGCGCTGCTCACGCAGATGGCGCTCTCCGAAACGAAGGTCACCCTCGGCATTTCCGTCACCGAGCCCTCGCCGGCCGCCTCTCTCGGCTTCGATTTACCGGCGAGAAACCTTTTCGATCAAAAATATTCTTTCGAGAACTTTGTCGTCGGAAGTTCCAACCAGTTCGCGCACGCCGCCTGTCAGGCCGTCGCGAAGCAGCCGGGCCAGTGCTACAATCCGCTGTTCATTTTCGGCGGCGCCGGACTCGGCAAAACCCATCTGCTGAAAGCTATCGGCCACGAAATTCACAAACGCGACCGAAACGTGAAAATTCTTTTGCTCACCAGCGAAAGCTTCACGAACGAGTTGATCCAGGCGATCCGCACGGACCGCATGCGCGAGTTCCGCGACAAGTATCGCAACCATTGCGACGTCATTCTTCTCGACGATATTCACTTCATGGCGGGCAAGGAAAGGACGCAGGAAGAGTTTTTCTACACGTTCAATTATCTGCACGAAGCGCGTAAGCAGATCGTCATCACTTCCGATCGGTATCCGAAGGACATTCAGGGTCTCGAGGCCCGTTTACAGACGAGGTTCGAGTGGGGACTCGTCGCCGACGTGCAGCCGCCCGACACCGAAACGCGGATTGCGATTTTGAAAAACAAGGCCGAGCGGGAAAACATCAAGCTCCCCGATTCGGTGGCGTCGTACATCGCCTCCCACATCACGTCGAACATCCGCGAGCTGGAAGGTTCCTTGCACCGGTTGCAGGCGTACGCAGCTTTGTCCGGAGTTCCCATCAGCGTGGAGCTCGCCCAGCAAATTTTGCGCGACATCGCCCCGAAAACGAAGCACGAGCTGACCGCCGACGGGATTTTGAAGCTGGTGGCGCTGCAGTTCAACGTGCGCACGGCCGACTTGAAGTCCGATCAGCGCGCTAGAAAACATTCCTTGCCCCGGCAGATCTGCATGTATCTGCTGCGCAAGCATCTGATCATGAGCTATCCGGAGATCGGAAAGTTCATGGGTGGAAAAGATCACACCACCGTCCTTCACGGCGTGACCAAAATCGCCGAGCTCCAGAAAAACGATCCGGAAATCCTCGGCTACATCACTTCGATTGAAAGTTTGATCCGGTAAGGGCGCGGTTACTTCTTCGCGGACGCGAAGATGAGCGGCAGACTATCGGGCGCAGTGACTCTATCCGTGTCGAACAATACGTTGGCCGCCGGACCGACCGACTTCGAACCTTTGAACAACAGCACGTAAGCGTCGGGGAATTTTTTCAGAAGGGCGGACATCGTAGCCTCGCTGCCGGGAGCGAAACAAGAGTACCGGCCTCCGGCGTACCACTGCCAGAGCGCCGGATCGTCGGTAACAACGAACGCCTCGGAAGGAACCCGGAGCCTCGCCATTTCGACCTGCTCCGTGAGCATCTTGCGTTGGGCGCCGGCCGCCTTCACGGAGAGCCCGGCGTCCACTCCGGCGACGAGCATCAGTAGCGAGGCGACCCAGACAGCACCGCCCTGGAGCTCCCAGCGGCGCTCGCGGGCGAGACGTAAGACATCCTCGTAAATCTGGACCACGAACAACACCATCACCCAGTCGTAGTAGCGTGCAATATCCAAAACCAAACCGTTTAGAAACGCCTGTAGGGCGAGTAAGACCAACAGACTTTGGTAGCGCCGCGAAGAAACTTTCGCGAACCAAAAACCCAGGGAGACGAGAACGAGAAAGCAGTCCTTCCTGGTCCAAAACTGACCGTCGAGGGCCAAGAAGTGCTTATAGGAGGAAAGCGCCTTCCGTAAAGCGAGCGTCCTCAAGGACTCGTCGGTAAGAATCCTCGAAAGCGGCTGACTCTCCAGCAAGCTCAGGGTGGAGAACGACGGAGCGAAGATCTGCGTGCCCAGTGTGAAAAAAGTATGATCCTCGGAGCCCGCGGCGCCGAGAACCTTTCTCAGGATCGCAAACGGAAGATAAGCGAGCACCGCGACAATGGCGATCTTGGCGACGCGCTGAATAGCTTGTTTTTGCGAATCCCCCCCTCGGAACGCCTCCACGCCATAAATGAAAAGTACGAAAAGACTCTCCGGCCTAAAGTGCATGCCGACACCGAGGCAAGCCGACACCAGAAGCGTCTGTCGCGGGCTGGAAGGCCTCTCCCACGCGTTCCAAATCCAAACGCTTAGCGCGATGACCGGAAGCTGGGACGGGCTAAGGAAGGTGGCTCCGTGGAGCGTTTTGAAAAGTAGTAAGAGCGAGAAAATTCCGAGCGCGTTGAGCCAATCTCCGATTCTTCGCTTCAAACCGAACAAGATGAGCAACCAAAGCAGAGTCTGCCCGAAATAAAACGTGCCGTCCGAGCTGCCGAAGACGGCGAAAAGGGGCGCGAGCAGAAACACCGGACCGACGTAATTGTAGTAATAGGGCTGGGCGAGAACGAACCCGGGACGAAGCGCCTGGAACGCCGTAGAGCTGCCCACCGAAGCGAGACTATTGGTTTCTAGGAGCGAGCGGGTCGATATGGTCACCATACCGATGTCCGAATTCAGCGTCCGCGCCTCCTGAACGAGGGGAAGCTGTACCAAAACGGAAACTATCAAAAAAGCGGCGGCAAAATTTTTCATGGGTTTTGGAGAGTGGAAAGTCGGAACTTGTTTTCGCGACGAAATCTCGAGAAAGGCTTTTCTAATTATACGCGGGCTGTGGATGACCCTGTGGATAACTTCGGTTGGCGGGCGCTGTATGGTGTGGCAAAAATACGACGGTAAAAGGAATGATCCGGTGCAGTACGTTGATATACGTTACACGTGAAGTAATTTAATAAATTTAATTAACGTGCACCCTTTCACGCCTTTAGCTTTGTTGATAACTTTGTTAGTAACTCTGTTGATTGTTTGTTAATTCATTGTTGATAACTTGTTGATAACTCGTTATCCACAGGTTGATCGAAATTCGAGACAAGTTATCCACAGCCTTATCCACAGGAGTAAGTCCAAAGAAAACAAGGGCTTAACTGAGTTGTTAACATTTCAACAATGCTAATTACTACTACTAGTTATAGATCTATATCTAACTTAAGAAGAAGAGTTAGGAGTTGGGTGGAGAGCAGATGAGATTCAGCATTTCGAAAAGCCAGATGTTGTTAGGGCTGCAAAGAGTGCAGAACGTCGTCGAACGACGCACGACCATGCCGATTCTCTCTAATGCTCTTCTAAAGACAGAAGGAAACGCCCTCTCGCTCTCGGCCACCGATCTCGAAGTTGGACTGCAAAGTTTGCTTCCCGCGACCATCGAAGAAGCCGGTGCAATCACCGTAAAAGCGCGAAGTTTGCTCGATATCGTGCGCGAGCTCCCGGACACCGAAATTCGCTTCCAAACGAAGGAAAATCAGCGCCTGGAGATCTCCGCCGACCGCTCTTTGTTCAATGTTTTGGGTCTTCCCGCGGAAGATTTCCCCGAAATTCCGGGTTTTTCGACGGAAGGCCAAGATCAGTTCGTTCGGATGAACGGCACCGTCATTGGCGCGATGCTAGATAAAACGCTATATGCGGCTTCTACTGACGAGGCGCGTTATCATCTTAATGGCGTTTACTTCGAAACCTTGGATGACCAAGGCCGCAAAGTTTTCAGAATGGTGGCCACCGATGCCCACCGCCTTTCGCTCGTCGATAACGCGGAAGCTCTCTTCGACGAAAATGCCTGGGGCCTTTTCAAAGAAGGCGTCATCGTTCCCCGCAAGGGCTTGAACGAGCTGCGCCGTTTGCTCGCCGAAGGCGAGGAAGATTTCCTGGTCGCCATCCGCGGCCGCATGCTTTTCGTGAAACGGGACGACATTTTCCTTTCGATGCGCCTTATCGAAGGAAAGTACGCGGACTACCGCCGCATCATCCCGAGCGCCGCAAACAAAGGGATCTCGATCCCGCGGGAAGGTTTCCTGGCTTCGCTAAAACGCATCTCCCTCATGTCCTCCGACAAGTCCAAGAGCGTGACCTTCACGCTCGTTCCCGGCCGGCTGCGCCTGACGAGCCAAAGCCCGGAACTGGGCGACGCGAAGGAAGAGATCGGGATCGATTACGAAGGGGAAGAAATCAACATCGGATTCAATTCCAGGTACTTGATCGACGCCGTTTCCACCATCGAAGGGGAAAACGTGCTCCTGGAATTGAGAGGTAAACAGAACCCTGGAGTGATACGATCCTCCGACGGTACCAACCACACCAGCGTTGTAATGCCGATGAGGATCTAAGAATTTAGCGGAGCAGTAACAAGCAATGACAACTGAGAAGCAAGCAAACCGCACCAGCTCTGGGTACGGGGCGAGCTCCATTCAAGTCCTCGAGGGACTCGAAGCGGTTCGAAAGCGCCCCGGCATGTACATCGGCGATACCGGTGTGCGCGGTTTGCACCATCTCGTCTGGGAAATTGTCGACAACTCCATCGACGAAGCTCTCGCCGGCCACGCGAAAAACATCAACATCACGATCCATGTCGATAACTCCGTGACCGTCGAAGACGACGGGCGCGGCATTCCCGTGGACATTCATCCCACGGAAAAGATCTCGGCTCTCGAAGTCGTGCTCACCAAGCTGCACGCCGGCGGCAAGTTCGATAACGATGCCTACAAAGTTTCGGGCGGTCTTCACGGCGTAGGCGCCGCCGTCGTCAACGCCATGTCCTCCTCGCTCCAGGTCGAAGTCCGGCGCGGCGGAAAAGTTTACGGACAAAAGTACGAGCGCGGAAATGCCCTTTCTCCCGTGAAGGAAATGGGCGTCAGTGATCGCACGGGCACGAAGATCGTCTTCAAGCCCGACGAAGAGCTTTTTGAAGTTTCGGAGTTCAGCTACGAGACGATCTCGAATCGTCTACGCGAGCTCGCCTATCTGAATAAAGGCATCCGGATCAATCTTTACGACGACCGTACGGAAAAGAAGAACGAGTTCTTCTCCGAGGGCGGCCTCATCACGTTCGTGGAGTATCTGAACAAAGCGAAGGACACGCTCCACAAAAAGATCATCTATTTCGAAGCGGAAACACGCGGCTGCAGCCTCGAGCTCGCGATGCAGTGGAACGATACCTATAAGGAAAACGTTTTCACCTTCGCGAACAACATCAACACGATCGAAGGCGGCACGCATTTGGCCGGCTTCAAGGCCGCGATCACGAAGATCGTGAACAAGTACGTCGAATCTTCGGGTCTCAACAAGGGTCTCGAGGAGTCCCTTACCGGCGAAGACGTCCGCGAAGGCTTGACCGCCGTCATCTCCGTGAAGGTTTCTCAGCCGCAGTTCGAAGGGCAGACGAAGACGAAGCTCGGCAACTCCGAAGTCAAAGGCATCGTCGAAAACCTCATCAACGACAAGTTCACCGTTTTTCTCGACGAGAACCCGACGGATGCGAAGGCCATTTGTTCCAAGGGCGTCGAAGGCGCCCGCGCGCGCATCGCCGCCCGCAAGGCCCGCGATCTCACGCGCCGTAAATCCGCGCTCGATACCGGCGGACTTCCCGGAAAAATGGCGGACTGCCAGGAAAAAGATCCGGCCCTCTGCGAGCTCTACCTGGTAGAGGGAGACTCAGCCGGCGGCTCGGCGAAACAGGGCCGCGACAGAAAGAATCAGGCGATCCTTCCGCTCAAAGGAAAGATCCTCAACGTCGAAAAAGCCCGTTTCGACAAGATGCTGCAGTTCGAGGAAATCCGGATCCTCATCACCGCGCTCGGTACCGGCATCGGCCAGGAAGATTTCGACATCTCGAAACTGCGCTACCACAAAGTTATCATCATGACCGATGCCGACGTGGACGGCGCACACATCCGTACGCTTTTGCTCACCTTCTTTTACCGGCAGATGCCGGAAGTGATCGAGAAGGGCTATCTCTACATTGCTCAGCCCCCGCTCTACAAAGTGAAGAAGGGCAAGAACGAGAGGTACCTGCAGCATGAAGGAATGCTCGAGGATTTCGTGCTCGGCCTTTCCCTCGACGACTTGATCGTGTCCTCCGGCGGAAAGCCCGTCGACAAGGGCATCGCGAAAACGATTTTCAGAAAGATGTCCCGATTCGATCAGGTGCTGAACAACATCGGCCGGCGCGGCGACATAGGCCTCATCCGCACGATCGCCCACAATCCGAAGGTGACGTCGGAAACGTTGAAGGACAAAAAAGCCCTCACGGCGTTTCTCGATTCCTACGCGAAGACGGTCAAAGCGCGCGAGGGCAATACCGACTTCACGTTCGAGATCCTCGAGGATCCGGAGCACGACGGATTCCAGGCGTCTTGCACGACGATGAAAAACAACCTGAAGGCCGTGACCCGGGTTACTTACGATTTCCTCACTTCCACCCAGCTCGAGGAGATGCGCAAAATTTCCGCCTCCTTCTCGAAGGTCGGGGAAGCCCCCTTCACCGTCACGGAATCCGGCGACGAAGCGAAGGGCAAGAAGCCCGAGAAGTTTACGGACATCGAGAGCCTCAAAGTTTTCGTGATGGAACACGGAATGAAGGGCCTCACCATCCAGCGCTACAAAGGTCTGGGCGAGATGAACCCGGAACAGCTCTGGGAAACGACGATGAATCCGGCCGACCGCTCGCTCTTGCAAGTGCAGGTGGAAGACGCCATCGAGGCGAACAATATTTTTGCGACTCTCATGGGCGATCAGGTGCAGCCCCGCCGGGCTTTCATCGAATTGAACGCGCTCAAAGTTCGGAGTTTGGATATCTAAGCGATGGAAACGACGACTACGACACCGCCCCCGCCGCCGATGGCTACGACTCCCGTAAGCATCGAAGAGCAAATGAAGGATGCGTACCTAGAGTACGCAATGTCCGTCATCGTAGGCCGCGCGCTTCCGGACGCTCGCGACGGTTTGAAGCCGGTTCACAGGCGCATTCTCTACGCCATGGACCAGATGGGGAACACCTACGACAAGCCGTACAAGAAATCGGCTCGTATCGTCGGCGACGTAATCGGTAAATACCATCCCCACGGCGATACCGCGGTTTACGAAACGATGGTCCGTATGGCGCAGGAT
>CAZZHG010000094.1:0-18381 GCA_964653655.1 uncultured Pseudobdellovibrionaceae bacterium
CTGTCCCTGGATTCTACCGAATGAAGCAACACCTAGAATCTGACCCTGGTGTAGCATCGGTCCGCCACTATCTCCTGGGCAGATTATTTGGTTGGAGCTACCCGGCGCCATCGCGAGATAAGGACTTCCGGACGATCCGAGTGCCGAACCTAGAATCACGCTGGTCCCGAGGCGCTTGAGCCTTGAGTCGCTTGCATTCGCAGTGACTCCAAAACCGACGATTCCCACACTCTGTCCTTTCGTCGGAAGTGAGCTCGAAAGCGACAGAGGATCTAATTTTGATCTTTTGGACAACCGGATCACAGCAAGATCATAGGATCCAATAGTCCCGTCGTAAGAAGGGTGAATTCGAATCTCTCTTGAGGAAATAAAGGTTTGAGCCGCACGAGCCGCTACATCTTCGAACACCTTTACGGAGGATGCCGAACGATTGAAAACACAGTGGGCCGCGGTCAAGACCTCGGTGGGGGAGATGAGCGTTCCTGTGCATAAAGCACTGCCCATTTCCAAAAGCACAACTCCTTCAAATACCGGATCAGTTGTTGGAGTTCCGTTCCGAATTTGAAAAATTCGTCCGCCCGCAATGTCGCCAGACTCCTGGATCTCATTCTTTCCACAAGCAGCGAGAGCAAGAACCAAACAAAACACAAAGATGCTTTTCATGCTCATCTCCTCCTTCAAAGTTGTCGAACCTGTACTCAGTATGGCATCAGCGTCGAAGGGGATCTGAGTGACGAATCTGGCGGGATTGGCCTATACTAAGTCACTACTATCTAATGATATTTCGTGCCGAAGGGGATAGGGACGTCCATAAAACCCCACCCGCCTGGTCATCACCACCAGAGCTCACCAATAGTTTCGCGTTGGAGGAAAAAATTTCGACTGGGAAAAATGGCGGGGCAGAGTGGACGAGTATCGAACCTGGCTACGAGATAAGGTAGTCTCCGCCTTATGAAGGCACTGTTATTAACCAAATATGGAAAGCACGGGCTTGCGCTTAAGGATGTTCCTGAGCCTTCCGTTAGGGCCAGAGACTTGCTCGTCGAAATTCAGGGTGCCAGCATAAATCCGATTGATTTCAAGATTCAGGACGGACAGGTGCGGGTATTGCTGCCACTTACGCCCCCACTGATATTGGGCAACGATTTCGCTGGCCGCGTGATCGGCGTCGGAGAGAACGTAACTCGATTCAAAGTAGGCGATGCTGTTTTTGGAAGACCCCGGAAAGATCGAATCGGGACTCTAGCCGAGCGGATTGCCGTCGATGAGGCGGACTGCGCGCGAATGCCCGAGAATGTTTCGTTTGTTGAAGCCGCTAGTTTCCCCTTAGTTGGCCTAACTGCCTGGCAAGCCTTCTTTGAGAGAATGAAAATCGAAGAGGGAAAGTCAGTTTTCATTCATGCCGGCTCAGGGGGAGTGGGTTCGTGCGCCATTCAGGTAGCAAAAGCGCACGGTCTGTACGTGGCAACCACGACGAGCACTTCCAACGTCGAATGGGTCAAGAAGCTCGGAGCCGATGTCGTCATCGATTACACGAAGCAACGTTTCGAGGAACAGCTTAAAGACTTTGACGCGGTTTTAGATACCTTGGGAGGCGATCACCTGAATAGGTCTTTTCAGATTCTTAAACCTGGTGGCATCGTCGTTTCCGTTTCCGCTATCCCCACCGCCGAAACGGCCCGGGAGCTGGGAAGGCCATGGTGGGTCCAAGCCCTTCTGAAGCTAGCCAGCCACGGCATTCGAAAGAAGGCAGTTGCTCACAGAGTGAAGTATGACTTCTTGTTCATGCACCCCAGCGGCGAGCAGCTCGAACAGATATGCCAGCTCGTCGAGGCAAAGAAACTTTCGCCGGTCATTGATCGGACCTTCCCTTTGGACGAGGCAGTAGAGGCGCTCGCTTACGTGAGAACTGGTCGAGCCAAGGGAAAAGTAGTTGTGACACCAACCGTGTCTCCCTCCCACATCCCGCGTCAAAAAAACGGAAAGCGAAAAGGGGAGTTCGAGACCCGTTAGCCCTCGATTTTTAGATCGCTGATTTTCTTTGGAAAAAAAATGGCGGGGCGGACGGGACTTACCCGAGGCACTTTTCTAACGCGTTGATTCCAAATAAAGATCAATCAATCCAAAAAGCTACTCGATTTGCCCAAACTGCGAGAAAGTGCACCTAACGGCGAGTTTTGACATACCTGTGTCCCACACTCGTCCCACACCTTGCGTATGGAGTTCACTTCCCCGTGTGAGTGCCGTCTATCTTTGCGGGGGTTCCAGAAAATAGAGAGTCGCAAGGCCCGTGGAGTTGAGCCGCGCTCTGTTGTCTGAAAAGATCTTCCCCCAACAGGGATAGCCCTTGGGTGGCGATTGTCAGTTTAGCCTTTTCATCGAATCTCAACTTCACGAGATTTGCTTCGTCGTATTTGCCATCCTTTTTCGGAACCATTTCTACGGCGTCAAGGTTCTTGCCCTGCCTTGCGATCGGAAAACGGTATGCCGCGTTTTCAGTTTTTATAACAAGCGGTCCGCTGAAAGTTCCCGCACCAGCATCATCCACCTTTTCCTCTTTCAGGGCTCCTGGGAATCCGCGGTAGAGACGGTAAGTTGGCTTTCGAGTTTTTGGATCCGTGATTGCGTTTGTGTAAACTAACTCTTTACTCCCTTCGAAATAACCAATGCCGACGGCCTCTGGCCCGGAGGGGAATGGTATGAAATTCAGTTTATCAATCGCTAGCTCCCTTTCCTTCCCTTCGGTCTGAATGAAGTCAGACAGGCGATCGCCACATTTCAATTTCATTTTCTTGCCGTCGACAACCGCTCCGACCCAGTCTTTATCCGTATTGGCCGTGAGACCCTCGATAGGATTCTTTTCATGAATAATCTGCCGGATCTTGTCGAAACCTGAATATCGAGGATCTTTGATGGTAATGCCAAAAATGGTGTCCTTGGGCTTGGGTTCTGAGAGAAAGACCTCCCCGTCAACAATCCGCTCGGCCGCAGCTTGTGAATCAGGAAGTGGATAGGCGGAGTTTCCATCTATCCAAAACGCAGAAGCAAAAGGCCGTTTGCCGTTCGACGCGTTCATGAATCCCGGCACGAATAAGATGCCGTGCCCGCTTCCATCTTGATAGAGCCTGGCGTGTTCGAGCAGTGGCAAAACTTTTTCCCGAATGAGCTTCTTCTCGTCGACCGTGTCAGCCCACGAGAGGCTCGAGGTAATGAGAAAAAAGGCGACTAGGGCCCTGATCGATTTTGGCTGCATCGTTGCATTTTACCATTGAGTCCCGCACACACTCACGGCGCTGTCCCACAACGTCCCACACTCAAAAAGCGCCCTTGCGATTGATTGGTAAATTCGATTGGTTGGAAGAAAAATGGCGGGGCGGACGGGGCTCGAACCCGCGACCTCCTACGTGACAGGCAGGCGTTCTAACCAACTGAACTACCGCCCCCGGGAAAAATCCAAAGAGACGGCAAGTTAAGGCGACCCCAAGTCGTTGTCAAATAGTACCGGGAATGGCGAGTTAGCGAGAAGTCAGGCTGACTTGGTCGAGGAAAAGACGCTCGATTTCGGCCTGACCCAAGGCCCGGGTCCAGGCGCCGGTCTCGTCTATGGAACCGGCAAAAGTCTCCGAGGGAAATCCCACCCGGCCCCCAAGTATGAAATCCCCGTTGGGGGCGATCGCCGGAAGGGGCACTACCCGGGAGGCCACCTTCACGCCGTCCACGTACAAAGTACCCGTGGAGGTCGAGCTTTCCCAAGTTCCCACGATGAGGTGCCAGGCGTCGAGGCTCAGAGACTTAGCATCAATCACTTCCATGCCGGTGCTGCCGTTGCCCACATGCCAGAAAGGCCGGCCGAACGCGGTCCCGAAATAGAAACCCTCTTCGTTCGCCACGAAGTCCGTGACCTTCGCCATGACCCGAACCAAAGGCTTGTGCTCCGTGGGATAAACCCAAGCCGACAGCGTGAAGTCCCCGGTACCGGGCTGAAGACCCGCGTTCGGCCGCACGGTAAGAAACTCATTGCTCCCATTGAACCGAAAGGAAGCCCCTATCACGCCGGAGCTACCCGCCCCAACGCAGGGACTGCCGCTACGGCACTCGGCACCGTTGTTATTGCCCGAAACATCGCGAAACACACTCGAGCCCTGAGGTTCGTCGAAAACTAAAGCGAGCAAGTTGCGATCCGAAAGAGAAGGCAACTGCGCCGAGCTCGCGGCGCTCGATTCACCCTGATAAATCGCGAGCACGGCCCCCGCCGTATCCAACAACCACCGGCCGGTTCCGACCGAAGACCCATTGTCCGAAATCTCCTCCTGATCGGCGATGACGTGTCCGATGTCAGAATCGACGATAAGGTGCCCCACTTCATGAACGCAAAGGGCGAGCAAGGAAGCCGCGGGAAGAGACCGCACTTCCTGATTGAAAAAGACCGCGGGCCGGCCTTCCGAGCCCCGTCCGGTCCAAGCGAGCACTTCCCGCTGGGATCCATCCGGATTGGTCTGGTACATGCGCTCGCGAGTCGGAATGAATTCCAGCGAGCCCGTATCGTCCAGAAATAGAACCTTCGCCACGTTACGAAGCAGGAACTGCTTGGCGTAGTCCACACCCTGCCCGTCGAGCGCGCCGCAAAGGCTCGCTCCGTAGCGCGCTTCGCAACCGGCGGGCTTCACGCCGAACAGAGAGATACGCTCATTGTTTTGAAGACCCTTCGCCGCCTGAATCAACCGCAGACGAGCAGCTCGAAGCGCGAGATCCACCGGATCTCCTCCGTGAATGGCTTCGCCGTCCCCCTGCTTTTTCGCCACGATGCTTCCGGTGCAAGCGACCAGAGGCAATATGAATAGCAGGGTCCATATCAGGCGATAAAGAGGCATGGTCAGGCTCCTTGGGGCTATCGATCGGGCTATATCGGTGTGGTAACTAAGAGGAGTTAAGTCTGCGAGTACCCGACATTTTTGCAATCCGTATGCCCACGGAATACGGGCTAACTCGGCTGAACGGGTGGCGGAAACCGACTTACTTCCGCACACCCGTCCAAACTTTGTACAGCCACAGGATCGCCTCAGCGAAACTCCTGCCACTTCCTCAGAGGTAAGCGCTCCGCTTCGGAAAGCCCGCCCTTGCGAAGCGAGGAATGAATCCAAGCGCGGCTCCCGTCCGCCGAACGGTAGAGAACGTCGTTACGGCCGTCCCCGTCGGCATCGGCAATCACCATCTGCGTGCGGTTGAACGGCTCCACCATCTTGAAAGCGAAGGTGCAGGGGTCGAATCCCCGGCCATTGGAGCGGCAGTAACCGAAAGTTCCGTCGCCTGCGCCGAGGAGCAACCCATGAGTGCCGTCGGCGTCGAGCTCGGCGAGAAAAACCGCGTCCGGATTGAAATCGCCGATGAGATCGAGCTGAGCGCCGGGAAGGTCATAGCCCAGTCCCTGCGACGTAAACACGAGAAAGCTCGTCACACCTTGGTAGTAGCTCTGCACGACGAGATCCTCGCCCTCAATGCGGTTGACCTGGCCGAAATGAATCGCCGTCGACTGGGGCGTCCCGATCCCGCCCAAGGAGAGCACGTGCCGGAACTCGGAGTAGCCTTCCTCCCGCTTCATCGCGAGAAAGAGGTCGTTGTTGTCCGCCTGGCCCAAAACCGCCCATCCACCCTCGTGATACGTGCTGTAAGTACGGATAATCTTCGGGGGCGGCACCACCGCAACGGGCGGATTAGGAGTGGGAGTGGGCGACGGCGAAGCCACGGGATCAAACCCCTCTTGCGGCACGAACGACGGGGGCTCAGTCGCCACCGGAAAAGAAAGGCCCGGTCCCACCGGATACCAAGGACTATTCGAGGGACCCTTACCAGCTTCGGGCTTAGGCGTCGCCAAAGGTACCACGTCTTCAGGGAGCGGACCTATTTCCGGCCTTAGGCGTTGCAGCGAGCCGCCGCCGCAACCGGTGAGGACGAGGATGAGAGCGATAAGAGTGAGTTTCAAAGCGTCCATTGGGAACCTCCGTATTCCTAGAGTATGCCCAGCGGCGTCGCGCCCACCCCAGTGATGAAAGTGGCGGGATTCCAAAAAGGACCGCCGGCATCCCCGGGTCGAAAGAGATGCCGGCGGTGAGCGTCTCCGTCTTCGCGGCAACTCGGGTATTGCCGCGGGTTATTCGCCGGAGCTAATAAATAATTTGGCTAAGTTGCCCTAGTAGCCGTCCCCCTCCGCGTACGCCTTCGTTCGAGTCGGGCTGTAGTTCACCCCAGTATTTTTGCTCTCCGGATTTGGAGTGCCCCTAACGTTGGAGTTGGCAGTACATTGCCTTCCATCCGCCCCACAGACCCCGGCCAAATTTTCGTTGGGAAAAGTTCTTCTCATATTATTCTTGTTGAGCAGACCCTGGGACGATGTCGGCGCCGGCGCGGCCTTCGCCGCCTTGAAGGACGCGACGAAGGCCTGGGACTCTTTCTGGCCGAGATACTCCGAGCCGTTCCACACTTTCACTTCGCCAGAATCATTCTTAAAGACGACGCCCCCGCTATTCACGAAGCTGAGATCCACCGTCAACGGCCCTGTCTCGCCCTCCGGATGAAGGTGCGTCTGCAGGCCCTTCTGGTTATCGAGGCCATCGAAACGGATCGTACCGGCATCGAGTTTCGGCTCCTGTGCTTCATAAAAACTCGGATATTTACCGCCTGGGCTGGTGGACGTCTGGCCGTTCTTGTTCCACTTGGTGTACGGATTGCCGTTCTCATCGAAAAGCGTCGTTCCCTTTCCATCGGCAGGTGGCGCCGCGTCTCGCGTCTCTGCAGCGCCGGCCTTGATGGCCGCCTCCTCCACCGTGTTAAAAAACCCGCCCGCCTTTAGGTGCTTGTAGAGATTTTGCGTCGGCAAATCGACCGCCGTTTTGTTTCCAAACTTCGGAAAATTCACGGCCTCGCCCTCTTTGAACACCTCCTGTAGAGGCTTTTGAAGATCCGGCCGGTTCGCCACGAGGTCCGCTGCCGCAGTCTTCATGTATTTGATCTGCGACGGGCTATTGGCCGAGTCCCGCCCTTGGCGGATTGATTCCGCGAGTCCCACGTCAACGGCTTTCCTTCGCAGTTCTGCGGCCTCACTCGATTTAGGATCCGCGGCACTGAGCTTGTCCGCTACTTTGAGCAACGCTCTCTTGATGGCTTCACTCGCGCCCTGGCCTCCGGCGGAGTCTATGGCTTTTTGAATCTGGATGCCGCCCTCGTTGGCAGGGTTCTTTCTGTCAACCGTAGCGGAAAGGACATCCTGCAACGCTCGCAACTTCTTCACATCGGCTCCAAGCTTTCCAGGAATGTCCTTTACCTCGTCATCGGTTGCCCGTCTCAATTTGGGTGCACCTTCCCCTTCATCCCCACCATCGGGGCGTTGGTTGGCGTCCTCGGCGGCTTTTTTATCCACCTCGTTCACCCCCTTACCGTCCGACGTGAACAGCTCGTTCGTAGCCGTTTCCGCGGAAGTTTCTTCCTTCTTTTCTTCGCCTCCACCGCTCGGTCCGCCCTGGCCCGCGTTCTCGCCTTGCGGCGCCGCTGTTCCGCCCGACGCTCCACCCTCGTCCACACCCCGCCCATGCTCCGCCCGCACCGACAGACTCAAAAACACCCCAAAAAAAACTAAACTGAAAAGCTTCATGTGCCTTCCCCCCTTCAACCTATTCCACCGGAATTCGTGAGATGCCTCCGAGTGATGTATTTGGCGGGATTCACCCGCGCCGTGCTAGCATCCCAGCATGGGCGAGCCGAAACGAAAAACTGCGGCACCGCTCTTTCTCATCGAAGAGCTGATTCGACGAGGAAGAACAGCGAAAGCTAAAACCGAGCTACTTCGCCTGACCCGAAAGCCCATGCGCCGCGAAATGCGCCTTCCGGCGGCAGCTCTCGCCCGGCGGCTCGAAATGGGCGATCTCGGTATCCGGCTACTCCACCCGCTGGTGCGACCGCTCTCGAAAAAAGTCGTCGCGGAAGCCTCTCCCACCGAAAAAGCGGAGTACGCCGCAAACCTCGTTCGAGCAGGCGCACCCCGAGAAGCGCTTGAGCTCCTCGACAACCCCACCCTCGCCCAGGTTCCCGAAACCGATCTCTACCGAGCTTTCGCCCTAGTTGGCCTTTGGGACTACGCCGCGTCCATCGTTTGTCTCGATCGCTACCTCGCGCGGACGGACATCGATCCGTACCAACGCCTCGTAGCACTGGCCAACCTCGCCGCCGCCCTCGTTCACGAACGACGCCACGTGGAGGCGATCAGGCGCCTCGACGAGCTGGAATCGGCGGCGCGGGCAAAAAGCTTTCACCTACTCCTCGGTCATGCCATTCGGCTGCGCGCCGAAATGGCCATCACCGCAAAAGACAAGGCCACCGCCGAAAAATATCTGACCCTTGCCGAAGCCCACATGCGGGAGGCAGGGGTCTGGGACAATCTATTCTTGCGCAAATGGAAGGCGATACGTCTTATCGACGATAATCCGAGGCTCGCCGCGAAAGAGCTCGAAGCTGTCCGCGAAGCTGCTCTGCGCGCGAGACACTGGGAAACGGTCCGCTCCTGCGATGCTTATCTCGCCCTGGCCGAACGAAATGAAACCCTCCTCTGGAACGTTTACTTCGGCACACCTTTCCACTCGTTTCGGGAAAAACTCGTCGCGGATTTTGGAGGGAGGGAGGTAGCTCCCGAGCGTCACACGCGCGCTGTAGGCAAAGGAAGAACTTGCGACGTCACGGGCTGGGCCGAGCTCACAAGCGATCTAGTACCGGGCGATGCCCGCTTCCGCCTGCTTCGGGTACTCGCCTCCGATGCGTACCGGCCGTTCCGCCCGGCGACTCTCTTTCAGCTCATTTTTCCCGGCGAGCACTTCAATCCGCTTTCCTCGCCGATGCGCATCCGTACGCTGGTCCTTCGCCTTCGTCAGGCGCTTGCCAAGGCCAAACTGTCTTTGAAGGTGGAATCGGACGAATGGGGCTATCGCCTGAAAGCCAACCAGCCAATCGAGGTTTCCCTTCTTCCCCTCGCCGAAAGCCGCTCGGAAGGCCTCGCCGACCGAGCCGCCCGCCTCTTCGGAAAAGCTCCCTTTGCCGTTTCGGATGCCGTGCGAAAACTCGGAGCGCCCGAGCGCACATGCCTCCGCGCTCTTGCCGAAGCCGTTAAGGAAGGGCGACTGCTGCGCGAGGGAAAAGGACGTGCGGTGAAATACCGCTTTCCTTGAAAAGCCGCCAAATTCATCACGCGAACTCCGCCCGAATCCGTTGTGAAATGGAACTCGAGGGGGAACATCATGAAAACTGTAACTCTTGTTCTATGCGCCGTGCTCTTGGTCGCAGAGCCCGCCCTTGCCGACCGGAACCATTCACCCGAAGCGTTCCAGGACGCTAGAGGAAGAGTGCACGTCGAAGCGGAAGACGTTGCCTCCATTCAAGTGGTGAGCCCCTGTCACCTCTGCTTGCATCTGTCCGACGTATACCTCGCTGATCACATCCTCTACGCCCATCCCGGAAGAGAGCGGGTCATCATCCACGGCGAAGACGGCTCGTCGACGATGTTCGAAGGCGTGAAGCGACTAAAGATTCATCGGTAGGGGCACGAGCATGAGACTTCTTCAATTCAGCTTGCTGTTTTTGTGGTGCAGTAGGGGCCTCGCGTGGATGGAAGGTGGAAGGATCTGCGACGCCGACGAATTTCCTTCGACAGTGAAAATCTTCATCTCGATACAAGACGAGTCGGGAACGGAGGTAGCGGTAGGCCTCTGCACCGGTACCGTCGTCGACCCCAAGCTGGTGCTTACCGATAGCCACTGCTTTCACAAGGATCCACTGGGGTATTTCACCCCGGTACCCCGCGACATCACGACTCACTACAAAGAAAAGAAAGGGAAGCTCGTCACCAAGTATCAGGTTGAGGGCCGGACGGCCAAACACGCCGTCTCGCTCACCACTTCCCGTCAGGGCGTACTCGTTTTCGACGAGCCTTTCGATATAGCGCCGACGGAGATCTCGTCGGACACTCCGATTGAAAAGGGACGGGTCTGCCAGATGGTCGGATTTTCGCCTTATGACAGAGTTCCCGCCCCGAACGAAGATCTGGCAACGGAAACGAAGCCGCAAAGGACTCCGGAGGAGTTCCTAGCAAAGGCCAAAGCGACCAGGTCGCTCCTTACGAAAACGCCGAGGCGTTGCGGACAAACCGCCTATTCCGGGCAACCGATCTCGGCGGAATCCGACCTAGCCCTCTTCGAGGGCATCAGTAGCGGATACGCGTCAGCCACGGCCGGCGATTCAGGCGGCGGCTGCTATATCAAAGAGAACGGGAAATGGAAGCTGATAGGCATTCTGGAGTTCGGCGAAGTGAAATCATACGTGGATGCCAAAGGACAGATGAGGCACGAGTTTGATTCCACGAAAAACCCTCACAATAACGGCATCGTGCTGTTTAACTCCCCATGGGGGAAAAACGCGGAAGCGCTACTCACCTTAGCCCGTAAAATCCGGGACGAAGGCGCGGGCGAGTACCACATCAGCGAAAGCCCCAGAACGCACTACTGAGCCGTGCCGGCCTCAGTTCAAAATGACGACTTCAGCGCCCGCATCCGCGATCACATTCAAAGACGAGATGGAGTAGTACGTGTCGTCGACGCACAACACGAGCTTTCCGCCCTTAGCGCCATCGCGGCCGGCGCGAGCAATCGTGCTCAAAGAGCTGCTCGAATAGTACTGGCCCGAGGAAAACACACGGACCGTAGCCCCGTTCGCCGTCATCTGCGAAAGCGCCGACGAGGAATAATAGTTCTTCACGGGACCCGCCGTCGGGACTCCGCAATCAGCCGCACCCGCCACAGCCATCACGGGAGCCGCCACCATTCCAATAGCCAAGAGAAGTCGCTTCATCGTTCTAACCTCCGTTCCCTCCTTAATACCCCGGCAGGCGCGGAAGTCAGCCCGAAACTCTCAATTCGCCGTGCCAACGCCCGTCAAAGCATCGTCAAACACCGCCTCGAACGCCGTAACCACGGCCGAAGCGCTAACCGCGGTGCCCAAGCTCGTATTCGTGCTCGAGAAATCCGAGGACGGATAAAGATCGAGCCCATCCGTGGTACAGCCGGAAGCCGTCGTCGAGAAACTGCTCGGACTCACACACTGGGAGGTTCCCAACGTCCCCGCCAAATCATTACCCGTGTCGTCCTGGCCGGCGACGTACATCTTGTCGGTGCCGTTACTGCGGATGAAAAGATACTTGAACAAGTTGTTATTGTGCCCCATCCCGCGCGCCTCATACGAAAAGGCATCGGTCGTCTTGTTCCCCTTGATGCGCATGAGAGTCGGAGTGTTCGCGCTGGTTCCATTCAGAAAAATCCAAATCTCCGCCTCGTCCGCCGCCGCGTTGACTTTGGCGATACTGATGATGCGCTCCACTCCCGACAAACCGCCATTACCCGACGAGCGATCCATCAAATAGGTGGCGCCGTCCTTGGTTCCCCAGGCGATCCCGCCCCCCGGATTACCGTCGGGAGCCGTGTAATCGTCCCGGCAGCTAAAGGTCGCCGGCACCGCGAGAGAAGTCGTTCCACTGATCGCGTCAGCCCCGGAGCTATCGAGCACAAAACTGAAATCCACGCCGGTAGCGGCCTGACAAGCCGGCGGATTGCTGTCGAATCGCGTCTCGAGTTCCGTCAGCCGGTTGTCGAGTGCCGTAATCCAATAGAGAAACCACTGCCCCACCCCGCCGGAAGGCTGCGTATCCGAGAGCACGAAAGTCGAAAGGCACGAGAATATCGCCGAAGGACTCGCGTAACCGCCGGTACAAGCATCGCGGGTCACCTCACCCAACTGCCGTCGACCCGCCGCAAATCCGGAGGGCGCCGATTGAGCTATAATTTCCGTTACCCCGGGGAAATTCAGTCCGTTCTTGCTGCATCCCAGGACCGACAACGCGAGTCCCAAGCCGCCAAAAAAACGAAGTCCAGCGAGTTTCATGGTGTCTCCAATCAAAAAGTTAAGTAAAATTAATTCGTTATCTTACTTCTGGACTCTCCGCGCACTCAAAGCACGCCGAGCCAAGATGTCCTCCGGCGAACTTGTGAAGCGAAAAGAAATTAAGTATAGAAAGACGTTGGTTTATGGCCTCTGACACAGAGAGTCGCGCCCCGTTCGGGCCGCGGAAACTAGTGCCAGGCCGTACCTCTGCTAAGGAGCCTTGCCAGTCCCATGGAAAAACTAACTAACAACTTCAGCTTCCGCGTCGCCACCGTAAACGGCACCGGTAGCCAATCCTCAAACAACATTCTCTACAAAGCTTTGTTCCGCATGGGCGTAGGCGTCTGCGGAAAAAACATGTTCCCCTCGAACATCCAAGGCCTTCCCACTTGGTTCCAAATTCGAGTGAGCCCGAAGGGCTACCAGAACTTGCGCGAGCACGATGACATCGCCGTTCTGATGAACAAGGACACCGCCGCGCAAGACATCAGCGAAATGCGCCCGGGCTCCACCATCATTTACAACTCGGACACCATCAAATTCACGCCCGAGCAGATCAAGCCGGACATGACTCTGCACGCGCTGCCCGTCGAAGAGCTCGCGAAGAAGATCACGAACGCGAAGCTGCGCACGCTGCTGAAAAACCTCTTCTACGTAGGCGTGATGCAACACCTCTACGACATCGACGAAGAGATCTTGAAAGGCGTCATCCGCGACATGTTCAAGTCGAAGCAATCCGCCATCGACGCCAACATGGAAGCGCTTCAGATCGGCATCGACTACGCGAAAGCCAATTTCAAAAAGACCGATCCCTTCGGCTTCGCGAAATCGGAAATCAACAAGAACAAGATTTTCATCGAAGGCAACGCGGCCGGAGCGCTCGGCTCCGTGTACGCCGGCTGCACCGTCGTCGCTTGGTACCCCATCACTCCGTCGTCTTCGCTCGCGGAATCGATGGAAGGCTACCTCAAGAAAACGCGCATGCGGAAAGACGGAAAGCAGAACTACGCCATCGTCCAAGCCGAAGACGAGCTTGCCTCCATCGGCATGGTCATCGGCGCCGGCTGGGCGGGAGCGCGGGCGATGACGTCCACCTCCGGTCCCGGCATCTCGCTGATGCAGGAGTTCCTGTCGCTCGCGTATTACGCCGAAGTCCCGGCAGTCATCTGGAACATCGCGCGCGTGGGCCCGTCGACGGGTCTTCCGACCCGCACCCAGCAGTGCGACGTCCGCCAGTGCGCCACTTCCGGCCACGGCGACACGAAGCACATCGTCGTCATTCCTTCCACGCCGAAGGAATGCTTCGAGATGGCCAACGACGCCTTCAACCTTTCCGAGCAATTCCAAACGCCGGTCTTCGTGCTGAGCGACTTGGATCTCGGCATGAACAACTGGATCGACGACGACTTCGAGTACAAGAGCCCGAAGTACATCCGCGGCAAGATCCTCCACGAAAAGGACGAGAAGCTGAACGGCTGGGGACGTTACAAGGACGTCGACGGCGACGGCATCCCGTGGCGCACGCTGCCCGGCAACCCAGACATCCGCGCCGGCTACTTCACCCGCGGCTCGGGCCACGACGAGTACGCCCGCTACACCGAGCGGCCGGAAGCTTACATCCGCAACGTCGACCGCTTGCTCCGCAAGTGGCACACGGCGAAGAAGCACGTTCCGAAGCCCGTCACCTCCGGCAATCCGGCGGCGAAGACCGGCATCATCGCCTACGGCACTTCCGACAGCGCGGTCATCGAAGCGATGGATCGCCTGCAAAACAAGAATCTGAAGTATATGCGGCTTCGGGCCTATCCCTTCTCCTCGGAAGTGGAAGAGTTCATCAAGAGCTGCGACAAGGTCATCGTCGTCGAGCAAAACCGCGACAAACAAATGCGGATGCTCCTCGAGTGGGATCTCCCGGGCTACAACCCGAAGTTCCGTTCGATCAACTACTACGGCGGTTTCCCCCTCTCCTCGGATCTCGTGGAACGGGAACTCAAAAAGGAATTGGGAGTCTAATATGCAAACCACCCCGACGACGCCTGCGGCCAACTGCAACCGAATCGGTCTCTCCCGTACGGATTACACGGGTAAACCCTCCACCCTCTGTAAGGGTTGCGGGCATGACTCCATCACGAACGCCATCATCCAGGCGTACTACGAGCTGGGAGTTCAGCCCCACGAGATCATGAAGTTCTCGGGTATCGGCTGCTCCTCGAAGACGCCCACCTACTTCATCGACAGAGCTCACGGCTTCAACAGCGTCCACGGCCGCATGCCGTCGGTCGCTACCGGAGCGAAGCTCGCCAACAACAAGATGGCCGTCATCGGCATCTCGGGCGACGGCGACACGGCCTCCATCGGAATGGGCCAGTTCTGCCACATCGTCCGCCGCAACGTGGACATGGTTTACATCATCGAGAACAACGGAACCTACGGCCTCACGAAGGGCCAGTTCTCCGCGACGGCCGACCAAGGCTCGCTCGCCAAAAAAGGCGCTCCGAACCCGTACCCGGTGATGGATTGCGCGGCGATTGCCATCGAGCTCGGCGCCACCTTCGTCGCCCGCTCGTTCTCGGGCGATCGCAAACAGCTCATCGCGCTTCTCAAAGCCGCGCACGCTCACAAGGGCATCGCGGTACTCGACATCATCAGCCCCTGCGTCACCTTCAACAACCACGAAGGATCGACGAAGAGCTACGATTTCGTGAAAGAGCACGAAATGCCGATCCAAGAGCTCGGCTTCGTCCCGCACTACGAAGAAATCTCCGTCGAAACGAAGGAAGGCGAAACGCACAACATCACCCTCCACGACGGCTCCACCCTCACGGTGAAGCGGCTCGCGAAGGACTACGATCCGTCGGATAAGATGTCGGCGTTCAAGGCGCTTCAGGAATCGCTCAAGACGAAGGAGCTCCTCACGGGCCTCCTTTACTACAAGGGCGATCACCCGACGCTCGCCACGCTCAGCAACCTGCCGGACGAGGCGCTCTATCCGCTGATGGAAAAGGACCTCGATCCTGGTCCCGAGTTCCTGGCGAAGTTCAACGCGTCACTGAAGTAGTGGACCAAGAAAGACCCAAGGCAAAGCGCGCCGTCATCGGCGCGACCGGGTTCTTTCTGCTCTCTATCAATATCCTGGGTTATCTCGCGAAGAATTACCTGAGCGTGCCCGGCTCCAACCGGGACCTCGAAGGGATTTGCATCGGCGCGCAAGTCGGGCTCATCGCCCTCGCCTGGGTGGCCTACTTCATCCGGCGAAACGGAACGGCCCTTATCTTCTCGAAGTTCAGCTACCTGCCCTTCGCCGTAGCTCTGGGCGATATGTTGTACAAGAAACTAAACTAGTAGCGGCTCGAGGCAATGTTTCTCGGCTCGGCCTTCGTGTCTTTGGAAACACCGGCTCGCTTGGGACCGATTAGCGCTAGCCCGAGTATCAGGACGAAGCCAAGGCAAACCGCCTTGAATCCCTTGCTGAACCACCGGGCCGGAGCCGACTCGAGCTGCACGACGTAAGTCTTCGCGCCCAAATCGTGCAGGGAACGGCGGCGGCCATGAAAGATGGGCCAGAGGACATCGAACAACCAGACCGGCGGAAACTGCCAAATCACCCCTTGCAACGTTCCGCGAAAAAGGGACTCGGGCAAACTGAGCAGATGCCCCCGCTCATTTACCACCCGTAGATGAAATAACTGCTTTCCCAGGGTCTGTCCCTTCATCAAGTAGCTTTCGAAAAAAGCCCGATAAAGGACGCAAACGACCACGCTGGCGAGCTGCACGTTGGACGGTAACTTGCCGACCTCATACCCAAGTACATGGGTGACGAAGAGGCCGAAACCGGCCCCGACGAGAAGAGCATCGGTCAAGGCCGCGAGCGCCCGGGAGCTAAGCGGTGCAATGGTGACTTTCATGCTTCCAGGATGCCGCATGCGGGCCGTATGCGGGCAGTAACCATTTAGGCGGGATTCCAGCGAACCGTTTTCAGCGGCAGTAGAGCTTCCGGATGGTCTCGATTACCGCGACGTCGTCGAAGCGCGGGAAGTCGTCGGAGTTCAAATTGCAGAGTAACGCCACCGAGTACAGGCAATCCGCTTTGGTTCCCACTTCGAGCCGGGTGGAAGAGCCATATCCTCCGCCGTTGTGAGAGACCCGATCCGAGCCCACGGTCCAGCCGAGTCCGTACGAAAAGTGAATCGCCTGAGAAGCGGCGCTCGGCGTGAACGCAAGCTGCCAGCCCGCCTTCGAGAGTACCGCGCCCTGCTCGACGGCTTCGGCGAAGCGGCTCATGTCCTGCGCCGTCGAAATCATTCCGCCGCTGCCCATCAGAATCCGCCGCGTCTTTTCCACCTGATCCCAAACGAAAAAGGAGCCGACCAAGTCATAGCCCTTCGCCATCTTTCCGTCGTTCTGAAGCGGAATCGGATCTTCCACGGAGGTGTCCTTCATGCCGAGCGGATCGAAGAGGTGCATCTTCAAATAGAGCGGCCAGTACGTGCCGGAGAGACGGCTCAGGATATCGCCAGCCAGCATGTATCCCAGGTTCGAATATTCCCAGTGCCCGCCGATGGCCTTTCCCGTGAGAATGGAAGCAGTCCCGCTACGCTCCATCCAGTAAGCCAAAGCCCGTTCGGCCGGAACGTTCGGGGGCGGCTCGCGCACCAAAGTCGAAGTGTGGTTGAGAAGCTCGCTCACCGTCATCTTCGCGAACGGAGATTCCCCGAGCTCGGTCGGGTAAATCTCTGCGAGAGTCCTCGTGAGCGGATCTTTCTTGGACTGAAGTAAAAACTGATCTCGAAGGTGAAGAATGCCCACGGCAAGAACGGGCTTGGTGACGGAAGCCATCCGGACTCTCGTCGTGGGCTCGTTCGTCTGGGCGGCTTCGCCCCGAGTGGGAAGTACCGCCAGGCCGAAGCCCTTTTCGTAAACGACCTTTCCGTCGTGCCGGACGCTTACCGAACAGCCGGGCGTCGTCGAATCGAAATGAGGAGTGAACAAGGCCTCGATGTCCTGGCCGGTATCCGCCGCGCTGAGGCTCGCGACGAAAACGGCAAGTAATACGGCGTATTTATTCATTCACCCAATCAAAACCAGGGCGAGGCTCTATTTCAAGACTTAATTAGTGTTCCAAACCGTCGGCGGCGGGGTCGCCCGCGCGGTACTTGCAGGGCGCCTTGAGAAGGTGAATGGCGACGAGGGTTTCCTTCGGATCGTTGGCGTAGAGATACTCGTTAAGGCAGTTTGCGAGCGCCTCTCTCTGCTCCTCACTCAAGCCCGCTTTCGGCGGCATGGCGCCCTGGTTCACCCAATGGACGAAGGGCGAGTTGAAACTCATGGGAAGCCGGGAGCGGGTCTCTCCGTCGTGGCAAGTCGCGCACTGCATGGCGTCCCGTACCTTAGTTAACGACGAGCCAGACACCGAAGCGCGGGTGTTACTCGGGAAACATTTGCGGATGCGCTCGAGGGAAATGTCGTTCGCATCGATATTCACCCGCCCTATTTCCATCGCCTTCGGGTTCCAATGGGAAGTAAGGGAAACGGGAACCCGGGCCATGGACGCATTGATGGATTCCAGAGCGGCTTTGTACTTGGGCTCCACGGGAACGGCGGGCCGCAACGGCAGCGGCGTCCCCGACAGGTGGCACTCGAGGCAATTGCGTTGATTGGTCCCTTCGGATCCCTTCATGTCCTTTTTCGGATCCGCCGTTTCGTGAAAGATACGAGACTCGCCGCTCTCCTTGGTTTCTCTCCGGTGGTCGGCGAAGTAAGTCTTCGCGTCTCCTTCCGACTCGTAGCGGGTCGCCACCACCGACAGCTGACCTAGATTGTAAAACAGCTCGGTTTGAACGCCGGGATCGGGAATCGTGAAGTTGATCCATTTTTCCGTCCGCGGAAACCCCTTCGCCCCGGGATCGTAGACCAGAAAACGGGAGTCGCCGGGAGGCATGTCCGTGGAAGGAGCCTGTCCCAAGAACTTGATCCACTCGAACGGAGGCTTGCCAGCCTTCTCCCGTTTCAGATTGAGCGCTTTCAGGTAAGTCTCGGCGCCTTCGATGTTTCCCTTGGCCACGTCCTTCAAAAAGGCGGGATCCTGCAGTTCCTCGTCGATTTTTACGTACGGAGCGGCGTCTTTTCGGTACTGGGCGAGTGACGTCGTCATTTCCTTGCGCTCGACACGCTTCGGATCTTGAAAGTCGTGCTGTTTCACTACGTCGTGGTGCCGCTGAAAACATTTGGCGAGCTCGGGATCCCCCTTGAATAATTCGGCGGATTTCTCCAGGCATTTGCGCATGTCGTGGGACTCGTTGATGGCTTCCGTCGCAAAGTCTTCCCACGCGGCCATCCACTGGTCTTTGGTTTTCGGGCAGTAGGCGTCGGTGTGGCGATTGCTAGGGCCGCAGGAGCCGCATTTCCAGCCAA
>CAZZHG010000095.1:0-18357 GCA_964653655.1 uncultured Pseudobdellovibrionaceae bacterium
GAGCCGGTAGATGTCAACGCCGGGCTTCGTTGCGTCGGATTCTTCGCTGGCACGGACGACGATACGGGTCGCGTCGACCTGATCGACGATGCCCGTGCGGCGCGCGGCAATCGCCGCGCCCGAGTCGCGGGCGACGACGCCTTCAAGACCGGTGCCGACGAACGGCGCTTCGGATTGCAGCAGCGGCACGGCCTGACGCTGCATGTTCGAGCCCATGAGCGCGCGGTTCGCGTCGTCGTTCTCGAGGAACGGAATGAGCGCCGCGGCCACCGAGACTAGCTGCTTCGGCGAGACGTCCATGAACTCGATACGGTCGGGCGTGAGCAGCACGAAGTCCCCGCCCTTGCGGCAGGAGATGATTTCGTCCGTGAAGCGACCGCGCACGTCGAGCGGCACGTTCGCCTGCGCGATCGCGTACTTCGCCTCTTCCATGGCGGACAAATAGATGACCTCGTTCGTCACCTTGCCGTCCTTCACGCGGCGATACGGGCTTTCGATGAAGCCGTATTTGTTCACGCGGGCGTAGGTGGCGAGCGAGTTGATCAGACCGATGTTCGGACCTTCCGGCGTTTCAATCGGGCAGATGCGGCCGTAGTGGGTGGCGTGTACGTCACGCACTTCGAAACCGGCGCGTTCGCGGGTCAGACCGCCAGGTCCAAGGGCCGATAGGCGACGTTTGTGCGTCACTTCGGACAGTGGATTGGTCTGATCCATGAACTGCGACAGCTGGCTGCTGCCGAAGAACTCTTTCACCACCGCGGAGACCGGCTTCGCGTTGATGAGGTCATGGGGCATCAGGGTTTCGACGTCCTGGAGGCTCATGCGCTCACGGATGGCGCGCTCCATGCGGACGAGACCGATGCGGAACTGGTTTTCGAGGAGCTCACCGACCGCGCGGACGCGGCGGTTGCCGAGGTGATCGATGTCGTCGATCTGGCCGCGGCCGTTCTTGAGCTCGACGAGGTACTTCACCGTCGCCAGGATGTCCTCTTTGGTGAGGGTCGTCGTGGTGAGGGCGGTGTCGAAGCCGAACTTGTGGTTGATCTTCAGACGGCCGACCTTCGAGAGGTCGTACTTCGTCGGATCGAAGAACAAGCCGGCGAACAGCTGCTTCGCCGTTTCGAGCGTCGGCGGATCACCGGGACGCAGGCGGCGGTAGATTTCGATGAGCGACTCGTCCTGGGTGCTGACCTTGTCCTGCAGCAAAGTGTCGCGCAGGTAGGTGCCGACGTTGATGCGATCGGCGTACAGAATCTTGACCTCGTCGATCTTGCGCTCGATGAGGAGATCGATCTTCTCGTCGGTAAGGTCTTCGTTGCACTCGACCAGCACTTCGCCGGTGTTGAGATCGACGACGTCGACGGCGCAGATGCGGCCGATGACGTGCTCCCGCTCGATCGCGAACGACTTGATCTTGGCTTCGGCGATCTTCTTGATGATGGCCGTCGTGAACTTCTTGTTCTTCTCGACGACGACTTTGCCCTTGTCGTCCAGCCAGTCGTAGTTGGCGCGTTGTCCGGCGTACAGCTTCGGGTTGAAGCTGAGCGACATTTCGCCGCCCTTTTTGATCGAAATCGATTCGTGCTCGTAGAAGTATTCGAGGAGCTCTTCCACGCTGTAACCGAGGGCCTTCAGCAGCACGGTGACGTGCAGCTTCCGGCGGCGGTCGATGCGGACGTAAAGGATGTCTTTGTGGTCGAACTCGAAGTCGAGCCACGAGCCGCGATACGGAATGATGCGGGCCGAGTGCAGAATCTTGCCGCTCGAGTGCGAGGTACCCTTGTCGTGATCGAAGAACACGCCGGGAGACCGGTGCAGCTGAGAGACGACGACGCGCTCGGTGCCGTTGATGATGAAGGAACCGCGCTCGGTCATGAGCGGGATTTCACCCAGGTAAACTTCCTGCTCTTTGACGTCCTTGATGCTGCGGGCCTGGGATTCCGGGTCCACTTCGAACACTTCGAGGCGAACCGTTACCTTAAGAGGAGCGGCGAAGCTCATCCCGCGGCTGCGGCACTCGTCGACGTCGTACTTCGGGGCTTCGAGAGTGTAGGAGTCGAACTCGAGGCTGGCCGTGTTGTTGAAGTCGGAGATCGGAAACACCGAGCGGAATACCGCTTGGAGGCCGGTCGTTTCCCGCTTCAAAGGCTCGGCGTCGGCCTGCAGGAACTTATTGTATGACTTCTTCTGGATCTCGATCAGATCCGGGATATCGATTAGAGGAGGATTTTTCCCGAACGCTCGACGAAAGCGCTTTTGTTCAAAAACGCTGCCAGAAGTAGCCATATCTTCACCTGTCCTAATTCGACCACCACTATAGGGGGCCGATACCTAGAGAAACTGGAGCGAATGAGGGAGCGGAAACCTGAGCATCAGCGCGTGGCACTATCCACATGCGAGATCAAGCCGAAGCGACCCTTCGAGGTTCGCACCAAAAAGCAAAGTCCGTGAGCCAGTACGCGTTCCAAGAGTTCGAAATCTTACTTGAATTCAACCTTGGCGCCAACAGCTTCCAACTTCTTCTTGATCTCTTCAGCTTCCTTCTTGGTCACGCCTTCCTTCAGGGTCTTCGGGGCGCTTTCCACGAGGTCCTTGGCTTCTTTGAGGCCAAGCGTCGTGAAGGAACGGATTTCTTTAATCACGTTCACTTTTTGCGCGCCGGAGTCCTTCAGGATGATGTCGAAGGCATCCTTTTCTTCAACGGGAGCAGCGGCAGCAGCGGCGCCTCCGCCGCCGACGGCGACGGGAGCCGCGGCGCTAACGCCGTAGCGGGTCTCGAACTTCTTCACGAACTCCGAGATTTGGAGCAGATTCGCACTATCGAAAAATTCAAAAACTTGTTCTTCACTGACTGCCATCTCATCCTCCTCAGGTACCTAAAGGTACGTACTTCTTATGGGTAAACTTTCCTCTCGGAAACTCTTTTAAGCCGCGCCGCCTTCTGCCTTCTTCTTGGCTTCGAGCGCGCCGAGGGCGTACCCGAGCTTGCGGGGCATGTCTTGAACGGCGTTGAGGAAGCTCGTCGGACCCGACTTGAGGGCCCAGAGGAAGCTGACCAACAGCTCGTTGCGCCCGGGGAGCTTCGAAAGCGCACCGAGCTGATCCTTGGACATCACCTGATTAAGGGCGACGCCGCCACGGACTTTGACATCAAAATTTTCTACGTTCACCCATTCCCAGATGGCTTTCGCGGTGGTGACCGGATCACCATCGCTATAGGCCATGAGGACGGGGCCGGTGAACTGTTCGGCGAGAGCCTTGTGCTCCGTCGCTTCGAATACGCGGCGAGCGAGCGTGTTCTTCACGACCTTGACCCGCACGCCCTTCTTGCGAAGGCCGATGCGGAAGTTCGCAAACTGCTCTGCATTCAACTTGTTAAACGAAAGCAGAGCGAGGGCTTCGGCTCCGCCGACGCTCTTCGTTAGCTCAGTGACAAATGCTTCTTTTTGAGCCCGATTCAAGACAAACTCCCCGATGGAAACAGTCTTTTTAAGAATTAATTACTGGTTCCGTCAACTACTATTTCGCCGTCTCTTACAAAGCCCGTGCCACATTTTCCAAGGCCGAAGGATCCAGCCAAACGCCGGGTCCCATGGTCGGGGAAATGGAGACTTTCTGAACGTAGACGCCCTTGGACGTGGGCGGCTTCGCCTTCATGATCATGTCGTAGAGGGTCATGAAGTTTTCCTTCAGCTTTTGAGAGCCGAAGGACTTCCGCCCGATGAGGCAGTGGATGATTCCAGCCTTCTCGACTTTGAACTCCACGGTACCGAGCTTCTGCTCTTTCACCGTCTTGCCGATGTCGGTGGTGACGGTGCCCGTCTTCTTGTTGGGCATCAAACCTTTCGGGCCGAGAACCTTGGCAACCTTCGTGAGGTCCTTGAGGGTCTCGGGCGTCGTGACGACACGGTCGAAGTCCAGCCAGCCGCCGGCGATCTTCTCGATGAGGTCGTCTGCACCCACGTGATCGGCGCCGGCGTCCCGGGCGGCCTTTTCGGCTTCACCGCGGACGATGGCGACGACTCGAATCGACTTACCCACGCCGTGAGGCAGGGTGGTCGCGCCGCGGACCATCTGGTCCGACTGCTTCGGGTCCACGCCTAGGCGGACCGCGACGTCGACGGTTTCGTCGATTTTACGGGGCGAAAAACTGGTGATGATGCTGAGGGCCTCGTCCAAGGTGTACTTCTTCGTACGATCGACCTTGGCCGCATCGGCTTTGTACTTTTTTCCGCGTTTTGCCATGACTAAGGACTCCTAGAAAAACTATCGGGCTTACTTTACTTCCAAGCCCATGCTACGGGCGGTGCCGATGACCTGATTGATGGCGGACTGAATGTCCACCGTATTGAGGTCGGGCATCTTGGTCTTCGCGATTTCCGTCACCTGGGCCATCGTGACCGAACCGACTTTCGTCTTGTTCGGAACTCCGGAGCCCTGGACGATGCCCGCCGCCTTCTTGAGAAGGATGGAGACGGGCGGTGTCTTCGTGATGAAGGTGAAAGACCGATCCTGGAAAATGCTGATGACGACGGGAATGATGGTTCCCTTGTCCTTCTGCGTGCGGGCGTTGAACGCCTTGCAGAATTCCATGATGTTCACGCCGTGCTGACCGAGGGCAGGGCCGACCGGAGGAGACGGGTTCGCGGCGCCTCCCGGAATCTGCAGTTTCACCATCGCCGTCAATTTCTTCATCTCTAACTCCCAGCAAAAACCGAAAAACTAATTCTTCTCCACCTGGACGAAATCGAGCTCAACCGGGGTGGACCGACCGAAGATGCTCACCATCACGCGGAGCTTGCCTTTGTCGGGCTTCACTTCCTCGACGACGCCGTTGAAATTCACGAACGGCCCGTCGATTACGCGAACGCTTTCGCCTTCCTCGAACTCCACCTTCGGGCGGGGCTTCAGAGTGCCCTCTTCCATCTGGTTGGTGATGCGAGCGACCTCTTCTTCCGGGACGGCCGGAGGGGTGAGGGCGTTTCCAACGAAGCCAGTGATTCTAGGCGTACTCTTGACTAAATGCCAAGTGTTATCGTTCAGGATCATCTTCACCAGCATGTAGCCGGGGAAGAACTTGCGAGTCGTCGTTTTCTTCTCGCCGCGGACCAATTCGATGACGTTTTCGGAAGGGATGAGGACCTCTCCGAAAAGGTTTTCCATGTGATTCTGGCGGATGCGCTCCTGGAGGGCGAGCTTCGCCTTCTGCTCGAAACCGCTGTAGGTGTGAACGACGTACCACTGTTTCTCTCCGCCTTCGGCGCTAGGCGCCTCGCCGGAGGAGGTCGGGGCTGCTTGCTGGGCCGGGGCGGTTTCCGCCACCGGAGCCGCGGGCGCCGTTTCGGTCGTTTCCAAATCTTTTTTTTCTTCTTCGCTCACTTAAAATCCCCGTATTAGCTGTGGAGGAGGAACGTGATGATCTTTCCCCACATGACGTCGAAACCCGCGAAAATCAAGCTCGCGATCAAGATGCAAATCAGCACGACTGTCGTCGAGCGGACCACGTCTTCTCTCGCCGGCCAGGTCACTTTTCTAAGTTCGCCGACCACTTCGTCGAGCACCAGGTTCGCCTGCGCACTCCTGAAGAGAAGGCCGAACACCGCGGCGCCGAGCACCACTGGGACGACTTCCCGAAGCGTTCCGATGCCGGCCAAACGGCGCACCTGATAAAACGACAAATAGAGATAGCTGATGCCCGATCGGGTCAAAAACCAGACGAGGGCACCGACCGCCAAGTGGCAAAATAGAATGATCTTTCTGGCGTCCATTGTGACCGAATGTTCTGCCGCAAAATTCCACAGAATTCAAGTAAATGGAAGAACCTTTTAGATTTTTCGCCTTCCGGAAAATTCGGAACGGCTGAGTCACTTCCCCTTTAAGTCCCCCGTCTACTCCATTAGCGTAATGACTCAAATAAGTTAGCGCCTGTGGAGGGTGTGTGGGAACTCGTTTGCGTGGGGTCTGGCTCGGCGTCCTTTCCTTTATACCAGCGGTAGTTTACGGAGCCGGCGTTCCGCCGGGGGTGGAATCCTTCTCCCCGGAGGGGGTGGCCAAAAGCGTGCGCCAGGTGAAGGCCAGATTTACCGAGCCCATGGTGGCCTTCGGGGATCTGAAGGCGGCGGCTCCCTTCGAGGCCAAGTGCGGCGAAGGCGGGGTGGGCAGGTGGGTCGATCCGGAACTCTGGGTTTACGACTTCAAGGAAGAGCTTCCCGCCGGGGTGCTTTGCGAGTTCAAGGTCAGGCCCGGCCTGAAAACGCTTTCGGGCAAGGCAATCAATGCAAGGACCCTCGGGTTTTCGACCGGAGGGCCGGCGGTTTTGCGGACGCATCCCTGGGAAGGGTCCGAGTCCATTACGGAGGACCAGGCCTTCATCGCGCTGACGGACGCTCCGGTGGATGAGAAGTCGCTCGAGAAATCCGCTTACTTCGAAATCGAGGGGATTCCGGAGAGGGTCGGGCTGAAGCTTATCGGCGGCAGCGACCGCAAGACTCTTTTGAAGAGCAACTATTACCGCGATCCAAAGCTTCACGATCGCCTTCTGGTTTTTCAAAGCCGACAGACGTTCCCTCCGAAAGCCAAGGTGACGTTCGTCTGGGGTGCCGGCTTGAAGTCCGTCTCGGGAGTGCCGACCCAGGTTCCCAGGCGCTTCGAATTCCGCGCGAGGGATCTTTTCCGCGCGGAGTTCAGTTGCGAGCGGTTGCAGGCGGATGGGCCTTGCACGCCGCTCGCGCAGCTGCTTTTGCGGTTCACTTCTCCCGTCGAAAAAAGCGTCGCCGACAAGATCGTACTGAAGGGACCGAACGGCTATAGCCGCAAAGCGGAGACTTGGGGGCAGGCCGACGAAGAGTATATCGACGGAGTCCGTTTCACTCCGCCGCTGCCGGACGCCGCGGCCCTGACGCTCGAAATTCCCAAGGGCGCGAAGGACGATTTCGGCCGCCCGCTGTCGAATGCGGACAAGTATCCTCTGAACATCTCGACGGGTCCTTACCCGCCGCTCGCCAAATTCTCCGGGTACTTCGGAATCATCGAGGCGAAAGGCGGAGGAGTGCTTCCGGTCACCGTGCGAAGCGTGGAACCGGAATTGAAGGCGAAGCTTCTTAAACTGGGTCCTTCCGGAAAACAGTCGGAAGCCTATTTCGGCGACATCAAAGGGTCGGCCGCGAAGATCGGAAAAGATCGGGTCTCGGACATTCGGGATTGGCTCGCCCTAGTCGCGTACGTGGGGCAGGACGCATCCGTCTTCAAGGGGACGGCGAAAACGATCCCGCCGAAGTCGGATCCGAAGCCGTTCACGATTCCCAGAAAGGAAGACGCGAAGGCGTTCGAGGTCGTCGGCATTCCGCTGAAGGATCCCGGATTTTATGTCGTCGAGATCGAGAGCCCGAAGCTCGGCGCGGCCCTCCTCGCTAAGGAGGGACCGTTTCACGTGCCGACGGCGGTTCTCGTGACGAATCTGGCCGTACATTTCAAGAAAGGGAAAGAATCCTCTCTTGCGTGGGTGACCAGGCTCGATGACGGCAAGCCCGTGCGGGGCGCCCAAGTGAAAGTTTGGGACTGTTTGAACACGGTGGTGGCCCAAGGAGCGACCGATGCAAACGGGATTGCCCGTTTTCCCGGTGAGATAAAATACGACGAGAGCAGCAAGCGCTGCCATAAGAAGAACAAGGAGTATTACTCAAGTTACGAGTATGGGCTCTTCGTTACCGCGGAGACGGGCGAGGAGATCACCTTCGTCCATACGAATTGGGACGACGGCATTCAGCCTTGGCGGTTTTCGCTTTCCCGATCGGGCAGGGACAATCCTTCCGTCGCCCATGCCGTACTCGATCGTTCTCTGCTTAGAGCGGGCGAGACGCTTCACGCGAAACTCTTTTTGAGACGCGAAACGGGCAAGGGGCTAGAGCTTCCGTCGGAAAAAGACAAACGGCAGGAGCTTCGCATCCGGCACTACGGCTCCGATCAGGAGTACCTGCAAAAGATCACCTGGGCACCCAACGGCACGGCCGAAGCGACTTGGGCCATTCCCAAGGAGGCCAAGCTCGGTAGTTACGGGATCGAGCTCATCGAACGGACCAAGACGAAGGAAGAGGGCTCGAACAAGTTTCGGGAACGGATCGATGCGCAGACCGCGGGGTCCTTCCGCGTGGAGGAGTTTCGGGTGCCCTTGATGAGGGCCGCCATCAACGTTCCTTCCGAAGCTCCGGTGGCACCGAAGAAGATTTCGCTCTCCGCCGGCATTCACTACCTTTCGGGCGGTCCGGCGTCCGGCCTTCCGGTGAAAATGACGACGAGATTCTCGAGTTCCTGGGCGTCCTTCCCCGCCTACGACGACTACTCCTTCGCCGACGGGGACGTGAAAGAGGAGAAAAAGCGCCGCTCTTACGAGGACGACGAGGAAGCTTCTGTTCCGCTTTTCGCGGATGCGAGGAAAACTTCCCTGATCTTGGACAAAGTGGGAACCGGGCAGGTCGAGGTGGAAGACATTCCGAAAATGGACAAACCCATCGAGCTCTATTCCGAGCTCGAGTTTTCCGATCCGAATGGAGAGGTGCAAACCGTCTCCCGAGGAACTCGGATTTTTCCCAGCTCCGTCGTCCTCGGAACGAAGCGGGAGGGTTGGAACGCCTATGCCGACGACGTGCGGGTTCGGGCGATGGCGGTGGACTTGAAGGGTAAGCCCATCGTCGGGCAGGAGATCACGGTCGATCTGTTTCAGCGGAAATCCTTTTCTCACCGCAAACGGATCCTCGGAGGTTACTACGCCTACGAGCACTCCTCGGAAACGAAGCGGATTGGAGATCTCTGCAAGGGCAAGTCGGATTCCCTCGGCAGATTTACTTGCACGGGAAAATCGCCCGTGGAGGGAGATATCGTTCTCCGATTGACGGCGAAGGACAAGGAAGGCCGGGCCGCCTACACGAATCAGACCATCCATATCGCCGGCAAGGAGGACTCCTGGTTTCACGGATCCAATACGGATCGCATGGACCTGCTTCCCGGGGAACGGCGGTACGAGCCGGGACAAACCGCGAAATTTCAGGTGCGCATGCCGTTTCGGCAGGCGACCGCCCTGGTCACCGTCGAGCGGGAAGGCATCCTAGATAGTTACGTCAGGGAGCTTTCGGGCAAAGAACCGGTGGTCGAGGTTCCCATTAAGGAGAACTACGGACCGAATGTCTTCGTCTCGGTACTCGCCCTTCGGGGGCGGGTCGGGGACGTGAAGCCGACGGGACTGATCGATTTGGGCCGGCCGTCTTTCAAGCTCGGCATCGCCGAAATCGCCGTCGGGATCAAACCGCATGAGCTGAAGGTGGGAGTGAAGACCGATCGGGAAGTGTATTCGGTACGGGACAAGGTGAAGGTCTCCGTGAAGGTGGCCTCGGCTTCGGGCGTGAAGCTTCCGGCCGACGCGGAAGCGGTGGTCGCCATCGTGGACGAGGGGCTTCTCGAGCTTGCGCCGAACAACACTTGGAAGTTGCTGGAGGCCATGATGGGCCGCCGGGGCTATCAGGTCGAGACGTCGACGGCGCAGATGCACGTCGTCGGGAAACGCCACTTCGGCTTGAAGGCGCTTCCCGCCGGGGGCGGGGGCGGCATGGAGGGCGGAGGCTCGACGCGCGAGCTCTTCGATACGCTCGTGCTTTGGAAGGCCCGTGTGAAGCTGTCTCCGTCGGGGGAAGCGAAGATCGAGGCGCCGCTGAACGATTCCCTGACGAGTTTCCGCGTTGTGGCAGTCGCCTCCGCGGGAGCGGGACTCTTCGGAACCGGTCAGACGAGCGTGCGTACGTCGCAGGACTTGATGGTGCTTCCCGGCATTCCGCCTCTCGCCCGTTCGGGAGACAAGCTCCGGGTCGGTGTGCAGCTCAGAAATACGACGGAAAAGAAGCTTTCCGTCCGGCTCGCCGGAACGGTTACCGGCGGGGAGAAAAAATCACTTTCCGATCAAACGGTGGATTTAGGTCCACAGGAAGCCAAGGAAGCTTATTGGGACTATCAGGTGCCGGCGATGCGGGGGGAGCTCAAGTATACGGTGAAGGCTTCCGCCGCGGGAGCCTCGGATTCCGTCACGGTTACGCAAAAAATCGTCGATGCGGTTCCCGTGCGGGCCGTCCAGGCCACGGTGATGCAGGCGACGGGCCCCCTAGAAGTTTCCGTGGCCATGCCCGCCGGTGGCGAAGCGGGAAGAGGCGGCGTGCAAGTGAAGCTCTCTTCGAGCCTCGTGCAGGGACTCGACGGAGTGCGCGCCTATATGGAGCGCTATCCTTATACCTGCTTAGAACAGCAGGCTTCCCGTGCCGTCGCCCTGCGGGATCGGAAGCTTTGGGATTCCGCGATGGCGAAACTTCCGGGTTACGTGGATGGAGCGGGGTTTGCGAAATATTTCCCTTCTTCTTCGGAAGGAAGCGAAGTCCTCACGGCCTATCTGGTCTCTCTCGGGGCCGCGGCCGGTTGGCCGCTTCCCGCAGCCGTCGAGACCAAGATGCTCGGCGCCCTGGAAGGGTTCGCCGAGGGACGCGTCGTGCGCACAGCCCGGCTCGTAACGTCGGACCTTACGCTCAGAAAGGTCATGGCCCTCGAAGCGCTCGCCTCTAACGGGAAACGGATGCCGAAGCTCGCGCATTTGACGGCTATAGAAGGCGATACCGCGGGCTGGCCCACGTCGGGGCTCATCGATTGGGTGCGGATGCTAAAGAAAGTGGAACCTCAGGGCGACCGTTTGAAGAAGGGGCTCGCCCAGCTTCGGGCCCGCATCGCGCTTCAGGGGACTACTCTTGCTTTCTCGACGGAAAAAACCGACGGGCTGTGGTGGTTGATGGAATCGGGCGACGTGAACGCCGTCCGGGCTTTACACACGCTTGCCGACGATCCCACGTGGGTCAAAGATGCTCCGCGAATGGCGACGGGCGCCCTGGGGCGTTTACGGCAGGGGCACTGGGATCTGACGACGGCCAACGCTTGGGGCGTGCTCGCCGTCGAGCGCTTCGGAACTCTCTACGAAAAAGTTGCGGTGAAAGGGAACACGGAAGTCGCGCTCGGTTCCGAGAAGGCCAACGTTCAATGGAAGGACAAGGAACCGCAGGCGAAACAATTCGGCTGGCCGCCAGCGAAGGCCGCGCTTCAGGTGAAACACGCGGGCGCGGGGGCGCCCTGGCTCAGTATGCTCGCGACCGCCGCCATTCCTTTGAAAGAGCCGCTCTGGGCGGGCTACCGGATTGAAAAGAAGGTCTCGGCCGTCGAGCGAAAGAGCAAAGACAAATGGAGCCGTGGAGACATCGTGCGGGTTCAAATCAAGGTCACGGGGCAAAGCCCGATGACTTGGGTCGTGGTGAACGATCCGATTCCGGCCGGAAGCAGCGTGCTCGGCACCGGACTCGGACGGGATTCCGCCCTTGCCACCAGCGGTGAGAAAACTTCGGGAAATTATGCCGAGGTTGCTTTCGAGGAGCGCTCCTTCGAAGGCTTTCGCCGGTATCTCGAGTATCTGCCCGAAGGGGATTACTCCTTCGAGTACACCGTCCGTCTGAACAATCCGGGAACCTTTCAGCTTCCCCCGACGAGGGTGGAGGCGATGTACGCGCCGGAAATGTTCGGTGAGTTGCCGAATGCCGTTTGGGAAGTGGGTTCGTGAAACCTGCCCTTCTAATGGCGCTGTTTGTTTGCGTCGGCGCCGGGGCGTTTCCGAAGTTCGAGCAAGTGCGCGGCCGCTGGAAGGCATCCGACCCTCGCTTGCTGGATCGCCGAGGGAAATTGCTTCAGGAGTCGAGGCGGGACTTTTCCGGCCGGCGCTTGGAGTGGGTTTCGCTTGCCCAAGTCTCCGAGGCGGCAAGGGGCGCCGTTCTCTCCGCGGAAGACAGGCGTTTCTGGAGTCACCACGGAGTCGATTGGCGAGCCGCCGTCTCGGGAGCCCTTCGTTCGGCGTTCACCTCGAGGCCGCGGGGAGCCAGTACGTTGAGCATGCAGGTCGTTTCGTTCCTCGATCCCTCCTTGCGGCCCAGGGGACGGCGGCGCGGGATCTGGCGCAAGTGGCAACAGATGCAGGCAGCGAGGGATCTGGAGAAAGTCTGGACGAAGGAACAGATCTTCGAGACTTACCTGAACCTCGTTACTTTTCGGAGCGAGCTGCGGGGAATCGAAGCGGCGAGCCGGGCTCTATTCGACAAATCCTCTCACGGTCTGACGGCCGGGGAGGGGGCGGTGCTGGCCGCTCTCATTCGATCGCCGAACGCGTCCGCGGCCAAAGTGGCGGAGCGGGCCTGTCTAATCACGAAGTCCGCGTGCGAGGAAATCAAGGCCTCTCCGGCGCTCACGGCCGAGGGGCGTATTCGCCCGCGGCGGGCACTCGCCCCCCATCTCGCCCGGCTGCTCCGTGGCGACGGAGACGAAGTTAGAACCACTTTGGATTTGGAAGTGCAGGCGTTCAGCCTCGACGTACTGAACCGGTATCTTCTTTCTCTCAAAGAGGAGCATGTCGCGGACGGCGCGGTTGTCGTCTTGGACAACCGCACCGGCGAGACGATTGCATACCTGGGCAACGGAGACGGAATTTCGCAGGTGGACGGGGTTCGCGCCCGCCGCCAGGCCGGGTCCTCGCTTAAGCCCTTCCTCTATGCGCTGGCGTTCGAGCAGCGCCGACTGACACCGGCTTCCCTCCTTCAGGACTCTCCCCTCGATGTCCCTTTCGGCCGCGGAATTTATCGCCCGGCCAACTACGACAATCTTTTCCGCGGGCCGGTTTCGGCGAGACGATCGCTTGCCGAGTCGCTCAACATTCCCGCGGTACGCGCTTTGATGCTCGTCGGAGAGGAAGCTTTCGCGGGAAAGTTGCGGGAGCTCGGGTTCGAGGGATTGGGCGAAGCGAAAAAATACGGCCCGTCCCTCGCACTGGGGACCGCCGACGTTTCGTTGTGGGAGCTGACCAACGCGTTTAGGGCTCTGGCTAACGGCGGAACGTGGTCCCCGGCCAAACTTACCGGCATTGAGCCCGAGACGACGCGGAAGGTGTTTGGCCCGGGTCCCGCCTATCTGGTCGGCGATATTTTGTCGGATCGGGAAAGCAGGTCGGGCACCTTCGGGCTCGAAAGCCCTCTATCGACGAGATTTTGGTCCGCCGTTAAAACGGGAACCAGTAAAGACATGCGGGACAACTGGTGCGTGGGCTTTTCCAGCGAGTTCACGGTCGGCGTCTGGGTGGGCAACTTCGACGGCTCCTCCATGTGGAACGTTAGCGGCGCTTCCGGGGCCGCGCCCGTGTGGAAAGAAATCATGATTCGTCTCAACGAAATCCGGCCGAGCCGAAAGCCCGAGCGACCGTCCGCGGTCATCGCGAAGGGAAACGAGAATTTTATCGACGGTACCGAGCCGACCCCGGCTTCGGGAAAACTCGTTTCGGGGCCGCCCCGTATCGGATATCCGGTCGGGGGAAGTCTCTTCGCGTGGGATCCGGATATTCCTCCGGCCAACCAACGCATCCTTTTCGAGAAGCGGGGCTCGGGTAAGCGGCTTCGCTGGTCGCTGGACGGGCACATCCTTGGGCCCGCCGAAGAGGGTTATTCCTGGCTTCCGGTTCCAGGGCGGCACGAACTCAGGCTGATAGCCGCCAATGGGGCCGAACTAGACAAGGTCCGGTTCGAGGTCCGGGGTGGCGAGATCGATGACGTGCCAACTCCGTTCGAGCAGACCGAATCCCCGTGATGGAGCAAACGAAACGGATTTTGCGATTTTCCGACACAATTCGGGACTAACCTGAAACTAGGGGTTTCAGGAGGGGGAATGGTCCGTTTGCTTTTCATTTTGCTGGTCCTTGGTGTCTCCCGCACGGCACATGCGGAGGCCCAGCTTGCGGGCGTCGTACCGATGCCCGCTCCCTCCAGCGCCTCCTGCACCAAAGCACCGTGCGCGGCTGGGTGCTCCCAGGAAGTTTCCTGTAATGACTACGATCCGAACCGGGACAAATGTTCCCATCCAAACCATGTTCTCGTGAACTGGAGCTGTTCCTCGCCGTGCTCGTGCTCGTCGGACGGAACGGTGGTTTGCTCCGTCTCCTACAAATGCGTCGACATGGTGGCCGAGATGTCGGAGATACGGCGTTTACCCAAGCCGGTGATTCACTTGTCCAAGCCCGAGGCACCCAAGGAAGAGGCCGCCGAGAGCAGCCCTTCGGCGGAAGACAACGACTCGGGCGATCCGATCAAGTGGACGATATCGCCCGACTGAAGCACGAACTCCGCCGTCGGCACGGTCGTGCCGAGGCCTTCTCTGAAAACACAAACTACGTTGGCTCCGGTGAGCTCTCTGAGCCGAAGGTCGGCCAGCGACCGGCCCTGACAATCCGACGCGCCGGCGACCCGGACCGGACGAATGCGGGAAATCGCTTCCCACGAGGGGAGGCGGAGCAGCTCCGGCCCGCCCCAAAGGGACTTCGCTTTCGTTTCCAGTCGCTGGCGCAGCCCGGAGACGAACCCCTCCACCTGATCCTCGGCGATTCCGTAACTGCGTAGTGTGCGCACTAGCATTCCGACGGAAGTCTCGAACTCGGCGATGACGATTTCCGTGTTGGCGTCGAGGGAGAGATCTTCGACCTCCCGAAGGTACTGAGCGCGCACGATGACCGGAACGTCGGGACGCATGCGGCGGATGGCCGACAGAGAGCTCGAGGTCATGGAGGCGCCCGAAACGCTCAAGACGACGAGCTTGCAGCGGCTGATGCCCGCGGCCTCCAACATGCCGTCCTGGCTGGCATCTCCGTAGAGAATATCCTCACCCGCCTGCTTGAACTTGCGCACGATCTCCGGGTTCATCTCGAGAACCCGGTACGGAATTCCGAGGGACTTCAGAGCCTGCGCCACGTCCTGTCCGACGGGACCGAACCCAAGAATGATGGTATGGCCCTGGGCGGAGGAGGTTGCGAGCGTCAGTAGCGGAGCGTCTGCCGCCATCGCCTTTCTCTTTTGCAGAAACCAGCGAGGCGCCACGCGGAACAGAAAGGGCGTGGCTAGAATGGACAGCAAAGAAGCACTCAGAAAGATCTGCAGGTCGGCCGGGGTGAAAAGACCCCGCTCGGAACCTTGAGTCGCCAGCACGAAGCTGAACTCTCCGACCTGCGAAAGCGTCACCGCGCAAATGGCGGCGACCGACGAGGGGTAGCGGGCGATCCGGACCGCGCCGAAGACAACGGCTGCCTTGCCGAGGAAGAGCAAAAGCGTAATGCCAACCACGAGGAAGGGGTGGGCGAGCACGAAAGCCGGATCGAGGAGCATGCCGAGCGAAGTGAAGAAGAGGCCGAGGAAGTTGTCCCGCAGATGAATGATGTCGGCGGCGATCTGTTTGACGTACGGCGTATCGGAAACCAGAAGGCCCGCGAGAAACGCGCCCAGGGAAAGCGACAAGCCGATCCGATCCACGGCCCACGCGATGCCGAGCACCAGGGAGAGAACGGCGAAGAAGAAGACTTCGCGGCTTCTCGTCAGCAGCACCTTGTCGAATAGCCACGGAATCGCGAAGCGGCCCCCGAACCAAAGTACGACGAGAAGCACCGGAGACGCGACGAGCCACCGGATGTCGGAATGGGCGCCCGGCTGGATGCCGGCGAGAATCGGAACGAGAAGCATCAGCGGAATGACGGCCAGATCCTGAAAGAGAAGGGTGCCGAGGCATGCCTCCCCGAAGGGAGAGTGAAGCTCTCTCGAGTCCTCGAGGAGCTTCATCACGATGGCGGTCGAGCTCATGGCGACGAGTCCGCCGATGAAAATACTCTTCGGGATCGGCAGACCCGAAAGGTTGGCCAGCAGGGCAAAAAGGATGGTCGTGGCGAGCACCTGCACCATTCCGGCTCCCAGGAAGGCGCGCTTCAGGCGCATGACCTTGCGCGGAGAAAATTCGAGCCCGAGAGTGAACATCAGGAACAGGATCGCGATTTCGGTGAGAAAATGCGCGCCGGGTAGGGAGCTGACGATCTTGAGCGAGTACGGGCCTATCAACATTCCGGTCGCGATGAATCCGACGACGGTAGGTATTTTCAGGCGATGGAATAGGGTGGCTACCAGGGTCGCCGATCCCAGAACTGCGACGACATCGAGTAGCGTGGAATCGTGCATAGAGCCCAGGCATTATAGCCGGGCAGGATCGCCCTTGTCATGTAAGGCGGTTAGTAAGCGGCGGCCGGCTTCTGCTCGGCCGCGACGCGGCCCGGATCCGGACGGGACGAGATGAGTACATCCGTCCGCTGGGAAATGCCGCTGTTGGTTTCGCGCTTGAGAGAGCCGAGCTCCCTCGGCCGCAGTGAACTGCCGCGAGGCTTTTCGCCGGAAGGCTGGCCCTGATCGTCCTTGATTTGATCGAAGAAACTGCCGTCCAGAGCGTTGGAACCGGAGCCATCCGCTCCGATGATGGTGGTGCCATCGGCGCCGTAGCTGCCGCTGACCCCGGACATTCCGCCCGCTTCGCCCGTTCCGGAAACCGACTTTAGGCCGCCCCCGCCGCCGGCGAGGTTCTGTCCGCCACCCGAGCCGCCCTGGCCCTTCTTCGCGTTGTCGTCGAACATCACCCGGGCCGAGCCCGAGGAGCCGCCGCCGGAAGGAGCCGACTTGGGAGGATTGGTGAACTGAAGATTTTCCGGAGTGTCGCCGGCGTTGTCTTCGATACCTTTCACGTTGCCGAGAAGCTGCTGAATCATGGGATCCAGCCCCGCGCCCGCGCCGTTTCGGTGGCGGGGATCGTTGCCGCCGGCGCCTTCTTCCTTGGGCTTTCCTGGAACCCCTGGAGCGCCCGTGGAACCGACCTTCTTCGCGTTATCGTCGAAACTTACCGAGCCGAGGCGTTTTCCGGCCTCGCCGCCTTCGCCTCCGCCGCCGGCCGGGTGGCCCGCTTCCGGTGTCTTTCCGGATCTCGCCGTAAAGAAGGAGCGGCCGTCGAGCGCCTTCTGCGCTCCGCCGCTCGCGCGGGCGTAGAAGCTAAGCTTGTTCGGATCGTAGCGGTGGGTGCCGTCGTTGGGAGAGGCGCCCTGTCGGAGCGAGTTGCAGGCTTCCTGATCGAGCTCCTGCTCCTCTTCCTTCGCGTTCGCTAAATCGGGTTTCTGAGCGGGCTCGGCTTGAACCCAGTTCTGGATGACCGTGCGGTTATCCACGAGGTCGATGCCGTATCCGATGTTTTGCGTGCCTTCACCCGCATTCACGCAGAGCCGGCCGCAGCAGTTGCTGTGAAGCGATTCGTGCACCGCTGTTTCGGGCCCCGCGCCGGGCGCGAGGTAGGAGACGCTGAGGCGTTCGCAAAGAGTCGAGCATCCCTGCACTCCGGGTTCCCGGCACATCGTCTGAGGGATTTGGGCGCTGTTCACGCCCATCTGAATGGCGCCGCGCACGCCGAAGGCTCGATCGAAATCGCAGGCCTGGCGAACGAGCCCGTTCAGTTGCTGAACGTCTTGCGGATAGCCTTCCTGCACGGTGAAAGCGAAGGGCTCGACCGCAATGCCGCAGCGGCCGTACTCGTCCACGAGCTTCTTCATGTTCTTGTTGACCGTCGTCGGGTCGTGGGACGGATCGAAGAGAAAACACATCGGCATCCAGAGAGGCGTCGTGCGCGCGCGGCCGCTTCTGGGCGGCGGACCGGCATCGGGCGCGCCTTCGGGAGCCCTCTTCTCTTTGTTCTCGGGCTCCACTTTTTCGCCGTTCTGGGAAATCTCGGACGGGTCGCCCTTCGGGGGCGCTTCCGCCGCGCGGCCGGAGTCGAGCCAGTTGCTCGAGGAGAAGATATCCAAAATCTTGTTGATGCGGGATTTGCCCGCTTCGTAGAAGCCTTCGGGAGAGTTGTCGTCCGCGCGCAGAGGGGCCGCGACGAGTAGAGCGAGCGTGAGAATTATGTGGAATCTGGTTGCCGCGAGCATCGAACTATCCCCCTCAATGAAGGGATAGTGCATACCGGGTGCCAGAAACCCGTGCGGATTTCGTGCGGGAATCTTGGGTTTTCGTGAGGTTAGCCGAGGCGGGATGCGTATACAGGAACGACAGGGAAAGCTTACACCGGGTTAACTGTCCGAAGTCCCGCGGCAATCGATCCTGTCGGTTTCCGTGGGAAACGTCAGGAGGGTGGCGGTCATCGTCTCAGGCTGGAGAGGGCCTTGTTCCCGCCCTCGCCTAAAGCCGTCGTGAGGCTTTTCTTCTCAACGGGGTTCAGCCGATCCACCAGCGGTAGAATTTCTTTCTTCACGTGCTCGCGGACCGGCTTGGTGTCGGCCTCCGGCATTTGCATCAGCTGGGAAAGCGCGATGACGAACTCATCGAACACCAGGCGGCGGCCTTGTTCCTCGGCGAGCAGCGGACGAGTTAGATTATTTTCCAAACCGGCGAGCTGCGCGTACGC
>CAZZHG010000096.1:0-18270 GCA_964653655.1 uncultured Pseudobdellovibrionaceae bacterium
GTCGAGCAGTGCTATCAGCTCGGCGTGAAATCCTTTTCACTCGCCGGCATCACGGCGCTCTCCACCGGCATGGTGATGTCGCTTCAGTTCGGAATCGGCCTCGAGCGTTTCGGCGGAAAGCTGTACGTTCCGAAAATCGTGGGCTTGTCCATCATGCGCGAGCTCGGGCCCGTTCTGACCTGCCTAATGCTAGCGGGCCGAATCGGCGCCGGCATCGCGGCCGAAATCGGCTCCATGACGGTAACCCAGCAGATAGACGCCATCCGGGCGCTCGGCACGGACCCGATCAAGCGGGTCGTGATCCCCAGAGTGCTCGCGATGCTCGTCATGGCGCCTTTGCTGACGACGCTCGCCGACCTGATCGGGATTTTCGGCGGCATGTGGCTGTCCTACGTCGAGCTCAATATCCGCCCCGAGTTTTACTTCCACGAGGCCATTTCCGCGATTCAGACGAGCGACTTCATGACGGGATTCGCGAAAAGTTTCTTCTTCGGGCTCATCATCGCTTTCACCGGCTGCTATTACGGCCTGAAGACCACCGGCGGAACCCAAGGCGTGGGACAGTCGACCACTCAAGCCGTGGTCACGTCGTGCATTCTCATCACCATCATGGACTTCGTGCTGACGAAGCTCTTCATGATCATAGAGCGAGGCATCGGTGGCTGACGCAATAATCGAATTCATGAAGGTCGGCAAAAAGTACGGGGGCAAGACCGTGCACGAGGCCATCGATCTGGACATCCAAAAAGGGGAGATCCTCACCCTCATGGGCGGCAGCGGATCGGGAAAGAGTGTGCTCCTTCGGTCGCTCATCGGGTTGGAGCGCCCCGACTCGGGCAAGATTCTGTTTCACGGGCAGGACATCACGAAGCTCTCCGAGGAGGATCTGACCGACGTGCGAAAGCGCATCGCTTACTGCTTTCAGTACGGCGCCCTCTTCGACAGTCTCTCGGTTTACGAGAACCTCGCCTATCCGCTGCGCGAGCATACCAAGAAGTCGGAATCGGAAATCAGTGAGCGGGTAGCCGGCGCCCTGAATGCAATCGGCCTGTCGGGCACCGAGAAGCTTCTTCCCTCGGACTTGAGCGGTGGCATGCAACGCCGGGTAGGCGTGGCCAGGGCCATCATCATGGAGCCGGAAGTGATTCTTTACGACGAGCCGACGACCGGGCTCGACCCTTTCAACACGAAGCAGATTCTGAAAATCATTCTGCACCTGCAGAAGCAGGGCTGTACGTCGGTTCTCGTGACTCACGACATGACGAGCATTTTCGAAGTGACGGATCGGGTGGCGTTCCTCAGAGACGGGAAAATCCGGGCTCTAGGAACCGCGGATGAGATCCGCGCCACCAAGGATCCCGTCCTCAAGGGATTCATCAACGGGGAGATGATGTAGATGGACAAGAAAGTAGCCAATAACCTGATAGTCGGCATCATAGTCGCCGTCGGGTTCATCGCCTTCGTCTTCATCCTCTTCAATATAGGAGGCGGGATGGGGGTTCTGACCTCCCAGTACACGCTCCTCGGCAAGTTCAAGGACGTGAAGGGTGTGCACACGGGTTCCGAAATCTCCCTCGCCGGGCTTCGCATCGGCGTGGTCAAGACCATCACCGTAAGCAAGGACGACTCCAAGGAGCTCATCGTGGAGCTCAACGTGACCAAAGCGATGAAGGAACGGATCCGTAAAGACTCACGCGCGATCATCCGCACCCAGGGCGTTTTGGGCGACAAGTACGTCGAGATCACCATCGGATCGAACGCCGAGCCCGTGCTGGAGTCCGGCTCCTTCATCGAGACCGAGGAGCCCGAAGACCTTTTCACGAAGGGCGGCTCCCTCGTGCAGGACATTTCGAAGCAGTTCAACGAAGGCGGCGAGCTCAAGGAAGTTCTGAAGAACCTAAACTCCTTGGTGAAGAATCTGAACACCATCACTTCCGACGTGAAGACCCACAAGGGGCTTCTGAACGCCATGGTCTACGGCAACGCCGGGCCGAAGCTCGACGCCTCGATGGCCAGCCTGGAGTCCATCATGAAGAAGGTGGAAAAGGGCGAAGGAACTCTCGGATCTCTGGTCAACGATCCGACAGTTTACGAGGATTTGAAGAGCCTTCTCGGAGGGGCGAAGCGCAGCAACGTGCTGAAGTACTTCATGCGCAGCTTCATCGAGGACGGCGAGAAAAAACCCAAAGAAAAAGAATGAGAGCGAGAATGAGTCTTAGAATGAGTGAAAAGGCAGGGTCTTTCCCGTCCCTCTCATTCTAAGACTCATTCTCGCTCTCAAGTTTCGTAGGGCTAGGCCGTAATCCGCAGGCCTTTGCGTTTCAGCTTTTCCACCAGCGTAGTCCGGTTCAACCCCAGCAAACTAGCCGCCTGGTTCTTGTTGCCGTCGGTCCTCTGAAGGGCCTGCAGGATTAGCTCGTTCTCGAATTCGTTCACGGCGACGTTGAAATCGAGTCCCGTCTCGGGAAGCTCCACGTTCGCGACGAATCGATCGAGGCGGATGTTTTTGAAATGCTTAACGGGAATGTCTTTCAGCTCGACGATGCCCTCGTCGCGCTTCAGAACCACGACCCGCTCCATCAGGTTTTCGAGCTCGCGGATGTTGCCCGGCCAGTGGTACTCGGTGAGGCTCAGCATCGCCTCCTCGGAAATTCCGGGAATGTTCTTCTGGTTCTGCGTCGCGAACTTTTCCAGGAAATGGAACGCAAGCAGCGGAATGTCGGACTTGCGGCTTCTCAAGGGCGGCAGAAACACCGGAATCACGTTCAGGCGATAGAACAGGTCCTCGCGGAACCGCTTTTCGGCGACCGCCGTCTCGAGATCCTGATTCGTCGCCGCGATGATCCGGGCTTCGAGGGTCAGACTGTGAGGGCTCCCCACCGACTCGTAGACCCGGTTCTGAATCGCCCGCAAAATCTTCGCCTGCAAATCGAAGGGGAGATCGCTTATTTCGTCGAGAAAGAGCGTCCCGTTTCCGGCGAGCTGGAATCGGCCCGAGCGGTTCTGGGTCGCGCCGGTGAAGGCTCCCTTCACGTGGCCGAATAGCTCGCTCTCTAAGAGAGTCCCGGGAATGGCGCCGCAGTTCACGGCTACCCAAGGGGATTTGCGCCGGGCGCTCAGATCGTGAATGGCGCGGGCGACGACTTCCTTGCCGGTTCCGCTTTCGCCGGTGATGAGCACCGTCGATTCGGTTCCGCGGATACTCAAAATGAGCTGAAAGATTTCCAGAATCTTGGGATGTTTGCCGACGAACTGGGCGAAGGGAAACTCGAGCTGCCCCTCCTGCACCGCATCCGGCACGACACGGGCGAGAGTTTCCTCGATCACTGCGTCGAACGTCTCGGGGCTCTGGCGCCCATCGAGATAGTTGGAAGCCCCCGACCGGATGCAGGCCACGACCCGGTTCGGAAGCGCGGAGTCGCTAATCGCCAATACGGCGGCGCTGGGCCGCGACTGCTTCAGGCGCGCGATATCGGCGACGTCGGCTTCCTCCCGCACGCGCCACACGCACAAATGAAACAGCTGGTTCTGAAGCAGCTTGAACGCCTCTTCCTTGTCGCCGCAAGCGACCACCCAATGGTGGCGTGCCTGAAGGCGCTCCTTGAAAGCGGCGCACTGTTCTGACTCGGGCTCGTAGATTAGAACGCGGCTCGTCGGCATCGGCTTCGATTCGCAACAATCCGCGGCAGAAAGGACACAACTGTGCCCTGGAGTACGTCTGCTGCGGAATTCAATTAGTGGGAAATATTGAGTAAGGAGGCTACTCTTAAATTTTAGCGGAGCTGTATTTAATGTCAATCCATTGACGGGATTTCAGAAAGATTGTCGCAAAAGACGTCAGAGCTGATAGCTACCGGCGAAATAAATCCCGAGCATCGTCTGAACGACCCGCTGAATGTCGGTGGAGTTGAAGAAGGCCTGGCCTTTACCGACACCCTTCGAATAAGTGACCCCGAGTGAGATGGAAGTGCCCGAGCGGTACACGCTTCCGGCGAAAGTCGCGCCGATTTGATCCACCTTCGCGCCCTGATTCACGCCGCCGGTGATGAGCGGCCGCGAGTTCGCGTTGTTCGAGTAAAGCCCTCCCCGAACCGCGAGCCAATCCAGAACGAAATACTCTCCTCCAAACGACCAGTTGAACGTGGCGCCGAGCGGATACTCGGAATAGTTCACCTGCGGACTGTGGTAGTCGAGCTGCGCGGTGAAGAGCGCCTCGCGGCTGATGAAATAAGCGGTACCGATACTGACCGAGAAGTTCACGGGCGCGGCGAAGTAATTTTTCGTGTTGTCGACGAGGGTCAGGTCGTGGGTGACGGTACCATCGGGCGTGATCGGAACGCCGCTGCCGTCCACTTTCATGTCGAGAGTGCTCGTCGAGCCGCTGCCGCCGAAGTTGTAGTTCTTCGAGAAGACGAACCCGAACGACCACTTCGTAACGGGCATCCATTCGAGGCCGACCTTGAAGACTCCGCCGAAGCTGCGCTGGCTGAAATGGGCCTGATGCAGGTTGTACTTGCCGGTGCCCACCGGATCGTAGAGCACGAGCGTATTGTCGATGAACTTGAGATTGCGCGCGAGCGCGAGAAACGAAACGCCGAGAGCGAGATTCGGCGCGATTTCCCGGGCGTAGGCGGGACCTATGAGGTAGGTCACGTCCTGCTTCGAAATCTTGCGGACGAAAGCGCGCGGATCCACCCCCGTGGAAGCCGGCCGATCCGCCCGGTCGTCCTGATCGATGTCGTCGGAGTTCGGCGTTACGACGGCGAATCCGAATTTACCCTTGCCCACCGTCTGAGTGAATCCGAAAAACGAGGGAACGAAGGCCTGGGACTTATAGACGTAGTTCTGTCCAGGGTAGATATTCTCGTACGTCTGCCGGCCGATATTGAAGGCGTTGGCCGAAATGTTGAGATAGTTCTCGAGGGAAAACGCGATGCCCGCGGGATTATGGTAAATGCCGCTCGGATCGTCGGAGATCGCCACGAACGCTCCACCAAGGCCGGAGGCGCGCTCACCGATGAGGACGTCCTTGTAATAGTTCGTGCTGGCTTTCGCGGGGCTAACGAAAAAAAAAAGCGAGGATAAGAAGACTGGAATTCATGGACGCAATGAGGATTGGGCCGCCGCGAGCCTGGTCTGCATGACCTTCTCGTCCCCGAGGGACCGGTTGGCGACGCCCTCCGCCGCCACCCGCGTTTTCAGCTTGGCCAAACGTTCCGCCGACGGACGATTCGCCTTGGGAAACTTGGACGAACCGGCGCGTTCCAGAAACTTCATGAGCCCCGTCGGGTTATACCCGCAAGAAGCGGTGTACGAGACCGCCGCCGCATCCGCTTCAGTCTCCAAAGGTTCCCCAAGACCCTTCTCCAAAAGGAGATCCATGCCTTTGTTCACGATGGAGGAAAGGGAAACCCCGAGGGTGGAACGGCCGCGGGACAGAAAGCTGACTACCACGGAGCCCGCGGTCGCTTCCCGCTGCGGAAGAATCTGCTCGGCCATGTGGCGCTCGTTCACGTGAGCGATCTCGTGGGCCAAAACCCCCGCCAGCTCAGACTCGTCCTTGACCGCCGCGACGAGACCCGAAGTCACGAACACATAGCCGCCGGGAACGGCGAAGGCGTTCAGCTCGGGGCTGCGGACGATGCCGAAATGAAACTTGAGCTCGGGGCGGCCGATTCTCCTGGCCAGCGTCGCGCCGACGAGCCGCACGTACTCTTCCGCTTTGTTGCCTTCCGGCAAGGCTCCGAAGTGGCCGAGAAGCTTCGCGGCCATTTGGCGGCCCACCACGAGCTCGTCATTCACTTCGAGGGCGAGCCGCTCGAGCTGTTCCTGGTTCGGTTTGGTGGCGACTTCCGGCGTGGAAGAGCAGCCCGCGACGAGAATGAGACCCGAAAGAAGCAAAAGAGTTTTCTTCATAAAGTGCGGATTAGTCAGGAAGTTTAGCAGAGAGCCGGAACTTGTCGAGAAGGGCCGCGGAGACGGCCGCTTCCTCCATTCGGGCAAGCGCCTCGTAGTCGGTCGGATATTTCTCCTGACCTTTTCTGGCGCGTTCCGTAAGCATCAAACCGCGGGTCGCGGCGGAACCCGCGAAGGACGCCGGCCGGCGACGGCTCGCTTTTTCGAGGCTCGTGCCGGTGGGGAGATTGGAAAGCTCGGAGGCTCCGATGGGCGGATAGCGGCTTAGAAACAAACGGGGAATCCAGCCCGAGAGTTTCGGAGTCTTCACTTCGAACCAAAGATCGTTTTTCGAAACGACCGACAGCGCGTCTCCCCGCTTCACCTTCGCGACCATGGCTCCCGCGGTCTTGGGTTCCTTGCGCACCTCGGCGCGAATCGCTTGAACGTAAAAAGTCTCGCTTTGAGCGCCCCAGGCCACGGCGCTCAGCAACAAACCGGAAAGAACCAAACCTCTCATGCGGATTGCCTCCTCAAACCATCTTCCGTCACCCCGTTAACCGGTTCAAGGGAAAGTCCGGTGGGGGCATACAGACGTACCGACTCCTCGCGTCCTCGGATCGATTGCGGACCCAAATCCCGGCCGATCACCTTCCCCTTCAACTGGAGCCAGGTCGCTTCGCTGACGACGACAGGTTCGTTCAACGTCTTCGTAAGACCTTCGAGGCGGGAGGCCAGATTCACCGTGTCGCCGATGACCGTGTACTCGAGCCGCTGGGAGCTGCCGATATTGCCCACGACGACTCTTCCGGTATGAATGCCGATACCCACCTGGAAGTTCGTGCCGGTGGCCTTTCGCCATTCCTCCAGACGCCGCTGCATCTCGAGGGCGCACTGCACGGCGTGAAACGCATGATCCGAGTCCGGCATCGGCGCGCCCCAGAAGGCGAGCATCCCGTCCCCGAGAAATTTGTCGAGCGTGCCCGAATGAGCGAAGACCGTTTCGGTCATTTCCTTCAGATAGGCGTTCAACGTCGCGACGACTTCCCTGGGATCGCGCTGCTCGGAGTACCTCGTGAAGCCACGGATGTCCGTAAAGAGAATCGTCAGCTCCTCCTGGCGCCCGGCTTCCGCGGAAGGATCGGTTCCTTTTTCCGCCATTTCCCGCGCGATGTGAGGCGAAAGGTACTTGCTCAAAACGGAGTGCATCCGGCGCTTGTCCCGCCGCTCGACGGTAATGATGTAGAGAAGCCCGTCGAGCAGAATCACGAGATAAAGAGGAAACTGGGCCACCCAGTCGAAGGAAAAGCTGAAATAGCGGAAGGCGCTCGCGCTGATCGTGCTCATGCCGACGGCGATTCCAATCGCCACGGCAAGGCGGAGCCACATGGTTTCAAGAAAGAGTAACGCCGTGTAAAGAGCCGTCGAAGAGAGCCCGAGAAACAGCGCGTTCGCCCAGGTGGGCGCCAAGCGAAGTGTGTCGCCCTTCAAAATATTGGAGATGACGGTCGCGTGAATGAGTGAACCGGGCACCGCCGAGCGCACGGGAGTCGCCTTCAGATCCTCGAGCCCGACCGCGCTCGCCCCGATGATGACGACTCTGCCGGCGAACTCCTCCGGGCTAGTCAGCACCTTGGACGACACGTCCCCCTTCGCGCGGCGAAGGGCCGCCGAAAGCACCGGCGCAATCGAAATGATCTCGGGCTCCCGGTCGGGGCGGTAGTAGTGAACGGGGAAGCGGCCGTCCTGGTCCACGGCGATGGGAATATGCTCGCCCCCGGCGCCGTAAACGTGAAGCGTCCGGTTATCCGGCGTGTATTTAAGTTTCGGTCCGGGAATAGTCGACAGAACGCCTTGCAAGGAAAGAGAGGGAAACCAATCGGTCCCGTAACGGAATAGCATCGGCGCCCGGCGGAAAATGCCGTCTACGTCCTCTTCGAACGTCACTACGTGAAAAGATGGAATCACTTTCCAGTAGGGAAAGAGCGAGAAAGCGAAATCCCGGTACTCTTTCTTGTCTGGAGGCCATCCGGCGGGAGGCTCGGCCCATTGCACGGCGAACTTTTCGGCAAAGCCTTTCGGAAGCGGCATCGATCCCGAGATGTCGATAGCGGCGCCTTCCAGCAGGTTCGCGGCGTGGGAGACTCCGGGAAGCGGCCCCGAGGAAAGCGCGAGTTCCTTGTCGCTCGAGTTGTGCAACACGCGCTCGGAGAACAGCACGTCGAAAAGAACCGCGGTCGGAGCGGTGTCGCCGCTGTAGAGGAATTCCAGAACGTCCTTGTAGATCGATCGGGGCCACGGCCAGCTTCCCAAATCGGAACCTAGAAGCTTCAGACTCGCCTCGTCGATATCCATCACGATGACCTTGCGGGAGGCGGCGGTCGAACGGTTGAAGCGGCGGTAGCGTAGATCGCCGCGTAAACGATTGGTCTCCGCGAAATGCGGCGAAAAATTCCAGGCTAACAAGCTGGTCCAAATGACCAGCATTCCGATGAGGAAGCGCCGCGTTTTTTTCATGGAGAAAGGGACGGAAGGGTTGCTCTTATTATAACTCCAGGCGGGTGCCGGGGCTTCCCAAAGAAAACGGATTGGCGAGGAATTTGGCGATGGGCGGCGCGACCAGGCGGGCCGCCCGTTCTCCGGCAATCAGATCCACGTGACTCGTGCGGCGGACCAGGAGTTTCCAGGTGGGGCTGCTGGCCGCGTGCTGATCGGCGGCGGCCATGACGTCCTCCCAGTGGGCAAGCCCGTCATACTCCCCCGCAATGAAAAACATCGGAACGAAAATGGGCCGCGCCCGAGAAAAGTCGAAGCCGTTTCTGGAATGAATATCCCCGTGATTCATCCACCGCTGAATATCGCGGACCAAATCCACGTGAACCTTGGACACGCCTTTCTGTAAGAGGCGGGGCAGCTCCATGGTGAGCGGATCGAAGTTAGTCACGTGCACGATGTTGCGGACTACGCTGTTGGCGGTGAGGCCACCGACCAGCTTCGAGAATGCGGAATCGCGAAACTTGCCGAACGTCTTCGGGGCATCGGGAACGGTCGGCGCCGTATCGGCGACCGGTAAACCGGAATGGAATAGCTCGACGAGGGGCCCCGGTGTTTTCATGAGCAGGCGAACGGCGGTCGAGCAATTCTTGAAATGAGGCGGGCTTCCCATGAGCACACAGGAAACGACCTTCTCGCCCGCAATGAGCTTCGCCCGATCGGAGTCGACCTTGAACTCGCCGTTCGAATCCCTCCGCACTCCGGCGAGGTAGGCGCGCGCGGCCACGCCGCCCATGGAGTGAGCGATGAGCGATACCTTCTTACCGGTCACCGATACCACGTGATTGACGATTTCGGTGAAGTCCTCGGCGGCGAGGGCATCAAAGGAGTAGCAACCTTCGCCGCCCTTCGCGGAGCTGCGGTGGGCGCCCTGCCCGTGCCCGCGCAAATTGGCCATCCAGATATCGAAGCCCGACCCGTGTAGAGCGTAACCGAGATCGCGCCAGTTTCGGGTGTTGCCCGCATAGCCGTGCACCAGGATAACCGGCTGGGCTCCGTCGTTTCGGTATCGAATCCCCTGCCACTCGGCTTGGGCCGAAGTCGCTTTCCATTCCTCGGCCGCCGGGCGAACCAAGGCCTTTCGGTTGCGCCGGAAAAGGAAAAAGAAGGCCAGCGAGACCAGACAACCGAAAGTTACTATCGCGATCAGAAAGACGGCCATTTCTGGCATGAGTATAGACGATGCGCCAATTTTGGCACTGGGGACGGACGAGGGCCGTCCCTCGCCTTCTCAAACCCTCGACTTCCCGCACGGCCAGGCTGGCACCAAACTTGTAGTATCTCCCGCCGAACGAGAGAGTGGGTCTGGAGGCGGAAGGCTATGTCCAAATACAATTGGTTTATCGCCGTATGTTTGCTTGCCACGGCTTTGTCATGCAGCCAGAAGGAACGGCTCAACGCCGATGTCCTTAGCCTGTCCAAAGAAGGACGGGGCCGGATTCTCATCGACGGCGAGGCGGGCAACGCGGACGGCATCGATCTGAAGGCGGTTTTTTTCGATTACGACAAGGCGATGCTTCGTCCCGAAGGCAAGCGCATCCTGGATACTCACGCCAAATGGCTGAAGGATCATCCCAAGACTCAAGTACAGATCGAGGGCTCTTGTGACGAAAGAGGCTCCGAGGAATACAACATGAAACTCGGCCAGCGGCGCGCGGCCGCGGCGAAGCAATATCTTTCTAGCTTGGGAATCGAAGCGAGCCGAATTTCGGTCGTGAGCCACGGGCGTTTGCCGGGCCATCAGCCCCGTATTCGCGCGCAAAATCGGCGCGGCGCCTTCGTAGTCTATTACGCCGAATAAGACCAAAAACAGAGCGAGAGCGAGAGCGAGCGCAAGGAATTCTTTTTGATCACGTGAGAGCGTAAGTGCGGTCTGACGTCGGGGGCATGTGTACTCCAAAGCAAGTACATTGCGCTCGCTCTCGCTGTCGCTCTTTCTTAAGCGGTCCAGTCAATCAAGCCGGTGCCGGACCAATGGCCGAACGAGGTGAGGTCGAGCTTGGGGCGCGAGACCGCGCGCCAAGTGGCGAGCATGTTCCATAGCCGAATGTCGTCCAGGATGAGCAACATCGGTTTCTTGAATTTCAAAGTCTCCAAACTCTTCAAAAACAATGGCTCGAATCGGCCGTCCTTTGGCGCATCGGCGAAGATGAAGTCCGCCTCTTCCAGCCGCGCCCGGTGCTTTTCGAAAACCGCGGGGTCGCTCAGATCCCCCACCAGATGAGTGAGCCGTCCATCCTTGAAGTCGGCGTCCGTGAGGCACGTCCCGCCTATTTCCTTCCAGGGCACGATATCGAATGACACCACTTCCCCGTCCGGCGGCAGAAACTTCTTCAACGTCAAGGCTCCGAGCCCGATGTGAGTGCCGATTTCCACGATGAGCTTCGGCTTCTCCACTTTCACCAGCGCCGCGAGCATCCGGTAGTGCTCGCCGGGCCACACATCCGGGTAACGGATGGAGCCTCCCATGCGCGCGCTAATTTCCTTCAATTCGATTTCGGAAGCGGCGGCGATGGCTTTCGCCGAAAGATCGATCAGCCGGCGCGAGGGGCGGCCCGGATCGTCGTCGGCGCTCAGAATCATCGAGTATTCGGCATGGCGCGCCCGCGTGGGCGGCTCGAGTAGCCGGCGGAGCAGCCCGGCCTTCAATCTATTCAGGGAAAGATCCATGGAGAGACTCCTAGTTGAGCCCGAAAGTGAGGCCGCCGGAAAGTGTGCAGACTCCCGAGGCCTGTACGATGGCATTCAGATAGTTGGCAAAGAGAGTGATTTCTCCCGGAACCACCAGAGGATTTTCGAGAGTGAGCACTTGATTCGAAGCAAGCTCCCGGCGATCGATGGCGGCTTGCGGATCGGTGCTTGCAAACAGAGTCACGACATCCGAGCTAGCGGCCGTGACGGCCCCCGTAGCGCTGACCGTCGCTCCGGAAAGCGCCTTCCAAGTGTCCGCGTCGGATTGCCCGCTTCGATAACCATCGTAAAAGTACTCAATGTCGGTGGACTCGCAGGCGGTGGAACTTCCCACGGCGGCCGAATCGGGCCGGAACGAGAGCGTATCGCTCACCTTCAAGACCACGCAATGGTAGGCAGTGGCGGCGGGATTGCCGCTGAAGAGCGTGGGCTTTGCGTAGAACTCCTTAGTGAGAGGATTCGAGCCGTAATCGATCAGGGGAGTCGGGGCGGCGCAGTCCGGCGTAGTACCCAGGTAAAAGGAGTAAATCGCGACTTTGAGAGCCGACGGGGTGCCGATTCCGCGTTCGGCTATCTCGTCGAGCTCGAAGATCGGCGGCCGGAAAAGCCGCGCGCGGGCTTTGGGCTGCGTATCCGAGTACACGACAAAGCTATAGAGGGGAACCGTCGTGCAATGGCACAGCAGTGCGGCAATTAGGAAGAACCCGGCCAGGGCGGCGAAATATCTGGGCACGGTTTAATTATACTTGGAAAGAAAGTGAACGAGCTTACGCGGGTAATCGGTGATGAGCCCGTCTATGCCCCAATGGACGAGCTTCGCCCAGTGGACTTCCAGGTTCACAGTCCAGGGAACGACGGCGATTCCCTCGTCGTGGCACGCGGCGACGACGTCTTTGGTGAGAAGCCGGAACCGCGGACCGACCATCTTCACTCCAAGCTTCTTCGCCAGTGCAAGCCACCTTGGCCGGCGATCGACTAACAAGCTCACGTTCTCGAGAGGCGCCGCGCGCCTGAGCGCCTTCACCATCCCCGGATAGAAGGACTGAAGCTGAACCCGCCCGGTAAGGCCCCGAGCCTTCACGACGGCCACCACCTTTTCGGCGAACTCGTCGGGATCGGGGCGAAGTTTCAATGGTTCGCCGCCCATTTTGACTTCGATGTTGAGGCCGACGGCCGGATCTTGGGCTGCCGCCCAGGCGCAAACTGCATCGAGCGTCGGAATGCGTTCGTTCGAGTGAGGCTTCCAATCCTTGAACTTGCGCGGAGCCACGGAGCCCACGAAGTAATGGCCGAGCTCGTCCGCGGTGAGCCGCCGGACGGCGATCTTGCGCGCGGGTCTTCTGCCGACATTGTCCCGGCAAACGCGGGGAGAAATCATCTCGTCGTGAAAGACCATCGGAACGCCGTCGGCGCTGAGATGCACGTCGAGCTCGACGAGATCCGCTCCCGCCCGGTAGCCCTCTTGAAAGGACACCATGGTGTTCTCGGGATGGCTCGAAGCCGAGCCGCGATGGCCGTGAACCCACACCCGGTTGCGCTTTTTCAGCGCTCCGTAATCCAGCTGGAAGGGAGAAAGCACATCGCCGTTAAGAGCGGGTGCGCGTCTTGTTATACCTTTGAAGAGCCGCATCGGTCTTGGATTTCGCTTCCGCGAGCGCCTGGGCGGCGGTGCCTTTTCCGGCCAGCACCTGCTCGATGGCGTTCTCAATGTGTTCGCGCGCTTCCTGGAACGTTCCGAGAAGCGCTCCCTGGGACGCCGTGACCGGGGCGGAAGCCCGCATTTGCTCGATGGCGGTCAAGGCGGCCGGGTTCTTTTTATAGAACCCTTCTTTTTCGAGAGCCGCAATCACATCCTTTCGGATGGGAAAGTAACCCGTGTTCGTGTGCCAGTATTTCTGGTTGTCGAAAGAGGCCATGGACTTCAGGAACTCGTAGGAACCGGCCTCTTGCTCGGGCTTTCCCTTGAGAATCCAAAGGGAGTTGCCGCCCACGACGGTCCCGCCCGCCACTTTGGGATCTTGTTTGGGCAGCGGAGCGGTGGCGACCTTGAAAGGCGCCTTGCGGCTGATCTCGAACACGTCGCTCGTTGAGGTAATCAGCATCTGCGAGCGGCCCGCGAGGAAATTCTGTTCGGCGGGCTCCCAGCCGCGGCCGACGTTGGCGAAAGTTCCGGCCTTCACCATCTCTTGCCACATTTCGACGAAAGAAACGCCTTCGGGCTGGGTGTAGAGCACCTCGGTGGCGCCACCCTTTCTCCCGTTTCCCTCGTTGACGAGATCTTTTCCCTGAACCGCCATGAACTCCTCGAAGAACCAGGAATGAAGAGGCCACGTGATGCCGGTGACTTTTCCGTCCGCGCTCGTGAGCTTTTTCGCCGTCGCTTTCAATTCCGCGAACGTCACCGGCGGTTTCACGCCGGCCTTCGCCAGGCCGTCGGCGTTGTAATAGATGATGGGGTTCGACGTCGCGAACGGCAGCGAGTGCAGCTTGCCGCCCACTTCGTAATACCGGCGAATCTCGGGAAGGATCTCCGCCGAGGGAAAGGTGGAGTCCTTCGCGATGAAGTCACCGAGAGGAACCGTCGAGCCCGAATCGATCATGAGCTTCGTGCCGATGTCGAAAATCTGCATGATCTGGGGCCCGCGTTTCGCGAGCAGCGCAGTACGGACTTTATTGAGGGCTTCCGGGTAGGTTCCCACGAACTGGGCTTCGACTTTCAGCTTGCCCGCGTTCTCCTTGTTGAACTTTTCCACCATCGTGGAAACGAGCTTGCCCTTGTCTCCCGACATCGAATGCCAGAAGGTGAGTTTAACCTCGGCGCCGAAGGCGCTCGCCGCGAACAAACAGGAGAGAAAAATTGCTTTCATGAGTTCACCCTTTCAAGCCGCTCATGGTGATACCACGCACGAACTGGCGCTGGGTAGCCAGGAATAGCGCCACCGACGGAGCGATGAGCGTCGCGGTGGCCGCCATCACGACGCCCCAGTTCACCGATTCGTTTTGGGAGCGCAGCATGCCGATGCCGATTTGGGCGGTCTGCATCTCGGTCGACTGCGTGACGACGAGCGGCCAGAGGTATTGATTCCACGCGGCCACGAAGGCGTAGACGGCGAAAGCGAGGATGGCGGGCAAGGAAAGCGGCACGAGAATCTGGAACAGAAAGCGCAGCCGCGAAGCGCCGTCGACGATGGCCGCTTCCTCCAGCTCCTTCGGAACGGTTCTAAAGAACTGGTAAAGAAGAAAGACCCCGAACCCCGACGCGGAGAAGGGAAAGATCAGGCCCGAGTAAGTATTGAGCCAATCGAGGGAAGCGAGCGTGAAGTAGTTCGGAATGATCGTCACTTCCCCGGGCACCATCATGGTTGCGAGAATCAAAACGAGGGCGACCCGCTTGCCGCGAAATTCCAGCCGCGCGAGCGCGTAGGCCGCGAGAATCGAGGTGAAAACCTGAAGGGCCGTGATGCCCAGAGAAACGATCAGGGAGTTCAGCAGAAAACGAAAGAGAGGGGCCGCGGCGAGCGCCGCCCGGTAGTTCTCGAAATCGATCTGCTTCGGCAGGATATTGGGCGGGTATTGAATGACCTCGCCTCCGAGCTTGAACGAAAGACAGACGAGATAAAAGATCGGAAAGACCTGAGGGAACGCCGGCAGAAAAAGGACGAGCGTCGCAATCCGGCGGCGGCGGGTTTCCAGCGCCTTAACGCCCATAGTGCACCCGCCGCTTCGCGAACCAGAACTGGAACGCGGTGATCCCCACCATCACCAGAAAGAGCACGACCGCCTGAGCGGAAGCGTAACCGGTTAGAAAGTTCTCGAACCCGTCCCTATAAAGGTTGTAGACGAGAATGTTCGTCGCTCCCGCGGGCCCACCCCGGGTCAGAATGTGGATCTGGCCGAAGCTTTCGAAAGAGTGAAGGACCGACACGACCACCACGAACAGCAACGTCGGAGAAAGAATCGGCAGCACCACGTGGCGGAAGCGCTGCCAGCCGTTCGCCCCGTCGATGGTGGCGGCTTCCTTCAGCTCGGGAGGCACTCCGGCGAGCCCCGCGAGAAAGAAGATCACGTTGAAACCGATTTCTTTCCAGACGGTGGAGATCGCGACCGCCGGCAAAGCCCAGTCCGGATCTACGAGCCAGTTCGGGCCGGGGATGCCGACGACGCCAAGGATGTAGTTCAGATACCCCGCCGTCGGGTTGTAGAAAAAGATCCACAGCATCGCTGCCATCGCGGACGAAATCGAAACGGGCAACAGAAAAATGGTGCGGAAAAAACCGTGGCAGTAGGGACTCGCGTCCAAGGCCACGGCCGCCGCGAGCGCGAGCAAGACCGAGGGAACGACCGTAAAAAGCATGAACCAAAGGGAAGTTTTCACGCTCGCCCAGTAGTCCGCCGACGAAAACAGATTCGAATAGTTCTGAAGGCCCGCCCAGGAAGCGACGCGGGTGAAGGGGTCCACGTCGTGAAAGCTCAGATAGAGCGAATCCAACGCCGGATAACCGACGAAAAGCGCGAGCACGAGGAGGGTCGGGGAGAGAAACAGCCAGGCGAGTAACCGGGACCGGTTCAAGCCCTCACCCGCTTGCCTTCGACGTCGAAAAAGAAAAGCGCCTTGGGATCGGCGTGCACCGCGAGAGTGTCCTCCACCTTCGGAACCCCTTCGGTTCTTGTTTCCGCAACCACCGTGTGCACGCCGAGCGTCACGTGCACGTGGGCGACGGTACCGAGGAGCTCCACGAGGACGACCTTGCCCTCTCCGAGGGAGGTGAAACCGGCCTTGCCGCCGCCGAGCAGCGTTTTTTCCGGCCGGAAGCCGACGAGGTTCGCCTTCGCGGGCGCGGTTCCCTTCGGGAACGCGGGAACCGGGAGAAAATTCATCGACGGGGTTCCGATGAACGACGCCACGAATTGCGTCGCCGGATCGTTGTAGACCTCGAGGGGCGTGCCCACCTGCTCCAGCTTGCCCTGGTACATGACCGCGATTCTGTCGGCGAGAGTCATCGCCTCCACCTGATCGTGGGTGACGTAAATCGTCGTCGCTTTCTGGCTGCGGTGAAGGAGCGAAATCTCCGAGCGCATTTTCACCCGAAGCTGGGCATCCAGGTTCGAGAGCGGCTCATCGAACAGAAAAACCGAAGGCCTGCGGACCATGGCGCGGCCCATGGCGACCCGCTGTTTCTGGCCTCCGGAAAGAACGCCCGGCTTCTTCGGCAGAAATCCCGTGAGCCCGAGAACGGAGGCGGCTTCCTCGACCCGGGCATCGATCTCCGCCTTGGGCATTTTTGAAAGTTTGAGAGCGAAAGCGAGATTGTCCCGCACGGTCATGTGCGGGTAGAGAGCGTAGTTCTGAAAAACCATCGCGACGTTGCGGGCTTTCGGAGAAAGATCGTTCACCACGCGGCCTTCGATCGCGCAGGTTCCGCCCGTGATGTCCTCGAGTCCCGCCACCATCCTAAGCAGAGTGCTCTTTCCGCAACCCGACGGCCCGACGAGCACCATGAACTCGCCGGAACGGATACTGAGATCCAATTCATGGATGACGACATTGTCGCCGTAGGATTTGTGGGCCTTGTTCAGCTCGACACTGGCCATTGGCGTTCACCCTCACACAAAGCCGGGCGCAAGCCAAGCCCTCACCGAATTTTTTGCCGGGATTAAACCTTTGAAATATCATACAATTTCGTCGCACCATGGCATCCGAGAAATCCCCGATCGAGAAACTCACCGACCGCCTCTCGGGAGAGGCGCGTTTTCTTAGTACGCGCGACACTTGGATCGGTGAGTTCTTTCGGGTCGTAAGAATCTCCATCGAGTTCATTCGGGGCTTTCGCGCCCTCCACTTCCTCGCGCCCGCGGTTACGGTTTTCGGCTCCGCCAGATTCAAAGAGGGAAGTCCCTACTACGCCTTAGGCCGGGAAATCGGAGCCGGTCTGGCAAGGCAGGGGTTCACGGTCATCACCGGCGGCGGGCCCGGGCTGATGGAGGCGGCTAACCGGGGAGCTTTCGAGGCGGGCGGCGTTTCGGTTGGAGCCAACATCGTGCTTCCGTCCGAACAAAAGCCGAATCCCTTTCTCACCCGATCCATCCTTTTCCGTTACTTCTTCGCCCGCAAAGTGATTCTCGTGAAGTACTCCTATGCCTACGTCGTGCTACCCGGAGGCTTCGGAACTCTCGATGAGGTAACCGAGGCGCTGACCCTCATTCAGAACCGCAAGCTCTTCTTTTTTCCCGTCGTGCTGGTGGGGCGCGAGTATTGGGGCGGATTCGTGGAGTGGGTCACCCAGAAGCTCGTCAAGGAAGGCGCCATCGACTCAGACGACATGGATTATCTCTTTCTCGCCGACACGGCGGAGGAAGTGCTCGCCATCACGGAAGCGACTTCGAAATCTCTGAAGCTGGCGTTGAATGGGAAAAAGTAACGGTCATGCCTGTTTCGCGCGTTCGGATATCGGAGAAGTAGCGCGGATCTAGCCTCGCGCGACCTACCTTCGGATCTAGAAAACGGTTGACGGGATTTTGCCACGCTTTCTCCTATCGTCGGAAATCGGCGCTATTCCGTGTCTATGAGCGCCACAACACTTGCACCTCGGAAGGTTTCTCCTTGCCCGTACCTCAGGGGTATTTTGATCCTGAGAATGCATCTGAGAGCCACGGAGAGAGATCGATTTTTGGGATGATAAGAAAGGGGAATGAAAGATAACGAACTGATTCAAGCACTCAAGAATTCGATGGCCGAAGAAAGAAAGACTCAGGCGAGGTTTCTCTCCTATCTCGCCGAAGTGGATCTTCGAAGGCTTTACCTGCCTCACTATTCTTCGTTGTTTCAATTCAGCGTCAAGGAGCTTGGGTTATCCGAGGCGAGTACCTGTAAGCGCATTCAAGTGGCGCGGCTCAGCCGGCAGTTTCCTGAGATTCTGGAAAAGATTGCCGCGGGAAGGCTCACCATGACCAATGCAAGCCTTCTGGCTCCACAGGTCACGCAAGAGAATCACCAGGAGCTCTTTGCCGAGGCGGAAGGCAAGAGCAAGTACGAGCTTCAAAAGAAGCTGGCCCCGGTTACATTCGCTGGCGAATGTAAGGAGAAGCTGAAGCCCATCAGCCAGACCCGCACCATGTTCGTTTTCTCCGGCG
>CAZZHG010000097.1:0-17625 GCA_964653655.1 uncultured Pseudobdellovibrionaceae bacterium
CCCTACCTGTACCGGCTCGAGCAGGATCTGCTCGTAGCTTTCCATGTCGAGGAACTGGTAGCCGTTGTTGCCGTCGGCGTACAGGTACTGCATGCGCTTCTTCTCTAGGTCCGGCTCGTCCACCCGTTCACCGGATTTGAACGTCCGTTCGACGGTCGTGCCGACTACGAGGTTGCGGATGCGCGTGCGGGTGAAGGCGTTACCTTTGCCAGGCTTCACGTGCTGGAACTCGACCACCTGATAGGGGGTGCCGTCGATCTCGATGAATAAGCCCTTTTTGAAGTCCGACGTTTCGTAGCCCATGAGTCCCTGCCTACTTTGAACCGGTCTCCCGGTCGAATTTTTGGAAGCCCCGGTTTTCCCTCAATTTGCGCCGAATTTCAACCCTCTAGCCCGCATTTCTCGCAGGCTAAGCGTTCTTCGCTTTGCCTAGGACCTTCTTCAACGCCTCTATCTGACGGTTTCGCACCATCTGTTCCCGGGTCACTCCCAGCCGGCTCTTGCAGGCCTGGATCTTTCGGGCGATGTCGGCGGACTCCACGTCCCCGAGTTTCTCGAAAATCTTCAGCGCACGCTCGAACTGCCCCTGGGAGAAATAGAGATCCCCGAGGGTTTCGGTGGTGATCTCCTGGGGCGAGCCGCCCTTCTCCTCTTCCTGGAAAATCTGGCTGACGTGCTCGACCTTGAAGGGCTCGTCGGCGACACCCGCGTCCTCGCGACCGAGCAGCACCTCAAGCCCTTCGTCGACGACCGGCTCCGGCGAGCCGATCTCGATGGGCATGTCCTCGCCGTCCTCGGCGTCCTCGTCCAGCATCCCGAGGCCTTCGCCTTCCGCCGACAGCGGTTCCGCGACGAACATGTCGTCGTGCCCGGCTCCCTTTGGCGGCGGCGGAGTGATCCGCTGCTGACCGCCCGCTCTCGTGCCCTCGTCCATCTGCCAGAGCGGTGCTAGATCGTCGCCCAGCTCCTCGTCGCTTTCGTTGAGCAGCGCTTCGAGGGAACTGGAAGACGCGAGCGGATCGGGGGTCTTCTGCAAATCGCGCTCGACGAATTCCTCATTCGAGGAAGGCGGGGGAGGAGGAGGCGGCGACATTTCTCCCGGCACGAACGAGATGTCGTCGGAGGGCTGCCAGTCGTCGGCGGGCGGCCGCGACGGCGGAATCTCGAACGGAACGGGCTCGGCCGGCGCCGCCGATCTTTTTTCGAGCTGATGCACCTTCTCCGCGAGACCCACGTCCGCAGGAGAAAGGAGCAACGCCATCTTGAAGGCGTGCAGAGCGGCGTCCACGTCGCCGAGGATCGCGTTCACCTCGCCGAGCAGCCGCTGAGCCAAAAGATTTTCGGGAACGGAGTACACGACCCGCTCGAGCTCTTTGCGCGCGTCCGGAAACTGCTTCTTATCCACCAGACACTTCGCGTACGCGACCCGTCCGCCATGAAAGTCGGGATGATGCTCGAGCCCCTCGCGGCAGATCTCGATCGCTTCGTCCACACGGCCGAGCCTGCGATAGGCTTCGGCGAGCGGCGCGAAAACGCGGCTCGTGGGATCTTCCTGGAAACGCCGCAGGTACTCCCGAAAGTAAGGAGGCTGCTGATCGTAGATGCGCCCAAGCGCTTCCCGGACTCGGTTCTGACGCGTTGTTTTGTCGCTGGTCATGAAGACACCAATCTACTGTAAATTCTCTCGGTTATCGTCGATAAAATCAAGGAATGGGGCCCCATTCCAAAGCCCTTTTCCGAAGCAGCGGAAGCAGCAAAATGACCAGCAGCGTCTCCCACGCAATCGCCTCCAGAACCCAGGGCCGGATCACCGCCCCATAGGCGAGCGGACCCACCTGAGCGGCGCGGTCCTGCAGCCCAAGAAAGGCCGTCCATATGCGCTCTGCATTATTTCCAAAGGAATGGGGCAACACGCCCGCCAAGAAGGGCGCGACAAAGCCCATCGGAAGCCAAAGAAGGCCCCAAATGCCGCCCAGCAGAAAATTTCCGAGCGGCGCAAGCCACGCGACTCTTGCGAAAAAGAGCGCCGTGAGTGGTCCCGTCAGAACGGGCATTACCCAAGAGACCCGGCGGTAACCGGCGAGCCGCCCTACGAACGCCGTCGCGACCACACTCAGTAGAAAGGACGGCGATTCCACGAGCGCCGGATCGAAGACGAGAGCCGCGGCGGCGCTACCGGCGAGAAGCGCGAGCGGACCGACGTGAAACCTCCGCCGTTGCAACCCTTCCCAAAAAAGCACCATCGCGAGCGCGCGTCTCAGCGGCGCGAGCCCGTCACTCACGGCCGCAAGCACGATTGCACTAATCAGCAACCGCAATTTTCCCGCGGCCGCGTACCGCGCGAAATTTTTCGGTCCGAACCGCGCCGCCAAGGGAACGAGCGTTTTTCCGACGAGAGACAGGATCGCGGCCAAGACGAGCACATGCTGGCCGCTCAGGGCGAGAATGTGAAGCAGGCCGCCTTCGAGATAGAGCTCGCGTAAACTTTCCGGAAGCGCGCCCGCGTCTCCGGTCCAGGTCGCCATCGACAGCGCTCTGAGACCTGGCCAGCGAGCGAGCGTTCGCGAAATCCACGCCCGGAATTTTGCCCGGACTAGGGCCGCCCAACCGATCCGTTCGGCGGTTTTCCATGACCGGAACTTCGGACCGGAGGCGGACAGTGAACCCCCGGGGGCCGCGCCCCAACCTGGGTTTCGGGCGGGCCGCCGGCAGCGCACGGGGCCGAAAACCGCGATCCGGCGGCCACTACCCAGTCCCGGCCGAGCGACCCGCTCGTCGACCCAAATCGGACCGGGATCGCCCGCCTGGGGGAGCCGCGGTTCAAATCGTACCCCCGCAACCGCAAAGCGCCCGCCCTCCCAAGCGACCACAGTGCCCGTGAAAAATGTGTATTTTTGGGCACTTTGACGCCCCTCCAGTTCGGCGCAAAGGTCGAGGGCCCTTTGCCTCTCCCCCGCCCGAACGGCGAGCCGCCCCAGAACCAGAAGTGCCATCCCCACCCAAACCGCCCTGCGCATGGGGTGGGCCCAGTGCAAACCGCGCTCCAATCTCGTTCAAATGCTTGACTCTAAATGCTTAACTGACGTATTGAACTGTTTCGCTCGAAACCCGGTTTCGGGAAAAGTTTTAAGTCGTTGAGGAGTTACCGTGTACGCAGTCATCCGGACAGGTGGTAAGCAATACCGCGTCGAAGCGGGTCAGGAAGTTTTGGTCGAGTTGCTCGCGGGCGTCGAGCCCGGACAGAGTGTTTCGCTCACCGACGTCCTCATGGTTTCCGACGGTGACAAAGTCACCATCGGCCAGCCCGTTCTGAAGAGCACCGTCACCGCCGTTTGCGTTTCGCACGACAAGGGCGAGAAGGTTCGCAAGTTCATCTACCGCAAGCGCAAGTCTCATCGTAAACGGATGGGTCACCGCCAGAATTACACCCGGTTGCGCATCGAGAAGATTGAGGGAGCACACTAATGGCACACAAAAAAGCAGGTGGTAGTTCTCGTAACGGACGTAACTCTCCCGGGCAGCGGCTCGGCGTGAAACGTTTTGGCGGCGAGCATGTCCTCGCCGGAAACATTTTGGTCCGCCAGCGTGGCTCTAAGTTCCACGCCGGTCTCAACGTCGGCATCGGCCGCGACTGGACCCTGTTCGCTTTGATCGATGGAGAGGTCAAGTTCGAGCGTCTCGACAAGACCCGCCAGAAGATCAGCATCTATCCGACGGCGACGTCGGCTGCATCTTAGTATTTCTCCGCTAAAGTTGGTTTTTGCATTCGAGTGAAACCGGGGCGCCAGGCGTCTCGGTTTTGCTATAAAGGTGGCATTGTGCCGTTAATCGACGAAGCCACAATCAAGGTTTTCGCTGGCGCGGGAGGCGACGGTTGCGTTGCTTTCCGGCGGGAGAAGTACGTCCCCTACGGCGGCCCGAGCGGCGGCAACGGCGGCGCGGGCGGATCGGTTTACGTAGAGGCCACCCACGATCGCTCCTCCCTTCTCGATTTCCGCTATCAGCCGAAGTACCAAGGCGAACGCGGCGAGCACGGGCTAGGCAGTGATTGCTACGGCCGCGCGGGCGAGGACAAAATCATCCAGGTCCCAGTCGGAACCATCCTTTACGACGACGAGACAGGCGAGACGATCGCCGACCTCACCACGCCCGGCGAGCGCATTTGCGTCGCCAAGGGAGGCCGTGGAGGCCGCGGCAACATGACTTACGTAACGTCCACGAACCGCGCGCCCCGCACTTCCACTCCCGGACAGCCCGGAGAAGCGAAAGTACTGCGGCTCGAGCTTCGGCTCATCGCCGACGTGGGTCTCATCGGGCTGCCGAACGCGGGCAAATCCACTTTTCTGTCCACCGTGAGCCGCGCCCGCCCGAAGATCGCCGACTATCCTTTCACGACTCTCGAGCCCCATCTCGGCGTCGTCTACCACTCGGGCCAAAGCTTCGTGGTCGCCGATTTGCCGGGACTCATCGAAGGCGCCTCGCAAGGCGCCGGACTCGGCCACCGGTTCCTCAAGCACGTTTCGCGTAACCGCCTGCTGCTCCACCTCGTCGACATCAGCCCCGAGCCGGAGGAAATCGCGGAAAATCTCAAGACGATTCAGGGGGAGCTCGACGCCTACGACCCGGAGCTCCGGGATCGGGAAGAGCTCATCGTCTTCACGAAAGCCGACTGCCTCACTCCCGAAGATCTCGCTGCCAAGCTCGAGGCCCTTAAGGACCTCGGCATCGAAGGTCTAGCCATCAGCAGCCAGAGCGGCGCCGGAATGACGGTGCTACTAGATCGCCTGACTCAGAGAATCCTCGAGATCCCCAAACCCAGTGAGGCCGAAGACGCCGGAGTCGCAGCCCTTGGGCCGGCCTAACCGAAAGCGCCACGCTCTTTTCGGAGGCACATTCGATCCGATTCATTTGGGACATCTCGACCTGATCCGCCACGTGCTCGCGGCCCTCAGCCCGGAAGTTCTGTGGGTGTGCCCCGCAAAGAAAAATCCCCTGAAACCAGAGGCCACCGGGAGTTCCGCCGGCGACAGGGCGAAGATGGTCGAGCTTGCGATAGACTTTCTCGGCGACAAACGCGTGAAGATGCTCGATTTCGAAATCAAGTCGGACGGCCCGAGCTACACGCTTCTCACCGTCCGCCACCTCGCCGCCAAGGAGAACGCCGACGTCGCTCTCGTGATGGGCAACGAAGTCTTCGCCACCCTTCCCCAGTGGTACGAACCGAAAGCGCTCGTCGAGGAGACCGACATTTTCGTCGTAAGCCGCGAACCGATGGTCCGCGCAATCCCCGAAAAAACTCTCGCCGAAATAGGCGTGAAGGATCTGAAACCCGCCGGAGAAAAATGGGAACACGGAGGTGGCCGCTGGATAATGCCTCGCACCATTTCCGCGCTACCCTTCTCTGCCACGGCGATCCGCGAGGCGATCCGACGGTACGGGGAACGGCCCGAGGGTCTCGCCGACGGAGTGTGGGAGTTCATTAAGCTTAAGCGGCTCTATACCGATAATTAGGGAGACGGCCCCTGGTTGGAGGATTTGTAGAATGAGCGCGCGAGTTCCCAATTCCAAAAGGCATCCGAATGGTGATGGCAAAAGCCTTTTGGACCAATCCCTCGACTTCGGCCCGGAAGATTCCGCCCTACCCCCTTCCGACATCAAGCGCCTTCAAGATATCCTCAAGCAAATCGAAGACATCAGCGCCCGCATCGACAAGCTGGCGAGCCAGGTCTAATCCCCAAAACTAAGTTGGATCTCCTCTCGTGGGCCGTGTTACACCCCGGCCATGAAGCGTGCCGTCGCAATCTTGTCCGCCGGCCTCGATTCCTCCCTGGCTCTCGCCATGGCGCTGGAAAAGGGCTGGAGTGTGCCGCTCGCGCTCACCTTCGATTACGGACAGCGGGCCGCCGAGCGGGAAACCACCCAGGCCCTTGCCATCGCCCGGCATTTCAATATTCACCACCGCGTTTTGCACTTGCCCTGGTTCCGCGAGTTCGGCCACGGCGGAAGCCTTCTAAAAAGGAACACCCCGCTGCCGTACCCGGAGCACTCGGACCTCTCCGATCCCGACTACGGGAAAAGCAGCGCGAAACAAGTTTGGGTCCCGAATCGAAACGGCACCTTTCTCGAAATCGGCGCGGCCTTCGCGGAAAACCTCGAGGCGCATGCTCTCATCGTCGGCTTCAATAAAGAGGAGGCGGAGACCTTCCCGGACAACTCGAACGCGTATTTGGAAGCGATCAATGCCGCCCTAAGTTTTTCCACCTCGACCGGCGTGCGCGTGGAAAGCTTGACCGTTCACCTAGACAAGACCGCTATCGTCGCCGAAGCGAAACGGCTCGGTTTTCCCTTGAACCTGGTCTGGAGCTGCTACGAGTGCGGCCGAAAGATGTGCAGGAAGTGCGAGTCCTGCCGCCGGCTGGAACGGGCGCTCGAAGCCAATGGAGTGGATGCCAATGCTTTCTTTTGAGACGCGGCTTCTTGCCGAGGAGTTCTGTTACGACGGCACCCAGCTCGCTCCCCACTGGATCTACCGCACGACCGGAAAGCTCGGAGACTCACTCGTCGCCTTTCTCGGGCCGGCGGACGTGACGCTCGATCACATGGTGGACCTCGAGGACGTCGCAAAAAAGGCGCCCATCGCAAGCGCCCGAATGCTGCACTTCGTGGGGGAATGGTTCCGCGATTCCCTCGAAGTGGGAGTTCTCCTTCAGCACTTGTTCGTGAACGAGATTTACGAGGAGCTTCTCGAAAGCGGGGTGAAGCCGCTTCGCCGCCGGGGTAACGACATCTACTTCGACGGACGCAAGCTCAGCGTATCCATCGCGACGCGCTCGCCGGTTTCGGTGCTGATGCACGCGGCGGTCAACGTGACGAGCGAGGGGACGCCCGTTCCCACTTCCAATCTCACGGAGATGGGAATCGAGCCCCGGGCCTTCGCGGAAAAGATCCTCAAGCGTTTTTCCGACGACTACTGCGTATGGCAGACCGCCCGCGTGAAGGTCATCCCCCGCTGAGCGCATATATCGCGCCGTCCTGCTACACTTAAGGCAGATGCGTTCCCCGGAAGGCAAAGACACCACCGCGCTGCTCGACGGCCTGACCTTTCTGCTGGGCATTCCGGTGGCGATTCTGTTTTTGACGTTCTTTCATCCCGTGATTCGCATCGGGGCCGCCGGGTGCGGCCTCCTCTATCTTCATCACTTCTGGAAAACCCGCCGTGCCGGCGCCTTCGCGGCCACTATACAGGGAGCCTCCCGCACCGAGATCGGCGTAGTGCTTACTCTCGGGCTCTTGGCGATATTGATCACGGGCTTCGGCGCCGTTTTCGCTCCCACGGTCGACATGGCGAAATTCTCGATGGTGTTCCACCAGCTGCTGGAAAACCCCTGGCCCGTCGTCCACACCGACTGTTCGATCGCCGGGCGCCCCTGCGACGTCTTTCTTCGCTACGGCCTCGGCTTTTTCCTGACCCCGGCGCTAGCGGGCAAGTGGATCCCTTTCGTTCGCACCGACGTGTGGATCCTCGTCTTTCACGGGCTGACCTACGCCGTGATTTTTCTTACGCTCGCGCGGGTGCTGAAGAGCGTGAGGTTCGCTTTGCTTTGCGTTGCCCTTCTTTTCTCATTCGGAGATCTGGACACGCCCTATCAGATCATGAAGCTCGGATGGGGACGTATCTTCGCTCACAACGACGCCGCTCTCGGACCGGCGCTGGAGTATTTCACTCCGGGGAATTTGATGACCTGGATGCCGGGCCAGGCCATCCCGGCCTTCTATTCTGGCCTTTTCTATCTCGTAGCGATCCGCTCGAAAAAGATCTCGCTGGCCCAGATGGCCTGGAGCCTCTTCATTGTCGCCGCCTGGTCTCCGCTCGTCGCCATCGGCTTCGGGCTCCTCGCCGCCGATTACCTGATTCGGTGCCGGCCCCCTTTGTTCCCCACGGGGGCTAGGGCTCCTTGGGACATTCTCACGGGCGGAGCCATTCTCGGCACCGTGATTCTAGCTATCTACTATGGGACGGACACGGGAGACATTCCCCGCGAGTTCGGCATTCCCAAAAACTACCTTCTATTTCTCGCCCTCAACGTTTTGCCATGCTTCGGAATGCTGATGGTGGGCTACCGGAAGGAGACCTGGAAGGCCGTGGCGCCCATAGCGGCGTTTCTTTGCGTGCTTCCGCTCTTTCGCCTCGGCGCCTACAACGATCTGGGGCGGTACGGGAGCGCTCCTCTGCTTTTTGTGCTGAAAGTGGTCTTCCTGGAGAGGCTCTTCACCGCCGGTAAGCGGCTTCCCCACTTCGTGGTGCTCGTAGTTTTCGTGCTGTCTCTCATGGACGGGGCGAACGCCCTGCTGGTGCCCCAAAATCAGATGAGTAAACGGGCGATGAAAACTTTCGACGAGAAGCACGTTCTCATCGACTGGTGGTTCAGCATAGGCTCGTGGGCGTCGAAACAATACTTCGCGAAGTGCCGCCCCTCCGCCTTCCCAATCTCCTGCCAACACTAAACCGCCAAAAGTGCTTGCCTTTCACGCGCGCCCCCGCAAAGATGCTGGCCTTTAGGTCCCCATCGTCTAGAGGCCTAGGACGTCACCCTTTCACGGTGAAGACACGAGTTCGAATCTCGTTGGGGACGCCAGTCGGCTCTCCACCATCCAAGGGGCAGTGACCCCCAGTCTGCACTTTTATGGTTCGGTTCTTCGGTTCTGGTTCCCCCTAGAGTGGTAGAATAACTTTGTGCCGATTCAGATCTCCGCTTCAGATGAGATCGTTGTCCGAAACACTCCTGAGCAGGTTTGGAAAATCCTCTTCGACGTCGCCCAATACCCTGTCTGGTGGCCCAAGGAGTTGAATCTCAGAATTCTGGCAAAGACTGAATCACTAGTGGGAAGTGTCGTGGAAGTTCGGCCAAAGGGAGGCCAGGCCTTTCGATGTCGATTCGTTGCTGCCACTGAACCCGGGCAAATAGAAATGAAATATGAAGGCTTTGTCACCGGGGTTGGACAATGGATCTTGGCCGCCGAGAGCGATGGAACCCGCGTAACCTACAGCATGAATGTGCAAGCGAAGGGGCTGATCGTCACTATCCTAGGTAGGTTTGTCGATCTCGGCCCGATTCACTCGAAAATGATGCGTAGTGTTTTGGCGGGTTTGGAAAGCGCCCTTTCAAGCTAGCGGTTTCCGGTGCCTGGTTACTTTTCGGACTTATCCCCAAACGTACCCACTTCCTTTTGATACCGAAATAGTACCTCTTGGAACGAACCCCTTCCTGAATCAAACGGAAGTGGGGACCTGTTGGCGAATCCGCCTCGACAGGAAATCGCATATGACCCAGGCGTACCCACTGAGCGCCGTGAGAATCGAGAAAAGTCTCTCCAGCCGAAGGTAAGCCTCGACCGACATCACCGCCGGCCGCTCGAACGAGAAGAACAGAAAGCCCGCGACAATCGGAATGAGCAGCGCAACCCAAGGTGTCACGCGCGCGATACACGCGATACGCGGCGGGCGACTCGATTTCGTAAGCGCGCAAACGAGCAGTGTATGAAACGTCGTCGAATAGGCGCACGTAAAAAGCGCTGCGAAAAAGATCGAAAGACAAAAGTGGGGAAAGCGAATCGGGTGAACGGCGCCGTTCGCCTGAATGGAAACGAACCCGATAATCGGAATCGCAAGAAACCAGCAGGCGAGACTCGACAGCGCCTGCTCGAGGGGAAAGAGGTACAGCTTTCGCAGCCTCTCCTCGGTCGGCTCGGCGAGGTACGGCAACACTCGCCGCTTCACCGAACGGCGGCGCAGGTATCCGGCGACGAGCAACGCCGAGACGAGATAGATACGGCCGGCGGCATGAGGCGTCCCCGCCCCTTCCGGAACGCCTTGCTGCAGAATGTAGTTGTAAGCGAGCACGAGCAGCGCGGCGGTAATGTTCATCGCGCCCGCCATCAGCTGTACCGCAAGCATGGGTCGGCCCACGCTCCAGGCCAGGAATCTTTCGAACGGCCCCGGTGAGTTGGAATTCTTCAGAAACACACCTCTTCACCACCCACGCGCAATTGGCGGGCAGAACGGCTCAAAGTTTTTTCCGATTCTAGGGATTCCGCCTAAACAGCTGAAACTAATGGGTATCGGCAGGCACCAGGACCGACTGAGCCGCCGTGTTGACCGCCCCGACCGGGTCCAGCCGGTCGGTGTAGCTAACTTGCGTTTCGCCCCCATAGTTCTGCTCGGCGAGCAGGTAGGGATCCACCGCTTCGCGCTGCTCCAACGCCTTCGGCCCGGACTCCGAATAGGGATGCAGCACGAGACTCTGAAAGGGCATGCTGCGGAACTCGATATCTCCGTCGGCGTCCATGAACCGGTTCCATTCGCGGCTACGCGCGAACGAGTCGAGCATGGTCCACATCTCGAGGATGAGAGAAGCCGCCGACCGCTTGGCCCCGGAAGAGTAGGTTTGGCTCATCCACTCGACGGCGTTCGCGCGCGCGGCGTCCTTCGCCATCTGCTCCGCCCGCGCCAAAATCATCCGCTTCACTTCCTCGGGCTTGGATGGGTCGTAGTTATTGGACAGGTACCGAAAGTAAACGTTGTAGGCCGCGAACGAAGCGTTCGCGTGGAACGCCTCCACCAGCTGCTCTCGCTGTTGCTGCTGGCGCTCCGGAGAAGCCTCCGCGTACGTCGTGCTGCGGTTCAGAATCTCGTCCTGCTCCGCCGTAGTGATCGGCCATTCGGCTCCGCGGCCCGAACAAGAAAGCAAAAGCAAAGCGAGCGCAATCGTGGTTTTCATTTCCCCCTCCTCGTATATCCCCAGGACGTAGTTCAGTGCGTTCCGTCGAACTCGAAGCCCACCTGCTCCACGGACTCTTGCGGGGTCGCCTCGGTCGCTGTCTCTTCGCCGGAGCCCTGCGGCGATTGGCCGCCGTAGTTCTGCTCCGCGAGCACGTACGGGTCCACCGCGGTCCGCTCGTCGAGATTTCTCGGAGAATAGGGCTGAAAGGGACTGACCACCTTGATTTGAAAGGGCCCGCTTCGAAGCTCCAGGTTTCCCTCGTCGTCGAGGAACTTGTCCCACTCATGAAAGCGCGCCGTCACGTCGACCCGAGCCCCCATCTCAAGGACGAGAGACGCCGCCGGGCGCTTTCTTCCGCTGGAGTAGGCCTTGTTCATCCATTCCACGGCGTTCGCGCGGGCGGCGGCTTTGGCGACCTGCTCGGCTTCGAGCAAAATCTGGCGCTTCTCGGCCTCGGGTTTGGATTTGTCGTAGTTTTTCTCGAGAAAGGGAAAGTAGGCGTGAAAGGCGGCAACCGAAGCGTTCGCCCTGAAGACCGCGACCAACTGCTCGCGCTGCTGTTTCTGGCGCTCCGGCGAGCTGGCCGCGAACGTATTGCTGCGGCCAAGAATCTCGTCCTGCTCCACCGTGGTAAGCGGCCATTCTGCCCCAAGGGCCGCACGGCCTGACAGAGACAACAACAATAGACCAACCGTTATAGCGACTTTCATATCCCCCTCCTTATGAAAGGAAGCCAGTACTTACCGGCCCCCCAATTTTCAGGATACGTAAGCCCGCCGCAAGGGCGCACTAATAGGATTGTCGCGAAAATCCAGACCCGGTTCCCCCTACCTATTCTGATAAGATGAACGGCACAGGAGAAAACATGCGTCTGACTCTCGCTCTCGCCTTTCTTTGCCTGCCGCTGCTCGCCGACGAGGCGCCCCTTCAGCTGGACATGACGGCAAGCGGTTTGAAAAACACGGCCAAACAGCACGAATCCACCGCCGGCTGGGCTCAGACGGCGCAGACCTACGAAGAACAGGCCGCACGGGGAAACAAGGTCATCGAGAATCTGAAATCCAAGACCGACACGGGTCTCGCCCAGCCTAAGAGGCAATTGGCTTCCGCCGAAGCGGCGAGCTCACCCTGCTCGCGCGTCGATTCCTGGGAGACCCTAAAGGGTTGCGTCTACGGGCTCTTCGGTCAGGTCTATGCCGCCCCCGAAATCGCCAAGGAACTGAAGAAAGAGCAATGAAGTGGAGGAGGACCTCGTATTGGCTGACGGCAGCCGCCGTGACGGTGCTCTCGCTCGGATTGCTGTTTCTCGGTAGGACACATCCCTCCGCGGCCCCTCCGCCGTACCGGCAGGTGAACTTCGGAAAGCAGTCCTTCAACCTGTTTCTCGCCCAACCGGCCGACCGCAGCGTCGTGCAGCTGACCTTAGCGGCGGACGGCGAGAGCCACAGCATTTCCATTCCCCCGCCCTCGTCCCAGGCGCTGGAGTCCCTCGGAACGGAAATAACGGCGGTGGATCTCGGAGAAGGCGCGCCACCCACCGTGGATTTCAGCTTGAACGGCGGAGGCGACGGAATGTCTCTCACCTTTCACTTCCTGTTGTCGCTCGTGGAAAACAAAATCCGGGTGACCTACCGGTACGAGTCAGAAATGGACTCCTACTTCAACGTCGCAAGCTGCGCCTATCTCAGCGAAGGATACCTTTGGGAAGAAAAGGGACCCGAAGCGGGGAAGTCCCCCGGCCCTGGCCTTCACCCGATTTCCCTTCTTCGCTCCCGCTTGAAGTGGGACGGCGCCGCGCTTGCGTTCAAAAAGGTGGAAACCACGGCGCAGCCGGCGTGGCTCGCGTCGGTCCAGCCCTCGGTCGTGTACTCGAAGGCCGAGGCCCATTCGAAAACCCGCGACGTGGCGGCCCACGCCCACCTCGAAGTGCTTAGCTACCAGCTCTGCCGCCCGAAGGACGCAGAGCCGGACTGCGACCCCGGCCTCCCCGCGGAAATGCCCCGCTGGTACGAAGTCATGCTCGCCGACCGCTCCAAGGGCTGGTTCCTGCTCACGGAAGACACCCCGTACGAGACCAATCTGCACTGCTCGCTTTAACCCTCCGCGAGATTGCTTTTGCTTCACTTGGTTGCCACCCCCACGCCGAATTGATACTCGAAGGAGATTTCAGAATTCCCCTTCGGGCACCGGAGTAACCATGGCACACACGCTTTCCCTGCAATGCCGCTGCGGCAAGCTCACTGGCACCGCCCGCGAAGTTTCGCCGGAAACCGGCAATCGGGTCATTTGTCTTTGCGACGACTGCCAGGCGTACCTTCATCATCTGGGAGCGAAGGAGCTTCTCGACCAGAACGGGGGCACGGACATCTTTCAGTTCGCTCCCTCCCAGGTCACTCTCAAGGACGGCATCGGCCACCTCCAGTGTCTGCGGCTGAAACCCAAAGGCCTCACGCGCTGGTATGCCGCCTGCTGCAACACGCCCGTCGCCAACTCACTGGGTTCGCCGAAGGTTCCCTTCATTGGAATGCCGGTCGTCTTCATGAAGGCCGGTCCGCCCAAGGACGAAGCCATCGGTCCCGTGCTTGCGCGAGTGCAGGGACGGTTTGGGAAGGGAGCGCTTCCGCCCGAAACTCACCCACGCGCTCCCATAAGCTTGATTCTGAGAAGCCTGAGACTCGTGGCCCGAGCGAAGTTTAAGGGGATGCACTCGCCCTCCCCGTTTTTTGATTCTAATGGGCGACTCGTGCGGACTCCGCGCGTACTTACCCCGGCGGAGAGAGAAAAGTTGCGCGGGCTTTAGTCCTCCAGGAAAACGCGGGCGGGGGCACCGTCGGCCCCGACGATTTTGATGGGACCGCAGAATAGCCGGTACTTCCCGGGCCGGATGGCGGAGAGATCGACGCCTTCCAATATCACGGTACTCTCGCGCATCAGAGTCTGATGAACCGGAAACTCGGCCGACCCGAACTTCTCCACGCTCAAATAATCTATTCCGACGAGCTTCGTGCCCAAGTCCGCAAGAAAGCGCGCGGCGTCCAGCTCCAAATGGACAAAGTTCTTCTCGAACTCCCCCCGCTTCCAGAGAGCGGAGTTCGCAGTCTTGAACAGCACCCGGCTCCGCTCGGCGATGCCGGCGCCCCTGATCTCCGCGAGTTTGATGGAGTGCTTGTCCGAGATCTCGATGACGTGCGCTTCCCCGACGAGAGAGTCCAGGGCGAATGACGTAACGTCCGCTCCCCCCTCAATCATGTGCAACGGAGCATCGACGTGAGTGCCGCTATGGGCGCCGAAATCCAGATGGCTGTTGTTGGTCTTCCCGCCCTTCGACATGTCGCAAGCAAGCCACCGTTTGAAGCCGGGATCGCCCGGAAACGTCGGCAGCTTCGGATGGAGCGCGACCGAGATGTCCCGAATCATTTCTTGGTCACCTCGTGGCCGCCGAACTGCTGGCGAAGCGCGGCGATGAGTTTGTGCCCGAAGTTCTCCGAGACGCTCGAGCTGAACCGCTCGATGAGCGCGGCGGTGATGAGCGGCGCCGGCACCTTGCGGGCGACCGCCTCTTCGACTGCCCACGCTCCGGTTTCCCCGCCGCCGACTATGTCCGAGATGGAATCGAAGTTCTTGTCCTCGATGGCTTTTCGCGCAAGCTCGAGAAGCCAGCCCCGCACGACGCTTCCGTGCATCCAGAGGCCCGCGACTTTTCCGAGGTCCAGATCGAACGGGCTCTTCTTCATCAAAAAGAAACCTTCCCCCAAGACCTGGAGCATTCCGTACTCGATGGCGTTGTGAACCATCTTCACGTAGTGACCAGCGCCCGAGGACCCCACCCACTCGACTCCCTTTTCCCCGCCGGCCGCGATTGCCGCGAAAAAGGGACGGCAAGTTTGAAAGGCGGCTTTGTCGCCGCCGACCATCAGGCAATAGCCTTCCCTTGCACCGTGCACCCCGCCGCTGATGCCGGCGTCCAGCATCGCGACTCCCATTTCCTTGAGGCGCGACGCCCGCCGCATGGAATCCTTGTAATTGGAATTTCCGCTCTCTATGACGATGTCGCCCTTGGTAAGCCCCAGCGCCCTGTCGGCGAGAACCGCGTCCACCGCCGGCCCGGCGGGAATGGATATCCAAAATATCCTCTTCCCCGGCGTTCCGGCTCGGGCGAGTTCCTCGAGACTTCCCACCGTTTGAACGGATCCTTCGGCCTTTACCTTGTCCCGATCGAAACCGACGACCTTCGTCCCGCGAGAAAGCCGCTGTGCCACTCCCATTCCCATGCGTCCCAAACCGACGATCTGAATCACTCCGCCTCCCCCCGGGACGCGAGTGCCGCGAGTCCCGCCATTCCCAATTGATCCTTACGCACGAAATTCCACCCGCCCTTGCGAAGCTTTCGCCAGAGACCGTGAACGTAACGGGCGAAATCCTTGTTGCCGCCGCTGCACCAGACTTTCCCCGTCAAACGGTGCCCCGACCTTTTGACGGCGCCGCAGACCGCCTCGAACCCTTCCGTCGCTTCCTCGGCGAGCGCGGAACGGATTGCGGCCGCGAGCTCGTCGCGGGTCGTGGCGAGAGTCATGCCGTGAAACTCCGCGGTCTTCGTCTCCACGCTCAGGCGATCGCCGGCGAGATACGGCGCGAAACTCGCGAGCGGCGCCGAGGTTCTCGCGCGAAGGGGATCCACTCCGAACAGGCTCTGCGCCCAGCGGATCGTCTCGCCGCCGGCCGAAATCGCCCGGACCGAAAGCCACTTTCCGTCAAAGCCCAAGGGACGGGTGAGATAAAGGCGGGAAGCCAGTGGCTCGTCGGTCACCGTCGCAATCACATCGGTCGTTCCGCTCAAATGGAAAAGGTCCCCCGCCGCGAACTCGACCGCGGCGATGCTGGCGCTCGCGTCCATCATACCGACGTAAACCCGGGGTTCTTTTTTGAGACCGAAGCGCCTGGCGGCAGCAGCACCGACGCGTCCCGCGATCCGATCGCTATCGGCGAGCTCGGGAAGCTGCCGCTCCCGCACTCCGCAGAAGGCCGCGATGTCCCGGGACCAACCGACCTTGCCGGACCCACTCAGCAGCCCGAGGTAGGCGGCGTTGCCCGGATCCATGACGTTCCGCCCGGTGAGCGCGTTCATGAAAAAGGTATTGAGCGATCCCAGACAGTGAGCCTTACGCAATATTGCACCGTACTCCCGACTAAGCCATCGCAGAGAGGTGGAGGCAATCCCGCCCGGGATCGGCAGATTCTTCGTGGCCGAGAGCAGGTGCGCTTCGCCGAAATGCGAAATCAGCTCCTTCGCCTCCCGAACCGATCGCCGATCCATGTGGGTAATCACGGGAAAGAGGAGCTTGCCGCCTTCGTCCATCACACACAGAGAGGGTCCCTGGTTGGAGCAAATGACCGCGTCCACCTCGGGCAAATGCCGTTTCAATGGGGCGAGCAGCGCCTTGAAGGCCTTTTCGAGCTCGTGGGGAAGAATCTCGACGGAACTGCCGAACCGCCGGGTCGCGATCGGCACCTGCACCAGGGGAGAAATCGGCTTCCTCTGCTGGAAAACACGGCCCTTGAAATGCGTCGAGCCAAAGTCCAACGCAAGGATGATCGAGCGCGGTGTCATCTAGTGGCAGATTATATCCCGTCTTGACCCCGACGGCACTTAAGGCGGCCGGTCTTAAATTGCCTTTTAGGACGCCCCCGGATAACGACTTGGCATGAGCTCGAAACCACTCGTTCTCTGGATGAACGGGGAATTCGTCCCCGAGACCGAAGCGCGTATCTCCGTCTTCGACGACGGTTTCACCCGCGGCAACGCCGTGTTCGATGCCGCGCGGACTTTCGCCGGCAAACCCTTTCAGCTCCCGGAACATCTCGCGCGCCTCGAGCGCTCCTGCGAAGCCCTGAAGCTGACCCCTTCCCTAACGGCCGCGCAGTTCATCGACGTGGCCAATCAAGTGGTTCAAAAAAATGCTTGGGCCCTGCCGAAGTACGGCGACTTCTGGATTGATTTTCGAGTCACCCGCGGCGCAAGCCGGGACTCCTTTTCTCCGCCGGCGTCCACCATCGTGATTTGCGATCCGATCCCCTTCAAAACCCGCGCGCCACTTTTCCGGGACGGGATAAAGCTCGTCACGCCCAGCATCCGCCGGACGCCGCCCTCTTCGGTAAGCCCGCGAATCAAGAGCCACAACTATTTGAACTTCGTGCTGGCCGAACAGGAAGTAAAAGACAACACGCCGGGAGCCTGGGCGCTGCTGCTCGATGAGCATGGAAACCTCGCCGAAGGGTCGAGCTCGAACGTCTTCGTGGTTCACGGCAACGAGATTTACACGCCTCGCGAGCAGATGGTCCTTCCGGGCATCACGCGCGCGACCGTCATGAAGCTCGCCCGCGATCTCGGCTACACGGTCGTCGAAAAGGATTTGGATCTTCGCGATACCTATCTTGCCGACGAGGTCTTTCTGACTTCGACTTCCCTCTGCGCTTGCGGCGTGTCGCAAATCAACGGCCGCGCGGTCAGAAACGGGGCCTTCGGCCCCGTGACGACGAAAATACTCAAAGCCTATAGCGAGCTCGCGGGCGTCGATGTCCGCAAGCAGTACCTCGCGTTTCTCTGACGAGCGCCTTGAGCTTCCCGCCGAACTCGGACACAATCGCCGGATGCGGTTTTTCGTCCTTTTGCTTTCGTTTATGGGTTGGTCGGTTTGCGCGTGCGAACTCACCTCCCAGCAAGCGGCAAAATTTCTCGCGCAGGATTTCGATACGTTCGATCAAAAGCCCGAAGGCTGGCGCAGCCTCTATCAGGCCGGCGGGGATTGCGACTTGGTCATCGGTCAACTCATAGACAGCTACCACC
>CAZZHG010000098.1:0-17560 GCA_964653655.1 uncultured Pseudobdellovibrionaceae bacterium
GACGATTGCTCCGAGCCTGAGTACACTGCGCGGCATGCGAGTCTTTTTTCTTTTCGCCTTGGTACTGACGGCCTGCTCTCACGTGGAACGCTCCCCGACCTCGGACTCGGGAGGGATGCCCGACACGATCATCGACGCTCACGTTCATCTCAACTCCGTCTGGGAAACGGGAGACGCCTCCGAGTTTCAGAACGCCCGGGTCGCCGGCGTCGTGAACCACGCGCCGACGGAGAACCCCGCTCCGGCGAAATCCAAGCGCGGCTTTCCGTTCAAGGTAATCACCTGCGCCGGCATCGGCCCGAAGGTGACCGTGAAGCAAGTGGAAGCGGCGGTAACCGACGGACGGGTGAGCTGCCTGAAGATCTACCTCGGCTACGTGAAAATGTGGGCCTACGATCCCTTTTACAAACCCTTCTACAAGCTCGCCGAAAGAAGAAATCTCGTCGTCGTCTTCCACACGGGAGACACCTACGACAAGATGGCGCACGTGAAGTACAACGATCCGCTCACCATCGACGAAGTGGCGGTGGCGTACCCGAAAGTCCGGTTCGTCCTCGCCCACATGGGCAACCCTTGGTTCCAGTCGGCGGCGGAAGTCGCCTACAAGAACGACAACGTCTACCTCGATACTTCCGGGCTGCTGCTCGACGACCTCTCCGCGAAAAATCCGGAAGTCGTCGATGAACTTCTCGTAAAGCCCGTCCATTGGACGTTTCTCTACGTGGAAAATCCGAAAAAATTCCTATTCGCCACGGATTGGCCGCTTGCGAAAATCGGTCCGTACGTGGAGGCCATCAAGAAGGCCATTCCGAAGGAACACTGGAAGGCGGTTTTCCGCCAGAACGCGGTCGACCTTTTCGGGTTCTAATTTACGAGATGGCGGCTTTGCCGCGAGTTCCATTTTCCCGCGGACGCCTCCCAGACCGGCTTCGGCGCTTTCAGGAACGGCGGCACGTCACGCTTCACGGCGCCGGTGCAGAAGTCGGAGACGATCGCCTCCCGAGCGCTATCCCCCTCCCCCAGTCTGTCGACGAGATAGCGCCAGAAGGATTCCGCCTGGTTCATCAGGGAAATGCCGTGGCCCTGCGGGTGCCTCCGGGATAAGAACTCGGAAAAATCCAAGAAGCGTTGAAAGAGAGAGGTTCCGGCGTGGGATCTCATTAAAGCCATCGACGCGGGAAAGTTCCCGCTGTTGCTGAAGAGATCCCAGAACTTCGCAAAACGCTGCAGCCGCTGCAAAGCCTCGAACGGCAACACCTTCGTCCGCACAACCGTGAACGGAGGCGCTTCCTGATAGACCATGCCCCACTCGGCGTCGTGGCGGATGATCGGCGTTCCCTTCAGCCGTTTCAAAATCCCCACCTGAATTTCCTGAGAGCTCAGCGAGGAAACGGCGTCGAATCCGGCTCCGAAACTTTCCAGATCCTCCCCCGGAAGCCCCGCGATTAGATCGACGTGCAGATGAACGCCCGTCTCGGTTTGCAGAAAGGCCAAGTTCTCGCGCACCTTGCCGTAATCCTGGCGCCGGCTGACGAGAGACGCGACTTCGGGGTTCCAAGTCTGGATTCCGATCTCGAATTGAAGCGATCCTTTCGGGAAGCGGCGGATGCGGCTTCGTAACTCCTCGGGCAGCCGGTCGGGCACCATTTCGAAATGGAGGAAGAGTCCCAGATGCACGCGCTCCAGGAAAAAATCCAGAATGCGGGCGCTGATCTGAGGGCTCAAATTGAAGGTCCGGTCCACGAACTTCAATTGACGGGCCCCGCGCGCAATCAGCGCGTCCAGATCGGCTAGAAACCGATCGAGATCGAAGTTACGCACGGAAGTGTCGAGGGCGGAGAGGCAAAACTCGCATTTGTAGGGACAGCCCCGGGATGCTTCCACGTAAAGGATGCGGTTTCGGATGTCCTCGTCGCTATAAAGCTCGTAAGGGGAAGCCATCCGCTTCACGTCCGGAAGCGGCCCGCTCAGGAATTTATCTCCGGGAAGTTTCCCTTCCCGGAGATACGCGCGGCAAAGCCCGGCAAAGAGATCCTCGGCTTCACCCTTCAATACGAAATCGGCGGTCCGGCACAACGACTGCCCTTCGGACTCGTAACTCACTTCGGGCCCGCCCAGCACGACGATCGTCTCGGGCGAGACGCGTTTCAGAAGGGAAACCACTTCTTCCGTCTGGCGGGTGTTCCAGATATAGACCCCGAACCCGACGAGCCGGGGCTTTTCCGCGAGGATTTTCTCCACGATGTCGCGCGGGTTCTGGGCGATGGTAAACTCCACGATACGGGCGCTCGCTTTCAGCTCCCCGAGATTCGCCATCAAGTACCTGAGCCCGAAAGCGCAGTGCTGATAGGTCGCATTCAATGTAGAGAGGACGATTTCCACCGGTGGCCCAACATAAGACAGCCCAATCCAAGCCACAAGCCCGTTGGATCGACGGCCACTGCCACCTCGCCGACCCCAGATTTTCGACGCGGCTCGACGCTCAGCTGGAGGAGGCCAGGCGGCTCGGCATCCACGGCTGGGTTCAAGGCGGGGTCGACCCTGCCGACTGGGACCGCCAAGTCGGTCTCAAAGACAGGCTGGGCCCGGCGGTAGTTCTCGCCTTCGGCCTTCATCCCTGGTGGGTCGCGAACCAGGAGGCGGCGGAAGTCGAGGCGGCGTTCCGCCAGCTCGAATCCCGTCTTCCGGTGGCGTCCGCCCTCGGCGAGCTCGGGCTCGACCTGCACCCCCGCCACTGCCCGAAGGATTCCCTCGCCCGCCAAAGCTGGGCGCTCGAGCATCAGCTGGAGCTAGTGAAACGCATTCCTAAACCATTGATTCTCCACGTGGTGAGCGCTCACGGAGAAGCTCTGGAAATTCTGTCCCGCCACCATCCGTTTCCGAGGGGCGGGCTCGTCCATTCCTTCGGCGGCTCGGCGGAAGTGGCCAAAGCCTACCTCGACCTGGGATTTCACCTTTCCATCGGCGGCTCGGTGACCCGGGAGGGTTCACAAAAGTTGAAGAAAGCGGTAGTGTCCGTGCCTCTCGACCGGCTCGTCCTAGAAACCGACGCCCCCGACCAGACGCCCGAACTGCCGGGCGTAGACCGGGGCTCGCTGAACGAGCCGCGCCACCTCATCGGCATCGCGCAGACGGTGGCGCGTTTGAGAGAGATGAATCCCGAAGCGCTTCTCGATAGAAGCACGGAGAACCTGAAACGGCTGTTCGGAATATGAGTGAGACGACTCCCCTACAACCCATGAGCCCGGAAGAGCTCGAGACTTACAAGCTGCACCGGCGTTTCGACCGGATGGGCCGGCTCGTCGGCGACCGCGCGATGAAGGCACTGCTCGATTCCCACGTGATGGTTATCGGCCTAGGTGGCGTCGGATCGTGGGCGGCGGAATCGCTCGTGCGCTCCGGAATCGGCGAAGTGACGCTGGTGGATTTCGACGAGATTTGCGTGACGAACTTAAACCGCCAGCTCCACGCGCTTTCCCCGCTCGTGGGCCAGCAGAAGTCGGACGTCATGGCGGAGCGGATGAAGCAGATAAATCCGCACGCGAAGGTCCACTCCATTCCGATGTTCTACAACGCCGACCATTGCGCGGAGATTTTCAAGCGGCGCCCCGACTGGGTAGTGGATGCCATCGATAACGTGACCGCGAAATGCCACCTCATCGCTTACTGCAAGAAGGAGGGCATCAACCTCATTTCGTCCACGGGCTCGGGCGGCCGAATGGACCCGACCCAGGTGAAAGTCGCCGACCTCGGGCAGACGACGGTCGATCCCCTCGCCCGCGCCATCCGCGGCATCCTTCGCGACAAACATGATTTTCCGGGAGGCGATGGCGCCTTTTTCGGAGTTCCGGCCGTCTTTTCGACGGAACCCGCGACGGAGCCCTTCGAGCTCCATTACGACGGCGGCAAAGGTTTCCGCTGCGTCTGTCCCCAAGGGGACAATCCGTTCTTCCAGTGCGACAACCGCAATCTCATCATGGGAAATACGAGCTTCGTGACGGGAACCTTCGGGTTCGTCTGCGCTTCCGTGGTGGTGAAGTCGATTACAGCTTCGACTGAAGCAGCCCAAAAGCCATCGTAAGCGCCTTCATGAAGAGCTTTCCGAGCATCATGAGAAGGCCGCCGCAGCCGATCTTGCTTCCACTCTTGCAAGCATCCGACTTCTGCTTGATGTGCTTTTGAACGGCGGCCGGATTGCTATCATCCACGGCCGCGCAGGCCGCGGCGAGCTGCGCTAGCATCGCCGGGTCCACGTTGATGTTCATTTTACTGGCGTTCGCGAGGAGATAACCCATGGCGAAACCGCTCACCGCATTGGCGCAAGCGGCTCCGTTCCCAGACCGGCAGGAAGCGACGGTCGACGCTCCTGCCGGCGGGAACGCGCATTGCCGGAGGTTATTGAGGAGGACACTCTGCATATCTTTTTTGTTCTGATCGCTCAGATTCGAGATGTACTGTTGCATCATCTGCATTTGCTCGGCGCTGAGCGAACCATCGGCGTTGTCGCCTTCGATGGTGTCGAGGCCGTAACTGGATCCACCCAAGGGCTGAGAGCCGATGCCGGGAAGAGCAGAGCTCCCGCCGCCGCCCGTGTTCCAGTTGGCGTAATCGCTGTAATCGACTTTGGAAGATTGTCCGTAGGGATCGTACTCGGTGCCTCTGTCGCGTCCGCAGGACGCTAGAAGAAGAGAGGCGAGAATCATTAGCCCGATGCTTTTCACGATGAACCCCCGAAGCTGCCTTATCACGATGCTGACACTGCTAGGTTTTGCATACGGGGTGCCAGAGTGTTTCCAGCCTGACTACTTGCCGACATCCGGCGAGCCCGCGGTCGTAGCCTGCTTGTCTTCAACGAATAGCGCGGAACTTCAGGTACTTTAGAGCGTCCAATCCCTGGACGGCTGTATCGTATAGGTATGGGTGAATACCTGCAGTATTCACCAGATAGCCTGGCTCAAGGCTAGGCGGTACCCCTCGGGGGCAAGCCCGCTCGTCGCCATGAGGGTCTGGGCCTTGGCCTGCACCGCCTGGACGGCGGCCTGGGGGCCGAAGAAGACGAGCTTGTAGGTTTTCGCCTCCACGTTCAGGTCCACGGAGATGCCCACGCTCTTTAGATCCGCGGCCGACACCTTTCCATGAAGCTGTCCGCGCAGGGCCTTTTCGAAGTTCTCTCCCTTTACGGACTCGCGGGACAGCCCGGCCGTATCCACGCCCGAGGCGCCTTTCATGGGGGGAACCCAGACCACGCGGTAATCGGAAGCGGGGGCCTTCCCTTTCAGAAGCTCTCTATAGAAGCGGTCGCGCGCGGCGCCTTCGGGAATTCCTCTCAGAATCACCGAGCCGTCGTCGCCGCTCGATTGATACTCGCCTTCGACGCCCGCGGCTTTTCGAGCGGCATCAAAGGTCGCCTTCAACTCCATGAGCCGGGCCGTGGCTTTCCTTTCGCCTTCCCGCGCTTTTTCGATGGCCATCGATCCGATGCCGGGCCTGCCTTCCTTTAGAGCCTGGCCCGAAATCGCGAGGGCTCCCATCGTGTGGTACATGTTCACGACGTTCTGGCCCGCGAAGTCCACATTTAAGACCCCGTCAGTCGCGCCACTCAAGTCTATGCGGGTGGGTTCCGTGAAACGCACCGTCGGCTGAAAATCGTCGGCCTTCGCGAAGTAATCGCGCAACCCGAGCACTTGTTCCTCGGTGAGCTTGATGCCGTTGAAACGAGTCTCGAAGTCCTTCGCGACTTTCGCGACGTACTCCTCTTTGTTGCCCGCCGCCACTTTCCGGAGGATGTCGATCGCCTCCATGGAGAGAACCTTGTGCTGGGTGCCTTCGTAATTTTCGAAAATTCTCGTAGAGCCGAGGGACTGGAGCAGGCCAGGCTTGATCGTCTGCTCGATTTCCTTCACGGGGTCCGTCAGCATTTCGTCGGTGAAGACCTTCGCCTTCATCGGAATGCCGTGCTCGCGATCGAAGTCCCTTCCCTGCTGGCGCGCGGCCGCGACGGCCTTGTCGGGATTTCCCTTCGCAAGGCCGAACAAATGCCACGCCCGGAAATCACCGGAGAGCCCTTGTGCCTTAAGGATATTGTCCAGAACGCCCGGCCTCTCTCCCGATGCCAGGGTCTTCTGGGACGTGAATAGAATCATCAGCTGATCGAAATGAATCTGACTGACGCGGATAACGTGATTGAGCTCCGCTTCGAATGTGGAGGGATCGCTCATTCTCCGAGGATCGAACGCGACCTCCAGCGTCTTGAAGTCAGTGAAGCGCGCCACGACGGCCTTCGTCAGCTCGGGATGGGCCGCGAGGTTCTCGAAAAACAGAATGCGGAAGAGATTGCGGGCGGCGTTTACGTCTTCCTTACCCGCGTACTCGTCGTCGAAGCCTTTGTCGTTCAACCACTTCAAAGGTTTCAGCATGCCGTGGAGAAAGTAGAGGTCTTCCTTCCTGGGCGAGTCCATGGTGGCGACGAAGCGCTCGTTGTCCGCTTTGGGGCTTTTTAGAATGGGCTCGGGAGCGGCACTCGAGAAAAGCGCTCGGAACATTTCATAGGGCGGAGGCCTGTTGTCCTTCACGAGTCGGTAGACTGAGAAGCAATCCAGCTCCGCGAGAACGCCGAACGGGACTCCTCCGCGCGCGAGCGCGAGAGAAGGCAGAGCCAGCGCGAGGATGAAAAGTTTGAAGGGCAAGCCACCATTATAGCGCGTCCCCCCGTTCAACAACGAAACGGTAGCAAGGGTTAAGAGAGCCATACACTTTACGAATCTGGCTATTTAGGCCGTCTTTCCACAGGGATCGACGCTCATAGTCATACGGACTTGCCGGCTGTTTCCTTGAGGGGCCCACCTCGATCTGGTTAGCTCCGCCCGCAATCAAAACACGCGGAGGTTCCATGAAGGTATTTCGCTCCTTGCTCCTGGCGCTGGTTCTCTCGGTCGCGGCTCAGGCCGCCACTCTCTCCCCCGGTCTGTACGAAAACGAAAAGGGATCTCCGCTGCTGCCGGTGCTGAAAGCCGCCAAGCGCACTCTCGATATCGCGATCTACTCGATGGCCGACATGGAAGTTCTCGAGACCGTTCAGAAGGCAGTCGCCCGCGGCGTGAGAGTTCGTGTCGTGAAGGAAGGGGAGCCGGTCGGCGACGTTGCCTGCCGCGTCTTCTCCGCGACGCCGGTGAAAGGCGAAGAGCCGAGCTGTCCGGCCCAGCGCAAGCTTCGTGAGATTATCGTGAAGGCGGGAGGCGCGTACGTGCCCTATGAAAAGGCCACGTTCTGCCCCGATCCGAAGCGGTATTGTTTCATGCACGGCAAGCTGGTCATCGCCGACTCTCAGGCGGCGCTCATCAGCACCGGAAACTTCGATGCCACAAGCCTTTGCGACACGAAGGAAGCGCCCCTTGCCCGCTGCAACCGGGACTTCACCTACCTGACGGCGGATCCGATCACGGTGAAGACTTTCCAGGCGGTTTTCGAAGGAGATCTCACCCGGCGCGCCTACAACCTGCCGGCGCTTCTCGGCGGGCAGGCGGCCAACCGAGTGACGGTCAGCCCTTATTCGATGGCGCCGATGGTCCGGCTGATTCAGGCCGCGAAGAAGTATGTGCGAATCGAAAATCAGTACCTGAATGATCCGACTCTGAACAAAGCCATCCTCGAGGTGGCGAAACGAGGCGTGAAGGTGGACATCCTTGTCTCGAGCGTCTGCGCATTCGGCAAGCCCGACCAGTTTCAGGAAGATCGCACGCGCCAGACTTACGGGGCCTTCGACGCCGCCGGAATCCGGACTCGCATGTTCACTTCTTCGCTGGGCGTGGGACGGCACCCGGGCTACCTGCACGCGAAAGCCATCATCGTGGACGACGCGGCGGCCTGGGTCGGCTCCACGAACGGCTCCACTAACGCGCTAAATAACAACCGGGAATTTGGCGTATTTCTCGGCGACAAAGCGTCGATCTCAGGCCTCGCGAGCCACTTCGACCGCGACTTCGCTTCCAACGGAAGCGAGACGTGGGAAGAGTCCCTTCGCTGCGCGAAGGACACTCCGTTCAAGTAAGCTTACGGGTGAGCCGGTTTGAAGGCTCCGTGCGCTTCCTTGATGATGAGACCGAGCTGATCGAGCGCGGTCTTTAGGGCCGTGTAGTTACGCGCGGCCGGGTTGGACTTCTTCAGCTCCGCATTGATCAACGTTTCGGCTTCCACCATCTTGCCCTTCGCTTTGAGAAGGTAGCCGGTGTACTGGCCGAGCTTCGTCTGGAGATCGGCGACGGGAATCGCTTCGATTCCGGGAGGGCTCAGCTCGTCCGCGACGAAGACGCCCTTGTCGATGATGCCGCTACGATCGACGGAAAGCTGCAGCAGGTACGCGTTCGTCTTCGCGCGCACGGCGGCCGCAAGCAGTACCGCGTCCTTCACGGAAGCCGGGTCGGCGGCCTTCGTGGGCTCGGCGATCTGGGTGAGATCCTTCGAAAGAGTTTTCATCACGGCGCCGAGCTGCGGATTATCCTGGGCGGCTCTCGCCACCACGCTAAGCAATGCGGCCAGGAAGAACACGGACAGCGGATACATTTTCATAGGACTCTCTCCTCAATCTTCTAGAGCACCCCGGCGGATCCATTCCGCGAGGGCCTCCCGAATTTCATTTGAAAGCTTGTTCGGTCCCGGTGGCATCAACTCCAGAATCACCTGATCGTAAACGCCGCTGTTCCCGGGCTCTCCCGCCACAATCGGCGTGAGCGTCAAACCCGTCGACGCCATCAACGAGGCGTAGTTCGTGAAATCGACGTCCCCCTTCGGGTTATTACCGGTGTGGCACTTGAGGCACTTCGGCTCGAAAACGTTTTTGTCGAGCCACGAAAATTTCGGCTCCGGCTTCGGAGGAGGCGGCAATTCGTCGCCCGGCGCGCCGACCGAAATCCAAGTGCGGATACGATCGACCTGGGAAACGGTGAGGGGCGGACCCACGGGCATCTTGCCTTCGCTGACCGACTGAAAAAGCTGACTCTGATCGGGTTGTCCCGGTACCACGACGTTGCTCGCCATCAAGGCCCGGTAGCTGGAGAGATCGATCCCCATCGAAATTTTCGCGCCGCCGTGACAGCTCACGCAGCGTGGCTGGAGCACCGTGCGATCGATCCAGGCGTACCATCTTTCGCCGGTCTGCCGTTCATCCTGAAGACTGACTTTCTCCACTCGGTAATTGCAGCCGGAAAGGACCGCGAGTACGAGCATGGCGAGAATCGATCGGGCCATGCTCTAGATTTAACACGGCACATTCGTCACGAGTGTCACGGCCCCACTTTGCCGTTTACGTCTGGTAACGGGATCACTCGGAAAAGAGCGCGAGTTGGTCGCCCGCGCCGAAGGGAACTCTAAAGGAGGCGGCGGACAACTCCTCTGGGGACGAAAGGTAACCAGTTTTCCTTTTGAACAAACGAAACTGCGCGGCAATCGCCTGCGCGTACGGCCCTTCCCCCTTCATACGGGAGATGAAATTGGGGTCGTTGAGCTTTCCGCCCCGCATGTCCCGCACGCGGTTTAGCACTTTGGAGGCCCGGTCAGGAAAATGCCGTTCGACCCACTGACTGAAAAGATCCGCCACGCCGAGGGGCAACCGCAGCGGAACGCAACCGGCCTGCCGCGCCCCGGCCTCGTAGGCCCGTTGAAGAATGGAAGGGATTTCCTCGTCGGTAAGGCCCGGAATCACGGGCGCGAGATTCACGCCGACCGGAATACCCGATTCGGCGAGCTGGCGGATCGCTTGAAGCCTCGCCGAGGGACGGCTCGCCCGTGGCTCCAGCTTTCCACATAGATCGGAATCAAGCGTCGTAATCGAAAGGATGACGAGCGCCGCTTTGTATTTCGCGAGTTCCGAAAGAATGTCCACGTCGCGAGTGACCAGCGCATTTTTCGTGATGACGACCACGGGGTTTCGAAACTCGGCGAGAACTTCGAGACACTGCCGCGTCAACTTGAACCGGCGCTCGGCCGGTTGGTAAGGATCGGTCACTCCGGACAGGGCGATCGTCTGCGGAACCCAGCTCTTCGAGCGGAGCTCGCGGCGCAAAAGCTCGGGCGCGCGATCCTTAACGAGGATCTTCGTTTCGAAGTCGAGGCCCGCGGAAAAACCAAGGTACTCGTGAGTCGGGCGCGCGTAACAGTAGGCACATCCATGCTCGCAACCGCGGTAGGGGTTCACGCTGTGATTGAACCCGATGTCCGGACTGTCGTTACCCGCGAGAATGGACTTCGAGGCGTCTCTCAGAAACTGAGTCTGGGGAGCTGGTGCCTCGTCCGGATCCTGGCCGTAGTCGCCCGCCTCGTAGGCGAGACTCTCGAAGCGGTTCGTGGGATTGTCGGGAGTTCCCCTCCCTTTGCGTTCGACGCCGCTCAGCCGGCCTCCGCGGTAATGAGCTTCAGGCCGACTACTCCCGCGGCTATGAGCCCAATGGAAAAAACCTTGATCCAATTCAACGGTTCCTCGAACCAGAAGATGCCGATGACCGTGATGAGCGCCATCCCCACTCCGGCCCAAATCGCGTACGCCACGCTCAAATCTATGCGCTTCAAAGCGAGCGTCAGAAAAGTGAAGCAGAGACAGTAAAAAACGACGATTCCCACCGACGGAAGCGGCTTCTTGAACCCTTCGGACAGCTTCATGCAGGTGGTCCCGCAAACTTCGAACAAAATGGCGGCCGCCAGATACAGATAAGACTGTGTCACGGCCCCCACTCTGCCCCAAGCCTACGTTCCCCTCAAGCCTCCTTTCGGCTAGGATGCGCCCATGGAAAGTTTCGGCATCCACTGGTTTCGGCGGGACCTTCGTCTCGCCGGAAACCCAGCCCTTCAATGGAGCTGGAAGCAGCACCAAGGAAGAGTCGTCGGCCTCTTCTGTTTTGATGCCGGCTTCTTGGCCCGTTCGGACTTTTCCGTGAACCGATTTCAATTTTTCTTGGAAACACTGCGCGCCCTGCGGGAAGAGCTTCGCGAGCAGGGAAGCGACTTGCTGTTCTTGGACGTCGGCCCCGAAAAGGCCTTTCCCAAATTGTTTTCCACGCTCCCGGCCCGGCCGGCCACTTTTTCCTGGAATCGGGATTACGAGCCCTTCGCCGTGGAAAGGGACGCGCGCATCGCCAAATTGCTTTCCGCCGAAGCAATCGCCCACCACACCGAGCCGGACCATTGCCTCGTGGAGCCCATCGAGATCTTCAAGGGTGAGGATCGCCATTCCGCCTATCAGGTTTTCACTCCTTACTCGCGCCGTTGGCTGGAGCTGTTCCGGACGCCCGAGATTCAAGCGCGGATCCAAAGGCAGAAAAAGGGACTTTCGGCCCTAAAGAAAAGGACGGGGCCTGCCTTTCGGCTCACCTGGGGAGAGCTGCTCCCCAAGGCACCGGCGGGAGATCTCCTCGAGTCCTATCTGGAGAGAAACGGCAAAGGCGTGACCGTGAAGTTACCGCCGGCGGGAACCCTGGCCGCAATCGACCGGCTGAGCGCCTTCAAGAAGAAGCTCGGCGATTATGCCGAAAGCCGCGACGTGCCTTCCTCGGCCGGAACGTCGGGAATGTCGGTCTACTTCAAGAATGGTTCCTTCACCGTGGCGCAGGCCATCGCCCACCTCGGGCTCGAGCCGTACGGAAAAAAAGCGGAGACGGGGGCGGACAAGTTCCTCAGCGAGCTGATTTGGCGCGAGTTCTACTATCACGTCCTCGGCCGCTTCCCGCGCGTGGAGAAGGAAGCCTTCCAAACCAACTTCGGGCGGATCGCGTGGGAGAACCGCGAGGATTGGTTCGAAGCCTGGAAGGAAGGCCGCACCGGCTTTCCCATCGTCGACGCGGGCATGCGCCAGCTGAAGACCACGGGCTGGATGCACAATCGCGTGCGCATGATAGTCGCCTCCTTTCTCACGAAGGACTTGCTCGTCGATTACAAATGGGGCGAAAAGTACTTCATGGAGCAGCTGCTCGACGGGGACCTCGCGCCCAATAACGGCGGCTGGCAGTGGGCCGCCTCCACCGGCTGCGACCCCCAGCCCTACTTCCGAATTTTCAATCCCCTGCTCCAAAGCCAGAAGTTCGACCCGGAAGGCACTTACATACGAAGATACGTGCCGGAGCTGGCCCACCTTGCGGGCGATTCCATCCACGAGCCGTCCCCGCTGGAGCGGGGCTCGTACCCACAACCGATAGTCGAGCACGCCACCCAGCGGGAAAAAGCTCTCGCTCTCTACAAGAGGTTCGCGAAATGAGCGCCCGGGTCGTCATAGTGGGAGCGGGATTCGCCGGTCTCGAAGCGGCCCTCAACTTGGGCCGCGCCGAGGCGAAGGTTACGGTCATCGACAAACATAACCACCACCTCTTTCAGCCCCTTCTCTATCAGGTCGCCACCGCGGGCCTCTCTCCCGCCGACATCTCGGTTCCGATTCGAAGTGTTCTTCGAAAAAACGCGAACGCCGAGGTTTGGCTCGCCGAAGTCCGGGGGGTGGACACGAAGACGAAACAAGTGGTCACGGATCATGGTCGCGTCCCCTACGACTATCTGATTCTCGCTACCGGTTCCCGGTTTCACTATTTCGGCAGGGAAGAGTGGCGCGAGTTCGCGCCCGGCTTGAAATCCATTCCGGACGCCATCGAAATCCGCCGGAGAATTCTGCTCGCCTTCGAGGCGGCGGAAATGGAAACCGACGAAAAAAGGCGCAGGTCCCAGCTCACGTTCGTTCTGGTGGGAGGCGGGCCCACCGGCGTGGAGATGGCGGGAGCGATCGCGGAGCTGGCTCACAAAGCTTTGCGAGAGGATTTCCGCCGTATTCAGTCCCACTCGGCGCGCGTGATCCTCGTCGAGGCCGGCCCACGGATTCTCGGGACGTTTCCCGAAGCCCTGGGCGAACGGGCGAAGAGGAAGCTCGTCGATCTCGGCGTGGAAGTCCGGGAGGGAGCGAAGGTCGAATCCATCACCGCCCAGGGAGCGCAAATCGGCGGTGAGTGGATCGAGTCCGCAACCGTGCTATGGACGGCTGGGGTGGCGGCGACCCCGATAGCCGAGTGGCTCGGCATTGCGGGCGACCGCGCCGGAAGAATAGCAGTCGGCCCGGATCTTTCCGTTCCCGGGCTCGACAAGGTTTTCGTGCTGGGGGACGCGGCTCTGGTGAACGGCCCCGACGGCAAGCCTCTGCCCGGTGTCGCTCCGGTGGCAAAGCAGCAGGGACGTTACGCCGGAAAGCGCATAGCCGCCGAAATCGCCGGCCGTCCGCTTCCCGCGCCCTTCAGATACGTCGACAAAGGAAACCTGGCCACGATCGGAAGAACGGCGGCAATCGCCGATGTCCGGGGCCTTCATCTATCGGGCCTTCTCGCCTGGATGATGTGGGTGGTCGTCCACGTCTACTACTTGATCGGGTTTCAGAACCGGCTACTCGTTCTGATGCAATGGGCGTGGAACTACTTCACGTTCCAAAAGGGAGCTCGCCTCATCACTCCCAAAGAAGACTGATTACTTCGGGGCCGGAACGTCCATCGCCGGATTGCGCGAAAAGAAGTTCAGGGGGATGAGCTTGAACCCGGCCCTGTGAACGTTCATGATCGGCCACTCCTCGGGCCTCGTCACGTGGGTGACCCCAAACGTGTACCAGAGCACCACGTCCTGCCTCTCCAGAGATTCATTGTCGGAAATGTACTTGGTCAACCCGTCGACGTGATCGAGCTGATTCGGGTACTCGCCGGCCGCGCCCTGTTCCGCTTCCTTGTACCGAGTGAACCAAACCTGGTGGTCCACGAACCCCGCGCGCTTTCGGACGGGGCTCATAGGCTTCAGAAACGGAAGGGCATTTTCCCCGGGAATGAGCAAGTAGCCCGTCGGATGAGAAAGCGAGTTTTTAACATCCTGATTCATCACCTTCCATTTGCGCGACGCCGCCAGATTTAAATCGCGGGCCGCCAGTCTCTCCCGTTTCAAAATCGTCGGAAACGCGTCGAAGGCGTTGTGACGCGGATTCAGCGCCGTCGACTCGATGGCTTTCACGTTGAGTTCGACGGGTGCGTTCTTCGGACCGTCCACATCCAGGTCCGCCCGAAAGGCGAAAAAGTGTTGATGATTGGGAGCGAGAACGTTGGGCTCGACAAGATGGGAGCAGCCGTCCTCGCAGGGGTTCGCCGTGAGCTTCGTCCCTTTGGCCTGGAGCATCCCCGTCAAGAGCGCCTGCACTTCCAGGGTTCCATCGAGATTGAAAATATACTCGATGCCGTAGTCATAGTTTCCAACCGTGGTCATGAAGGTAAGCACCAATTGCTGCCCTCTTCTCCCCTCACCCTTGTGCGAGCTCTGATCGACGTGTTTCCAGAGAAGGCCGGCGTCTCGTTCGTAAAGGGCTACCGCTCTCGGCACGGCGAACGTGGTGCCGCCGTCCTCCGCGAAAACGGCGTCGAAAAATTGCGCACCCGGAAGGACATCCGTCTTCGGGTCCAGCGAATGCGCGGTACGCCCCACTCCGTACTCTCCGAGATCGAAGGCGTTGCGAAACACCCATGTCGGATCGGCGTCCCCGTAGGGAACGGCCATTTCCGCCAGACCGAGCTTGTACGCGATCGAACGGACCTTGCCCCCTTCCTCGTAACCGACCTGATAAAGGGTCAGGCCCCTCTGGGGGTGAAGCGAAAAACGAAAACGCCAATGTTCCCAGCGAACCTCGCCGTCCTCGACGGAAAAGGAAACCCCGTCGGGCCGTTGGGTCTTCACCGGCTTCAGGGTTTTCCGTAGGGGGCCGTTCGCTTGCTCCGTCAGCTCGACGGAACCTTTCGCGAGCGGAACCACTCCGGTATCCAGGATCTCGATCACTTTCTTCTGTCCGATATCGACGGTGGCGATGAGCCCTTCGATCGGGCGACCGTAATAGTTGTCGTTCTTCCCTTTGTAGTAAGAAACCCCGCGCATGATCCGCGCGCCGGTTTTCTTCTCGGCGGGTGTCACAATCCCCGGAACCCAGGAATCGATGGCGACGTCGTCCGGATTCTCGATTCCGCGCTTTTTGATGGCGGCGACCCAGCGGGGGTCCTTACGCATGATCTGTGCGTTAAGCTCGTACTCTTCCAGGAGAATGGGCGGCTGGCTGCCCTTCATTTGGGTGGAGGAAAGGACCTCGCTCTTGTCGAGATCGACCACGGCCTCCCAGAACTTTCCCGAGGCCGAGTCCAAAATGGTGGCTTGCGCGAGCCGCGGTACCTTCTTCCCCGCGAGGATCGCCTCCTTCTCCGGCTCCTTGGTGGCCAGAATGGGAAACCGCACCCCCTCGGGGAATTTCTTGGAGGCCCGGATGACCGCCACGGTCTTGCCGATTTCCTCCGACGACAGGTCATCGAGGGGATGAGCCGCCGCAAAGGAAACGATCGCAACCATCGTCAACAAAACAGAAAACCTGCGCAAATCCATAGGACTCCTTAATTATCAAATCAAACGACTGAAAACTGAAAAGGCGGCCGCGCCGAGAAAAGCGGAGACGGGCAACGTCGTCACCCAGGCGGTCAGAATACCGAGAATGGTTTTCCACTTCGCCTGGCCCGTCACCGATCCGATTCCGAAAAGAGCCCCACAGGAAACGTGGGTGGTCGAAACCGGCATCCCAAACCTCGACGCGAATATCACCACGAATGAAGTGACCAGGTTAGCGCTGAAACCCTGGCCGGCATTCATAGCCGTCACCTCATAAGACATCGTATCGGCGACTTTCCTGCCGCTGACCCAGCCCCCAATGGCGATGAAGATCGCGACCGCCGAGATGGCCGCGGCCGGAGAGAAGGCGCTCGCCGCGAGAAGCAGAGCCGCAATCTTGGGCGTGTCGTTCAACCCGCGGGCGAACCCGACCGCTCCCGCGCTTAGATAATGCATGTTATCGACGAGGGAGAGGGCTGAAACGCCCATGACCCTGCCCTGATACTTTTCCTGGCAGGTCACCGTCGTTCCGACCGTGAGGGAGACGGGAGCCAATTCGGTGTACATCGCAATCGCGCGCTCCGCTGACACTCCGGGAGCCACGACGGAGACGACCTGTTGCCCCACGCAGACGCAGGTTTCCTTCTTAACCTTCATTCCCGAGCGGGTCAGTCTAAGCAGGGGGTAAACGAGCGCGGCCAGCACGAGCGAAAGCACGGGGCTTACAATCAACGGAGCGAAAAAGGCGCCCCCTAGCTGGGAGAAATTCACGTTACCCTCCGAAGCGAGCCAGCCGGCGCCAACCAGTCCGCCCGTCAAAGCGTGCGTCGTGGAAATCGGAAAGCCGAAACGGGTCGCGAGCATCACCGTCGCGCCGGCGGCGAAAATAACAGCCAGGCAAAAGCTCTTCATCGTTATGACTTCGTCAGGCACAAGTCCTTTTCCGGTGAATTTCTTCAGGAGCTCTTCGGCGAGAATCACCGCCGCAAGGGAACCGGCCGCGGTAGTTACCGTCGCCCAGATTCTGGCATTGGAAAAGGAGGCGGTGCCGCTGCCGAGAAGAGTGGCCACCCCCTTGAAATTGTCGTTGGCGCCGTTCGCCCATGCGAGAAACAGTGTGATCGTGGCGGCGAGAATCAGAGTCAGCATAGAGAGGCCCTCAAACCGTTTTTGCCTCGAGGGTCTCAGGCCGCAGCTTCCCGGTGAGAGGATCCCAAACCTGACCGGGCGCCCCTTCCATTTTCAAGGGCTGAAGAATGAACTCGTCCCGTTTCGCGTTGTGCATGCACATCGAGATGGGACCGTCGGCGGTCATGGTCATGAACGAACAGGCATGCACCCGATCCGCCTCCAGCATCGAAGCATCCATGAAGTTCTGCATGAAGAAACTGAGCTTGTGAACCCGCAGCCCGCCGAAAAGAAAAGCGCCCTTCATCGCCCAAGCCTTTCGCAGCATAAACGAAAGCGCCGGCAGCAAAATGGACGGCGTGGTAACGAGCCATTTCACCATCGCCCCTATCGCACGGGCCGGACGAGCCCTGTCCAGCTCCAGTGTCACCGTCTTTTCGATGAGCAGCTTGAAAAACTCGCTATCGTCGAACAAATCGAACGTTTTTCCGCCGGCCTGAAGGGTAAGCCCGTAGCGATGGCAACGGGGGTGGCCGATACGGGCCGTTTCAAAAGAAATTTTTGCCCCCGCGCCCTCCTCAATCTTTTTCACCATGGAGTCCAGGCTGATGATGTCGTCACGTTTTCTGAGCAATCCGCGGCCGGTATCCGCCTGCAATTGGAAAGACGCCATTCCCACCACGTCGCAGTTTTTCCGGAAGAAACGGACCAAATCCGGCACCTCGGCGAAATTTCCGTCGAAAACGGTCGTGTTGAACACGATCGCGATAGGCAGACCACGAGCCCGCTCGATGTATTTTTCCCGAACGGCGTTCAGCTCACTTTCGGTGGCGAACCCTTTTCTCTCCTGAGTTAGATCGACGTGGAAAGCCAGATCGTTCAGACCGGCCTCGGCTAGGGCAGTCAGCAAATCTCTGGTGGCGAGGATTCCGTTCGTCATCAGCGTCGGGCGCATACCCATCTCCCTGATCTTGCGCACGATGGCGGGCAGCTCGTCCCGGTTTCTGAGTGTCGGATCGCC
>CAZZHG010000099.1:0-17509 GCA_964653655.1 uncultured Pseudobdellovibrionaceae bacterium
GAAATTCAGCTACGGCGTCGGTCTCCAGATCGGCGGCGGCATGAAGTCCCAGGGCGTGAAAGTGGACGTCGATGCGCTCGCGCTCGCGATCACCGACGCCATGGAAGGCAAAACCCCGCGGGTCAGCGAAACCGAGCTGCAACAAGTGATGGTCAAGCAGCAGCAGGCGATCATCGACAAGCGCTCCGCCGAGGGCAAAGTGAACCTCGAGAAGGGCAAGACGTTTCTCGCCGACAACGGCAAAAAGACTGGCGTGAAGACCACGAAGTCGGGCCTCCAGTACGAAGTGCTGAAGGAAGGAAAGGGCGCCACCCCGAAAGACACCAGCGTCGTCTCGGTGAACTACAAGGGAACGCTCATCGACGGATCGGAATTCGACAGCTCCTACACCCGCGGACAGCCCGCGGAGTTCCCGGTGAACGGTGTGATTCCGGGCTGGACGGAAGCCTTGAAGCTGATGAAAGTCGGCGCCAAGTACAAGCTCTTCGTCCCGGCGGAACTGGCTTACGGCGAAGGCGGCCGGCCCAAGATTCCGCCAAATTCCGTACTCATCTTCGAAGTTGAGCTGCTCGACATCAAGAAGAGCTGATGGCCGAGTCCAAGGAGCCACTTAAGCCTCAAAAAACGGCGGACTCCCCAGGGGAACCGGCGGCTAGTCCCCCGGTGACGGTTACGTACGCCGTCAAAGCGTACAAACTCTACGACGTCGTCTCTCTGAAGGCCCTGAAAGGGGTTTATCCCGAGGACCGCATTCAACCGGCGCCTCAGGGATTCTGCATTCCCTTCAAAAGGGACAGCTACCTCTTTCTCTTCCGTTTCGGCTGCGTCGCTTTTTTCAACTTTTCGGAAACCGACATCGTCATCGAGCTTCAGAAGCTCAAAGACGCGCTCGGTAAAGGCGTGGACGAACCTCCGCTGGAAACTTACGAGATCCGCCTCGGCGAACCGGCGGGGGTGGAGTTCGAGCACACGGTAATCAAAAGGCTCACCCGGGATCACGTGGCGGTCACCGCCCTGACGGTGGCTCAATCGGCGGCACTCGACTTTCTGGAACGCACCACGGAACAAGTGCTCGATACCTCGTCGACGCTGTTCGTGAACGTGGCGTCCCAGGGCCGGCTGCCGATGGATCTGAAGAATCTCCTGAAGCTCATCGGCTCGACGGTAAATACCCGTCAGGACATCGTGAGCAAGCTTGCGATTCTCGATGCGCCCGACGAAACGTGGAAGAGCAAAGAGCTCGACAAACTCTACCGGGACGTCCGGGACAATTTCGAGATCGATTTGCGCTTTCGCGCGGTCGACAGAAAGCTGACTCTGCTACAGGACAACATCGAACTGCTGGCGGATCTGACGAACTATCAGCGCGCGAACGCGCTGGAGATGCTCATCATCCTGCTCATCTTCATCGAGATAGTGCTCGGCGTGACCGGCCTTGTGAAACACTGACCCATCACCAGGCGGAGTACTCGAGCAGGCCCGGGAAGGAGCCGCCGTCCCTGCGGTTTCGCAAGTCGCCGTACACGTCGTTCATCAGATGATCGATGCCGGTTCCGAATACCGAGGCGCCGGCGATATTCACTTCCGCGCTCCGGTTTTCGATGAGGCCCCGGAAGCGGGACATCTCGGCTCTTCCGCGAAGCAGAACGAGCCACATCCGATCCCGCAGATCTTGATTGCTCCGTCTCGCATGGGACGCGGAAGGGACGCAATCGGTCATGTAGAACCAGGACTCGTTGAAGGCCTGGCGGGATTTGCGGCAGAAGAAGTAGCCTCGTTCCGCACGGCCCACGTCGGTCATTTCCTTTCGTTCCATCCACGGTCTGTGGCGGAAGAAAACGCACTCTTTCATGTCCGCTCGTCCCTCGATCGTCGTTTCCTCGCTGACGAGAGTCCTCATCTCCTGAACGAGCAGACGATTGCGGTTGGCGAGGCTCACGGTGTGCTCGTTCGTTTGGAACCAGCCGTTCTTGAAGAGATACGAAGCGTGCGCCGTGACTCCGTTGCCGAAAGTCTCGTAACCGACTTTCGCGGTGACCCCGAGGTCCACGTTGTGGGACGTGGTCTGACCGTTGTGAAGGGTCTTACCGTCGGAAGTTTCCCGGAAGAACGAGGCATTCATCTGGATGGTGCTCAGATTCGACGGTAGCCGGCGAGGGCTCTCCACGTCTCCGTCGAGAAAACGGAAACGGTGGACTCGGAGGTAGTGGTCGGGCTTTGCTTTGCAACGGGCAAGACTTTGAGTGCCTTCCGAGAAGTACAGATCGCAGAGCTTGGAGCTCAAGGAGGCGGGAGGTTCCGCGCCGCTTTGGGCGAGGAGCGCCGAGAAGTCGGCCGGCGTGAAAACCGGCGCAAGCTCGGAAGGCCACGCGGAACTACCGACGTTCACCTGGCGCAAATCTTTCGGCTGTGCCACCTGTTTGAGAAACAGTTCGTACGGTTTTGCCTGCGCCACCGCGCGCGGCTTCCACAGGCGGTAGGACTGGGGTGCCGCGATCAGGGTGGACAGTTTTTCCCGCCCGATCGCAAGCGGACGCTTTTCCAGCTGCGGCGGAAGCAATTTATCGACGACGGAGTCGAAGCTCGTGTCCGCGAGGGGCAGGGGAGTCGACTTGGATTGCTCGGACGCCGTATCGAAGGGAATCTCCCACATGAGTCCTTGGGGTCCGCCCTCCGCTTCCACCGTAAGCTCGAGAAACAGGCGGGTCTGGGTTTCCAGAAGAGGTCTTTCCTGAAAATCGAACGCAAGCGCCAGGGGAACGATCAGCTTTCCTCGTTCGTCGACGGTGGCCGTGGTCTCGTATCCGTTGATGAGGCGCAGGTGGCTGAGCCGTTCCACGTCGGGAAGATCGGGTTGTCTGGTGCCCGCCACGAGGGCGCGCACGCGAAGGCGCATCTCGGGCCACAGACTTTCCGAGCGCGACGGCCCGCGGCTCTTGTCGAACCCTGCCGAGCGAAGCACCGTCGGCTGCAGGTGCAGGTAGAGGACGTCCTTTTGAGTGAGATTCAGCTGGGCGTTCACTTCGAAGTCGTCTTTCTGGGGAGGATACTGCACGCCCAGCTCCTCCAGCTGAAGGGCCACGCGGGAGTGGGGGAGAGTCGGGGCGGGTCCACGCCGCAGATCCCAGAAGAAGGAATCGTCGTCCTTCTGCCACGGGTTCACGGCGACCTCGATCGCTCGCACGGTTCCCTGGTTTACTCCGCTTTCGGCTTTCACCACGACGAAGCGTTTCAAATAGGATTCCGGCCGGAAGTAGCCGAAAGAAACGGGCGCCGGCACCGGGGCCCGCGCGCAACCGAATGTATCGGTGACGGTAACGGGAGTGTTTTCGGGGAGCGTTTCCGTTTCGGAAAGGGCGATGCGAACTCTCTCTAGAGGCAGAGGTTGGGAGCTTTGAGAGTCGTAGAGGCAAGCTTCCGCGGTGGCTCCGAGTGAAGCCATCGCCGTTCGCGGATCCACGGAAAGATTTCGCGCCGGCTGAACCTTCCACTTTTCCAGATAGAAACCGTCGGGCCGGTTGGCCAGCTCTTCGGCGGACGGGTTTCGGTACAGACACCCGCCCAGACTTACCGCTATACAGATCCACCCCAACAACCGCACTGGCTCTCCTCCGCTCGGTTAGCTTTTGATGGCGCGCAGCGTAGAGGCGATACTTGGGAATGGGATAAATCCTTTATGAAGAACGGGTAAAGCCGCATACGGAGTGCCCCCACTGTGAGGTAGAATGTGGGCCGGGTTAAAGCAGCATGATCGCGCGTCTTTCTCTTCTTTCGATTCTACTTCTCACCGGCTGTACGGTTCCCGGCAGCCTCAAGGAAGTGGAGCCTCTCAAGACGAATCTGAAACCTTACCGCCACGTCACCGTCCACGTGACGGCGTCCAGCCGCGATCTGAAAGACGACACTCAGGCCTTCGCCCAGCGCCTTGCTTCGAAGCTGAAGAAGGAAAGAGCGTTTCCCTACGTTACTCAAGGGCACAAGAAGGGCACCGAGGGGGACATTCTTCTAAACGTCGAGCTGAAGTGGAACCGTGTCGGAGAGGACAAGGACGCAAGTCCTTACCGCTCGGTCGCCGAAGTGATGCGCGCCCGCGACGACAAAAGGCTCGCGCGCCTGGAAGTGCCTGGAGATGATTACGGGGTGGTGGCGTCGAAGGATAAGCTTGGCCGGGCGCTCGACTCGATGGCGAATCGAATCGCCCGCTATCTCAAATCTCGCCGGTAGAGCGAAGCATCAGCGTGATGAGCTGCTGCACGAGCGCCACCCTGTCGAAGGGCTGGAACCACCTGGGCGCGACCGTATTGCTATGGTCGACGCCTTCTAGCCTCGCGTAGTCCGCGCCGGGAAGAACGGCGAAGTTGACCGGCACGACGCCGTCGCTTGCGATGCCGTTGCCTTCCATCCAGTTGCGGAAAATTTCCAGGGGCGTATCGATGGAGCCCTTGATGTTCGGCTTCCAAGTGGCGAGGCACACGATCGGAATTGAATCGACGATTTTCTCGATTTCCACCTTGTTGTCCGACAAAAACTTCCACGAACGGGCGGTCGTCATCGCCAGCACGGACTCGCGGGTGCCTCCGGCGCCTTCCATGGAGCCGAAGAACGGAACGTTCAAAACCGATTGCGTCGCGACGAGGTCCGCGACCGGAGATCCGTAGAACGGCGTCTGCATCGCGATCCAGCCGGCGATCTTCGGGCGGAGGTTCTCGAAGTTCAGCAGCATGTGGAGCGAATCGAGTCCGCCCTTGCTGTGGGTGACGAGAATCACGGGCTTATCGATTTTCAAAAGATCGAGCGCGATCAGTCCGCCGTTGGTGAGCGGGCTTGCTTCCGTGTTCAGGCTCACGCGGTGGTTCTCGATTCCCTGAGCCGTCATCCAGTCCATTTGTTCCTGGAAGTGGGTGCCGACGGAGATGAAGTTTCTCACGATCCATTTCGGACCCATTTGCGTTTCAGAGAGAAACCCGGGAACGAAGACGACGTGGTAGTTGCGAAGGCGGTCGACCAGGCGCTGATCGTGGACCGGCTCCCCCTGGCGCAGGGTCTGGAGATCGGGGGTAAGGTTCGTATCTTTGGCCGTAGCGAGTACGCTTAGACCCAGCAAGGCGGCGAACAGCAAACGCGACATCGTTTTCATAAGTGCCGGCAGGGTATAAAAACTAACCGCGGGGGGCAACTATGAAGCGATCTCTAAAGGTAGGGGTGTTGGGAGTGGGGGGAATGGGGTCGGCGGTCTGCCGGGCCCTCGCCAGGCGCGGCCACAAGCCTATCGGCTTCGAACAGTTTGATATCGCTCATGGTTTGGGAAGTTCCCACGGGGATAGCCGCCTCATCCGCCAGGCTTACTTCGAGCACCCCGACTATGTCCCCCTCCTTAAGAGTACCTACGCCCTGTGGGACGAGGTCGAGCGGGAGACGGGAAAACACCTTTTTCACCGGACCGGGCTGGTTTTGTTCGGGCCGAAGGGAAACAGCCGGGTTCTGGCCGGGGTCCGGGAGGCGGCCGGAAAGTACGGCATTCCCACGGAGACCTTCGATTCGAAGGAGGCCGCCAAACGCTATCCCTTCCTTAAGATCGGCGGCGACGACGAGGCGATTTTGGAGCCCGGCGCGGGTTATCTCGAAGTCGAAAGGTGTGTCGCCGCTCAGGCGGGACTTGCCGTGCGGGACGGAGCCGAAATCCGTACCGGATGCAAAGTGCTTGGTTGGGACGCGACGAAAGACGGAGTGGTGGTGACGCTCGCTTCCGGAAAAGTCGAAGTGGACAGGCTCGTGATCACTTCGGGCGCTTGGGCGCGGGATCTTCTCGCGGCGCTTGGCGTTTCTCTTTCCGTCCATCGCAATTTGCTTTTCTGGTACTCGGCGCCCGACTGGTACGCGAAGGGTGCGTGCTGGGCGTTCGAACGCGGGAGAAATTTCTTTTACGGATTTCCGAAGAGCAACGCTTACGGCGTGAAGGTCGCGAACCACGTGCCGGGCCGGCCGCTCGAACGGCCGGAGGATCTTTCCACGAGCGGATGGGAATCGGACGAGTCGACGGTGCGTGCTTTTCTAAAGGAGACGTTACCGGAGCTTGCGTGGCCGCCTTCGAAGGTGGCGGCGTGCATGTATGAGCTGAGTCCCGACGAGCATTTCATCGTGGACCGACACCCGGCTCACCCCAACGTCGTTGTGGGAGCCGGGTTCTCGGGACACGGTTTCAAGTTCTCTCCCGTGATGGGAGAGGCGCTTGCCGACCTAGCCGAATCGGGGAGCACTCAGCACCCGATAGGATTTCTCGGACTAGGCCGGTTCAAGCGTTGATTAATGTCGCTTGGGCTTAACGATCCAGCGCGCTTCCGAAGCGCCCGAGCTGCTCGTGCCGCCCGACGAGGCCGTTCCGCCGACCGCGGCCGACGAGTTCGTCGTGCGCGGCTTCGCCGTCGTGCCGAATCCGGGCACGCTTCCCTGACGCGGGCTCTGCGCCTGCATCGAGTTGGCGATCGTGCTGCCGGTGGGCGACGTTCTGGGCGCGCCTCCGGTAGCTGAAGTTCTATAGCCAGAGGAGCTCTGCAAACGTGCCGTCATGTTGCTCCCCTGGCCGTAGACGTTAGCGGCACCACCCGGGGGCGTCGCAGTAATCTGCGTACGTCCCTGACCTGCCATCAGCAGGGTGGAGCCAAGTTGTAAAATCGCTTGAACCGTCTGCTGGTTCATCGCCGCGAAAGTCGCGAGGATGTCCTGCATGCCCGCGTTCGGCGGCTGCTCGCCCGTCTTCTTGCCGCTGTTGAGCAGCAGCGAGAGGATCTCCGGGCTCAGTCCGTCACCGCCAGGAGGCGGAGGCGGCATCTGGAACGGAGGCACGGGCGGAATCTCGGGCGGAGGCGGCAAGGGCAGCGGCGGAGGCGGCTGTCCTTTTTCTCCTCCTCCTCCGGCCGAAATTGGCGGGATGGAGGGAGGCGGCGGAGGAGGCGGGGGCGGAGCCTTCGGGGCGCCGGCGCCTTTTCCGTCTTTGCCGTTTTTGCCTTCGTTGTTTTTCGCAAGCTTCGCCGCGTCTTCCGCGGCCTTGCGGCGCGCTTCTTCCTCGGCGAGCTGATTCTGGGCATTGTCGTCGAATACCAAATCGTCCTGATCGACGACGGTGTCGTCGAGGCCCTGATCGTCCACGAACTGGGTCGGGTCGACGATTCCGTCACCCGGATCGATTTCCTCCGGCGTCACGGTGTCGTCCAGAGCGGCGTCGCCTTCGATCGGAGCGCTTCCGTCCTCGGGCCGGTCTTCCTGAAGGGGAGCCGTGAGATCTTCCTCGAGGGCTTTCTTCAGAGCCAGCGCGCGATCGGCGAGCGCGGCGGAGTCGAGACCGAGGTCCCGGGCCAAAGCTTCGAAGTCGAAGGAGCCGTCGGCCTTCTTGTAAAGCTCACGCAGCTTGCTGGGCGGCACGAGCAGGCGCCGGGCGAGCTCGCGGGCGGCGGCCGTGATGGCGTCCGCTCCGATTTCCGTTTTCAGCTTTTCGACCAAATCATTGAGTTCTTTCGGCGTGAGGCCGTTTTCGACCTGAAGGGCGACGATGCTGATCTTGGTGGGGATGCCTTGAGTCTCGGCTTCCTTCACGCGCGCGTCGTCGGGCGCGACGAGGCGGAAAATGGATTGGGTTTGCGATTTCGGTTTCGGCCGGGCGACCGAGTTGCGGCTCACGATGTCGGTGAGCTTCTTGATCAGAAGGTCCCGATCCTGCCGGCGCTTCGTCGAGCCCGGAAGGGCGTCCGTGGCCGAGTGTTCGGAAGCCGCGTGGGCGGCACCCGCAAATAGGAAAAAGGCTGTAAGGGAAAATATCCAGGCACTACGCCGGATGGAATGGAACTCTCTCTTCGCCGACATACAACCTCATCCTCAGAAAAACGAACAACGTCCGCTAACCGCTCGAACTAGGAACCCCGCAAAAGAGTATCTTCGAGCAGACAATGCAGGGTCCTTGCCAAATTTCGTCGCACTGTACTCTCGTAAGTCGAGACCAACTTTCCGGCGAATGTGAAGCGAGTCGCGCGGACGCGAGTGATATCGTCGAGTTGGCTCTGTCGATTTTCCGACGGGGTGTCGGCGACGTAATTAAGCCCTGAAATCTCAATGCCCCGTGGCGTCCCCGTGTCGAAAATTCGCGCGGAATACGTGAAGTGAATACCGCCGGTTTTGCCGTCCGGCGCGAAGTGGAATAGAAGATTCCATGCGCTGGCGTCCTCTCTTTTTCGGCGTGCTGCTGATGCTGCTCGCCTCCTACCTTGATAACCTGCGCGGCCCTTTGATGCCGGTTCTGACGCGCGTGCTGCACCTTAGTTATACGCAGGTGAGCTGGTTTCTCGTCGCCGGATTCGTCGCCGCCATCGCGTTTACCTTCGGTATGCGGGCCCTCACGGGCCGCCATTCCGATAGAAAGGTGACCGCCGTCGTGCTGGTCACGTCCATCGTGTCGGTCGCCTTTTCGGCGGTGGTGTCGGGTCTGGGCGGCCTGGTGGCTTTGGGGGCTTTGCTTGGCGGCGGCATTTCGGGGTTGGGATCGGTCGCGAATCTGTTGGTGCTGGAGAGCGCTTCCGACCACCACAAGGCGCGCCTCATGTGCTTTCTCCATTCGATGTATGGGCTCGGATCTTTGCTGGCTCCGGCCATGCTCGGGCTTTCGATGGGGGAGGGGGACCGGTGGCAGGTTCCTCTGCTCGGCGTGCTTCCGATTTTAGGGCTTTTGCTGCTCGGTTCGGGGGCTCTGGGTAAGCAGGTCCATGGAGAGGAGAAGGCGCGCGTCCGTCCTCTGACCGGTTTGCAGTGGCTTGCGGTATTCGTGGTCGCGGCCTACGTGGCGGGCGAGGTTTTGATTTCCACCTGGATGGTGCCCTACCTCGTCGAGGCGAAGGGGCTGGCCCTTGGTGAGGCTACCTCCTATGCGAGCTATTTCTTTTTGATGATGGGGGTCTCCCGGCTTCTCGGCGTGGCTTTGCTCAGGCCGCGGTGGGAAGTGGGGTTTCTTTTTGGGGGGCTCGTCGTTGCGATGGGTTTCTTCCTTTTGGGCCGTACGGGACCGCTCTGGGCGCTGTCTTTGGCCGGGGTTTTTGGGCCTTTTTTCCCGGTGTTTTTTGCCCGTTTGGGCAAGGCTTTCCCGGGGGAGGAGCGTTCGGTGATTTTGATGGTGATTGCCGTCATGCAGCTAACTCTGGCGCTGTTGCATCTGCTGGTGGGGCGGCTTACGGACGTGGTCGGGATTGGGACGGCTTACTGGCTGCCGCTTGGATTTCTGCTGATCGCCCTCGTTGGTCTCGTCATTTACACGGGGCGGGAGAGGGCATTACTCTCCTCCAGATAGGCTCGCATGGCGGAATTTGGTAGACGCAAGGGACTTAAAATCCCTCGGTCGTAAGGCCGTCCCGGTTCAAGTCCGGGTGCGAGCACTCTGTTTTACTTTCCTGAGGAAAATTACATTCGCCGGCGAATGTAACCAGAAGTGGGGCCGCACCTTTTGGCTCTGATTGGCCTTGGCCGGAGGCCCTCAGTCCTTCAGCTCGACGCAAATCATTTCCGAGTCCTTCACGGGGTTCTTCAGGACGCTCGCGGTGTGGGTCGCCTGAAAGCGCAGAATCTGCGCGCCGGCCACCGCGCCGTCGAGAGAACGGTCCAAAGTGCGAACTTCGAAGCGGGATCGGCTGAATCCGTGGCCCGCGCCCAAGGTCGACTCGTAATGGATCGCGCCGAATTGAACCGGTTGCTTTTTCTCCGCGCGAGCAACTCCGGGGCGTATCGCCTTCGTCCTTGCTTCGCCGACATCGGCCTGATCGAGCGCGGCTTTCGAGTCGAAACGGGTGAAGGTGAGTCCCATTCGGCGCAAGCGTCCTACATACTTTGGGTACGTTTCGGGTCCGCCCATCCAGGGTATCTCGGAAAAGTAATGCGCCAGAATGTAGACCTCGGTTGCTCTTCCGGCGAAGTCGATTTGGAGGCATCTCATTTTCTTGTCCGTGTTTTTTTCCACGGAACCGACGGACGGCACTTTGCCTTTCTCAAATCCCCTCGTGTAGAGCAGCTTCTGCGCTCCCTCTTGCACCTGATGCCCGAGCGACTGCACGTCATGCTCATCCGCAAGCACCTGGCCGCCCATCCACAACATCCCGATCAGAGCCGTCTTGATAAATCCCATGGGTTTTCTCCAGAGCAACCGGCGTGCCAGCGACTTTGGCCTGAACTTCGAAAGCAAACCGAAGCGGCCGCGGGCGATCCGAATTACTACCGGGTAAATTGTTGCCCCTAAGCGGACGGAATGACTTTCCTTCGGCGAGGGCGTCGGCTCTCGCCGTGAGCTCAACCGGCATTCAACAACTTATTTGTAAACTTTGGGTGAGCCGAATTCTCCCTGGACGTCTCATTCCCGATAAAGACGGCTTGCCAAGGAGAACCCATGCGTCCGCACTACCTTCTAAGCCTTTCGTTCTTAATCGTCTTATCAGCGTGTGTGCCACCCGCCGAAGAGGCTCCGGATACTGAATTTTCGAGCAGCATGGACGTTTTCGCGGCGGATCCGGACGTCGATTCCGTCGAGGTGCTGGATTTCGAGCAGGCCGCCGAATCCAACGAGAGAGAGCCAATCTGCGACGTGATTGAGCCCTTGCCCTCGCCATCTCCTTCGCCGGCGCCCGTGGAAATCGATACCTCGACCGAGACTATCGCGCCTTCGGCTTGGCTCGAAAGCATTGCGGATCTTTTCGCCCACCTTGGAGACCTTATCCTGCCCTCGGCCCACGCCGCCGAGCCCGATCCAGACGGAGAGGAAGTGATACCGGCTCCCATGAAGTTTCTGGGAATTGAAGCCCCGTTCCGGCGCCATCCGGTTTTTGTCGTGCCCGCCGCGGAGCCGGCGAACCAATCGGTCGGGGTGCGCCTGCTTAAATCCTTTTGCGAGGCGCCCATTCCGGACTGCAGAGACGGCAAGATCATGGCGTTTGGTTGCGTCGACAGGCCTCAGTTTCAAATCGGTGGGTTGCTTTTCCACTATGACACGCAAAGAAGCTGTGAGGACGAGACCAAAGTAACCGTAAAAGGAGTCTTTCTTCGCGGCCCGCCGGCCGACAGACACGAATTTTCCATGAAAGAAGGCAAGGAAGGCGTGATCCACCACAAAGCTCTCAAAGAGGGGGACCGAACGAAGATCTGGGAATATCTCTTTCGCGCCTACAGTTTGAGGGCAGCCACCCAGCGGCTGGGCGCCTTGGATAAGTATCTCAGCTATGTCCTCGCCCACGAGGAGGTTCATGTGACCCACATGAAGGAGAATTTCGCGAAAAGCGCGGCGGTGGCGAACAGCCCAGCGTATCCGGCCATGATCGACGTCCCGGTCGGCCAACCTCCCTATGAAAAAATCGGTCCTCTCGTCCTTGCCGATCGAGCAGCAAGGTTCGCCGCTCTTCGTGCCGCCGAGGCCAAGTGCGTGGAGGATTTCCATGCCCGTGAGCTGAGGGAAGGTTCTTACAAGATTCTGCTGTTGCAGTGCCTTTGCCAGAACGACCAGGGCGCCTGCAATCAGCTGGACTCGCCGGATGCGCCGACATTCGAAGGCCCGTTTCAATGCACGTGGCCTGAGTAAGGAGGCCTCCTCTTCTTGGTTGTACCTCCCTTGGAAAATTGCGTATGTTCCCCTCAATGACAGCGGTTATAGGAATTCTAGGGTTCCTCTTTTCGGAATCGGCGTCGGCAAAGGAAAAGGCCGTGCGCTCCTTCGAGCCCGTGCGAAAGCGAATCGAAGCGCTGAAAGACGTCGAGAACACCGTTCTCGGTAAAGTCGGCGGGCTTCCCGTCTACGCGCTCACTACTCCCGCCGGTCCCAACCAGAAGAAAGTGCTTCTTTCGGGCGGAGTCCACGGAGACGAGCCCGCCGGAGTGTTCGCGCTCCTCGAATTTCTCGAGAAGAAGGCGCCCGCCTACGCCGGCAAGTTTCGCTTCTACGTTTTTCCTTGCGTGAACCCGACGGGATTCGAGAAGGACATCATCAACGGCTCGACCGATCTCAACACCAACCGGATGTTCAAGAAGGACACTCCTTCCCCCGAGGCGAAACTCATCCTCGAACAGATTGCGAAGTGGGACACGAAGTTCGACTTCGCGATGGACATGCATGAAGTGCCGCCTTACTGGGCCGACGAGGGCTTCACGGCGAAAGATAATCCGCTGGACGCTTATCTCTACGAAACCCACGCCGATAAATCGAAACGCATCGGCCGAAAGATGATCGACGGGCTTCCGAAAGACATCACCGTCTGCCAGTGGCCGAAGATTTACGGCGACACCGCCGAAAGAGGGCTCGTGACGTATCCGGAAGGCAACCAAAACACGGTGTACGCCGAGCAAACCACCCTCGATGGGTACCTTCAGGGGCGCTACTCCCCCCACACCTTTACTAATGAGACGCCCATAGGCTGGCCTCTCGAAAAACGGGTCCGGGCCCAGCTCTCCTGGCTCGAAACGGCGCTAAGTCACTACTCCAAATAGCCCCGTTTCCGGGGTGCCCAACTTCTGGCAGTTGGAGGGGGTAACCCTTCGAATTGGCAGTGCTTGAATACCAGCTGTATACGGCGGCTAGGGATTGGCTAACACAAGTAACTGTTTTTACTTACTAATCGTGGTTTCCGCGCGGACTGCTTTGGTTCCTGACAGACCAAGCCGAAACGTGAGCTGAGGGTGTCCTCGCAGGGGTGGGGATTGCCCAATGGTTTCGGGCCGATGGGGTTTTCACAGTTCGGACGGCCGGAAATCTGAAACGGAGATTCGTGGCACTCGCGTTGCAAAATTACCGTTCGTTCGGATTATTCGCGGGACGTGCGCTGAGTGTGGCTCAGAAAGGTTTGGTTTGGTGAAACCCCCGGTGCACATTTCGTGGAAGAAAGGTCTGGCGGCGTTCGCGCTGACTTTCGCTTTCTCTCTGCTCGCCGTCGATCCTCCGGCGGCGCCCGCGAATGTTCCGGCCGCGGCTGCGGCCGAACAGCACGATGAAGACGGCCGCGGCGACAACGGCCAGAAGACGAATCTCGCCCGCTATCAGAAATGGCAGAAGGAATATTCCAGCGGGGATCCGGCGCGCGCGCTGAAGGCGCTTGCGGAAATGCGCAAAATTTTCGCCGAGGAATCCAAGAAAGCCATCAAAGACGAAAATGAATTCCATGACTACCTTTACGGATTCTGGATCAACGAGGTCTACGACCTGAACTTCAACCACGGGGCCTTTCAGGGAAGTGAAGCGCTCAAAGACCGGATCAAGCTCTTCAACGAGAAAATGGAAAAGGCGTTCGCCCTCGCCGAAATGAAGCAAAAGGAGCTTGCCAAGAAACTCGCCGACGAGAACGCGCTCAAAAAACGGGATCCCGGTTGCGCCGGCCAAATCACCGACCATCCGGATTACAAGTCCGTCGTCGGGGAAAAGGGAATCGGCGGCCTCAAGGACAAGCTGAAATCCGACGCCGACGTCACCGCGTTCTCCACGGGTGTCAGGCGCATGATCGTCGAGATCATGCGTAAGTGCCAGCCCGCGCAGCCGCAGATTGCCAGCCTTCGTGAGTTTCTGAAAAAGCTTCCGTCCTCCGTGCCAGTTGGACAACTGTCCGTTGGCGGGGGAAGACAGCTCACCTATCTCGCCGAGTGGGGCAAGTACGCACTTGGAATCACCCAGCCGGAATACCGAAAAGTTTTGACCGAGCTCCTGGCCCAGTCGATTCCCTACGATCCCCCGAGTACGGATGGCCGGGCCGAGAAAGAAGCCGAGAAGAAAACCTTGGAAGAGCTCGCGGGCATTCTGACCTACCTCTCCGATCCGAAAGAGGGACGCGGGCGCATGGCCAACATCGAGGCCCATACCTTCATCAACTTCCTGGGCACGGACGGCGCGAAGCTCATCGGGTTCAAGGGCAATGAATTGATCCAGGCGCGGCACGCCGCCGAAGCTCTCGATCCTTTCGCGAGCCTTCCGGTCGAGCCAGGATCCTCTACCTTCGATCAGCCCTTCGAAGTCTTCGCGCGCCTCGCTTACGGCGAGAAGCCCGAGTCTCTGAAGAATCTCGCTTTCTCCGGATACGACCGGGCCCGGGCGCGGCAGCACATCCAATCGGCCCTGGAAATGCTGGAAAAGCCGGGAATCTATCACTTCGGCATCGGAGGTCACGAATCCGACGCAAGCAAAAGCACGGGCATGCCCAACCAGTTGAAGCCGCTCTCCGACGAGGAAAGAGCCGCGCAAAAGGAAGTTTTGGTTTCGCTGCTCGGAGCTCTCGAACAGGAGGGCACCACGCTCCGTCCGGTTTCCGCGGAAGAAAAGGCGCTTCTCGCCGAGGAAAAGGAGCTGCTGAAGTTCAACTGCATGGAGGTTCCGGAAAATAATCTTAGTGACCTGCAGAGGAAACTTGGCGGGGACACCAGCCTTCCGGTCGCTACCCGTGTCGCGCTCCTCAAGCTCCCTCCGGGAGCCTTGCGCTGGTTCGTCGAAGCGGTGAGGCGCGCCGGCCCGCAGGATCTAATCAGGTTGAGACAGCTCGCCCTCAAGCCGACGGCGGAGGCCATCTATAAGGAGGCGGAGAAGATTCCGCCGCACGAGCTGGTCTACTATTGGTTCAAACGTTGGGATACCGACGATAGCGTTTCCGGGTTTCAGACGCCTCTGGTTTGGGACATCCTTTCTCCGCAGAAGCTCAGAGAGAGCCCCATGGGCGGCATCAGCAGCACCGGGGAAAAGAATCCCAACTTCCGCCCGGATTCGGCTCGCTACTGGGCGATGTTCCGGTATCTGCGTGATCAAGTAAAGGGACCCGAGCCGCTAACCTTGGACGGACTCTTCAAGTGCAAGGATCCTCAGAGCCTCGGCGAGCTGGCCGTCTTCGCGGAGAGCCTCGACGACTGGGGCCTGTCCCCGGCAGAAGTGATGGCCGAGATCCAGAAGGGCTTCACCGGGAAGCTCGCCGACATCCATCCCAAAGTGAAAGCGTTCCTGGAGGAGCTCCTGGGGATACAGACCCAAGTCCTCGCGTCCGCCAAAGCGAAAAAGTTCAGCCCCGAGTACGACATCCGCTCGAACGGCTCCCGTTTCGGCAAATACTATCGGGATACCCACGGCGGTAAGGCTCCGAGCCCCGAGGAACGCGCCGCCTTTCTAAACGGCGGAAGCGCTCCCGGAACGCCTGTCGCTGGATTGGAATACAAGGGCGGTGGCATCCACGACGCTTTCGAGTGGAGCAAGCGGCCCGTCGCGACGGAAGATAAGCCGGAAGCCTGTCCCGACGAAGACAAGGCGATGAAGGCCATCATCCAGAAGAAATTTCCGCTCGTCGCCGATGCGCTGGCCAGTCAAAACGACGACGACGTTCTGAAAGCTTGGGTCGCCTTGCTCTCGCGCGAGCAACTTCCCGCCGATCTGAAGGCGGTGACGCTGCCTGCGCCGACCGATCGATTTTGGGAGCAGCTTGCGACCTCCACCTTCGGCCTGCAAAAGAAGAAAGAGATCTGGCCCAAGATAAAGGACAACCCGATCGAGGGCATGAAGAAGCACGCTTCGGTCGCCTTACGCGGCAATCTCATTCGCGACATCATCAACCAGATCAAGATAGATATTCCGAAGGCGGAAGTTGGACAGCTTCCGGGTCTTACCGAGGAAACGAAGGCGGCCCGTGCTGAAGTGGTCAAACAAAGAATTCTCGCTCTCAGAACCCTCGCGGCGGAAGCTCAGCGCGGGCTCGTAGGTCTCGACGCGATTCTGGAGGCCACGAAGCTCGCCGAGCGCGAGTCCGGCGAGCCACCGCCTGAATATGCTCGTGCCACCATGGAGTACGCGGGCGGCATCACGAAGTTGCCTGTGGAGCTGATGAACGCGGTCGACCTCGAAGTGAGAAGGCTGACCGAAGGCCTTACGTTGGTGGAGCGGGCGCAGATTCCGCCCGACGTACTATTGCTCTCCGATCGGTTTGCTCGTTTCCGGTATGTCGAGATGCAAGGTTTGCGCGATAAGCTCGTTCGGGATACGAAAATGCTCGACGAAGCCCTCAACGAAGCGAAATCGGATGAGGCGTGGGCGAAGGCCTTCGTGCCCGCCCGGGCGGCCTGGCAGAAGCGCCTCGCCGTCGAAACGCGCATCAAGGAGATGCGGAATCAAAACCTGTTTTTCGATCAGCTGCGCGTTCAGCTGCAACGTCTGCCGGCCGATCACGCCGAGGCTCGAGCGCTGCTGGATGCGATGGACAAGTTCATCGCGGATCGGGACAGGCCCGCTCAGCAGGACCGGGTGAACGTCATCGTTGGGTCGGAAAACCTCATGGCCCAATGTGGGATGAACGCCGGGGTCTGCCCGCCCCAGCTCATCGAAAGCCTCGCGCTTTTGCAGTCTTTGGGAGCGCTCGAGTTCGCGGCCCTCAACCCCGACTTGTACGAGACGCGTTTCAAGGATCACAAGCAGTACCGGGACCTTTTCCTCGGTCAGAACAGCACGCTCTTCGCCGGTTGCCTCATTAAGGAATACCCCGCGGCTCCGCCGGCGGAAGCGCCGAAACCGGCCTCCCCCGCCCCGGCTCCTGCGGTCGCCGAAAAGCCGGCCGATGGACAGCCCGCTCAGCCGGCTCCGGAGGAGAAGCCAGCGGTCGTCCAAGCGCCCTCTCCGCAAATCAAGACGACTTCGTGGACCGATCCGTCGAAATATCGCACCGAGGCCGGGGGCGCTCTGGCCGGCTTCCGGGATGGACTGAGTCCGTTCGAGGTTTCCTCGAAGCCGGATGATCTGGAACTCACCCGCACCCGCAACGAGCTGGTCGCGGCCGAAGCTTTCGATCTGATCGATAATCCCAATCTGAGCCGGGAAGACTTCGAGAAGATGTTCGGCAAGTATTACCAGGCGAAGGTGGGCGCGCTTCCCGCCGGGCCTCTCACGGAGGACACCAAGCAGAAGCTGCGCTTCGCTCTCGCCGAAGACCTCTTTCTCCAGACGGTCGCCGGAGCCGGCGCCACCCAAAGAAACCGGATCAACACCGCGCTCGGAAAGCTGCCCGGCGGCTCGGAGAGCCCGAATGGACTTCACACGGCGCTTGCTCGGCTTACCGACCCGTTGATATCGAACGTCGAAAAGGCCAAGCGATATAAGGCGGTCAATGACTGGTTGCGGACTCAATCGGCCGAGGGACTCGGCCAAAGAGACCTCCACCTGTCGCGCGCGCTCGGGCTGATCTCGGCCGCCCTCGACGATTATTGGGATCCGGAGACGAACTCCGCTCACGCCGACGGGCTGATTTACCTTCGCGCGGAAGCCGAGGGAATGCGGGAATTTCCGCGCGCCGCCGCCCGCATCCGCACTTTGGAAACGCTGGCCGCGGAGAGCGGCAGGTTCCTCTATGGGTCGGCCCGCCGGTGGAGTTTGCCGGGACCGGATGCCCAGGCCCAGCAGATCGCGGATCTCACCGACACCGTTCTCAAGTACGAGCCGCAGGAGCTCGTCGATGCCGTTCTCGCCAACGGGGGCGACAAAGGGCGTAAGGCC
>CAZZHG010000100.1:0-17455 GCA_964653655.1 uncultured Pseudobdellovibrionaceae bacterium
GGGAACGATCGCGGTCGAAGACCCCGCCTTGCGGGGGGCGCACAACCTGGTGATGCAGGAAGAGGAAGGCATCGCTTTCGTAAACGACACCCTCGGAAAGACCGTGCGCCTTTACGATTTAGCCAGGGGCCGTCTGATCTCGAAGTTGCCGCTCTCGTCCCTTCCCTGGGTTCGTGATCTCGGTACCCACGCGCAAGCGGCTAAATCGGAGGCGGGCTGGGCCGATCCGCAAGTGGCGCGGCCTCTCTTTCAACGGGGGCTTGCGCTCGCCGGGCCGTGGGTGTTCGTCGGTCTGTCGCCCGGTTCGATTCTTTGTCTCGACTGGGAAAGCGGGAAATTCGTCGATGGATTTCAATTTTCCCGGGACGTGCACGTCTGCGTGCACGGTCTGACCGCCGCGATCTAGAAATAGATCTTGGTGCCGAGCGCGATGCCGTCTCTATCGCGCGTCGAGGAGCCGGCGCCCGCGGTCCGATCGAGCAGCTCCGAGAAGTACTGGCCGTAAACCCGCACGAAATTGAAATCCACGAAAGCCTCGAACTCGAAACGGTTCCCGGTTTCCGCGATGCCGGCGTCGTTCTGCATCTGTCCGAAGAAATGCCGGTAACGCCCGCCGATTCCGAAATTCTTGAAGAGATAGAACGTGACCGAAAGCCCCGCGAGCGGGTTCGTGTAGGAGGTTGGATCCTTTCGTGAGCGGACTCCGCCCTCGAAGGTGATGTTCGTCGCCTGGTCGTGGTAGCCGAAGACCCGAAGGTGAAAGAGCGCCATCCACTCGGAGAGGCGGGTCTGAACCTGGGCCTCGAGCCCGAAGATCCGGGCGTAGGCGGCCGCGAAAAGTTTCGTCGCGTTCGCGTTGTAGCCTACCGATCCATCCGCCTTTCCGAACTGGTACTCTCCGCCGAAATAGACCTCGTACGGACTCGGCGAGTGAAGCGCGAGCCATAGATCCATCAGGCGCATCCGATCCCGCTGCTCGAGCCATTGGGAAAGACTCCATCTCCCCTCCGCCTTCTTCTCCTGCTTCTGGATGACGAGTTGATAGACGTCGTCCCCGCGAAGGTGGATCGGTAAACAGAGGATGAGGATCAGGATGAGCCGTTTCATTTCGATCTCCCGCTAGAAGCGGTACGAGGCGCCTAAATTGAAGAGATAGCGGCTGAATTCGTAGGGCAGCGCCACATTGGAATTATTCTTCTGGTACTCGAGGTTCGCAAAGAGAAGCACGGGCCAGCTTGGGCGATACTGGAACGCGACGCCGCCGGCCAGGTTGACGTCGAATCGGGGCCCGTCCGGCCGATCCTTGAAGGAGCTGGAGCCGAGAATCGCAAACAGCGCGAGCGCCGACCTCTCGGAAAGAAACATCTGGTTTCCAAACTCCACTTCAAGTCCGCGCCCCCGGTACTCGGTCCCTCTCGCGTAATGGATGTTGCCCCGGAGGGAGGCCGAGGGATTCCACAGCGCGTGGCCGCGATCCTGGCGGAAGTTCACTTCGGCGGCGTAGTCGGCGCCCGTTTTGAAGAACTGGGTGGTCGTTTCGGAATCGAGGAAAAAGCGCTGGGGGCTGTAGGTGAACGACACGATCATGCCCCAGCGTCCGCCGAGAGCGAATTTCGCGTAAGGAGCGATGCTGCCGAGAAGGCTATAGGTGCGAAAGCGGCTGAGGCCCGTCGCCGAGTCGAGCGTATAGCGGAACGCTCCCGTGGCCCCCAGCCGCACGCCCACGCCCGAAGCGGCAAGGGGCTTGTGAGCGATGAGCAGAGAAAAATCGTTCGAGAAGAACTGTCCCGCCGCGAGCGAGCGGTTGAAGTTGTAGTTGAGCGAGCTTCGGAACACCGGAGAAAACTGGACGTCGGCGAGCGGAGAAGAGGAATAGCCGACTTCCGCGTTCAGAAATTGCCGGAGACTGCCGCGGCCGCTGGGTCCATCGCTTGGGCTCGAAACCCCGCTCGGCGTGAACAGAACGTTGGAATCGTAACCAGAGATCGTTCCGACGCTGCCGAACACCGTCGGCCGGTCCATTACACCGATGACTTTGTTTACGGAATCGACGATTTGTTTGGCGAGCTGCTTTCCTTCGGCGTCGTCCGTGGGATCGCTCAGCTGATTGAAAGCGAAATCCCGGGCGCGGTAATAGTGAAATACCGTGTTCGCGCGGTCGCTCGCGACGTTGGAAAGTTCGGCGAGGTAGAGATGGGCCGGCGCCTTCAGGGCTCCGCCGCCTTTTTCGAGTACCGCTTGGAAGTGGGCTTCCGATTGCGGGTAGCGCTTCTCCTGATAGTCGATCGTTCCGAGAAAGTAGTGGGCGGGACCGACGTTGAATCCTTGGCGAACGGCCTGGTTGAGATAGCGGGCGGCTTCCGGATAAGACTTCTTTCCGAAATATAGAGCGCCGAGCTCGAAACGGTAGGCGCCGTCATCCTCGCCCTCCTTGGGCCGGGAGAGGAGATCTTTCAGGAGCGCGATCGCCTGGTCCGTCTGGCCCGCGGCTTTGAGGGCGAGGGCTTTCAGCTCCGTCGATTCGGGCTGCTTCGGATAACGCGCAAGCACTTCGTCGAGCAAACGCAGGGAGCCGGCGTAGTCTTTCGAGTGAAAAGCCAGAACCGCGGAGCTGTAGGTGGGCTCGACGTCCGTGGGGACGAAGGCGCGCGCCGAAACCGAGATTAAGGCGCACCCCAGCAAGGGGAGAAAAATTTTGCCAACCCAAGGCTGGCGATAAGTTGTCACTGGTTCTGGTCCAAGATAAAGTTTGGACCAATGGTCTCCCGGAAAATTCGACTCTGTCAAACTACGTCGATCCTTTGTTGGGGATTATTCGTCGTTTCCAACCAAACCGCTGCGGAGACGCGCCGCGTTTCCGATCGCCGGCCCGCCGAGGCCGTCGCGGCCCGGGTGGTCAGCGTCAACGGCCGGGTTCGTGCCGGTTCCCGCCAATTGAAGCCCGGCGATTCCCTCATGGCCGGTGAAATCGTCCGGGCCGAGGATGATTCCGGCGCGAAGCTCATGCTCGCCGACAATTCCATTTTGGACGTCGGCGCCTCCTCGAGCCTCAAGATTGAGTCCTTCGTTCCTAACTCGGGACCCGATCGGGAAGTCGTCGTGGGAGTCGAAAGCGGGAAGGTTCGCGCCTCGATCAAGAAGAAGATCGAGGGACGCGGCAAGTTTCTCATCCGAACGCGCGCATCCGTGCTCGCCGTACGCGGCACCGAGCTCGTCGTGGACGTGGGAAACTCGCCCGGTTCCCGCGAGAGCGTTTTCGTGAAGGAAGGCAACGTGCTCGCGGAGTTCGCCGGCGGCGGCGGCAAGGTCGTCATTCCCGAAGGCCGACGGCTGGACGCGCAGACTTCCGGAGGCGGGTTCTCGGTTCGGCCCTCGGATTTCAAAGTAGGGGCCGTCGACAAGACGGAGATGACCGGCGCTTTCAACCGCGCGACTATCGTCGACAGAAGTTTTTTGCAGAACATTCAGATCCGGGAGAACGACGATCTCTTTCGCGGTCGCGCCACGGTCCAGACGCTAGCCATGAACTTCAAAGCCCCTCCCCCGCTTCCACCCGGCTGGCGTCCGGATGCCGGGCAGCTCATCAAAGATCAGGCCCCCCCCAAGCTGGACCACCCCGGATCCCTGCGGCGTAACGGCGCCGATCAGCAGATCGATATCGGCGGTAACAACGTGACCGAAGTGAACGTCTCCGTGATCTTCAAGCCGTAGTTTATGTCGCAGCTCGGCGGCCGGTCTCAATAACCCGCAATATCGGCTGGTTGGAGCCGCGTAACGCGTGCGGACAGCGTTTCTCACCCGCCGCCTCGGAAATGCCGAAAAGTAGGCGTGAAGTATAGGCTTTGGGCCATTCATGCCGTGCTGATTTTGTTCTTCTCCGGCGTGTACGTTTTTTACTCCTTCGGAAGCCGGGGACTGCTGCGCCATCCGTACCTTCACAACAACATCTACCCGACGCTTCAGCGAGTCTCCGTCTTCTTTTCCGATTTGAAGCTGCGTCTTCGCGGCCCGGTTCCCGTGAAGAGCAAGATCGCCATCCTCGAGTTCGATAGCGAATCGCTGGAGCTGTACGGACGCTGGCCATGGAGCCGGAACAAAATCGCCGAAGTGATTGAGCGCACCTTCGAGGCGGGAGCGAGGGTCGTTGGGCTCGACATGGTTTTCTCCGAACCCCAGGTTTCGGTGCCGGAAGAGCTTTCTGAGATCCTCAGAAAGAAAAACATGGGCGGGATGCTGAAGTCCTTCGACTACGACGGCGATCTCGCGAGCACGGTTCGGCGCCACTCGGATCGGCTCGCGCTCATCTGGGTCAGCGAAAACCCCTGCCAACCAGCGATGTCCAATCCCGAAGAATGCCCCGTGACCGATCCGAAGGCCCTGAGCCTGCTGCCAAAGTGGATCGAGCCCTTTCAGTTCGGCGCCGTACGCTACGCCAAGAAATTCGATCCGGGCCGTACGCCGATCGTTTCCGCGGGCAACGTCATCGCCAACATCGAGAGAATCAGCGAGGCGGCGTCCCACACGGGCTGCGCGAACTCTTTCCGCGACGCGGACGGAATGGTCCGCCGCACGAGCCTCGTCGCCATGGTCGGCGGTCAGCCTCACCCGAACATCGCGCTTGAACTGGCGGCGATCGCGAAGCGGGAAACTCTTGCCATCGCTCTCGACGATAGCGGCGGCGTGGCGAGCCTCGGTTTCTCGAAATCGCGCCAGGAGATTCCGGTTTCCTCGTCGGGAATCATCAATCTGAACCTTCGCGGCCCTTCGGGAACCTTTCCCTCGGTCCCCGTGTGGAAGCTCATCGACGCCGTCGGCGACGATGGAGTGGTGCGGGAGACGGCGGATATCGCACCACTGAAAAACGCGATCGTTCTCATCGGCATCAGCGCGCTTGCCGTATCCGACGTGGCGGCGACCCCCTTTGACCGCGTGATCCCGGGAGTGGAGCTGCAAGCGACCGTGCTCGATAACATTCTCGCCGGCGACATGCTGAAAACCGAGGGGAGCCGCTGGGGGTTTTTCGCGGTTCTCTTTCTCATGAGCTTCGGCGGCGTGTTTCTGTCCCGGGTCACTCACCATATGGGTGGCCGCCAGACGATTCTGGGGTTTGCTTTGGCGCTGTTTACCGTGGCGTTCTGGGATTCGAAGGTTCTGTTCGCCGCGAACATCGACGTCTGTACGGCCTTTCTCTACCTCGAATGGTTTTCGGTCGTCGGAACGAGTCTGGTGTCGAAGTATCTGCGCGAAGAGCGGAACAAAAACTATCTAAGAAACGCTTTCTCGAAGTATGTCGCGCCCGCCATCGTCGACTCTATCGTCTCGAACCCCTCCTCGCTGTCCCTCGGAGGGAGAAAGGCGCCGGCGACCGTGTTCTTCAGTGACTTGCGCGGGTTCACGTCGTTCGCCGAGAAGATCGATGGTAGCCAGCTCGTCGACTACCTGAACGAGTATTTCACTCTCATGACGGACGTGCTGTTTTCTCACCGGGGAACCCTCGACAAGTTCATCGGCGATTCCGTCATGGCCTTTTGGGGCGCGCCGCTGACCCAGCCCGACCACGCTTCCCGCGCGTGCCAGGCGGCGGTCGCAATGGTGCGCGAAATATCGAAGCATCGGGACCGGCTCAAGGAGAAGTACGGTTACGAAACCCGCATGGGAATCGGGATTCATTCCAGTGTCGTGACGGTCGGTAATCTCGGCTCCGAAAAGAACGTGAACTTCACCGTCATCGGGGACGGAGTGAACCTCGCTTCCCGCCTTCAGTCGGCCACGAAAATGTTCGGCGCGGAGATTCTCACGAGCCGCGAGACTCTAGATGGTATCCGAGAGCTGGGGCACGAGCTTCCGGCTTATCGGTTGCTCGGAGAAGTCTGGCTGAAGGGAAAAGCAAAGCCAATCGAAGTCGCCGAAATTCTCGCCGAGCCGCTTTCCGCCCAGCAAATGGCCGCTTTCGATGCTGCCCGCGAGCTGTTCAATGCCGGAAAATGGGCGGAAGCCGTCGCCAAGTTCAATGAAGCGGGCGGCGATCCGGTCTGTCAGGCTTTCCAGAAACGCTGCCAGGAATACCAAAAGAACCCGCCGAACAGCGTGAATCCTTCCGCCTGGGTAATGGCCGCCTAACCCGCCGTCATTGCGCAGCCGAGCGAAGCTGGGTAGTGGAACCCTTGGCCGTCACACGCAAAAATCCGGCGACAACCGCTATGCCGTGGCCAAAGCTCCCACGTCGCTTCGCTCCTGGGATGACGAGCGCTGGCTAGAGTGACTTGATCCAGTCGGTGATGAGGGTGAGGGCTTCGTCGTCGAGCACGTGGCTGCCCGCGGTGGGCATGCGTTTGTCGTCGAGACGTTTCATCCTCTGAAGCAGAATACTGCGGGCGGGATCCTTGCGGGCGATCCGTAAGGCGCCGGCAATGCCGAGGTCTCCCGAAGTGGGAGCCACGTCCACGAGGCGGGTATTCGCCGTGGGAGTGTCGAAACGAAGGTCGATATCGTTCGGGGTTCCGCCGGCCGGCCGGTGGCAGCTTGCGCAGTTCACGTCGAGATAAGCGCGCGCGCGGTGGTCGAGCGGAAGAGAGGCGTCGTTAGGAGAGGGAAAGGCATGAATCGCTTGGGAAGCGACATCGCCGGAGAAAAGGCCCACGTGATTCCAAGCCCGAATCTGATTGTCGGTTTGAAGCGCGAAGGGAAAGTTGCGGTTGATTTGCCGGGTGGTCACGCCAAGGACGAAGCCCGCGCCGGGCGTGTGGCAGCGCAGGCAATCCGTTCGGGAAGGGTAGGTCCAAGTCTGTTTTACCGGCCCTGAAGGACCGGCGACCAAGTAAGTTTCGTCGATGGCCGCGTCGATTAAGTCGGCGTCCGTCTGAGTTTCATTCCACTTATAGGTGTAGCCCTTCCATCCGCTTCTCTCCCTCAGGAGCACCCGAGTTTCGAGCCGTCTTAGAGAACCGTCGGCGAGCTTCAGCTCGAAGTGCTTCGCGAGGACGGTGCCCAAGGGGAATGTCCATGGCTTTAGGGGATCGAAGTAGATCGAAGCGTGAGTCGGAAGCCCCATCCACCGTCGTTTAAGCGTTCCGTCGGACCAGAGCGGCTGATTCACGTCGTACTCGATGAGCCCGGGATTGGGGACGAGGCGGACCGTATCGAGAAAGAGCCCCGTTTTGGAGAGCTGTTCGGGAAAGGTGCTCGTCGACGGAGGCCGCTCCTCCAGCTGATAAATTTGAGCCTGCTCGCCGTACCCGACGAAATACACCTCGCCTTTGGCATCTTCTCCGAGCGAGGTGAGGTAGACGGGCATTGTCCCCAGCTCGGAGTTGGAGAGTACTTTGGTGCCCTGTTTGACCAGGCCCCAGACCGTACGCGACAGCGTATCGCCGAAAAGATAGGTCCCCTTCAGGGCGGGAAGGCGGTTTCCGCGGTAAACGTAACCGCCGACGATGCTCCTTCCCTTGGAGCGGTCGTACTCGTGAATCGGCGCCTTGTACGTCGACGGACAGGGGCCGCCGTTCGGGTAGCGGTGCATCCCCTCGCAAGGTCTCCAGCCGAGGTTGTCGCCCTTCTCGACGATGTCGACTTCCTCGTACTTGTCCTGGCCGACGTCGCCGACCCAAAGCTCCTTCGTGACCCGATCGAAGGAAAAACGCCAGGGGTTGCGCGCGCCCAACGCCCAGATCTCGCCTCGGGCGGAAGCCTCCCCGACGAAAGGATTGTCCGCCGGGATTTTGTAAGGCGTACCGCCCCGGGGATCGATGCGAAGGATTTTTCCGAGCAGCGTGCTTTTATTCTGCCCGTAACCCTGGGGATCGCCGCCGGAGCCCCCGTCGCCGACGCCGATGTAAAGCATTCCATCGGGACCGAAGGCGAGCATGCCTCCGTTGTGGTTCGTGTAGGGCTGATTGAACTGCAGAATGAGGGTCGCGCTCGCCGGATCCGCAGTGTCGTCGGTTTTTCTCTTGTAGCGGGCGATTACGGTGCGAAGCGGGCCGGGCGCCGTGTAGTTGATGTAGAAGTATCCGTTGGCCGCGTAATCCGGATCGAAGGCGATTCCGAGAAGTCCTTCCTCACCGGTGCCGCTGCTGATGAGCCGGCTCACGTCCAGAAAGACCTGAGTCTGGGAAACGTTGGGATCGTTCAGAAAGGTATGAATCTTTCCGCCCTGCTCGAGAACAAAGAGTCTCGAAGCATCCGCCGGCGCGGAAGTAATGTAGGTGGCCGAAGCGAACTCCAGATTCGGAAAAGCCGGAGTCAGCTCGTAGCGGTCGGCCAGTGGCGCCGTCGCCGGAAAAGTCAGCCCCGCCAGCGACGGACGGCTCGCGAGGCCGAAGCCCGGCGCTGCCTCCGCCATGGCGCACAGCAGCAGAAGCCCATTCAAAAGATGTGACGTGTATCGCATGTAACCCCCTTTAACATTTTGACCTTAGCGTGAAAGGAGGGCGGGGAACGAGGGGCGTGGCGCGAATTGTTAACAACGGTTACGCGGAATCTCCAAACCATCGACTCATTGCACTAAAGCAGAAGCGTGAATTGTCCGAAAAGTAAGTAACTCGCTTTTCAGGACACGGACTTGTGCTGAAACCCTCCTCCCCCAACTCTCCCTTTCTTTTGCATCTGGGCTGCGGAAGCATCCACGGAAAAAATTGGGTCAACGTCGACGGCTCACTGAACGTCATTCTCGACAACCGCCCTTGGCTGAAATGGCTGCTGCGCCCGATTCTGCCGGCGTCGGCGAAAAACAACAGCTTCGTCGGCGCGGTCTACATGGACCTTCGCGGGACGTGGAAAGTGGCCGACGCTTGCGTCGACGCCATCTACTCGTCGCATTTTTTCGAGCATCTGGATTTCGAGGCGGCCCAGCACGTTCTCAAGGAGAGCTTTCGCGTGCTGAAACCGGGCGGAGTGATTCGGTTCGTGCTGCCGAGCCTCGAGAGCGAAGTGAAGGCGTATCTGAAGCGAAAGAAGGAAGGCAACGCGCTTGCCGCCTCTCGTTTCGCCCAGGACGTTCTCGTCTTTCCGGAAAGAGTCACCGGACCCTGGTGGTACCGGCTGCTCAAGTCCATGTACGACAAGAACACCCATAAGTGGTTTTACGACAACGATTCCCTTGCCCACTACCTTGCCGAGTGCGGTTTCGAGACCGCCGAAGTGAGAGGCTATCTGAAAACGTCTCTTCCCCACCTGAGCGAAGTCGAGCATCAGGACCGGGTGGAGAACGCCGTCTGCGTGGAAGCGCGCAAGCCGGCTCTAGCCGCCCGTCTGCCGAAGAAACACTCTTCCGCCGCCTAATCCGGATTGAAAAAGCGAAAACTGACGTCCTGCGCCCGTATGGCGTCGAGGATGGCTTGGGGATGGCGCTCGCAGTTGAGCATCGTCTTCCAGGAGCGGATTTGTCTGGCGACGTGAACGTCGCCGCTTGCGATCTTGGGCAGCTTGGTATCGGCGACCTCGTCGAAAAGGTGCGGTCCGCTCGCCACTTCCCAGGCGTCGAAATGCTCGGCGAGCTCTCGCCGCCTGTCCCACAGCTCGTAGGTCTGCTTTTCCATCTTTCGTGTGTGCACGGGGTGAGCCGCGACGGCGATTCCTCCCTGGGCATGGATTTCGCCGATTAGCTCGACGGGATCGGCGTCGGCCGCAACGTAAGAGGAAATTCCCAGTCCCAGCAGGTGAGCCGAGCGCCAGTTGTTGAAAGAGTTCTTGCTCAACTCGAAGCCGGTGAGCACCACCATCCGGTATTTGTCCCAGGCCCGGGCGGTCTCCGCTTCGAGGGCCTCGACGTAGCCGGGAAAAGTTTCCCGCGTGAGAACCTTCTCGAGATGTTTCGCCGCGATTCCCATGATCGTGTGGTCTTCGGCGATGTGATCGGTGATGGCGATGGCGCCGAATCCGTGACTTCCGTAGAGATCGATCACGGCTGCGAGCGGGATCTGCCCGTCGCTCATGTCGGTGTGGACATGGAAGTCGGCGAGAAATGGTTTTCCCATCGATTATCAGTCTGGAACGGGGGGTTAAAGCTCGCATAAACGCGTCTAAAAGTTTGCTTAAATCACCGCCGCCCGTTAAATTTTCTGGGTCCCCTCTCAAACTATGAACCTTTCCGCGGATCCTAAAGACGGGCTCGATTCGAGGGAAAACATGCGTGTTGGTCTCGTGGACCTGGGCACGAATTCCGTCCGCTACGACATCTACGAGCTGGACGAGAGGGGCCGGGTTAAGACGCTCCACAGCACCAAGGAGATGATCCGGCTCGGCCACAACGTTTTCGCCACCGGAAAGCTCGATCCGAAGGCCGTTCGCCGCTTGCTTCGTTCCTTTCGTTCTTATCGCAATCTTACCGAAGACTACGGTGTGGAGCGCATTGCCGCCTTCGCGACGAGCGCCATGCGCGAGGCCCGGGACGGCGAGCGGGTGAAAAAACTGATTCACTTCGAGACCGGCATTCGGCTGAAAGTCATCAGCGGCAACGAGGAGGCGCGGCTCATCGCCCTCGGCGTTCAAAACAACGAGCGTCGCTGCCGGGGGCGCTACACGCTCATCGACATCGGGGGCGGCAGCACGGAGCTCATCACGTGCAACGGCCGTCGAGTGCTCCACCGGGGAAGTCTCAAGCTGGGGGTCGCGCGCCTTCAGGAAGTCTATCTCCAGAGCGTTCCTCCGAAGCGGGTGTGGGACGCCGAGCGCTATTTCGCCAAAGTCCGCCAAAGCTCCGTCGCTCGCGAGCTTTCGAGATATCAGACGGATCGAGCGATTGGCTCGAGCGGCACGGTGAAAGCGCTCGCGAAGATTTTGAAACGCACCCACGGCGAAGCGGAGATTTACCGGGACAGCCTCGCGGAACTTCGAAAAGACATGACCAGAAAGACACGCGGTCAGTTGCTCCACATTCCCGGCATGGTCGAGCGCCGCGTGGATCTGATCCTCGCCGGAGCGCTCATTCTCGAAGAGTGCATGGATTTGGTCGGTGCGACACGTGTCGTGCCCACGCCCTTCGCGTTAAGAGACGGGCTTCTTCAGGAAGTTTTGAAAATCCGAAAGCATTAGATCTCGAGAACGATCCACTCGCCCTTGCCCAGCTCTTTCGTCTTTCCCTTCACGAGGCGGATGAGTTCCGGAATCCAGTCTCCGTGAGAGCACGCGACCAGCACCTGCGGGCCCTTCTTGCCTCGCCAGGTGAGAAAGCGTTTCACGCGTCCCAGAAACCGCCCGTGACTTTCCCTTTTATCGAAGTGCTGCTCGTCGAGAAGAGGCGATACCCGCATGCGCGCGCCGATTTTCACGGCGAGCGGGCCGATGGTCTCGGTACAGCGGCGTTTGGGGCTCGACAGAAAGCCGGGGCTGCGTTTCGAAAGCCACTTCTCCCAGTGGTCTTCGAAGACTTCCCTTTGTTTTTTTCCCTTGGAGCTTAGGCCGTTGTTCCGGCTGCGCCCCCGGCTTGTGTCCCGGTGGGCATGGCGGACGAGGATGAGGGTTCTACTCAAGCGGAGTGCCTCGGTACTGGTTGCGCGAAAGCTCCACGAAACGGAACTGGGCGCGTAACGGCGGAGTGCCGGCTTTCGTCGTGCGCTTCTTCCAGGTGCCCTGGGCGGTTAGCTCGCGCGCCTTCACGGTGTCGCCCAGGTGAGTCGGCAGAACGATCTTTTCCATGTACTCGAAGATTCTTTCGTCGAGGACGGGAAAGGCGATCTCGAGCCGTTTGAAGAAGTTGCGCGGCATCCAGTCGGCGCTCGAAAAATACATCTTACGGGAGCTTCCGAAGTAATACACCCGGCTGTGCTCGAGAAACCGATCCACGATGCTGATGACCCGAATGTTCTTGCTGAGCCCCTCTACCCCCGGAATCAGGGAACAGGGGCCGCGCACGATGAGGTCAATCTTAACGCCGAACTGGGAAGCGCGGTAGAGGCTTGCGATCACCTGCTCGTCGACGAGCGCATTCACTTTCGCCACGATGCGCGCGGGCCTGCCGTCCTGAGCCGCCTTGATTTCCCCGTTGATTAGGGAAAGCAGCCTCTTGTGCAAATTCGTCGGCGCGAGAACGAGCTGGCGGAAGCCTTGCGGGATTTTTCCGGCGGCCACCGCGTCGAAGAAAACCCGCGCGTCGTTTCCGATTTCCGGATTCGAAGTGAAAATCGCCAGATCCGTGTACTGCCGGGCGGTTTTCGCGTTGTAGTTTCCCGTCGACAAATGTGTGTAGTACCGCCGGTGCCCCGCTTCGATGCGCGTGACGAGGGCGATCTTCGCGTGAAGCTTCAGCTTGCCGAAGCCGAAATTCACTTCGATTCCGGCTTTCGAGAGCTCCTCGGAGATGGCGAGGTTGTTGGACTCGTCGAAGCGGGCCCGCAGCTCGATGAGGATCCGAATCCGCTTGTGGGCGGCCGCCTTTTTCAGAAACGGGACCAGCGGCGAAAGGTTTCCAAGCCGGTAAATCGTCAGCTCGATGGACTCCACCTGAGGGTCCTCGCAGGCGGTTTTCATCCAGACGACGAGGCCCTCGAAGGAATCGAAGGGGTGGTGAAGCAGGTAATCCCTTTCCCGGATGCGCTCGAACAGAGTCGCCGGATCGTGGAAGGGCTCCGGCATGGAGGTGGGAAGAGCCGGATAGAAAAGCTCGTCCGCCTTGGGATGGGTGCTCGAAACCTCGTCCACGACTTTCCAAAGGCCGTGCAGGCACAGCGACGTCGGGGCGGGCAGTACCTCGCCGGGGGTGAGATCCAGCGCCTCCCGGCATTCCTCGAGAAACTCCGCGGAGAGATTACCGGCGTACTGAAGGCGGACCGCGTGGCCGGCTTCCCTCGCTCTTAGCGACTCGCGAACCAAATCGGGAGTGGGCTCCGTGCCCATGTTGCCGAGCTCCGTCGTGACGTCCATGTCTCGGGTGAGGCGCAAAATGCCGGGCTTCTCCCGGTTCTGAAACGGCAGGCCCAGATAAGCGAGGATGAGCGTGTCGGTGAAAAAGAAATAAGATCTTCCGTCGGATCCGTTCGCCGAAAACATCGGCGCGAGCGAAAGCGGAATGGAAAACCAGAGACCGTTCGGAAAAATGGCCGCCATCTGCAAGTTGGCGAGTTTACCGAGCTCGCGGAAATGAAAGTTACTGGGATGCACGAGATTCGGGAGAACCTGCGCGTTGAAAATTTCCTGTCCCAGGCGGAACGCTTCGGGGCTCTCGTTCGGATCGAGTACGATCCGCGGACCGTGCCCGTCCAGCTCCGCGGAAATGAAATCGAGTATCTCCGCCTGGCGCGCGCCGAACTTCGCGACATTCTCCAAAATCAGATCCCGGATGCGCTCGAGATGCTCCAGCTCTTTCGGATGGCTGCGGTGAACGGCGATGTCGCGCCCGAGCGACGCGAACCGGATCATGAAAAACTCATCGAGGTTCGAGGCCGAGATGGCCAGAAACTTCACACGCTCGCACGGCAGGTTCTGGCTGTTGGGCCGTGCCTGTTCGAGTACCCGCTCATTGAACTGCAACCAGGACAGATCCCGGTGAATGAGGGGGATTTCGGGGTTTTCCAGAAGAGACGGCAGCGTCGGCAGTAACTTCTTTGGAACCAGTTTCGACCGGTTTCCCTTGGTTTCGGGCACCGAGAGGAAGCGGGGAAAACTGGGAGGGAAAACGTCCAGCAGAGTTCTAGTGAAGTCGCTCATAACGTCGATCAAGACCTAGAAGAGCTATCAGATTCCCCGGGGAGCGCCTAGAGACAAGCCGCGTCAACAAATAGGGTTCTGATTTCAGGACTTTGGGCTTCGGACTCAGCGGGCGGCGGGCGGCTTTATAATGTAAAGAGGCGGGTTTGAGCCGGTTGCTTTTCGCCTGTCCCCTGGGGTACGCCACCTTACTAATGGCGTTTCGCTGCGTAACTTTGAACACCTATTGCTGGGTTTTGGGCCTGGCGGGGCCCCTTTATCAGGCCCCTCACCGCCGTCGCCGCGCTTTGGAAGCCGGGCGGTGGATCAAAACGAGCGGAGCCGACTTCGTTTTTCTGCAGGAAGTTTTCCGCAAGGACGACGCCGAGGCTCTCCAAAAGGAAAGCGGTTATCCGCACTCCTATTTCGCGGGCGAAGGTAGCGGTCTCGGACTGCTTTCCCGCTATCCTCTCGAAGGCGGAACTTTCGAGCCGTTTCTTTGGCAGGGCTCGCTCTTTCGCGAAGTGGTGCGGCTTTCCGCCCGGATGAAGCGCGGGAGCGCGGCGGCGTGGGCGCGGCTTCCGGACGGCAAGCGTATCCGTCTCATGGTCACCCATCTTCTGGCCCGCTACGACGGCGTTCCGGGCTTCGATCTCCCGGCCGATTGCCTTACTCCGGAAAGAAAAGCCAATCTCCTGGAGCTGGGAGCGGGGCTTGTGAAGTGGACCGCGGGCGAGGAGCCGTGGATTCTCGCCGGCGACTTCAACATGAACCAACGCTCCGAGGAGTACGCCTTCTTCCGCCGGTTTGGCGGCTTCGGCGACGCGCTACGCGAGTGCGTGCCGGATTGGGAAACGCTCGAGACTTATTCGGCGGAAAACCCCTGGGTGAAAGCTCAGGGAAATCCGGGCGAAGGGCTTCTCGACTATTTTTTCTATTCGAAGGGAAGTCTCGAGCCGTGCGGTGCCCGCGTGTTGGGAGAGACGGACGCCTTTACCGATCACCGCGCGGTCGAAGCGAGCTTTGAGACGACCGGCGCTCCGTCGGAGCGCTTTCACCCCGTGAAGCTCTCCTTAGAGGAAGAGCGGGAGCTCTCCCGTTATTTTCGTGAGCTTCGCCTTCCACTCGTCTCGTGCCTTGCGCCGTGGTCGGGTTGGACGCAGCGCCGGGACATCCAGCGCTTTCTTCATCTAGAATAGCCCCCATGCGTCTTTTCCTCTCGTTGAGTCTCGTGGTGGCTTGGCCGGCGTTCGCTTGCCAGTGTGGAACGAAACCGACGATGGCCGAAGCGATGGCTTTATCGAGCGCCATCTTCTCAGGCAAGGTGCTCGACCTGCATAAGCAGCCCAAAGCGCACGAAGAGTACAAAGTGAAAGTGGATTTCGAGGTCATCGATGCGTGGAAGGGAGTTAAAGGCAAGCGCGCGAGCGTCTATACGACCGAAGGAGCCGAGGCGTGCGCCTTTCCGTTCAAGAAGGGGGCGCGGTACATGGTGTACGCGTCCGGCGAGGGCGTGTATCGGGTCGATAGTTGTTCGAACACGGTCGAGCTGGAAGTGGCGAAATCCGAAGCCAAGGGAGACAAGAAACGGATTCTAACGTCACCGAAGAGCGTTTCGGGACAGTCCAATCTCTTCTGGGAGTTTCATAAGAAGGATTTCAACGCCATTGTGCAGCTCATTCTCGACGAGCCGAAGCTTGAGCCCTATCTCAAACAAAGGAAGCCGCTCCACCTCGTCGAAAACAAGTTTACGAAAACCGCGACGAAGCTTACGAAATTCGGCGAGCCGGTGGTCGTGATGGAAGCATTCAAGATGCCGAAGGACTCGCCCGTTCTCGACATTCCCGAAGCTACGTTCGAGAAGGACTCGGCTCGAGTCCACTTCGTTTACGAAGCGGAAAAGCTGAAGGGCGACGTGAGCTTGCGGAAAGAACCCGCCGGGTGGCAGATACAGACATTCGACCTGGTCCAGCAGTGAGAAGTTCCTTGAGCGGGGGAGTGAGCCGCTCGAGCCCCGGCGTGAGTCTTCCCGACTGCCAAATCAGAAAGTAACCGACCGTTCCTTCCGAATCGGGGATCGCGACTTTCAATCTTCCCTGAAAAGTCTCCGGAAAGATTCCCCAAGCATCCGAGCCTTCGAGAATCGAGTACGACGTATCGAAGCTGTCGAACCAGAATTCCGTCGATACCTTGCTTCCTGTTTCCTGAAAGATCGGATGCCCCTTGCACGTGGCCACTCCCGGAAGGCTGATGGCGGACGCGTAAGGGTAGTTGAAAAGGGCGTGGCGCCGAAGTTTCGGATCGAGCTTGAGGATGGGGTGGCCGGCCCGAACGCAAACGAGGCTTCTCTCGCGCGAGAGCTCTTCCGTTTGAAGATGCGGGTGGTACTGAGGATTGAGGCAAATCCCGGCATCGAGCTCGCCGGCCGCGACCCGGGCGATGACTTCCGCCGAGCGGAGGCTGTGGAACTCGGCCGTCGCCGTGGAACCGTCGCGGATGGAGTTCCAAGCGGGAACGAGAAACCGGGAAATGAGTCCGTGAGTCGCGCCCAGGCGAAAGTGCCCGACCAAAGTCGATAGCTCGGAGCCCAGCTCGCGCTTTGCCTGATGCACGCTGCAGAGAATTCCCTCCGCTCGTTCGGCGAAACGTTTTCCGTGGAGCGTGAGGGCCAGCGCCTTTCCTTTCTTGCGGAAAAGTTCCCGGCCCAACTCCTCTTCCAAGCTCGAGATGGAATGACTCAAGGTGCTCGGGCTTACTCCGAGAACGCGGGCGGCGCGGCCCAGGTGCTGGTGTTTGGCCGCTTCGACGAAATAGGAGAGCTGATCGAACTTCATGGCCGCACTATCGGGGGCCCGGTTCGAGATTTCAATGGTGCGCCGCAACACGGGGCGAAATCTTGCCAACGTTTCGGTATGCGGTACCGTTGTCGTTCGGAAATTCGACGACAACTGGGAGGCAGCCTTGGGTTTGGAAACGGATGGTACTTGGAAGCCGGCGGACGTTCTAAACTCCATCCGCTCGCAACACCTTCCCAAAGTGAAGGTCGCCGTTGCCGACATCGACGGCATTCTGCGCGGCAAGTACCTGCACAAAGACAAATTCCTGAAGGTCGCCGAAGGCGGCATGGGGTTTTGCAACGTCGTTCTCGGCTGGGACTGCGGCGACGTCGTGTACGACAACACGAAGTACACCGGCTGGCACACGGGATATCCGGACGCGAACGTCCGGCTCGATCTGACGACTTATCGGCGCGTTCCGTGGGACGGCCAGGTTCCCTTTTTTCTCGGCGAATTCGTCGATTCCAAGGGGCAGCCCCTCGGGGTTTGCCCGAGGCAGCTCACCAAGCGCGCGGTGGCGATGGCTCAGTCCGCCGGCTTCACCCCTCAGATGGGGGTCGAGTACGAGTGGTTCAACTTCAAGGAAACGCCCCAGAGTCTCGAGCAGAAGAATTTCGTAAGCCCCGAGCCGCTCACGCCCGGGATGTTCGGCTACTCGATCTTGCGATCGTCGCTGAATCGGCCCTTCTTCAATGCTCTGATGGATCAGCTGCTCGAGTTCCGGATTCCGGTCGAAGGCCTTCACACGGAGACCGGGCCCGGGGTCGTCGAAGCGGCGATTCTTTATTCGGACGCTCTCGAGGCGGCCGATCGGGCGGTGCTCTTCAAAACGGCGGTGAAGGAGATCGGGTATCAGCATCAGATTCTCGCGTCCTTCATGGCGCGCTGGAATACGAAGCTGCCCGGCTGCGGCGGCCACATCCACCAAAGCCTGCTCGGAAAAGACGGCCAGAACGCCTTTTACGACGATAAAGATCCGCACAAAATGAGCGCGACCT
>CAZZHG010000101.1:0-17389 GCA_964653655.1 uncultured Pseudobdellovibrionaceae bacterium
ACCGGCACCGGAACGACCCGCACGAACTCGGCGGCGCCTTCGGCGATACGTATGGCGGACGGCTGCAACTTCGCGAGTACCGTCGGCTCACCGAGAACATGGGACACGCCGAAATGCGCGGCCGTTCTCAAGATGGCGCCGATGTTCTGGGGGTTCTGAACGCCGTCGAGCCAAATGAGCGGGCCCTTCGCGTTCGCGATCACTTCTTCTAAAGTCGCGGGGGCGAGCTGTTTCGCCACGAAGCAAATGCCCTCGTGATGAACGGACCCGGAGATGGCTTCCATCTCGAAGTCGTTTTTCGCGTGGTACGCTTTGCGGTTTTCGACGCAGTGGCGGACGATCTCGGAAAATTCTTTCCCGAGCAATTCATTGAAGTACACGCGGATGATGTCCTTCGGCCGCTTCGCGAACAAAGCGAGGCACGCCTCACGGCCGTGTACTTTCAACTCATCGGGCTTGAGCCCTTTGGGACGATCTTTTTCAGTAGTAGCCAAGCTGCCCTCGAAAGTTCGGCAGCTTATAGAAAGGCGCCCCCCGCATCAACCTCGGCGGGGAGGGTGGTCACTAATATTAATAATATTAGTTAGTTGCGTCACTTCACTACTTCGGTCGCCTTGACCAAAGCGTGCAGGCGGGTGCGGATGGACTCTACCCGGGTGACCTCGCCGGAAAACATGGCGTTCAGCTTCTTCGTTTCTTCGGCGGTGGGCTGGCGCCCCTTGGCGTTGGTGGAGATCTCCAGAAACTCGGTTTGCGTGCGCCGGGCGCTGTCTTTCATCTCGACGGAGAGGAACGCGAGCTTTTTCGCCTGATCGGGATTCAAGAGCACCACGGAACGCTTCACGAGCAGCTGATACAGCTCGAGGGCGAGGGAAATCTCGAGGCTGCTCGCGGGACTCGCGGTCTGCTCCACTACGAACCGGCGCGCGACGTACGCGTAATCGTATTTCTGCTTCGCGGTCAGGTTCCACGGTTCGGGGGTGACCAGTAGATGGCCCATCAAACCCGCGAACGACGTTTCGGCGCAGATACGGACTTCCCCCGCGAGCTCCGCCTGAAGCGACGCCGGGTTCTTTGTCTGCTTGAGAAGGATCGCCCAAGCCTTGCGCCCGGCCTTGTTTGGCCCTGGATAAATCTGAAACTGTTTCAGGGTTCTTTCGGCGATGCTTTTTTTCTCGGCCACGGTTTCGACGGCGGCTGGATTTCCGATAGCCCCGAGATCTTTCTCCCACGTCTTGCAGGCCGCCTCTTCCACCTTGCTCTCCGTCACGTGAGTGATGAGTTCGTCGGCGGCTCGCGCGTGGTAGGACGGAACGAGCAAGAGTAGAGCGAAGAGAGCTTTCATTGGCATCTCCTAATGAGCCCTCACGCCGTGGGGCGTGGCCTGGCAGGGCAGCACCTGAATGCCGGCGCTCCGGCAATCCTGAATGATGGCGCCTTTGAGATCCGGCGGAACTAGGGCGAGTATGCTTCCGCCCGCGGCGGCTCCGCAAACCTTGGCGCCGTAGACTTTGCGCTGATTGAGATAAGCGAGGATTTCCTCGAGGCGCTTCGTCTCAACCTTGAACAGGGTCCTTCTCACGCGCCACTCCTCGCTGAGGCAATGGCCGATGTATTTCCAGTTCAGATTGCCCACGCGAAGTTCCGCGTCCAGCTCGCCGGCGATCTTCGCCACTTCGTGCATTCCGCGCAGGATGTTCTCGTTGTTCTCGAACGCGCCCTTGAAGAGCTCCCAGTTGGAAAGACCGCTGTGGTGCTGCTCTCCCGAAAAGAGAATCAGCATTCGGTCGGAAACCTGATCGAAGACCGCGTCCGAATAAGGCTGCCGCTCGATGCCGCCGGTCTGAAACGAAAAGCAATTGAGTCCGCCGAAGAGGGCGGCGAGGTAATCCTGGGTTCCGGTAGGCGTGCGCAGAAAGCCCGCCTCCATGTCCTTCACCCAGTCGAGCATCTTCCACTGCCAGCCCTGATCGATGAAATCGTTGAAGAGCCGCGCGAGCCCCCGCACGAGCGCCACGCAAAGCGACGAGCTTCCTCCGAGCCCGCTGCCCACCGGAACTTTCGATTCGATGGAGATGCGGAAAATCCGATCCGGAAGATCGTCCTTCTGATTGAGGTAGGTCGCGATGACGGCGACGGGAAACTGAACGGCGCGGCTCAGCTTGCGGACTTCAGCGAGCGTCGGGACCTTTTCAAAATGAAAGGCTTCCCCCGACGGAGTGCGCAGCTCGACCCGGAAGGGGCCGCTCACGACTTCGAAGTGAACCGTCTGGGTGAGATCGAGGGCGATGTTGATCGTCTTCGCCCCGCCGGTGAGGTTATAGAGAGGCCAGAGATCCAGCGTGCCCCCGGCGAGATCCGCCCGAGTGGCCGCTTCGACTTTGAACTTTTCCATGGGTAGTGGGCCTCAGAATTCTATGACGAACTCGTTATCGCGGACATAACCCAGAACGCGCCGGATGGTGCGCTCTTGTTCGCTGGGGTCGGATTTCAGCTTTTCGATCTGCCTTTCCAGCAGATCCCACTCCTGCATGGAGTGGCTGATTTCCCGGGTCAGCTCTTCATTCTGCCGGACCATGCGCCGCCAGTCCAACCAGCCGCGTTTGGAGAATACGCCCATGCCCACGAGCGATAGCAGCACGGCGCCAAAGAAAAACCGGGGGAACCAGATTCCGGAGGAACGCGTCATAGAGAGAGAGGCGCGAAGGGGACGTTGGGACGACCCTGCGGGGCGTCAGATCTGATGCACTTTAATTGTGTTGGTGGAGCCGTGGGCCAGGCGTGGCAGGCCAGCGGTTATTACTATTTTATCGCCGCTGCCACAAAGATTCAAAGCGAGAAGTCGTTGCCCCACCGCTTCGAAAACGGCGGTCTGCTGGATGAGCGATTCCATGTCTTCCATGAAAATCCCGTCTACGCCCCACCGTAACGCGAGCTGGTGATAGGTTTCCTTGCTTCCCGTGATGGCCAGAATGCGCGCTTTCGGGCGGCACTTCGATACGAGAGTGGCCGCCTGCCCGCTCTGGGTGACCACGACGACGTGCTTGGAGTTCAGAATCGAAGACAAACGAACCGCGCTCTGAAGAAGCGCGATCTGCATCTGGCCGGAGGCGCTCAGTTCCCACTCGTTGAAGAGAATCGGCTGGGCGCCCGTCTCGACTTCCATCTCCTGGATGATCTTCACCATCATCTTGACGGCATCGATCGGAAATTTCCCGATGGTGGTCTCGTTCGAAAGCATCAGACAATCGGCACCGTCGACGACCGCATTGGCGACGTCGGAAGCTTCCGCGCGCGTGGGCCGGGGGTTATCGACCATCGACATCAGCATCTGGGTCGCGATGATTACCGTCTTGCCGCGCACGTTGCAGCGGCGGACGATTTTCTTTTGCAGCGAAGGCACGCGCTCGTTGCCGACTTCGACGGCGAGATCGCCGCGGGCGACCAGGATACCGTCGGAGGCGTCGATGATGCCGTTCAGGTTCGTGAGCGCGTCCTGCTTTTCGATCTTCGCCAGCACCTGGATGCGGCTGCCGCGGCTCGCGATGAAATTTTTGAGGTGGCGCACTTCTTGTTCCGTGCGCACGAAGGACATGGCGATGTAATCCACTCCCTGCTCGAGTGCGAACAGGATGTCCTCGTAATCCTTTTCCGTGATGGCGCTCGCCGAAAAGGAAACTTCCGGCACGTTGATGCCCTTGTTGTCCTTCACTTCACCGCCGTCGATGACGAGGCACTTGAGCATGGTCGCCGACTGGCGCTCCTGTACCTTCAAAGAAAGAAGGCCGTCGTCGAGCAGCACCGTGCATCCGGGCCCGACGTCTTTCACGAAGTCCTTGTATGGGGTGGGAAGTACGATACGCCCGTCCGGCTGAACGCCGCCGACGAGATTCTCCGTCGTCATCCAAACTTCGGAACCCGTGGGGATGTTGACCTTGCCCCCTTTGAGCTTTCCGATGCGCAGCTTCGGGCCCTGGATGTCGGCCATGATGCCGATGGGCCGGCCCACCGTGGACTCGATGGAACGCAGGTCCTCGATGATGCGGGCGAATTCCGGGTGGTTGCCGTGGGAGAAGTTGAGCCGGGCGACGTCCATGCCCGCCTGGGCGAGCTTCAGAAGCATCTCCCGGTCGGAGGAGACGGGCCCCATGGTGCAGATGATCTTGGTACGGCGCGCGGCAAAGGCCATGGGTCGGGAGCATAGCCACGGCGGCATGCACTGTAAATGACGATCCCATCGTCATCACGTTGCTCGATTTATTGCAGGTAGAAGGTCGCGAAGTGGACGTTGCGGATGGCGGGCTGGTTGACGAGTTTGTTGATGCGGGCGACGAGAACTTCCTTGAAGGAGAGCTTGCCGGGCAAAGTCTTGAGTTGGTCGTAGGGCTGCTCCATCGCCGTCTGCAGAACCAGGTCACGGACCGCGGGGCGGAACTTGTCGATGGTGTCGCGGCCCCGCTCCTCGAATAGCTCGAGCTCGAGATTGACGACGAGTGAGCGCGTGCGTTTCGCCTGAGTGCCGAGGCTCACGTAAACCTCGTCGAGCGCCACTACGGGAGCCGCCGGAAGCTGAACCGAAGCCGGAGCGCGCTCGCCATGGGGTCCCGGTTCGCCGGCGGGTTGCCCCGGCGCCGGAACTCCGACGATTCGCTCTAGCGTGGGCACGGGCGTCGACACCATTTCCCAGCTTTTCCAAAGAACCGCCGAAGTGATGACGGTCGAAAGAATGGCCGCAAAGAGAACTAGAGCTTTGAGATTGGAGCTACGCATAAGAGCACCAAGGACTAGTATACCTCACCGTGATGCACTGTATTAAATTGAGACAAAAACAGTAAGATCCCGAACACCCCCGTGATAAACTAAAACGAAATCCAATGGATACTTTGCGCGCCCTATTCCTCCTTTGTGTGGTGGCCTTCACAATCGGCGCCGGCGCACGTGCCGAGGAGACGACGGCCTCCGAAGAAGTGCGGGCCCTCGCCGCCGAGCAGACGGTTCCGGACCTTAAGGACAGCCCCAAGGAAAAGCCGATCTCGATCGAGAGCAAGGAAGAGACGGACGAGCGGGTGTGGGCCATGGAGTCCATCCGGCGCTCGAACTACATCTACCCGTCCAACTACGGTACGCCCGGCTTGTTCCGGGTCCGCTCGGCGGAATCTCTGCCGAAGGGCGCTCTGACATTCGGCGTGGGCGGCGAGTTTTACTGGATTGATTCCGCTCCGGCGTTCTCGGGCAGCACGACGGCGAAGACCATCGCGGAGAGCCTCTTCATCGGCTATTCGCCGGCGGAGCACGTGACCATCGCGGTCCAGCGCCGCAACTCTTCCACGACTTTCGGAGCTCCCCAGCAGCTCATCTCGTCGCTGGGTGACTTCACGTTCTCGGGTCTTTATTCGATTCAGCTGAACCAGTCGATGGCGATCGCCCCCATCGTCGACATTCTCGTCGCTTCGAATTTCAACAGCCTCTCCCCCGCGGGAACCACGCTGAGCCTCGGCTTCGGCGGCGCCTTCACCTACAGCATGTTTCAGGCGCTGAACCTGCCCCTCTTCCTCCACGCGAACTTGAAGTACCACATGCCCCAGATTCGCACGAGCAAGCCCGAGAGCCCGTTTCCCGAGCCGGAGACGTATTTCAATTTCAGCCGCTACAACACGATCACCCTCGGCCTCGGCGCCGAGTACGTGGTGAGCGACTCCTTCATTCCCTTCTTCGAGTTCCAGCATACGGGCGAGCTGGGAAGCACCTTCACGAATTACGGCAACTCGCCGTTCAAGTTCAGCCTCGGCACGCGCTTCATGCCTCTGGAGAACAAGAGCCTCGCGTTTCTCCTCGGCGCGGACATCGGCCTCAAGCGGCCGGTCGTCGGAGGCGTCCCGTTCACGCCGCCGTACCAGATTCTCGGACAGGTCAGCTACACCTTCGGTCTCGATCAGACCGAGCGCAAACACTACCTCACCACCAACGACGTCAACATCGTCGATCGCAAATTCGTCATCCGCAAGAAGGTGGAGTTCAAGCTGAACAGCGCCGAAATCGAGCCTTCGAGCTACGGGTTGCTCGACGAGATCGCAACCGTGATCAAGAAGAACCAAGTGAAAAAGCTTCTCATCGTGGGCCACACGGACTCCACGCACACCGAAGACTACAACCTGAAGCTGTCTCTCTCGCGCGCGAACGCCGTGAAGACCTATCTCGTCCGCCGGGGCGTCCACGAGGACGTTCTGATGACCCAGGGCTTCGGCAAGCGCAAGCCCATCGCCACCAACTCGACGGAATCGGGCCGCTCGAAAAACCGCCGCGTCGAGTTCTTCATCCTCGAATAGATCAAGGCAAACGCTGAAACAGGTTGATACGCTCCCAGTACGACGACTGGGTGCCGTAGGATCTCGGCACGTTCCGCTTGCCGAGAACGGAAATCATGTAGAGATAAATATCGGCCTCCGCCGTGTAGAGGACATAGTCCCGGCGTATGGCCTTCTGCCGCCCGCGCTCTTGCCCGCCGGGCGACACCATCGCGTTCACCATGGGAATCTTCTCGACGGTCAGATCCGGATTCGCCCTGTGGATTTTCGCGAGCAGCGGCTCGGCGAGGTAGTGATTTCCCGTCGTCAGAAGAGAAAGGTCCTGCAGAAGGTGCCCGTACTCCTCGGTACCCAGTAGCACGTCCCTCATGCCCGCGCTCTGGCGGGTGCGAAGCACCGCCGCTCTCGCGTCCGGATACTCGAGAAGCCGGGGATCCTTGATATCGACGATTTCCCCGCCGGGAAGCGCCACTTTGGACTCGCCCCGCCCGACCACCCGGTTGTCCCCCCGGAACCAGCCTCCCCGGCCACCGAAGATAATGGTTCCTTCGACGTCACTTGGTTCGTTATCGTCGGCCTTCATCTCCCGGAAGTTTTTCAACGGAACCACGTGCCCGCCGATCGTCTGCGAGCGATCGATGCCGAGCTTTTCCACCGCCGGCATCGGGCCGTGGAGCACTTCCGCAATCTCTTCCCAATCCGGGTTCGGCTCCGAGGCTAGCGTCCGAACCACCTCGAATCTCTGCTCCAGCTCCTGCTTCGCCGCGAGAAGATTTTCCTTCGGACTGAGGGCCAGTTCGAACCGGTACTCCTTGGACCCGACCTCGAAGAGATCCTTCGAGCGATCCGCGGGGACCCGGGCGCCGAGCGATCTCAGAAGCTCCACGGAACGCGGATGAAGGAAATGATCCATGTCCTTGGCCCGCTGAAGGGCGGCTGAGTAAAACCCATTCCAATCGAAGTCTCTTCCCTTGCGGTATTCCGCGGCCGACAGGCCCACGTTGGCGGCGAGAAACGCCACGTCCGCATCCTTCATGAGGGGATTGGCCCCCCAAGAACGGACGTTTTGTGCCAGTACGTTGAAGGCGTGCCAATCATCTTCGGGGGAGGCCTTCCCTCTCGCGACCTGATTTGCCGACGAATAGGAATCCGAATGGCCGCGGTGAGGCGTCCCGATACGGACCGCGATACCGACGTCCGCAATTCTCACTTCGCCGTTCTGAGCAATTAGAATGTTTCCCGGTTTGATGTCGGCGTGGACATAGCCCGCCTTGTGAAAAGCTTCGATCGCTTCGCGAACCTGCGAAAGAATGGTGTCCGTGCGTTCGCGCGTGAGCCCATTTCCCTCCCGCAGCAACTCGTAGAGGGAGAGCTCCCCCCGCTCCACGACGAGGTGGTTGGGGTTCGGAGAACCGAGGCCCCGCACGACGTAGCGCGCGCCCGGTCCCCCCTCTTTCTGAACGAGACGAAGCAGCGCCAGCTCCTCACCCGCCTTGGGCTGATTCAGCACCTTGATCGCCACGCGGTAATTTTTTCCCTCGGGAATCGCTTCGAAGACGTAGCCCTCGCCTCCTTGGCCCAGAACCTTCGTCAGGTGGTAGCCGGGGACGTCGGGCGCTTGATCCCTAGGCATGCTCGGAAGCCCCGCGGCGCCGGGGATGTCCGGGATCAGCGTGGCCCAGTCGTAGGCGCTTATCGGCTCCTCGACGTGAGGACGAGCCATGTCGGCATAACTATTCGGACAGGAACGAGGAGCGGCAAAGGCAAAGGCCGGCAGCAGAAGAAAAGAAATGAGAAGGCGGAAGTTCATCGTTTGTGAGGAGTCCGGGACGCGGCTAGAATTCTAACATGCTTGCACCTTGGATCGTCTTAGCCGCTTCTCTCCTGGCCATGGCCTCCCCCTTGAGTTTCCAGGACAAAGGCAAACCCGTTGGCACACTCGAGCGCGCAGAGCTCGAAAAGAAAGCTCCCTCCCGCGAGCTGGAGGTTTGGGAACCCCACGAAAAGAAAACGGTGAAGTACAAAGGCTACGACATGCAGCAGCTACTCACCGCTGTGTACGGTGAGTCTTGGAAAAAGCAGGAGGAAATTCTTTTCACCTGTAGCGACGGCTACCAACCGTCCCTTCCCATCGAAAGATTTCTGCGCCAGCCCGCACTGCTCGCTTACGAGCGTGTGGGCTCCTCGGATTTCGAGCTCACCAACACTTTGCAGGGCGACGAGAAAATCAAAGCCGGCCCGTACTACCTCGTATGGGACAACGCCAAGGATCCGGAAAAGGAAATAAAGGGCGCCCACGGCTGGCCGTACCAGGTGGAGAAAGTGGACCTCGTGAAATTCGCCGACCGTTTTCCCCAGATGTCGCCCCCCGCCGGCTCCCGAGCGAAAGTGGTCGCCGGCTTCACGGCGTTTCGGGACAACTGCGCCAACTGCCACAGCGTCAACGGCGACGGCGGACTGAAGGGGATCGAGCTTAACTATCCGGTGAGCGTCACCGAATATTTCAAGCGCAAGTGGCTGCTGCAATGGATTCTCGATCCGACGAAGATGCGCCTCAAGACGGCGATGCCGGCGCTCAATCACGGCCTGAAGAACCGGTTGATTCTCGCCGACAGCATCGTCGCCTACCTGGAAACGATGTCGAAAAACAAGAAGGCCCCGAAGGAGGCCAAGTGAAGGAGCAAAAGCTGAAGGTCTTGCGGGTCATCTGGGCGATCTTTTTGCTTTCCCCCGCCTACCAGCTCTTTGCCCTCTACAACCTGAAGTCACCCGAGACGTCGGCGCTTCCCTTTCCTCCGGAAATTTTTCAGGTGGCGGCGGGCATCCTGGCCGTCGGGATCGTAATCGCGTGGCGCCTGCTCCTCTCGCCCACGTCCCTTCGGGGCAAGGAAGAGAAGGACGTGCTAAGCCAATTCGTCCTCCGGCACGTCATTCTCTACGTGGCGGCCGAGTGCATCGGCTTCATGGGATTGTGGATTGGCATCGCGACGAACGATCCGTCCCGGAGCTTCTTGAATTACGGGCTCTGTTTCATCGTGACGGCGATGATGTTCCCCGCCCGGGAACGGCTCGAAGCCGCCCTCGCCCGGAAATGAGTAAGTAATCCTGATCTTGACTAAACTCCCCTCCCTTGCGGATTCTCCCGGACAGCTGGGGGTTTATGGGACATCTGCTTCGCTCGCTCACGCTGGGTTGCTTTCTTACCGCTCTTCTTTCCTGCACGGACAAGGTAGCCGACGTTCCGTCTGAACTGCAGCCGGGTCCCGGCCGACGGATGCTCGAGTGCGAGCTGGCTCAACCCGTCTCCATGGAGGGAACCGCGCTTAAGATGAAAGTGCCCCGCCTCTGGGTGGACTCCGGCAAGACCTCCGTCTACCGGGCTTACGAGTTCCCCGACGGCCGGGTGGTGCGCAATCCCTACTCCCTGAAATCCATCGATCTGACGAAGAGCCTCCAGGCGGAACTCATGGAGAGAAACCTTTCCCCCGATTGGAGTTCCGCTCACGGTTTCCGCTTTCTCGGCCGCCGCAAGGCGATCCTTCTCCGCGAGACCGAAGGCCTTCTCGTCACCCTCGATGACGACGAGACTCTCGCCTCAGCGGGCGGCGAGCTCGCCTCGCTTCAGTGCAAGTACATTCCCGACGGATCGGTGGAGCCTCACCAGGAGCTTTTCCCCAAGGACCCTCCCGTACCCGAGCCGGCGCCTCAACCCCAGGAAGGTTGCGCGGACGGCACGACGGAACAAACTTTCGGAAAGTCGATCATCGGCTGCTCGGGAACGGTCTCTTACGCGAACCGGAACACGCTATGCGGGGTCGGCTGGCGGCCTTGTAAGGCTGGCGAATGGGTGGCCCGCTCCCAGGCCATCGCTCCCACCTTCAACTATTGGACGGACGATCCTTTGAAGTACGCGGGTAACTCTTCCAAAAGCTGCGAAGCCACGCTTCGCGCGAACGGAAGCTCCTGCAGCCCGACGAGCTCCCCCATGCGGGTGTGCGCCGCCGAAACGGATCCTCTCGGCAACCGCTGCAACTGGGTCGGCTGCGGCCTCGACACGACGGCGGATCAGTTCTTCGGAGGGTGCAACGACAATCTGACGGCGGGAGCTCTCTGCTGCCGTTGATTTAGAGGGAAACGTCCTCGCCGCGTACTATCCGGCCGCCGTCGCGTTTCACGCGGCTTGCGGACCGGAAAGGATCGTGGACCCAGGCAAGAATCCAGTCCCCGGCGGCGGCCTTTTCCAAAATCTTTCTTTTTTCCGCCATCGTCGCCATCGGATGAAGATCGTAGGCCATCACCCACGCTTCGGGAATGTGGCTCGCGGTCGGAATCGTGTCGCCGCAGAACAAAATCGTGCCTTCCGGCCCGGTAATCTTCACGAGTAATTGTCCGGGCGTATGCCCGTCCGTAATCCAAGCCTTAATCCCCGGAGCGAACTCGTGATCGTCGCCTACGGTTTTTAGTTTCCCGCTATCCAGGAGAGGTTTGATGTTCTGGTCGAGAAAGCTCGCCTTGTCCTTGGGCGTCGGCGCATGGGCGTGTTCGGCGTTACGCCCGTGCACGTAATAGGTCGCGTTCGGAAAGTTCAGCTCCGTCTTTCCGGAAACGAGCCGGGTGCAGCCCCCCACGTGATCGAAATGCAGGTGACTGACCACGACGTCGGTAACGTCCTCGCGGCGCAACTTGTGAGCTTTCAAGGCGGTGTCCAAAGAGAAGCGGGAGTGATCGATCGCGAACATCTCCGCCTGCTTTGCGTCCCATTTCTCGCCGATCCCCGGATCGACGAGGATCACCCGGTTCATTCCCCGGATCACGAGCCCGCGAAGCGCCATCTCAATCCGATTCTTCGGATCCGCGGGATTGGATTTTTCCCAAAGCACTTTAGGCACGACGCCGAACATGGCGCCGCCGTCGAGCCGGAACCGGCCCGTGTCGAAGGAGCGGACTTCGAACTCTCCGATTTTCACCCGCCGCTCCCGCCGCCGGAAGATGCACCGGATTTCGTCATCTTGTCGGCATCTAGTAGGGCCTCGATTTTCGCCATCGGAAGATCCTTCATTTCGGAGGCCACCTGACGGATGGTCTTATTCTGAGCGTGAGCCTTCTTGGCGATCTCCGCCGCCTTGTCGTAGCCGACGAGTGGAACGAGCGCGGTTACCATCATCAGGCTGCGATCGAGCATATTCTTCAGGTGCTTCTCGTTCGCCTCGATCCCGCTCGCGCATTTCTCGTCGAATACCCGGACCGCGTTTGCCATCAGATGAATGGAACACAGAAGATTGTGGCCGATGAGGGGCATCATCGTGTTCAGCTCGAAATTTCCGTTCGCCCCTCCCCACGTGATTGCGGCGTCGTTTCCGATAACCTGGCAGCAAACCTGAAGCAGCGCCTCGCACGACACGGGGTTCACTTTCCCCGGCATGATGGAGCTTCCCGGCTGAGTCTCCGGAAGCTGAATTTCAGCGAGCCCGGCGCGCGGGCCTGACGCCATCAAGCGAATGTCGTTTGCGATCTTGAAGAGCGCCGCCGCCGTGGTTTTCAAGACGCCGGAAAATTCCACGCAGGCGTCTTTCGAGGACTGCGCCTCGAAGTGGTTGTCCGCCTCGCGAAAGGGAATGCCGAGCCGCTGCGACATCTGGCGAGCGACCCGCGCGCCGAACTCCCGATGAGTGTTGATGCCGGTGCCGACGGCGGTTCCGCCGATGGCGAGCTCGTGAAGCCCTTCCACCGCCCGTTCCACTCTTTCGACGGCCTTCTTCATCTGAGTGGCGTAACCGGAAAACTCCTGCCCCAGACGAATCGGGGTCGCGTCCATCAAGTGAGTGCGCCCAACCTTCGTAATCTTCGCGAAGTCCTTTGCCTTCTTATTGAAGGTACTGTGGAGATCTTTCAAAGCGGGAAGTAGCGCGTCTTTCACGGCGAGCGCCGCCGCAAGATGAATGGCCGTCGGGATCACGTCATTCGAGCTTTGCCCGAGGTTGACGTGATCGTTCGGGTGCACCGGCTTCTTGCCGCCAACCAGCCCGCCGAGAGAGAGGTTCGCGAGGTTCGCCGCCACCTCGTTGAAGTTCATGTTCGTGCTGGTTCCCGAGCCGGTTTGAAAGACGTCGACCACGAAGTGCTCGTCGTATTTGCCTTCGGCGATCGCGTCGCACGCCGTGAGAATGGCGGCGGCGAGTCTGTTGTCCAGAAGGCCCAGTTTTTTGTTCTCCTGAGCGCACGCCGACTTCAGCTGGGCCAGCACCCGGATGAACTCCCGGGAAAACCGCCAGCCGCTGATCGGAAAGTTCTCTACCGCTCTTTGGGTGGATGCCCCATAGAGGCAATGGGTGGGGATTTTCATCTCGCCCATGGAATCTTTCTCGGTCCGAAATTGGGCTGCCATCGGGGTGGTCTCCTAGGGGGTATTATCACCCCCCGTTCCAAGTGATTTCAAGGACTTCACCCCCGTACGGAGCACCGCGACTCCCACATTGAAAACACCGCGTCCGGCGGGTATGGTGGCCCTCTTATGTTTCGTGGCCTCGACTTCTTCAGTGACACGGTGACTCGCCCTTCGGAGGCCATGCGCCAGGCGATGGCGCGGGCGGAAGTGGCCGACGAGCAGCTCGGAGAAGACCCGACGACCAACGCCCTCCAGGATAAAGCCGCTGAAATGCTCGGAAAGACGTCCGCGCTTTTCTTCCCTACGGCCACGATGGCGAACCAGTCGGCGCTGAAAACCCACAGCCAGCCTGGCGATGAGCTAATCGCCGCGGAAAATTGCCATCTCTTCGACGCGGAAGCCGGCGGCCCGGCCATCCATTCCCAGCTTTTGACTCGTCCCATCCGGACCAAGACCGGTCTATTCACCGGTCAGGACGTGCGGGATCACTACATCTGGTCACGGGGGCCCCACTGCACCGTCTCTAAAGTGGTAAGCGTGGAAAACACGGCCAACATGGGAGGCGGCATCGCCTGGACCCGCACCCAGCTCGCCGACGTCACCGACACCGCGAAAGAGCTCGGCCTGAAGCTCCACCTCGACGGTGCGCGCTTCTTCAACGCCGTCGTGAAATCGGGAATCAAGCCGAAGGAGCTCGCGGCCCCTTTCGATACCGTCACGATTTGTCTCTCGAAGGGCCTTGGCTGCCCGATCGGCGCGCTGCTGGTTTTCGACAAGCAACATTACGATTCGGTCCGGCGCTTGAAGCAGTTGTACGGCGGAGCTCTCCGCCAGAGCGGAATCCTCGCGGCGGCCGGCCTCTACGCCCTCGAGCACAACATCAATCGGCTCGAGGAAGATCACAAGAACGCCACGCAGCTCGCGCGCGCGATTTCCGATCTCAAGGGCTTCGAAGTGGAAAATCCGGAGCCGTCGACGAACATGGTTTTCTTCCGGTGGAAAGGCCCCCGCCTCACGCCGGAAAATTTCGATTTGGCCTGTCAGGAAAAGGGACTCCGCTTCTCCCACGTCGGACCGGATCGGTTCAGAGCGGTCACGCATCTCGACATCAAGTCGGGCGACATCCCCAAGGCCGTCGGGATCCTCAAGGAAATCTCGGCGGGATAAACATCCATGGACAAAGACATACAGAAACGCCTCAAAGAGATTCTTCCGGTCATCTATCTGGTGGTCGGTCTGCTCGCCCTGCGCTGGACGGTCGTCGAGCCGTACGTCGTGCCGACGGGCTCCATGGAACCGACGCTGAAAACCGGCGACCGCCTTTACGCTCTCAAGTGTGCTTACGAAGTCCGCTTTCCCTTCACGTCTATGACGCTTTTGAAAATCAGCGACGTGCAGAGGGGCGACGTCATTTTGTTCAAGGCTCCGCGGGATCCCGACATCACCTACGTGAAGCGGGCCATCGGCCTTCCCGGCGATCACATCGAGTTCCGCTCGGGCGCGCTGTGGGTCAACGGCAAGGAGATGGTGAAGGCTCCGGCGAAAGACAACCAGATCATGGACGACATTCCCCGCCATGCGGAGAAGACGCTCTACCTCGAGGATCTGACGGGAGTGAACCACTATGTGATTCTCGACAACTACATTCCCCAGGCGCGCGATATGGAAGAGATTGTCGTCCCGCCAGGCCACTTGTTCGCCATCGGCGATAACCGCGACAACAGCCACGATAGCCGCGCGTGGGGATTCGTGCCCTTCGAAAACCTCAAGGGCAAGGCGATGTTCATCTGGTTCTCCAGCCGCGACTACGTTCCGCGCTACGAGCGCGTTGGCACTCTCATTCACTAGTCATGAGCTTTCAGTATCAGCCCATCTTCGAAACTACCGAGGACAAAACCCAGTACCGCAAGCTTCCCCTGAAGGGCGTGGAAGTGAAGAACTTGGGCGGCGAGGAGTTTCTTTCCGTCGCGCCGGAGACCATCAGCGCCCTTTGCGCGGAAGCTTTCGACGACGTTTCGCACCTTCTTAGGGCAAGCCACCTCGAAAAGCTCGGCAAGATTTTGAAAGATCCCGAAGCGAGCGACAACGACCGCTTCGTCGCCCGCGAGCTTCTAAAAAATTCCATCATCGCCGCGGACCGGGTGTTTCCCTCGTGCCAGGACACTGGCACGGCGCTCGTCATGGGCAAGAAGGGCGAGCGGGTTCTCACCGGCGGGAAAGACGCCGAAGCGCTCAGCCGCGGCATCTTCGACACTTATCAGAAGAGAAACCTGCGGTACTCGCAGCTGGCCCCACTCACGACTTACGAAGAAAAGAACACGGGCAGCAACCTTCCGGCGCAGATCGAAATCTACGCCGAGCCCGGGATGAAGTACGAGTTTCTCTTCATCGCCAAGGGCGGCGGCAGCGCGAACAAAAGTTATCTCTACCAAAAGACGAAGTCCGTCCTGAACCCGAAGTCCATGGAAGAGTTCGTGAAGGACGCGATTCTATCTCTCGGCACGGCGGCCTGCCCGCCTTACCACTTGGCGCTGGTCATCGGCGGCACCTCGGCGGAAATGGTCTTGAAAACCGTGAAGCTCGCGAGCTGCGGTTATTACGACGGGCTCGTGACGACGGGCAATCCGCAGGGCCGCGGCTTTCGGGATACCGAGATGGAAACTCTCGTCGACAAATGGGCCCGGGAAACGAAAATCGGCGCCCAGTTCGGCGGTAAGTATTTCGTCCACGACGTGCGCGTTATCCGCCTCCCCCGTCACGGGGCGAGCTGCCCTATCGGCATCGGCGTGTCCTGCTCGGCGGACCGTCAGATCAAAGGCAAGATCACGAAGGACGGCGTTTTCCTCGAACAGCTCGAAACGGATCCGGCTCGGCATCTGCCGGCGGGCGAAGATTCCGATGGCAAAGCCATCTCTCTCGATCTCAACCGCCCCATGGCGGAAATTCTGAAAACGCTCGACAAGCTTCCGGTCGCAACCCGCGTGATGCTGAATGGGCCGCTCATCGTCGCCCGCGACATCGCCCACGCGAAACTGCTCGAGCGGCTTCAGGCGGGCAAAGGCCTGCCGGATTATTTCCGGCAGTTTCCGGTTTATTACGCGGGCCCGGCGAAGACGCCCTCGGGCCACGCTTCCGGGAGCTTCGGTCCCACGACTTCCCAGCGCATGGACCCGTACGTTCCTCTTTTTCAGAAAGAAGGCGGCTCCCTCGTTATGCTCGGCAAGGGAAACCGCACGAAGGAGGTCACCGACTCCTGCAAACAGCACGGCGGCTTCTACCTTGGCTCCATCGGCGGCCCGGCTGCGGTGCTCGGCCGCGACTGCATCACGAAAGTGGAAGTGCAGGAGTATAAAGAGCTCGGCATGGAAGCCGTCTGGAAAATCGAAGTAAAAGATTTCCCCGCCTTCATCATCGTCGACAACAAAGGCAACGACTTCTTCGGCGGCCGCGGCGGCGAGGAGTAAATCGGGGCCATGTTTTCTGCCGGACAATCTCTTTCCCGAAAAAAGACCCTGCTGATCCAAGCGGCGTTTTTGCTGGTATTCCTGGAAATCGGCAGCCGGATTCTGCCCAAGCTCGTGGCCGAACCTTTGCGCAGCAGCTTGGAGGAAGCGGTCATCGCCCGCAACTCAGCCTTGCGCCGCTTCGGAAAGCTCAGGCAGAGCAACTTGATCCTGTTGCCGGAGCCCAAGCAAGCGGACGTGCTTTTCGTGGGCGATTCTTTTCCCTTCGGGGACCGCGTTCTGGAAAAGGACTCCTTTCCCGCGGTGTACTCGTCCCTCACCGGACGGAGCGTTCTCAATCTCGGAGTCCAGGGCACGACTCCTCCGCAGTACAACCGGATGCTGGAAGTTGGCTTTCGCTACCGGCCGAAGGCGGTGGTCTACTCGGTTTTCGCGAACGACTTCGTTTACCCGGACGGGATCTCGGTGCGGGAGCTATCGGCGGAGAATTCGGCGAAATCGCTGGAGGGCGACGACGGCCTCTTCGTCGAGCATCTCAGTTTGGCAGACCGGCTGGGGTTCACGGCGAAGGCCGCGGCCTTTCCGTTTCATACCGTTCAACTCGCCAAGGACGTCCTTCTCTACCGCGTGCTGCGAAAGGCTGAGGCTCCGGCGGGAGGCGTCGGGACGCGCGTGGGCAACAACTACTTCTATTTCATGAAAACGGATTACTGGACGCCCCAGATTGGTTACGACACGCCCGCCGTCCAGCGCGCGACGGATCTCAACGCGCGGTTCATCGAGGCCGCGAAGAAACTAGCCGACTCCGCGGGGATTCCTTTCTTGGTAGTACTGATTCCTTCGAAGGAAATGGTGTACGCACCCCTGGTGGAGCACCCGGAGGAAATTCTCGCCGACTCCCACTTGCGAACCTACCGCGAGCTCGAGGCGTCTCTAACGAAGGCGAAGATTCGGTGGCTGGATGCGACGGACGCGCTCCGCGAGGATGCCCGAAAGGGCAAGAAGGTCTATTTCTCTCTCGACGGCCACTTCACGGAAGAAGGCCACCGGTCCCTCGCCGAACTGATCTCCCGCCACTCACCTTGATTTCTCCTCGGCGGCGTTAGATTGAAAGTATTTCGTCCACGATGATTTTTTCGGCGGCCGCGGCGGCGAAGAGTAATCAGCAACCCACGCTATTGTCGCGACCCGCGGCCTTGTGAACCACGCCGTCGGAGGTTTCGTACCACAGGGTC